>JAQZBN010000062.1 GCA_029238935.1 Herbinix sp.
TCAATATGCTTTATTAAAGTGCGCTTGAAAATAAAAAATTACAAAATAGTCGGGGACATTTTTGAAAATGTCCATTTTTATTGGGAAAAAGAAAGGACGAGTTGCATCCTAACTAAAAAATGTTAGTTTTGCAACACGCCCTTTTTGTGATCATCTATATAAATTATTTTGCGGGCATATTATCCTTACCATAGAATGCTAAGAGATAAATTTCTTCTAATTCTGAAACTAATGGCAATCTAGGATTTGCAGTAGTACACTGATCGCCGAAAGCAAGATCTGCTAAGGTAGAAACTTTTGATAAGAAATCTTTCTCATCGATTCCATACTCCTTTAATGTAGCAGGGATTTCTAAGTGAGCATTTAATGATTCTACTTCTCTAGCAAGCATTTCTACAGCATCATCATTATTCTTAGGATTCTTGCCTAATTTCTTCATTAACTCATAAATCTTATCACCTACAATGTAGTTCTCATATTTAGGCCAAGCAGTAAATTTGGTAGGGCAGCATACACCATTATAACGAATAACATGAGGTAAAAGAATAGCATTTGCACAACCATGAGGGATGTGATACTCACCACCGAGTTTATGAGCTAAGGAGTGGTTAATTCCTAGGAAGGAGTTTGTAAATGCCATACCTGCTATCGTTGAAGCATTGTGCATTTTTTCTCTTGCAGTAGGATTTGCTGCACCTTGATCGTAGGAGTCTCTTAAATACTTGAATACCATTTCTATAGCATGAATGGATAAAGCATCGGTGTAATCAGAAGCTAAAATGGAGATATAAGCTTCAAATGCATGAGTTAAAACATCCATACCAGTCCATGCAGTAGATTTTTTAGGAACACTCATAACAAATTCTGGGTCGATAATTGCAACATCCGGTGTTAACTCATAATCTGCTAAAGGATATTTCTTATTCTCAACTTTATCAGAAATAACAGCAAAAGAAGTAACTTCTGAACCTGTTCCTGAAGTAGTAGGAATAGCAACAAATTTTGCTTTCTTACCTAAAGCTGGGAATTTATAAGCACGTTTTCTAATATCTAAGAACTTTAAGGACATATTTTTGAAATCTGCATTTGGATCTTCATAAAATAGCCACATTCCTTTTGCAGCATCAATTGCAGAACCACCACCTAATGCGATGATTACATCAGGCTTGAAGTTATTCATTACTTCTACACCTTTCATGATGGTTTCTAAGGAAGGATCTGGTTCTACGCTATCGAATATTTCACAATGAACATAATCGGCACGTTTTCTTAATTGATATAATACTTTATTTACATAACCAAGCTGAGTCATAGAAGGATCGGTAACAATAAAGGCTTTTGTTATCTGAGGCATCTTAGCTAAATATGCAGTAGAGCCTGCTTCAAAAAATATTTTGCTTGGAACTTTAAACCATTGCATATTAACTCTCCTCTTTGCTACTCGTTTGTAGTTAACTAAGTCTACAGCGGAAACATTATGTGTTGTTGAATTTCCACCATAGGAACCACAGCCAAGAGTTAAGGAAGGCATATTAGTATTATATAAATCACCGATAGCACCATGAGTGGAAGGTGAATTTACAATGATACGGCCGGTCTTCATTCTCTTAGAGAATCCATTGATTACGTTGTTATCTGTTGAATGAACAACGGAAGAATGACCCATACCACCGAGTTCAATCATTTTCTCACAAAGGTGAAAACCGTCTTCTACATTGGAAGCTTTTAATACAGCTAATACAGGAGATAATTTTTCTTTTGATAATGGATATTCAGGGCCAACGCCATCTAATTCAGTACATAGAACCTTTGTAGCTACAGGAATAGTAATTCCAGCAAGTTGAGCGATTGCGTAAGGTGACTGACCTACAATGGCAGGATTAACGGTACCATGCTCTAAGTTGATTACGATTGGTTCTAATTTCTTGATTTCTTCTTTTGTAGCAAAATAGCAACCTGCTTTTTTCATTAAGTCGATGGTTTCTTTGTATACAGGAGCTTCGATGATCGCAGCTTGTTCGGAAGCACAGATCATACCATAATCAAAGGATTTAGATAAAACTAAATCGTTTACAGCACGTTTTAAGGAAGCGGTTTTTTCAATAAAGCAAGGAACATTACCAGGTCCAACGCCGAGAGCAGGTTTTCCAGCAGAGTATGCCTGCTTAACCATTCCTGAACCACCGGTTGCAAGGATTAAGGCAACACCAGGATGATTCATTAACTCTTTGGTAGCTTCCAATGAAGGATATTCAATCCATTGGATACAATCCTTAGGAGCACCAGCTTTTATAGCTGCTTCATATAAAGTTTTTGCTGATTCAGTAGAACATTTTTGTGCGCTAGGATGGAAACCAAATATAATCGGATTTCGTGTTTTGATACAAGAGATACACTTAAACATTGTAGTGGAGGTTGGATTAGTAACAGGGGTAACACCAGCAACGACACCGACAGGTTCTGCTACAATCATGTAATCCTCTTCTTCATTATCTTCTATAATACCAACGGTTTTCTGATATTTAACGGAATGCCAGATAAACTCAGTTGCGAAGATATTCTTTGTAATTTTATCTTCATACACGCCTCTACCAGTTTCTTCAACTGCCATTTTTGCAAGTACCTGCTGTTTAGCAAGACCAGCTAAAGCCATTTCATGAACGATATTATCAATTGCCTCTTGATCTAATTGCATAAACTCACCTAAAGCTATTTGTGCTCTTTGAACTAAAGCATCTACATGCTCTTTTGCGGATGGTTGATTTATCTTTGTCATATATGTTCCTCCTTTATATTGTTAAAAAATTAACATGCACTTTATATTATCAATATAGCATCCAATATATATTTTGTCAATCTGTTTGTTAAAAAAATAACAATGAAAAAAACCTAATTAATTTGATAAAACTATAATTATTTAACAAAAAGTCTGATAATATATATCAATAATAATAAAATACGGTATATTATTAGCTTAATCAGGAGAAATCATGTATAATCAGTGAAGAAAGTGCTATTGTGCTATTGTAAAACAATTGGTAAAATAATAAGAGAAATAAAGGATACGTCCTGAAAGGCAGAAAGGAGCAGCTATGAGAATCATATCTTTAGATGCCATCAAGGGAACAGAAATTTTAGCGAAAGATATTATAAATGATTCAAACTCAGTACTGATGCTTAAGGGATCAGTCATAAAGAAAGAATATGTGAGACGTTTGAAAGATTTAAATATCAATTATATTTATGTTGATGACGAAGTGGCAAAGGGTGTGGATTTATCGGAAAGTCTTGAGCTGCAAATAAAAGAGCAGTGTCAGGATATTGTAAAAGATATTTTATTAAGATATTCCTTTCAAACGGATAATGATCTAAAAGAAATAAAAAAAGTTGCCGATGATGTCATATACGATGTATTAAATAAACCGGAAGTTCTTTATAATTTATCCAGTATTAGAGACAAAAGCGAATCTACTTATTCTCATTCTCTTAATGTATGCGCATTATCGGTTATTTTAGCTTTAAAATTAAAATTAAATAAGGCTAAGATCAAGGAGATTGCTATTGGTAGTCTTCTTCATGATATAGGGTTTACGTATATTTCAATGGATTATAGTCAATTAACTTATGAGGGATGTACGGAAAAACAGCAAAGGGAACTAAAGAAACATATTATATATGGTTTTTCTGCGGTGGAGAAGATGGATTGGCTGTCAGCAACTGCAAAGGAAATTATTTTAAGTCATCACGAACGTCTCGATGGTAGTGGGTATCCATTTCACCTGAAAGGAGACCGCATTAAAATAGGAAGTAAGATCGTTGCTGTATGTGACGATTTTGATAGTAGAGTATACGGAAACCTAACAACAAAGATGAAGGTCCATGATGCAATTGATTTTATTGTCGGTCAAGCTGATCTTAAATACGATATTAATGTGGTGAAAGTATTTGTTGATTCTGTAGCTGCTTATCCAACCGGTACCATTGTGATAACCAGCGAAAATGAGACAGGTATTGTATTAAGGCAAAACGTAAAATGCCCTACAAGACCAGTAATACGAATAATAAAGAATAATAAAGGGGTTACATATAAGGATTGGTTGGAAAAGGATTTAACTAAGGAATTAACCCTCTTTATTACAGATACAGTGATTGATTAATTAGAATAAGGTATTTTAATTAAGTATATTGCATTTTATTACTTTTTATGGATTATGTTTTAATAGGAAAGGTGGTTATAACGTTGCATTTTACGAAGCACTTGTCAGTTATAATAAAATGTGATATAAATAATTATCACATAAATGATGCGGTAATACGTAAAATATAATAAATAAAATGAACGGAATAAAATTCCGTTCATTAATAGAATGGCAGGTGAAACAATGCATAGTTATTTAAGAGCAATAGGATTTAGTAACATCAACAATAGACTAGAGTTGAATGAATTGTTCGACACAATGAAAGAGCGTCCAACAAAAAAGAGTATGGTACAAAAAGATCAGTCCATATGTTTTACGGAGATATCCATGGATATAGCAGACGGGGTAGGTATTACGCTCCGTGGAGAATATGATAAGAGCAATGAATTTCATATGGAACATTATTTTCCTTATGTATTAGGACAGAACGTCAGTACAAGAGAAGAAGTTGGTATTAACAAAAGAGTAGATACAGAAGCATATACTGGTATGTGTGATGACTATAGATTAGGAGTATCTCTCATATTTTACTTACAAAATGTGATTGAATATATAGATAAGAAAAATAGAAAGAATAACTTCCAAACACCATTTGATATAAATCTAGCTGCTTTATCCTTGGAAGGCAGAGTTCTTCTTCCGATTGAAAAGGATGAAGTACAATGTAGAAACATCAATGCAGAAACGAAACATCGCAATAATTTGATTGCAGAAGCAAAAAAGGGAAACCAAGATGCGATCGACAGCTTAACTATAGATGATATCGATACCTACGCTATGGTATCGAGAAGAGCAAAAAAAGAAGATATTTATTCGATTGTAGATACTTCATTTATTCCATTTGGCTCTGAATCTGATAATTATAGTGTAATTGCAACAATTGTAGAAAGTAATTTGATAAAAAACAATTACACCAAAGAAGAGATATATGATTTATCATTGGTATGTAATGATATAAACTTCAGAGTATGTATTAATAAGGATGATTTACTTGGGGAACCTGTGGCAGGACGACGTTTTAAGGGAAACATTTGGATGCAAGGAACGATTCTTTTTTCTGAATAGGTCAAATTTACAAAGAGTTATTGACTTCATGATTAGGAAATAGTAGAATAAATACGTTGCGTCAAGTGCTTGTAGCTCAGCAGGATAGAGCGTCCGCCTCCTAAGCGGAAGGCCGTGGGTTCAAATCCCGCCAGGCACGTAGCATATAAGAAGAGAGAAGCTGAATTTATTTCAGCTTCTTTTTTTGTACAAAAAATGAATTTGAATTGAGCAAAATGGAAAATATGCTGTATTGTTGTTTTGAAAAAATTAATTTTGCAGTTATCTATAGTGAGAAGTTGCAGTATTTGTTGTGATAAAATAATGAATCCTACAATTAGCCATAATTAAAAAAGTTGCTGTATTTATTGTTTTGTACAAAAAATGAATTTACAGTTAGAAGGTTGTTGTATTTGTAGGTTTTAAGCGTCGAATATTATTTCATGTTGAATGGAAAGATATATATAACCATGAAAGAGGTAAAAATAAATCTAAGTTAACTTTTTATATCGACATTAATAACGGTTTTTATGGATCACTTTTAACACTTTACTCAGATTTTACAAACTTTAAACAGAAACATGATATCTGAGAACGAATAAAAATGGTATTTTTATATCGTAGCAGAGAGAAGAGAGAAAAATAAAAGGAGAATATGAATTATGAAAAAATTCAGAGGGATTGCAGCATTATTAGTTACATTAATACTAGTGATTGGATCATTAGGTGCATGCAGTAAAAATGGTAGCAGTGATAATCAGGAAGATACAAATCAAAGCGGAACAGATACATCCGGATCAACAGATAACGGTGAGACGAAAGATTTAAAGGGAACGCTCACGATGGCAGGTTCAACATCCATGGAAAAATTGGCGAATGCAGCTGCCGAAGCATTTATGAATAAATATCCCGGTGTTACAGTGACAGCAGAATTTATTGGTTCCGGTGCAGGTGTAGAAGCAGTTCTTGCAGGGACAGTCGATATAGGTAATTCATCCAGAAGCTTAAATGATACAGAGAAGCAATCTGGAGCAGTAGAAAATATAGTAGCAATTGATGGTATAGCAGTAGTTGTAGATCCAGCAAATACAGCAACAAATTTAACTAAGGATCAATTATTTGGTATCTATACAGGAACAATTACCAACTGGAGTGATGTAGGTGGTACTAATCAGCCTATCGTCGTGATCGGAAGAGAAGCTGCTTCTGGTACTAGAGGAGCATTTGAAGAACTGATAGAAGCAGAAGACCAATGCAAATATGCAAATGAGTTAAGCAGTACAGGTGCAGTTATGGCGAAAGTAGCTTCCACACCAGGCGCAATCGGTTATGTATCCCTAGATGTTGTAGATGATACTGTAGTAGCAGTAAGTCTAGAGGGAGTAGCCCCTACTGCGGAAAATATTAAAGCAGGAAACTACTTCTTAAGCCGTCCATTTGTTATGGCAACGGTAGGAGAAATTTCAGAACAAAGTGATATTGTCAAGGCATTCTTTGAATATATGAATTCAGAAGAAGGAAAAGGTATTATTAAAAGCATTGGTTTAATCACAGTAGATTAAGATAGATGCTATAAGACATAATTAAAATGATATTAATCATAGGCAAGTAAAAGGAAGAATTCCAGCAGGTATTCTTCCTACACTTGTTAAATGAGATATATAAGGAGTCCATATGAGTGAAAAAAACTTTTCAATAATAGGAAGCTATAAAACGAAAAATACAGTAGAAAAAGTTGCAGGTATTATTTTTACAGCCTGTGCATTTTTTGCTGTTCTTGCTGTATTCTCCATTTCGCTTTATATGATTATCAGTGGTACGCCAGCTATCTTTGAAGTTGGTTTGAAAGAAATTGTCTTCGGAACCGTTTGGAAGCCAAACGCCTCGGATCCAAGTTACGGAATTCTATATGTTATACTTACATCTATTGTAGGTACTGCATCAGCAATCGTTATCGGAGTTCCTATCGGAGTTATGACTGCGGTATTTCTTGCGGAGACTGCACCAAAACCCTTAGCAAATATCGTAAAACCGGCAGTAGAATTATTAGCAGGTATCCCATCTGTTATCTACGGATTATTAGGTATTTTAGTATTAAATCCAATTATGTATAAATTAGAATTGTTAGTTTTTAAGGATTCAACAACACATCAATTTACTGGTGGATCAAATCTGATCTCCGCAGTATTAGTTTTAGCAATAATGATATTGCCTACAGTAATTAATATCAGTGAATCAGCAATCAAAGCGGTACCAGCACATTATAAAAGTGCATCCCTGGCTCTTGGTGCAACTCAGATACAGACCATCTTTAAAGTTATTCTTCCGGCAGCTAAATCAGGTATTGTGACGGCTGTTGTTCTTGGTGTAGGACGGGCGATTGGTGAAGCAATGGCAATCAGTTTGGTGGCAGGAAATGCATCCAATGTTCCATTTCCTTTTAATTCAGTACGTTTCTTAACGACTGCGGTGGTAAGTGAAATGTCCTATGCTGCAGATACTCATAAGAGAGTATTATTTACGATTGGTTTAATTTTATTTGTATTTATTATGGTTATCAACTTCGTATTAAATAAAGTTATGAAGGGAGGAAAAAAGGATGCATAATAACAGCATTTATAACAAACGTCCCAGACCTTTCGATGGTCTTGTTCATACTTTAATTTATCTATGTGCTGGAGTGTCAATCTTCCTATTAATAGGTATCGTCGGTTATGTAACCTTTCGCGGAATTTCCTCGATCAGTTGGTCGTTTTTAACAACCGTGCCCAGTGCATTAAACGGAACCTTTGGTGTTGCAGGAAACATTATTAATACATTATATATCATTGTAATTACCTTATTGATTGCCGTTCCCTTTGGTGTTGGAGCAGCTATTTACCTAAATGAGTATGCAAAACCAGGAAGAATCGTACGAATCATTGAGTTTACTACAGAAACATTAGCCGGTATTCCATCTATCGTATTTGGTCTGTTTGGTATGGTTTTCTTTGGTCTTACATTAAAACTAGGGTATTCTATTCTAACAGGATCCTTAACATTAGTACTTATGGTACTTCCATTAATCACCCGTAATACGCAGGAAGCATTAAAAACAGTTCCGAACAGTTATCGTAGCGGTGCATTGGGAATTGGAGCAACTAAATGGTACATGATTAGAACCATATTGTTGCCGTCTGCTATGCCAGGAATCATTACAGGAATTATACTCTCTATTGGCCGTATTGTAGGCGAGTCAGCAGCGCTATTATTTACGGCAGGAAGCGGGTATTTACTGCCTAAGTTAGGTGATTATGGAGAGGGCTTATTTGAAAAGATATTGCAACCAGGGGGAACATTAACAATACAAATGTACCTCAGCATGGAGAAGGCACAATATGACGAAGCCTTTGGTATTGCTCTGGTATTATTAATTATCGTATTTGGAATCAACTTAATAACAAAGTACTTGTCACATAAATTTAATGTGAATAAGTAGAGGAGGATATTATGTTAAAGGATAAGATAAGTACAAAAGGTCTAAACTTACATTATGGCACAAACCATGCGTTGAAAAATGTAGATATGAATATAAAGGAGAAGGCCATAACAGCATTTATCGGGCCTTCCGGATGCGGAAAATCAACTTATTTAAAGACACTAAACCGTATGAATGATCTTGTTCCTGGAGTTACCATTGAGGGAGAAGTTCTTCTTGATGGTGAAAATATCTATGATTCAAGAGTAGATACTACACTCCTTCGGAAAAAAATAGGTATGGTTTTCCAACAACCCAATCCATTCCCCATGTCTATCTATGATAACATTGCCTATGGACCGAGAATCCACGGAATAAAGTCAAAAACAGAGTTGGATAAAATTGTGGAAGAGAGTTTAATCGGTGCTGCTTTATTTGATGAGGTTAAGGATCGTTTAAAGAAGTCAGCCTTAGGATTGTCCGGCGGACAACAGCAAAGGTTATGTATAGCAAGAGCATTGGCAGTAGAACCTGAAGTACTTCTAATGGATGAACCAACGTCTGCTCTAGACCCTATTTCAACCTTAAAGATAGAAGATTTAATGTCAGATCTAAAGGATAAGTATACCGTAGCTATCGTTACTCATAATATGCAACAAGCAGCTCGTATTTCAGATTACACTGCATTTTTCTTAGTGGGTGAGGTTGTTGAATTTGCTTCAACGGATACCCTATTTACAAGACCTACGGATAAGAGAACAGAGGATTATATTACAGGTAGATTTGGTTGATACCATAGATTGACACCATTTACCATATCCACTATAATCGGATTAAAAGGAGGAAGAGACAATATGACAGCCAGACTTAGCTTTGAACATGAACTTCAAATATTAAAAGAAAATCTAACTGAGATGGGTCGCATGATTGAGCTTGCGATTGACAAAACCTTGGAGGCTTTTGAGAATCAAAATGATACTTTGGCCAGGGAAATCATAACAGGTGACAGAACAGTTAATGATATTGAGAAGACAATTGAATCCAGATGTTTATCTTTAATTCTTAAACAGCAACCGGTTGCCAGAGATTTAAGAATCGTTACCACAGCACTGAAGGTGGTTACCGATATGGAACGTATTGGAGATCATGCTGCAGATATTGCAGAATTAATTATTCGTGTTAAGGGAGAATCGATCTACAATTTAGTTAAGCATATTCCGGAGATGGGAAAGGTTTCTAAGATTATGGTTCATGATGCCGTTGAAGCCTTCATAAATCATAATATCGATGAAGCAAGAGAGATTATGAAACGAGATGATGTTGTAGATGATTTATTTGATAAGGTGAAACAAGAGGTAATTTCACTTCTTAGAGAATCCTCAGAGCATGCGGATCTTTGTGTTGATATTTTGATGATCGCCAAATACTTTGAACGGATTGGCGATCATGCAGTAAATATTTGTGAGTGGACTGAGTTCCATGAAACAGGATCTCTGAACAATATCAGAATTTTATAAAAAAGTAACTCTACGGCATGCCATAGGGGAGGTTATCGTATGGAACGCATATACATCATAGAAGATGATGAAAATATTAGAGAATTACTAAAGGTAGCTTTGGAGGGGTTTGGATATCAAATCAAAGCCTTTGAAGCAGCCGAACCTGCATTGGAGCTGATGAAACATGAAAAACCGGATTTAGCTGTATTTGATATCATGCTACCCGGAATGGATGGCTTATCTGCAATACGTCTGCTTCGTAAGGATGCAAATTTGAAAAATACCCCAGTGATTGTCTTAACAGCAAAGGATAAGGAACTTGATAAAGTAATTGGACTTGACGTGGGTGCTGATGATTACATTACGAAACCCTTTGGTGTATTGGAATTGGCAGCCAGAATCCGGTCCTTATTACGCAGGTCGGTAACTAAGACTGAGAATAAGGACATAATCTCTTTTCAAAACTTAACCATCAATCCTAAGACAAGAGAAGTTCGTTATGATGGGAATCCGATTGAATTAACCTTTAAGGAATACGAGCTTTTTATGTACTTAATTGAAAATAACGCCAGGGTGGTATCCAGAGATGAATTGTTAAATCAAATATGGGGTTATGAATATGATGGGGAGTCAAGAACACTCGATATTCATATCAGAACGTTACGACAAAAACTAGGTGATATCGGATCGGAATGTATTAAGACAATTCGAAGTGTCGGCTATCGTTTTGTTATGGCAGAGGAAGCAAAGTGAAAAAGGCAATCTATCAAAAATTTATTATTATATTAATACTGGCGCTCGTTCTCTGCGGCAGTATTTTTGGTGCAAGTATAAGTAATGTTATCAGAGACCGTACCAGGGATGATATGTTATATATTCTTAGGGTGGTGGATCATACCATTCAATATAATGAGGAGTTTAATCCTCAATTAATTGAATTGAAGGATTTAACGAATAGTAAACGAATACGATTTACTATATTAGACCTCGATGGAAATGTCCTGGCAGATAGTGATGTAAAAAACTATACTGCAATGGAAAATCATAGTTCAAGAGAAGAAGTAAAAGAGGCAATGCAGGATGGAACAGGGGTTGCAATGAGATATTCAGATACCATTAATGTTCCACTTCTTTATGTTGCCCATATATCGAGCAATGGGAACTATATACTAAGAATCTCCATTCCTTATTCTGTTATGAAAGATTTTATGGGGGCTTTTCTACCTACCGCATTCATTAGTATTGGTGTTGCATTAGTTGTTTCCGCATTTCTTGCAAATGGATTCTCAAAATCGATTACAAAACCTCTTAATGAAATAGCTGGTGAGATGAGAAAACTGAAGGAGGAAAATCCGGAGTTTAATTTTCCTAAATGCCAATATGATGAAATAAATACTATTGCAGATACAACCATGCAAATGGCCAAATCAGTGAAAGAATATATGGATCAAATTGAATTTGAGAAAATGGTGCGACAGGAGTTTTTTGCCAATGCTTCTCACGAGTTAAAAACTCCAATCACATCAATCAAGGGCTATACGGAATTGCTTGAAAATGGTATGGTACGAGATGATACTATGAAAAAAGACTTTTTCTCAAGAATCAAAAAAGAAACCGATAACATGACGAATTTAATCAATGATATTCTGATGATCTCCCGGCTAGAAACAAAGGAAGCAGAGGTTGTAATTTCTGAAGTTCGAATAAGTCCATTAGTGAAAGAGGTATGTGATTCCTTAGAACCTCTGGCTAAGGAATGTCTCGTTTCCATGGAATTAAATTGTAGACCTCTGGTGATGCATGCGAATACCCAGCAGCTTAGAGAATTATTCAATAATTTAATCACGAATGCCATTAAATATAATAAACCAGGGGGTAAGGTAGATATTGTAGTTACATCAGAACAAAATGAAATTATCATAACCGTAGAGGACACCGGAGTAGGAATCCCCGAAGATGCTAAGCAGCGTGTTTTTGAGCGATTTTACCGAGTTGACAAAGGTCGAAGCAAAAAAATGGGAGGCACCGGTCTTGGTTTATCTATAGTAAAACATGTCGTTAATTATTATAATGGTTCCATCACGTTAGAAAGTAAACTTTCGGTGGGTACGAAAATTACAGTTCGACTTCCTATGAAATAAATAAAATCAAACACATTCTTTTACTTTCCACTATAAAAAGGTAAATATTTTGTCGATAATGTTCGATATATAAGATAATGAAAAATATTACTATAGACTTATCGAATTCTACTTTATGAATAGGAGCCTGATATGAAGAAAAGAATGAATGTTGTATTTTTTGGACTGTGTTTTCTGGCAGCCGTTATGGCGGAATTATATGTGATCTTACATTTGAAAGATGACTACTTAAGTTTGTTTGGCATCGGTGCGGTGGTATTAATTACAGGATATTTATTTTTTGATGGTATACGTAGCTTTATTAATAAAACTATTGATTTTACTAAGTTTACTGTGGAAAAATGGTATATGGAAGAAACGGAAAAACAAAAGGAATGGTTTGGAGAAAACAATAATATTCATAAAGCAACATATTCTGCGATTAAGAAGAATACGGTTGTATTTCAAGATAGAATGGATGAATTATCCGAGCGAATAAATACCATAGAGCAATCCCATATCCAGACACTAGAGAAATTAATAGAACTTCAGAAAATGTCAATGGAAGGACAGAAGAAGGCACTCAATCTGGAGATCAATTATAATAAAGAAAATACAAAACAAGTAATTCAGGCAATAACAGAAGAGATTGATAAACTATATCAGCGAAACCCAGTTGGACAAGTCATACCAATTCTTGAGGAGATTAAGAATGAGCTACAACTATTAAAACAGACCGGAATAACCATGCTCAGTGCAGAAGGGACAAATTCACTAAAAGATATACTTATGAATGACGAACCAGAGCAATCCGTTTCCTATGAAAATGAATTTTTACGTGAAAAAAAAGATTTAGATGAACTGAGTAAGAGCATGTATGAAGAGGATTCCTCTGTAGATGTTGATTTAACTTCTTTGATGGAGGAAGAAACGGAAAAAACAATGGAGGAAGACATAGAAGAATCCACAGAAGAATCCATAGAAGATCTTTACAGGCTAGGAGGCCAGACAAACTTTACCGAATTGTCTGAAGATAATAAGGAAGAGAATCAAATTGAAATATCAGGTGTATTGGAGGACAATAAAGTAAATGAATTACTGGATACACAGATGACAGAAGATATGTCATCGGAGGAGAGTGATGATTTAACTACAATCGCTGAAAGTTCCCTAACAGAAGATACATTAATTGATCAGTCAATGATAGATTCCCTGATGAATGAATCAAATCCTGCTCCGGCGATTACACCTTTATATACCGATCCTAATAAAGCATTGACCCCAGAGGAGATTGCAGCATTATTTGCATCCCTGGGTTAAGAAGAATAGTAAGAGCTTTGCAGTAAGAATATGCTGCAAAGCCCTTTTTTAAATTATTTATTAATATTATGAGGATATAATACCCCATTAATAAGATAAAATCGATATTGTATTAATTTACATTATATAACTATTTAAAGTCAAGGTAATCATCATCATATCTACGTCTGTTTTGACGCTTCTTATAATAAGCATTTCTTCGTTTGATTCTAGGACGCTCCACAGTGATATAATAAACGCCTATGATTAAAGCAATGATTCCAAGAATTACACCAATGATAAGTGGTCTTAAACTACCATCGGATTTTGAGGATTCTTTATTATCTGTTTTATCCGGAAGATTGGTTGGTACAACATTATCTTGATTTAAAGTGGTTTTTTCTTCTTGATGATAAATAATATTGGCGCCTCCTACGTACTTATCATTATAGGTATAGGATAGCTTACCTACAATATTATCACCCGGCTTTAGCTCAATGTCTGAAAGAAAGGAAACTTCTTTCTGTGCATCATCGAAGGAAGCGGTATTTGGTAAAACGAGATAGCCCTTCTCATCAGTGATCATAGGAGTATCCGATTTACTTAACATAGGGTTATATCTGGTAAAAAGAGGAGATTCATTAATTACCGTGTTGTTCTCTACTTCATTAATCGGATAAATGGAGAAATTATCAAAGCCATAATTAAACAGCTTCTGTGTATCAGTATACTGATGCTCAAAGCTATCATCTTTCATAACAACACAGATCAGTTCAAGATCACCTCGTTTTGCTACGGATACAAGAGTATATAAGGATTTACTGGTGTAGCCTGTTTTACCACCGATACAATCTTCATATAAATAATCTTGTCCTAAGATAAAACGATGATGGTTTCTTAAGTAGCGAGTCTCTGACTGTAAGTTAGTAGGTGGAATCTGGTAGGTTCTCGCACCTGTTATTTTTCGAAAAGTTGTATTTGCCATAGCAGCTCTTGTGATCAGTGCCATATCATATGCAGATGTTACATGGGAATCGTCGGGAAGGCCATGAGGATTGGTGAAGTTTGTATTTAAACAGCCAAGACTTTTGGCCTTTTCATTCATAAGCTTAGCAAATTCCTCTACACTGCCGGCAACGTGTTCTGCAATGGCATAGGATACTTCATTGGCAGATTCTAACATGATTCCGTAAAGACATTGCTGCATGGTTAGTTTTTCACCTACATCGATACCTATTCGGCTGCTGTCTAGATCTACATCATACACTGATTCGGTAGAGAAGGTAACGGTATCACCTAAAGAAGAATTTTCAATTGCCAGTAATGCGGTCATAATTTTAGTGATACTGGCGGGGTAATGTTTTTCATTGATATTTTTTTCATATAATATTAACCCCGTAGAGGCTTCCATAACAATTGCGGATTCTGCGTATACAAAAGGACCTTCTGGCCATACACCATTGGTAGATGTATCCGTCGTTGTTGCATTCGCGTGGGCAGAGGTGGTTAATATTATTATCAGGCATAAAAAGGCGAGCAACTGTCGTTTCATATAATCCTCCTACATCTTAAATCACTGTGCAATAGTCAAGGGCTCGATAACAGCCTACGAGCCCTATGCGTTCCTATCTTATCAAATGTTTTTATAAACATACTAATTTTGACTACTTTGTCCATAGTATGCATTCTTACCATGTTTTCTAGTAAAATGCTTCTCAAGAAGCTCTTTCTGCAGGGGAACCTGATCGTTATCAGGTAAAGCAAGGCAATGCCAAGCCAGAAAAGCGATCTCCTCTAATACAACAGCATTATGGACAGCATTTTTGGGACTGCTTCCCCAAGTAAAGGGCCCATGATTGGAAACTAGTACAGCAGGAACTTCCAGGGGATTGATTTTATCCTTAAGAAATTTTTCTACAATAACATTACCGGTTTCCTTTTCATAATCGCCTTTTATCTCGGAAGACTTTAACTTCCGTGTGCACGGGATATCTCCATAAAAATAATCCGCATGAGTGGTTCCAAATGCCGGAATAGAATAGTTTTTCTGTGCAAAAATGGTAGCCCATCTGGAATGAGTATGAACCACACCATGAATGGAAGGAAAGGCCTTGTAGAGCTCGATATGAGTTGCGGTATCAGAAGAGGGATTAAGATTTCCTTCTACTTTATTACCAAGTAAATCTACCACAACCATATCTTCAACCGTCATTGCTTCGTATTCGACTCCGGAGGGCTTTATTACAATAAGCCCCTGTTCCTTATCAAAGCCGGAGACATTACCCCAGGTAAAGGTAATCAAATTGTGTTTGGGAAGAAGCATATTTGCTTCGTATACTTCCTGCTTTAGTTTTTCTAGCATAAAAGTCTCCTTATTGTACAGCAGCAAACTATTTACTTTGTAGTTTCTTTATCTCTTTCAATCGCTTCATTACATCATTGGTACCACGACCAAAATAATCGTGCAATGCAGAGTATTCTGCATAAAGCTGATCATAAATAACGGTATTCTCAGGGATTGGTGAGTAAATGGTATCTCGTAATTTACCCATCTTACGACCAGCTTCAATAATATTATCGTATCCACCGATATTAGAACCTGCAGCTACCGTACCAAATATTGCACTACCTAAGGCAGGACCTTGGGAAGCACCACCTATTTTAATCGGTACTTTGATTATGTCTGCATAGATCTGCATTGCCATAGGGTTTTTCTGGGAGATTCCTCCTGAGGCATAAAATTCGTCTACAGGGACGCCATGTTCACGGAAGGTCTCTATTATTTTGCGGGTTCCATAAGCCGTTGCTTCAATGAGTGCGCGATAGATTTCTTCCGGTTTTGTATGAAGGGTCATACCCACGATTAGTCCGGTTAAATCCACATCAACTAGAATCGAACGATTTCCGTTCCACCAGTCTAAGGCAATCAACCCACTCTGACCAGGCTTTTGTTTTTCAGCTTTTTTTGTTAAATACTGATGTATATCCAATCCGTCTGACTTTGCAGCTTCATAGTATTCGGCACTTACACAGTTTTCAACAAACCAGGCAAAGTGATCTCCTACGCAGGATTGTCCTGCCTCATAGCCAAAGAATCCAGGGTAAACCCCATCTTCTACAACCCCGCACATTCCTGGAACGGTTTGCTCCTTCGTACTTAGAAGAATATGACAAGTAGAGGTACCCATAATAGCGAGCATCTTTCCTGGGCCATCAATCTTAACAGCCGGAACAGTAACATGTGCATCTACATTTCCAACAGCAACCGCAGTACCAACCTTAAGTCCGGTCAATGAGGCTGCAAATTCGTTAATTTCCCCTGCTTTTGAACCAAGAGGGGAGATGGGACAGTTTAATTTATCTTCAACAACAGTTTCTAATCTAGGATGTAGTGCTTTAAAGAAATCTTTTGGTGGATAACCATCTTGCTTGTGCCAAATTGCTTTATATCCTGCTGTACAGGAATTTCTAGTCTGAACACCGGTAAGCTGCCAGATAATCCAGTCGGCAGCCTCTAGAATATAATCGGTTTGCTCATATACTTCGGGAGATTCTTCAAGAATCTGCCATACTTTAGGAAATACCCACTCGGAGGAGATCTTACCACCATAACGGGCAAGCCATTCCTGATGGGTCGCTTTTGCGATTTCATTCAATTGGTTTGCTTTATCCTGGGCAGCGTGATGTTTCCATAATTTTACGTAAGCATTTGGCTCCTCCTTAAATTGATCCAAAAAGCATAAAGGGGTGCCATCTGCTTTTACAGGTAGAATGGTACAAGCAGTAAAGTCAACACCAACGCCGATAATATCGTTAGCATCGATACCAGATTCTTTGATGACAGCTGGTATGGTAATAGAAAGAACTTCTAGATAATCCTTTGGATTCTGCAGTGCCCAGTCCGGTGGAAGTTTCTTTTTGCAAGGAAGAGCTTCATCCATCACTCCATGGGGATAATCATAGACAGCAGTAGCAAGCTCCTCGCCGTTTTCTACATTTACAAGAAGAGCTCGTCCGGATAAGGTACCAAAATCGATGCCGATAGAGTATTTTGCCATGGTGAATCCTCCTTAAAGGAAAATAAAATCTAACATAAGTAATTGTACTTAAAGTTGTACATGAAAAGGCTTGTTTATAAGATAATTAAATCGAATTAATTGTACTATAGAAAACGACTTGTTGTAAATACGAAAACCAGTCTTTAGGAAAAGAATTTCCAACCTTCTATATCAAAATAGGACAAAATACTTCCTTTTATCTTACAAAATTGGTCCATTCGCGTTTGATTGGTGATGGTTCAGGGAAGACTTCTTTGCTGTACTCCTTCATATGCAGCATCCACGCCATATTTTGTCCCAGATTCTTAAGAACAGAGATGCCTTCTAGATCTTCTTTGATATCGCCAGGAGCTCCGCCATGGATGACATTCCAGTAGAAGGAGGGAGCGATTAGCATTTCCGAAATCAGAAAGTAGTTATTTAATTGATCAAAAGTAGTAACACCTCCAGAACGCCTGGGAATAGCTACAGATGCTCCAACTTTTAATCTTAGCTTGCCTTTGTTTGGGAAGAAGAGGCGGTCTAAGAAACATTTCATAGTACCGGCAATGCTGGCATAATAGACAGGACTACCAAGAAGAAGACCATCCGCATCATAGATTCTTTCAACAATACTGCGTAGATTATCGTCCGAAAACGCACAATGGCCATCTTTACAACGATTACAGGCAATACATCCTTTGAGATCCATATTTCCTACCTGGATGATTTCTGTCTCTATCTGTTGTTCATTTAATACGTCACAAATGGTTTGCAGTGCTTGATATGTGTTGCCCTTAGACTTAGGACTTCCGTTAATTGCAATTACTTTCATGTAGCTGCTCCTTTCGAGGTGGTAATAATATGTATTAGATTTTAAATCAGTATACTACATTGTTGGATTTATGGAAATATTAATTCCATAAGATTAGTGTTGAAAAGGAACAATTGACTATTTTTCTTAGAAACATTATAATCTAATTGTAGATTGATGAAGGGTAATTTTACCATAGGTGTTGTGACGTTTATTACAACTTCCGTTACTGCAAGGAGAGAAACTAAAATGAGACTTAGAAATGTAAGAGGTTCAAGAGATGTGATTGCTACTCATGAGCTTGTCATTCAAGAGCCGGAAAAGTATAAAGGACAGTGGAATACCTTATTTCAGAACAATAATCCCATTCATATTGAGATCGGTATGGGAAAAGGAAGATTTATTATAGAATTAGCTCAGAAAAATCCTGATATCAATTATATTGGGATTGAGAAATACTCTAGTGTACTAATCCGTGCATTGGAAAAAAGAAAAGAAGTGGAGCTAAATAATCTGTATTTCATTCGTTTTGATGCGGAATACTTAAATGACATCTTTGATCAGAATGAAATCGAAAGAATTTATTTGAATTTCTCTGATCCATGGCCAAAGGACAGACATGCAAAA
>JAQZBN010000116.1 GCA_029238935.1 Herbinix sp.
ATAGCCGTTGAGCAAAGAATTATAAGACAATCCAATCCTAAAAGCACCGTAGGGACCAGAACCAAAATAAGCAGTATGTTAGCAGCTTTATTTGCCACCTATGGAGAAAGACCAGAAGTTTATGCGGATGATAAACCGCTTATTATGGAGATGTTCCAAAAGAACTCACCCAAAGGGATGTGTATCAAATGCCTTGGGAATGGTGTAATTAAGAAAATTAACGAGGACAAGCTATTTGAAGATGGCAAACAAAAAATAGAAGAGGTCTGTCTGGGATTAGGAAAACGTGGTTCCACCAGAAAAGCTCTCGAAAGCTTTTGTAGGTATCATAATTTATCCATTCAACAGACCTTAGATTCCTTAACAGAAGAACAATTATACAACTTAAAATACGGTGATGGTGGAAAAACTGCCTTTATGGGTTACCTTCCGTGGATAACTCAGATCACAAACGGCGCATTTTCAACGTCGGGTAGGTTAGCATATCTGCTCACTGAAGCTGGATTAATGCATAAAGCAGTCTGTCCAAGATGCAATGGAACGGGACTCGGAGAACAAGCTTCCCACACAACGATAGGCGGAAAAACAATTACAGAACTCCAAGATATGTATATAAAAGACCTACAGGAGTTTCTACTTGTGATAGCAAAAATAAAGGAATCCCCGTTATTGAAAGAGATTATAGTAAAACTTGACTGTATGGTTGATGTGGGATTACACCATCTGTCTTTATCACGACCGGTGCCAACCTTATCCGGTGGAGAGATACAGAGATTATTCTTAGCTTCCTATATCATTGCAGAGATGGATTCCATTATATTTATATTTGATGAACCAACCATTGGGCTTCATGAGGTAGAGAAAGCAAAATTAATTACGATTATACAGAACCTGATTCATCGTGGTAATACGGTAATTGCAGTAGAACATGATGAGAACTTCATGCGTTGTGCTGACTATATCATTGATTTGGGTCCATTTGCAGGGCATCTGGGTGGAGAAAAAATATTTGAAGGAACCTTCGCGGAATTTATGAGCTGCACCAGCTCCAATACCGCTCCTTATCTGGCGGGGGTACGAAAACTACAGAATAAACAAAGTTATAAACCGGTGGAGATGAATAAGCTTCTTAGGATAGAAAATGCTACCCTTCATAATCTTCGTAATGTTACGACAGAGATACCGTTAGGATTGATGGTGGGAATTGCAGGAGTCTCAGGCAGTGGTAAGTCCAGTCTGATATCGGATACTCTGGTACCCAAAATGAAAGAATTATTGAAGAATAAATGTATTGTGGACGAGGAAGAGGAAGTTCATGAGGAAGATAAAGATCAGCAGAAGGTAGTCATTCGCGGAACAGAACATATTAAAAAATGTCTAGTGATTGATCAGAAACCCATAGGAAGAAGCCGCACTTCTTGTCCTGCAACTTATACCGGTATGTTTGATAAAATAAGAATCTTATTTGCTAACACGGAGGAGGCCCTGGAGAGGGGGTATACTCCGGGGTTATTTACGGTTAACTCCGAAGGTGGCTGCAAGGTATGCAAAGGAGACGGCGAAATCCATTATCATGTTGGTTTTGGAAATTTTATTGATGTGGACTGTGAAGCTTGCGGAGGAACCGGCTTTGTCACAGAAGCTCTAGAGGTAACTTTGGATGGGAAAAATATCAAAGAAATTCTTGATTTAACAGTAGATGAAGCAGCTATTTTCTTTGAAGGTAAGGATAAGGGGATCGAGATAATATTAAAAACCTTGCAAAGAACCGGGATGGGATATATCAAACTTGGGCAGAAAACACCTACGATCTCAGGAGGAGAAAGTCAGAGAATCAAACTGGCAAAGGAATTGTCCCGTGGTCAAAGCGGAAAGAATTCCTTATATATCCTAGATGAGCCTACAACCGGTTTATCCTTTCATGATAGTGAGAAATTAATTACCCTGATGCAGGAACTGGTGGACTGCGGGAATACCGTGATAGTTACAGAACATGATCCTAATGTGTTATCCAATTGTGATTACATCATTGAGTTAGGACCGGGCGGAGGAAGAGATGGTGGTATCATTATCGCAAAAGGAACGCCGAAGGAATTAGAAGATAGCAGCCAATCAATCATAGGGAGATACCTAAAATGATAACAAAGTATAAGTCTGAACTGGACGATTACATAAAACAAAAGCATTACCGCTTAGTAAACAGCGTGCTTGTATATCAGGATGACGAATTGATCCTTGAACAATATTATAATAAGCGTCAAGAGACATCAAGAAATAACATAAAATCCATCTGGAAAAGCATCCTTTCCATCTGCATCGGGATATGTCTTGATCAAGGACGAATTAAGAGTCTGGACGAACCGGTGATGAATTATTTACCTGAGCTTCAGGAAGAGAATCATATATATCACAGATTGATTACCATAAGACACTTGCTTACGATGTCATCCGGTATCTATTGGAATAGTGGGATCCATTACCATTGTCCGCTGGTAGAGCAGATGTTTCGGTCCAAGAACTGGATTTCGTTTATTACAGATATTGCTATGGCGGACGTCCCAGGTACTAAATTTGTGTATAAAGAATGGGATGTGATGTTGTTGTCAGCGGTAATTAATAAAGCTACCGGTATGGGAACCTATGATTTTTGTGACCGATATTTATATAAGCCACTAGATATTATTAGCGGAAGATGGGGTGAAAGTCCCTGTGGTGTTGCTTATACAATTATTCCTGGATATGAAGAAAACTCTGATTTGTCAGCAAGGGATCTGGCTAAAATCGGAAGGTTATTCCTACAGGGAGGTATGTATCAAGGAAAACAAATCGTATCGAAGGAATATGTGGCACAAGCAATTGCTCCTTCGAAGCAAAATAGTGGATACGGCTTATTATGGTGGCTTTTTGATGATGGGTATGCCTGCAGAGGGTATGGTGGACAGGAGGTAACGGTTATTCCGGAATATAAGGCTGTGGCTGTAGTTCAGGCAACACCGACACCGCAGAGTAAAAGCTATGGAGATATTGTACAAAGATTTGTACGAGATATTCTTGTCATGAATAAGTAAAGCAATATAGTTAGGAAGGATCAAATAATCAAGGAGTTATATTGCTATTGGATTTATTAAGAAGTAAAGATAAATCTTATAGATAAAATATAATTATAATTATTATCTGCATTGAATTAGTGAAAAATAATAGTAGAATAGAGTATGGAACAAAGAAAACAGCAATGGTTGTTTACCATCTCTGTTATATAATACATAAATTTGAAAGGGTGATATCATATGAGAAATATATCCAGCCGTTACTCACAAACCAGGAGGGTGACTATATTTTAACCCTCCGAATAAAATGGAGGATTAATTTTGGATAATACTTTTATAAGAAAACATTGGTATGCAGATATCTACGAACGTCAGGTACTACAAGATGATGAGGTTAATTTTATTCTAGCTATGTTGGGCAAAGAGCCAAAAGATGTATTAGAGGTCGCTTGCGGTGGGGGAAGAATATCAATACCACTGGCTAAAGCCGGTCATAAGGTCACAGGATTTGATTTTGATGAATTTATGCTTGAAAAGATGTCAACGAAAGCAAAGGGATTATCAAATATATCTTACTATGAAGCGGATGCCATATCGGATGATTGGGGTAAGGAGTTTGATGTTGTGATTTTGGCAGGAAATATTCTACTTAATATTGTATCAGAATTGCCATATGATCAAGCACAAGAGCTTTTTATTAAGAAAGCCTCAGAATGCGTGAAGGAAAATGGTTATCTCTATTTGGATTTTGACTGCTATGAAAGAACTAATCAGTCTTCTGATCATAAGACGGAATGGGTTTGCTTTGAAGGTATGGATGATCTCGGAACCTATGGTAAATATATCGTCATCAGTGGTGATTATAGCAATCAAACGCATACCGATCGAAGCTTCCGGCGTTACGAGATAACACCAAAGGATAGGGACATGTTTATAGAGGAATTTGTATCAGTTAAGTATTTCCCTCCGATAGACCAAGTAATGGGATGGTTGAAAAAATATGGGTGGGAAATAGTAAATCTATATGGAGATTATGATAAAAACCCCATGAGTGATAGTACGAAACGAGCAATTGTTTGGGCAAAGAAAAGTAAATAGTGATATAAAGAGAGTATTTCTGTACATATCAGAAATACTCTCTGTTGACATTCGTATGCTAATAGCTTTTTGCATGCATCATGTTATAATACAGATTAAATTTGTCGGATAATATGCAAACCAAAAGTGAATCGCTTTTCAGTATAAAACCTGCATTTCGATTACAAAAGTGGACTCTCGCGTTTACAAATATTTAGTTGTCGCTTATAAAACCTGCATTTCGATTACAAAAAGGGCTTTGCGTTTATAAATATTTAGTTGTCGCTTATAAACCTGCATTTCGATTACAAAAGTGGATTCTAACGTTTACAAATATTTAGTAGTCGCTTATAGACCTGCATTTCGATTACAAAAGTGGACTCTCGCGTTTACAAATATTTAGTTGTCGCTTATAAATCTTGCATCTCGTTTTAAGTGAATAGTTGGCAAATAAACAATAAAAACATATTGAAAAATAATATAAATTTATTGACAAACGATAAATACAATGATAAAATCAGCTTATAATAAATCAGAGAGGTGCTTTTACATGAAACAAGTAACAATACTTTTTTTAAAGATCGCGGTTATTCTTATGGGTATTCCGGTTCTTGCATTTGGCATATTCTTAGTACCTGATATTGCAGATTTTGCAGCAGAATTATATCCTGATATGGCTTATATTAAATATCTCGTATTTATCGATTTATATGCGTCATCTGTCAAAGCTTTAAAGATGATCAAATACTGTGCGATCACGATCACTATTTTGTATGTAGCAGGATTACCGCTCTTTTATCTTGTTGGGGAGAAAGACGATGCTCCAGGTGTTATCGTAATCGGATTAATCATGGTATTTGCTTCTATGGTGATTACTTTCTTCGCTGCTATTCTTCAAATGCTATTAAAAGAGGCCATAGATATAAAATCAGATAATGATTTGACGATATGAGGTGAATAACATGGCGATTATAATCAATGTAGATGTGATGTTAGCAAAAAGGAAAATGAGTGTAACTGAGCTTTCAGATAGAGTTGGAGTTACCATGGCAAACCTATCTATCTTAAAGAATGGAAAGGCAAAAGCGATACGATTTTCCACTTTAGAGGAGATCTGTAAGGCTTTACAATGTCAGCCGGGAGATATTCTGGAATATAGAGAAGAT
>JAQZBN010000117.1 GCA_029238935.1 Herbinix sp.
TCTTTATTTCTTATTCTTAATTTCTTGCTCTTTATTTCTTGCTCTTTGTCTCTTCCACCTTTGTCTCTTCCACCTTCGCCATATCACTCACCAGTCTGAACTCGTAGTCCTCCTTCTCTAACTGAGTTAGCATTGCATCCAAATTATCTGCTACCATAGGTGAAACGCCATGAAGTAAAACAATTGCACCTCTGTGGTGTTGATTTTTAAATAAATCCAGTGTAGTCTTCTTAGAAGGTTGATTCTTCAAATTCCAATCATTGGGCAATGCAATGCTCCAGAAGATGGAGGTGTAACCAAGTTCCTGGGTATATGCAAGTGCTCTTTCGCTATAACCTCCTTCTGGTGGTCTAACGAATTTAGCCATCTTCTCCCCAGTTACCTTTTCATAAGCCTTTTCCACTCCTTCCAGCTCTTCTTTTAGCGAGCTCTTGGACTGCTTATAAAAGGGAATATGCTTAACGGTATGGTTGGCTACGATATGCCCTTCCTTAACCATTCGTTTAATTGCTTTGGGATTAGCAGTAATCGCTGCTTTACATACAAAGAAGGTGGCTTGTATGTCGTGGTCTTTTAATACATCAAGGATTTGGTTAGTATAACCATTGTCATAACCTAGGTCAAAGGTTAGATAAATATATTTTTTCTTCGTATTGTAAACATAATACCCATCATATTTTTCAAGTAATCCCTTTGTAGTCGCTGAAACAGCAGGTGATTTGTGACTTTTGCTTTTTGTGTATCCCCAATTAAGTGCCTTATTGCTCAAGGAAGCTGCATAAGCCTCTGTAGGGGCATTTGTAAATGCCATAACAAATGCCAATATAATTGCTAGTAATACATTCATTTTCTTCAATTTGGTCACCTTTTTCTTTTGTAGTATTGTTGTGGTTCTTGTAGTAAGCTTTTACTTAATGCGTAATAATCATTATAAATTATCTTACCCCAATATTTCCTCCAGTGTTTTTTTCCAATTATTATTCCTTATTTTTAGTTTCCAATGCTTAGGTGGAGAATCTCCTGGTAATGAGTCTACAATTATAAATTTCCCCCCATAGGATTCCATTCTTAATAGGATCAAATGATCAGCAGTTGTTAGAGTAATTAAATATCTATCCTTATCAGTATATGGAACAGCACTAGAATGAATTTTACTAAATTTAGAATTATTAATAAGGGAGAATAACTTATCTTCTTGCTCCTCATTTAAAGTTATCCTATTCATTACGTCTGATTTTTCTGAAGTTTCATAAGTTTTCTCAATTTGTATCGAATTACCATTTTTATTTTTAAGTAGTTCACTTATTTCTGTTCCTTTAACATTGAAAAATGAATAGTAAATACCATAAACAACAATTGCTACCGCTATGATTATACTACTTATCTTTCCTGTCTTCTTCATCAGACTAATTCATCCTTCCTATTCACAATTATCTATATGTTATGTTTGTCTGTTGTCACTTAATAGTATACCATTATTTTACTTGAAAATCAATTGAGGCCGTCCTAAGCTAAAATTTTGATTTCTCATAATTATATGGAATGCTGGTTCCAACAACGACATCTTCTATTTTCTCTATAATTAGCCAATCATCCATATTACCTTGATGTTCAAATTCCAAAGGTGTTATTGACTTTACGTCTTTAAATTCAACCAGGCACAAGCATTTCTTATGCCAACGTTCCTTCTGCTTGGACGAAAGATTAAGTTTACTTTGATTATCCGCTAAAATCTCAGTGATCTCCTCCTCTGTAAGTTTTATATAATTTTCTACTTTGGAAACAGTCGCCGTAGCAGATATTTTACTTGTTCCTTTTTGCATAAAGTAAAGAACTTCTCCTTCAAACACCCTACTATGTGGTATCTTTCTACCTGCTGCCCCACGCACCACCATAGTTTTGGTTCCCGCTAAAATCTTATCAAGAACCTTTTCTCCACTCTTCCCTTCATTATCACAGTATACTAAATGAACCATCTTAGTCCTCCTTTTTCAAAACAGGTATCCACACCTCATACTTTGCATTTTCTGGATCCGCACTTAAGTATACTTCAATATCTGGTGCGTCCCCATATTCATACCCCGAAGTTGGTAACCATTCTGTTACAATTCTTTTTTCTAGTTCCTGTATTGACTGATTACTACCTTCTCCAGTAAATACAGCCCAGGTTGCTTTTGGTATCGTTAACTCTTCCAGATCTTCCTCTAGTGGCTGGCTGCTCTCTACCCCTATGTAATATCTCCAATTATCTGCTTTATTACAGGAACTAACTCCTAACAATCCTAATATCTTTCCATCCATCCTGTTCGCGAGTTTTGTTATTAAACCATTCCTTGCCGCCTTACCCCACATGTGTGGTACAATTGCAAAATTCTTTTCAATCTCTTGTGCTAATGGTGCAGAAATACCCACAATTCGAAATGCTTCTCTTTTTTCGATTCTATAATTCATTGCACTTACTCCCTTTATCGTAATTTGGAAGCTAATAGGTGGATATGCGATTAAGTTTGTACCCTCCTTAACTTTTGAAGGAGATATTCCATGTAGGTTCTTAAATGCTCTGTGGAAGGCTGTTGGTGATTCATAACCATATTTCAAAGATATATCAATCACTTTATTTTTACCATCTTGTAAATCAACAGCCGCCAAGGACATTCGCCTACGACGTATATATTCCGATAGAGGTACATCTGCCATGTAGGCAAACATTCGTTGAAAATGATAAGTAGAGCAGCACGCAAGCTTCGCCACCTTATCCATATTGATATTATCATTTATATTTTCTTCGATATAATTAATTGCACTATTTAATCTTTCAATCCATTCCATCTATTCATCTCCTAAATAAGCATACTATTTATTAACTATAATTACCTCTCCTTTGACGGCAGATAAAGCGAGATTATCTAATATATACCATATGAATGAAATTCTACGATACTTCAAGTTAATATTCAACAAAAATACGCCATCATATTACAAGATAGGGTAAATCTGTATTTTCTAATCCAATAAATTCTGCATACTTTAAGCTTATTCCAATGGTTGAGGTATTATGGAGCCAGGACAATATTGCAGGAGAAACAATTACACCGATACCAAGAAGCCAATTCATTCTTGATTGACCTATATGAAAGCGATGTTCCGCTAGAAGTTGCTCTAATTGCTGCTTATGCTCCTCATTTATAATACAAGCTCATCTATTCCTCTATTGTTCTGCATAAAAATTTTGATATAATGAAAGCGGAATGAGGTATTACAAGCTTGCTTGCAAATACCGATTGGAGCAATAAGAGGATGAACACAATGTTTGTTCTTCCTATAATATCAAGGAATAGGTGATGTCAAAGAACTTTTACACTCATTTTTAGCCTATGTAAAAGGGAGTTGATAGCACTTATTAACATTTTCATTTAATATTCACAAGAGGAGACAGAAAAATGGAACTAGGAAAGCAGATAAAATTTTATAGAGAACAAAATGGATTGTCCCAGGAAAAGCTTGCAGAGAAAATATATGTATCCAGACAGTCTATCTCTAATTGGGAGAATGAGAAAAGCTATCCCGACATTCATAATATTTTACAATTAAGTGTTCTGTTTCATGTTTCCTTAGACGAATTAGTAAAAGGAGATGTGGATATGATGAAAAATGAAGTTGCACGAAACAAAATGGATTTTTGGGGAAAGGGTATGATTACTGGAATGCTATTAATGCCCTTAACACTGGCACCAGCACTAAGATTTTTAGGTTTGAAAGGACTGTTAATTCCTTTGTTTTTTGGTATTATAATGTTTATCTCAGCTTTTCAGACAGAAAGACTTAAAAAGAAAAACAATATTCAAACCTACTCTGAAATTCTGGCTTATATGGAAAACAAAGAAACGGATAAAGAAAAAGTAAAAAAAGAAAAAGAGAATGCAATGAAATATAATGTTCTTATGGTACTCGTAAGTGCCGGTTTTACTCTGCTTTTAATAGGTGTAGGTTCTATTGTATTACTTTTTTAATTAAATGTAATAAATCTATTTCATTAATCAACAAAAGGCATGGATTTGAACCATGCCTTTTGCGCACAATAACACATCATATGTCTAAGCTCGACAAAAATAAGTTCATCCATTGAATATCCTGCTCCATATATGTACTACCGGCTAAAATATCCTCTGCCGATTGCACATAAAGACCAGGTTTCATGTCATCCGAACAGTTTTTAATCAGGTCGTTAATCATGGTGTACGTATTCTCCAAATGAAACTGAAATCCAAATACCCTGCCTTTATACAAAAACGCCTGATTCCTGCAAGCTTCATTGGTAGCCAGTAGAACAGCCTCTTCTGGCAAATCAGTAAAGGTATCTCCATGCCAATGAAATACAATCGGGTGTTCAGGGAAAAATGAAAATTGATGTGTTGTGCGAGCCTCTTCCGTAAGTGTGATAGGAAACCATCCTATTTCCTTATCCTTATTTTGAATTACACTTCCGCCTATCACATCTGCAATTAGTTGAGAACCCAAACACAATCCAATCACAACCTTATTGTTTTCTAT
>JAQZBN010000014.1 GCA_029238935.1 Herbinix sp.
AACGAAAAGAAATAGACTTAAAGTTACAAGTACCATTCTGGTATTAGAAATAAAAATTCTGCGTTTCACCGTCTGCTTTTCCTTATTCATCGTCCTCCTCCTCGTAATAGGCGTCACAGAGAAAATCGTCAATGTTTCTTCTCTGTGACTCATACTCTTTTAACTTTCTTCTTTTTCGTCCATCCTATTTGTGTCTTGATATCACCTTTACACTGGTAATCCGTACTCTTTACTTGTTTTCTATAATCTTCAATTTGATAATCTAATGACTTCAAAATAGCATCAAAATGTTCCATTGAATAATTCGGAGGATAATCTACATGATTAAGGCTATCATTTGGTGATGAATTTGGGTACATATTAATTATAGTAATTAATTCTTCATAAACATCATTTAGATTATTTCTTTTTGTTTCATACCCTTGTTATTTATAGTTACATTTGTCAGTATATAATATATTATAGATGTTTTCTAAATAATTTCCACATCAATCTTATATGATTAATAAGCCCGTTAAATAAGCCTTGGATTACACTCCAAGGCTTATGTTTTACTTATTCACATCAATATCTACAGTTATTTCAACGTTATAGCTCGGCAAATTTTTCGTGTTAATAAAACGCACGTTTCAACATGTACACTATGTCCAAACTGATCCACTGCTCTTACCTTCTTAAGCTCAAACCCCCGTTCGCAGAGATATTTAAGATCCCTCGCCAGTGTTGCCGGATCACAAGATACATAGACTACCTTCTCCGGAGCCATAGTTATTATGGTATCCAGAAGGCTTTGTTCACAGCCCTTTCGGGGAGGATCAACAACGATAACATCGGCTTTGATCTTCTCTTCTTTATATTTCCTAGGGAGTACCTCTTCTGCTGCTCCAACAAAGAATTCTGCATTGGTAATATCATTGATTTTTGCATTTACTTTCGCATCTTCAATTGCCTGTGGTATAATTTCTACTCCGTAGACTTGTTTCGCTTTTTGAGCCAGGAATAAGGATATGGTTCCAATTCCACAATACAAATCCCATACCACCTCTTCGCCGTGAAGATCAGCATAATCCAGTGCTAAGTCATAGAGCTTCTTCGTCTGCTCCGGATTTACTTGATAGAAGGACAACGGTGATATTCGGTATAATATCCCGCCAATCGAATCGGTAATGTATGGCTCTCCCCATAGGGGAACTACCTTATCCCCAAGAATTACGTTTGTATTAGACTTATTGATATTAAGGCAGATACTTTTCATTCCTGGGATCATTTGAAGTCCTTGTATCAACTCTTCCTTATGAGGCATATCTTTTCCATTCATCACAAGGCAAACCATAATTTCTCCGGTATGGTATCCTACCCTTGTTAAAATATGGCGGAGTAAACCTTGATTAGTCTCTTCATCATACGGCTCAATATGATATTTTATTATAAATTCCCGTAAGAAACGTATAATATCAACATTTACCTTAGCCCCGATATAGCAATGCTCAGTATCAATGATGGAGTGTGTTCTGCCTGCATAAAAGCCAATGGATAAGGAACCATCCTTCTTTTTACCCACCGGAAATTGTGATTTATTCCGATAATAATATGGTTCCTCCATTCCAACGATTGGTTCCATAACAAAATCCTGAAACCCACCGATGCGAGTCAGACAATTTTTCACCTTATTTTCTTTATACTCCAACTGTTTCTGATAATCCATATGCTGTATCTGACAACCACCACACTGGGCAGCAATTGGGCATCGTGGAGTGACACGATATTCAGAGGGTCTTTTTAATTCCATTAACCTTGCATACCCATAGGTTTTCCCGGTCTTCATCACTTTGACCAGAGCAACGTCTCCTACTACAGTATCCTTCACGAAGAGGGTATATCCTTGATACTTTCCAATTCCTTCTCCCTCGGAACCGATATCCTCTATTGTTATTTCCAATACATCATTTTTATTGACTGCATGCTGCATGTATTTCACCAAACCTATTCTTTGCTTTTGGTACTTCTTCTTATATTAGTATCGAATAATTTCTGATATCCTAACCATTCGGCTTTGTCATCTCCGGAACTAAGCATTTCTGTCATTGTCTGAAGCTTTGCATCTGTATTATCTGCAAAATTCAGCGCCATAGCTTCAATTAATGCCGGCTTCTTCGGTGAGCCATATTCCAACTCCCCATGATGAGCCAAGATACAATGGATCAGCTCATTGGCTAACTTGGTTGGGAAATTAGGTACTGACTTGATATACTCGCTAACCTTATTGGCTCCGATAAATATATGTCCCATCAACTGTCCTTCATCTGTGTAATCATTTTCCGGGAAAGTTGAAAGTTCTTCCATCTTGCCGATATCATGAAGCAATGCAGCGGAAACCAATAAATCTTTATTTATAATGGGATAGTTCTTTGCCATATAATCACATAGTTTAACAACACCCAAGGTATGTTCTAACAGACCTCCAACAAAGCTATGATGTACACTCTTAGCAGCAGAATGATTTTTAAAGTTCTTAATAAACTTTGGATCATTTACAAAGAAATACTCAATGAGTGCTTTTAAGTGTGTATCTTTCATCGCACTGATAAATCCCTTAATCTCCTGATACATTACTTCCATATCTTTATTGGTTGTGGGCATATAGTCGGAAGGATAGTATTCACCCTCACGGCTTTTACGAACCCTTTTAATATTCAATTGGAGTGCTCCCTGGAAGCTGATCACTTGTCCATCGATGTGTATGTAATCCATGGTTTCAAAATGATCAATTCCTTGTCCCAGCTCCCAAATCTTCGCATCCAGAGTACCTGTTTTATCCTGCAATATCAAAGAGTAGTAATTCTTTCCCGCTCTTGTTGAAAGAGTCTGCTTAATCTTGCATAAATAAGTTTCGGAAAGCATCTCACCTTCTCTTAATTCACCAATATATCTCATTCTTATATTACCTTTCTAATTACTCAACTAAATTACTATCCTATTATACCCTACCCCTTAGGATATATAAAGCACTTATTTTTGATCTGCATATAAGACCTTGCATTCCTTCCCTATGAATCATTACCTTAGTTTTGTAAATCATTCATTTTGTGCAAATAACCCTAACATGAACCTACTCATCAAAAAGGGACAGCCATATTTGGTTGCCCCTTCTTAAATGTTAATTTTTTCGCTTCTATCTATTTCGCTTTTTCTTCCAAAACGACAACTACTTCCATTTCTTTTTCGTTCGTTGTCCTCTTAATCATAACCTTTAGCTCATCTCCTGGTACATAATTAGATATAATTGTATTAAAATTGTTGGTCGTAGAAATAACTTGTTCATTTATCTCCATAACAATATCACCGCTCTTTAATCCTGCAGTGAAGGCTGGTGAATTCGCCTCTACATCATTAATATATATTCCGTTCGTAACCTCATGGGACTGTTTTGCATCATCCGTCATATCTTCTGCTTTTACACCAAAGTAAACTCTTGGAGTCTGATTCGCCATTCGTTTAATAATATCCTTTAGTTTGCTAATTCCGATGGCAGTACTAAGTTCCTTATTCATATCTTCACGAAGTGTTCTTGTAATCAATCCAATCACTTCACCCCGTAAATTTACGATAACTCCATCACTATTTTCATTCTCCTGCATATTGGTATTAAACAAATCAATCTGATTATCAACGAGGCCAATCTTACTGCCTTTGCTGGAGATCAATCCAAAATCCATGGAAAATGGATACCCATTGGGACTACCCAGTGCTAAGACCGGATATCCTATTGTGATGGAATAGGATTCTCCAAAGGTCGCAACAGATAAATTATTTTGGAAGCTTTCCGGTATATCCTCTAAGCTAACAGCAAGAACTCCTAGATTAAGGTCCGTCTCATAGTCCTGCAACACTGCATCAACGGAGACTTTATCAGTCAGATCTATCTGTATACTGCTGGCATTCTTTACCCGATCCAGACTAACCAGAATTAATAAATCCACATTGTTATCTGGTATAATAAGTCCCGTGGTCTCCACTATCGTTTCAATCGGTTCATTGAACCAGGAGTCCGTCCCATTGACGATACAGGATACCTTAACCAAAGATTTATTCACTTCACTAGCTACTTTCCTTACTTCTGTCATAATGCTGTTATAATCATCAATATCTGCATCAATGCTTTGCTCTACAATAACAGGGGAAGGTGTTACCTCAGGAAGGTCTTCCTCTTCTTCTGACAACTCCGGATCACATTCCGGTTTCTGCGTAGGTGTTACTTCTGGATTGGTATTAACTGTTTGATTGTCTCCATTTTGCTTGTCCTCGTCATCTGGAAACTCAACCGGAGTTTTGGACTCTTCCTTATTATGAAATAACTCATACATTCTCGGCTCCGTCAAACAAAAGGTTGCTGCCGCAATGACGCCAAACAAAATTGCCATAACACTTGTCATTAAAAATGGGAATAGCAACTTCTTTAACTTTTTGTGCTTCTTCTCTATTATTTGCTCCTTAATAAATTCAAAATCTTTGTCCTTATCATTCTCAGACATGTTTTTCTCCTTCTAGAGGCATCTATTTTCATCTAAGATATTAATTGAAACTGTTCCAATGGTCGATCTTGAATTACAGATATTATTTGCTTTTTATCGTCTCATTCGTGATCAGCTAATGAAGATTTCAACTTGATATTATGTATGATATAATGTAATGCATAAGTCCTATTTTATCATTGACATATGAACATTATATGAATTAATTGTAAACAAAAGCAAGTGTTTTTTAGCAATTTTACCTTAAATATGAAACTGTGTATATATAATAATTTTGATGAAGATAGGATTGCATACTCAGCTACATTAAAAAACGTCATTCTAATAGCAATACTAACCTTCTATAACGCAAAATTTACTTTTACTAACCGATGTCCTTCTTTCCAGATATTACGAATAATATCATATAAGTCAAATTCAATTTCATACGCTCCGTAATAAAGATACTTTTCTAATTCTTTTTTTTCTTTTTCTATCACTTTTATATGATTATCTTTTTCATCTTCAGAAATATTTTCTTCTTCATTACTAAGTATATGATAGGTTTCATAGCACTGATATAACATTTCTTTATTATATTGTTGCACTTGAATAAACAAACAGATAACAAGAACAACGATTGAAGCTAATATACCTTTCATACAACGTTTAGACTTTCTCCATTTTTCATCTTTGTTTAGCCTTTTTCTCGCTATGAATATAAAGATAATTGTAATCATTATAAAGAAGCGCATGTATGACTCAACATCATATAATAATGCCATATCAACTTTATAATCGGATAGACTTTTAATAGAATAAAAAACTTGATCTAATTCTTTTGCATCAGGTAGATAACACCAAATAGAAGCTAGTAAATCATCACTAACCCCACTAGCATAAAGGGGTTTATGGCTTATTAGGTTGATAAAGATGAGATAAAATCTGATTAATACCAAACATTAAAAGCACAAAGAGAAAGATTGAAAGTAAGGGTGTCATATTGGTAAGACCTAACTTTTCAATCAACTTTTTAAAAAAGATTGATGTTTTCGTTTGATCTTTAGGTATGTAGATTCCTTTATTTAATATCACTTTTTTATTACTCAGTAAATTAATAAATGAATCCATGATTTTTTCACGTAACTCACTTCCAATTAACCACGATAAATATACTATCGTTATTACTCCCATTACTATTGGAACAACTAACTGATCCCAAAAAGAAGATATTTCGTTTACTATTTGAAACTCCATAATATTACTACTCCTGGATAATATTTTATTACGATACATTATATCTAGTTTATTGTCGATAAACAAGCATCATCGGTTTGGAACTCATTAAAATATTACTACGAAATATTATTCCATTTATTGGTAACTATATTGTCTATGTAAATTTCTCATATTATAATAAGAATTATCTGGATCTGAAACCATATGTAGATATGAGATTAGATAAAATTTAATTAAAGTTTAAGATCGACATATACTTTATTATAAAAATGTGGGAGGGCTTATGTAAATGGGGAAACAAAATTTAAAAACAGTTTTCATGATCGTATCTACAGTAATCATTCTTCTTTTTACCACTACCATGGGAAGCATGGAGACATCTGCAAAATCTAGTGACTTTATAATCGAAGATGGTATTCTAAAACAATACCTGGGTTCTGACAAAGAAATTATCATACCAAATGGTGTGAAAACCATTGGTACCAATGCCTTTAAAGATTGCAAGATGGAAAAGGTATTAATACCGGATGGCGTCTCTCTGATTGAAGACGGTGCTTTTCTAAATTGCAGCAAGTTGACTGAAATCGTAATACCGGATAGTGTAGAAGAGCTTGGACAATCAACATTTCAAGGATGCAGCAGCTTATATCGTGCCAAATTATCCAGTAAAGCTCCCATAGGGATGAGTGCCTTTGAAGATTGCACAAGTCTAAATGAAGTTATTATCCCAGATGGTGTTCCTTCCTTAAGCCATTATTCATTTAGAAACTGTACCAATCTTGAGATGATCGACTTACCGGATAGTGTTAGTTTTATTGGAGAAGGATGTTTTGAAAACTGCACTAGTCTTGAAACCATCCTGTTCCCAACCCAGGAAACCTTTGTTGGGTATAAGGCTTTGTATAATACGCTGTGGCTTACTAATTATGACGGTGACTATGTTATTATTAATCAAACGTTAATCCAGTATCGCGGGAGGGAAACAAATATTATAATCCCTAATCAAATCAAGATAATTGGTAACGGCGCGTTTGAAAATTGCTCCTTTATTACCAATGTGACTATTCCGATGGGAGTAAAAGAAATCGGCAATTCAGCTTTCGCAGGCTGTACGGGTCTTTCAGAAATAGTCCTGCCGGATAGTATCACAAGAGTTTATTCCTACTCGTTCGGAGGTTGTAGTAATCTCGCTAAAATAACAATACCCAAGGATGTTAATATCAGACGGGATTCTTTGGAAGGGACAAAATGGATGACGGATTGTCAGGATGACTTTATAATTCTAAATGGCAATCTTTTAGGATACCAGGGTTCGGAAGCCAAAGTAAGCATACCAGACAGTGTGATAACAGTCTGTACAGGAGCTTTTAGTAGTAATGATACCGTTGCTGAGATAACCGTTCCGACGAGTGTTACAAAGATTTATTATGCCGGATTCTTTCTCTGTAAGAATCTTCAAAAAGTATATATTACAAACAAAAATACCTATATAGATTATGAAGCTTTCTTTTCATGCCATAGCAACTTTACGATTTATGGTATCGTTGGCGGACCTGTAGAAGAGTATGCCCATAGGAATAACGTACCCTTTATCAATTATGGTATGAATAAGGCAAAAGTAACCCTCTACCTTGACGGAGAGCATACTACTTCATTGAGCGTGAGCGGTGCCGTGGGAGATGTTCAATGGGTGTCGGAGGATTCCTCCATCGTCAAGGTAAACAACACCGGTAAAGTAACTGCTGTCAACACTGGTACCACCAAGGTGAATGCAATTGTAAATGGTATTACGATGACTTGTCAGATTACAGTGAAAACGCCGTTCATCAGTAAAAGTTCAGTATCAATTATGATTGGAAAAACTTCAAGATTAAACGTCGTAGGTATCTCCTCTACGATCACCTGGTCAAGTAGCGACAAGTCGATTGCTACCGTAAGTAGCACAGGTGTTATCACCGCCAATAAAGCAGGTTCTGCAATTATTACAGCTACTGCGAACGGAAAAAAATATACCTGTACGATTACTGTGAAATAAAATCATATATAACCACTATAATAGAAGAGGTTGAATTCTAGCTTTTATCTATCATTTTGTATAACGAAAGGGGCGGTTTACCAACTACCCCTTTCGTTAAATCCATTGTATATCTAAGCTCTAATCATTGTTGTTCCACGATCAGTCCCATGTACTCTTTTTATTCATTGATATGGTTTTTGTGGTACCATCGGTATAAATAATCTCAGCTTTTACAATCTTTGCATACTCCGTAGTTCCATTGTACCATATAACATCCCAGGCAGCATAATTGAATTGATCTGTTTTCACAGGTCCTGTCACCTCAATTTGAAAAGAATAATCATCCCATATGACACATGCTATCCTATCATCTACTGCATTATATGGATTTACTGTAAAAGTAACATACTTGATTGTTTTACTGGAGTTATTAAAGAAATTCATAGAAATACTAACTCCTCCTACCGAGTTCATATCTAGCATAAAGTCTGAGATGAATAGAGTAGGATAGGTAGGTTTTTCAGCATATGCCGCATCGGAATAATTACTGTATGCTTTTACTCCTTCTCTCATCGTATAGCATTTTACTCTAAAATAAACATCATAATTTCCATTTACTTTCGCAGTATAAGATCCTATATCCTGCTTGTACTCTTGTAGGATTATATATTTGCTGTAACGATAATTTGCATATTTTACTTCTACTTGATAGTAATAGCCCTCTTTTTTATCCCAGGACAATTTATATTCTGTATCTGATTTTCTAGATACCTTTACCGATGGAGCTTTCGGTCTATCTTCAAACCGGGCATAAACCGTGATATTCACATCTCCAACCTTCTCTGCTTTTTCTTCAAAGGTCGGCGTAGTGTACCATCCGTGAAATACTTGATCCGACGTATCACTTAATCCGTATAAGTCATGAAGTTTAGTCCCTGTTTTTATGAGTGGGAGTGTGAATAATGTCTCTTCTCCGTTTACAAACTTTACTTTAACATTACCTTCTGATACCAATTCGCTGTCACAAAAACCCAAATCAATCTCTGCATCAGGATGTTCTAATATATCAACGCTTGAATCCAAACAATTATATCCTTCAAACTCACATACATTGCCATTCACTGCAATATACTGTAATTTTGAATAGGCTGTATAGGAGGGGAACGAATCATCTACTAACTCAACACTTTTACCTAATATAACATATTTTAAATTATCACAACCTGTGAAAGCATTATACGGTATTCTTTTAACCCCATCACCGATAATGACACCAGTTAAATATTTACAACCTCCAAATGCAGTGTGGCAGATTTGGACAACACTTTTTGGTATCCTTACCGTTTTAATATTTGTATCATAGAATGCATATTCATCAATGATAGTAACCGGTTTTCCATCGATTGTACTTGGAACATTAACATATTTCTCTTCTCCGATATATTCAGTTATTGTTACCTTATTATCTTTTACTTCATATGCATATTTACTATTTGTTTTAGCTAGTGCAGTTTTATCATTCATTACCAAAGCCGCAAACAGAAATAACGTTAGTAGAAAGAATCCATTCCCTATCTTTTTCTTCATTCGTAACATCCCCCTAATATACATTTTTTGACTTTATCACTTTAGCACCTTTGGAAAATTTTATCAATACAAAAATATATTTTATTATATCTACCAAGAACTATGTCCTATATTGTTGGGACTCCACGCTTTTATTTCATAAATGTAATATATATCACTAAACTTACCAATTTTTATTATAAATCCTATAATTATTTATATTTTGGTGTTTTAATTTTTTACAACATAAGGTAAAATAGATAGAGATACGAAAAACCCTTGATTTTATCCATATAACAGGAGATTTTTATGAACGAAAAAGCTTTACGAACGTTAGAATATACAAAAATAATAGATAAATTATCTACCAATGCCGGAACCAGCTTTGGCAGGGATCTCTGTGCCAATCTGCTTCCCAGCAATGACTTAGGAAAGATTAAAGAAATGCAGAAGGAAACCTCCGATGCTCTGGCACGTATCATGCGAAAAGGCAGCGTTTCCTTTAACGGTATCCATGATATCCGCCCCTCTATTATGAGGCTAAAGATAGGTTCCTCCCTTGGTGCAGGCGAATTACTGCACTTAAGCTCAGACCTGGATGCAACCCTTCGTATAAAAGCCTACGGCGGTTACACAGGAAAAGATCTTGATGTTTTGAGCGAGGACTCCTTAACCGAACGTTTCGCGGGATTGGAACCCCTGACTCCATTAAATAACGAGATCAAACGTTGTATCATCTCCGAAGAAGAAATCGCTGATGATGCCAGCCCTGCCTTAAAGAGTGTTCGCCGTGCTATCCGTGTAACCAATGACAAGATTCACAGCGAGTTATCCTCCATCTTAAATTCTTCCAGAACGATGCTCCAGGAAAATATTATCACTATGCGTAATGGTAGATACTGTTTACCGATTCGTAGTGAATTTAAGAATCAATTTCCCGGCATGATTCACGATCAGTCCTCTACCGGATCAACCATGTTCGTGGAACCAATGGCAATTGTAAAATTAAATAATGAATTAAAGGAACTAGCAATTAAGGAACAGGAGGAAATCGAGAAGGTTCTGGCTGAATTAAGCAATTTAGCTGCGGAGCATACAGAGAGTCTCGAATATGACTTCCACACCTTAACCGAGCTTGACTTTATATTTGCTAGAGCAACCCTTTCCAGACAGATGAAAGCCACAGAACCTTTGTTTAATGAGAAGGGTTTGATTAATATCAAGAAAGGCCGTCACCCTTTAATTGATGCGAAAAAGGTAGTACCGATTGATATTAATATTGGTAAAGATTTTAGTATGTTAATTATTACCGGACCAAATACCGGTGGTAAAACCGTAACCTTAAAAACCGTTGGTTTATTGACCCTCATGGGTCAGGCTGGTCTTCATATACCCGCTTTTGATAACTCCGAATTGGCTGTGTTTGAGGAAGTATATGCTGATATCGGGGACGAGCAAAGCATTGAGCAGAGCTTAAGTACTTTCTCCTCCCATATGACTAATATCGTATCCATCCTAAAGAAGGCAGATGCCCAGTCTTTAGTATTATTTGATGAATTAGGTGCCGGTACTGACCCGACGGAAGGTGCTGCTTTGGCGATGTCCATCCTATCCCATCTGCACAATAAGGAAATCAGAACCCTGGCTACGACTCATTACAGTGAATTAAAGGTATATGCCCTTTCTACCGAACGGGTTATCAATGCTTCCTGCGAATTTGATGTTGAGACATTGCGTCCTACGTATCGTCTGCTCATTGGTATTCCTGGCAAAAGCAACGCCTTTGCTATATCCTCAAAGCTTGGTCTACCGGACTTTATTATTGAGGATGCCAAGGATCGTATCGGTCATCAAGATCAGAGCTTTGAGGACTTAATCAGCGAACTGGATGCCAGCCGCGTAATGATCGAGAAGGAAAGAGAAGAAATCACAGCCTATAAAGAAGAAATTGAACGCTTAAAGAAGAACCTTGCCAGAAAGAATGAAACCATTGACAGCAACCGTGAGCGTATTCTTCAGGATGCCAAAGATCAGGCTGCCCAGCTCTTACAGGAAGCAAAGGACTTTGCTGATCAGAGTATCCGAAAGTACAACAAGTGGTTACAAGAAGGCGGCAATGTAAAAGATATGGAGCAAGAGCGCAATGACCTTCGGGAGAGACTCAGTTCCAGCGAAGCAGCAAGACAAAAATCTCAGAACAAGAAGACTAAGAAGACTGCCGCAAAGGATCTCAAAGTCGGTGATTCTGTTCATGTTATCAGCCTTGGCTTAAAAGGTACTGTCAGTACACTTCCTAACGCAAAGGGCGATTTGTTTGTTCAGATGGGTATTCTAAGGTCCCAGGTTAATCTCTCTGATATTGAATTAGTAGATGAGGAAGTCATTAAGGCTCCAAACTTTAATCGTACGGAGAGTGGTAAGATTAAGATGTCTAAGACTGCATCCATTCACCCAGAGATTAATCTTATTGGAAAGACCGTAGATGAAGCCCTTTCCTTACTGGATAAATATCTGGATGATGCTTACCTATCCCATCTGCCTCAAGTTACAATTATTCATGGTCGCGGTACCGGCGCTCTTAAGAATGCGGTCCATGCTCATTTAAAGAAAACAAAATACGTGAAATCTTACCGGGTCGGTGGCTTTGGTGAGGGAGATCACGGTGTTACTATCGTTGAATTTCAATAGTTGCCTATCGAAAGGAGCTCATCATGATCACAAAACAAAAAATATTAATTGTAGATGACGATGTCAATATTGCCGAATTAATATCCTTATATTTGACCAAAGAGTGTTTTGATACCTTGATTGTTCATGATGGGGAAGCTGCTATACAAAAATTTAATACCTACCAGCCAAACCTCGTATTATTAGACTTGATGCTACCGGGTATTGACGGTTATGAGGTGTGCAGAGAAATTCGTAAGACCTCCTCCGTCCCCATCATCATGCTCTCGGCGAAGGGAGAAATTTTTGATAAGGTGCTGGGACTAGAACTAGGTGCAGATGACTATGTGATTAAACCCTTTGATTCAAAAGAGCTGGTTGCCAGAGTTCGTGCTGTGCTCCGTCGTTTCCATCCTGTAGTGAAAGAAGAAGAACCGGAGGAAGTAAAACCGGTTGGTGATTTTGTAACCTATCCGGATCTGATCATTAACCAGAGTAATTACTCCGTTCAATATTATAATGAAAATATAGAGATGCCTCCCAAAGAACTGGAGCTTCTCTATTTCCTAGCATCGAATCCAAATCAAGTGTTTACGAGAGAACAGCTGCTTGATCATATCTGGGGTTATGAGTACTTTGGTGATACCAGGACAGTAGATGTGCACATAAAACGATTACGGGAAAAGATTAAGGATCACCCTCAATGGAGCCTGTCTACGGTTTGGGGTATTGGTTATAAATTTGAAGTGAAGAATGCTAGAAGATGATATGATAAAGGAAAGACTGAAAAGTCTTTCCTTTCCATATGGTTAAAATAACCGTACAAATAGCCTACACTATTAGCCTATATTATAACCTGTATAAATAACCTGGATAAATAACCTATATAAATAACCTACATATATAACCCACATAAATAACCTACATAAATAACCTACATAAATATAAATGCTGAGGAAAGGAACGGATCATACTATATGAAGAAGACCTTACTATCAAGGCTCATCGTATGCTATCTGCTGGCGACGGTGTCTATCTTTGTGCTGTTAAATACTTTTGGTATGAAACTATTGGAACAGCGTCTGACCAAGGACCGGGAAGATCTACTCTATCAGCAGGCTCATCTTATTTCCTCTCAATACATGACTAGCTTCTTTGATCAAACAATGGATGCAAACAGTTTGACCAAACAACTACAAGCAATGGACAACTATCTGGATATCCGAATTTGGATTGTCGATTCCAATGGTCTGATTACCATTGATTCCGATCCCTATCATAGTGCCAAGAACAAGAATATCAATGTATTAGATCCTACCTTTTTGGAGAAAACAATATCCAGTTTTACTTATAACAAGGATTTTTTCAACGAACCTATGTATAGTGTCATACGTCCTTTACAATATCAATATCGAATTCGAGGTTATGTCGTTTTGCACACGTCCCTCTCAGGAATTACAGAAGGTTCAGAATATTATCTCAATGTAATCAATCTTTGTTTCTTAGTATTTTTACCCCTACTATTCCTTATCTTTTTCTACATCTACTATATTACAGAGCGTCCTTTAAAGCGGCTTATGAAGGCTGCGATGGAATATAGCGCGGGTAATTATGACTTCACCTTGGCTAAAAAAGGGCCAGCGGAATATCGAGACTTGGGTAATGCCATCACCTATATGGCTGGAGAGTTAAGTAATCTTGATGACTATCAAAAGAAATTTGTTGCAAATATTTCCCACGATTTTCGTTCTCCTCTTACTTCAATCAAAGGATATGCGGAAGCCATTTTAGATGGAACCATTCCCCATGAGATGCAAGACAAATATTTAGGTATCATTCTATTTGAGACGGAACGACTAAATAAGCTTACCTCAAGTCTGCTAACCTTAAATAGCTTTGAACATCGGGGGGCTTTTCTTGACATTACTACCTTTGATATCAATCACGTGATTAAGAAGACTGCAGAAACCTTTGAGGGCTCCTGCAAAGATAAGAAAATCATCTTAAATCTAGTCTTCTCCAACAAGGAGACTCTTGTGGATGCGGATATTAGTAAAATACAACAGGTAATGTATAACTTGATTGACAATGCAATTAAGTTTAGTCATAATAATTCTAAAATAAAGGTATCTACTGAGGAAAAGGGTGATAAGGTTTTTATCGCAGTCAAAGATTATGGCATTGGTATTCCGAAGGATTCCATAAAGAAAATCTGGGACCGGTTTTATAAAACGGATGCATCCAGAGGTAAAGATAAGCGTGGAACGGGCCTTGGATTGTCCATAACAAAGGAAATTATCCAGGCTCACAATGAAAATATAAATGTAATCAGTACAGAGGGTGTTGGAACAGAATTTGTATTTTCCCTGTCAAAAGCACCAGAATAGGAGAGAAAGATGATATACGATGAAATGAAAAAGAAATTAGAGGGTTATGGCCAACAGCATTTGCTGCAATTCTACGATTCCTTAACGGATGCGGAAAAAGCTTCGTTATTCTCGCAACTATCAGAGATTGATTATTCCTTGCTTACTTTAATAGGTGAGAATGAATCCATGTCGAGAGGTAAAATTACTCCCATTGAGACATTGACACAGGAAGAGGTAAATGCAAGAGCAGAGCACTTCTATGACCTAGGCATTGACGCGATCAAAGCTGGTAAGGTAGGCGCCATATTACTGGCTGGTGGACAGGGTACACGTTTGGGTTTTGACAAACCAAAGGGTACTTTAAATGTAGGAATAGAAAAAAACATATATTTATTCGAATTATTAGTTCAAAACTTATTAGAAGTATCCAGACAAGCAGGAGCCTTCGTTCCTCTCTTTGTAATGACCAGCGAGATCAATCATCAAGATACTACCCAATTTTTTAAAGAGCATAATTATTTTGGATATCCATCGTGTTATATGTTCTTCTTTATACAAGATATGACCCCATCTGTGGATTTTAACGGCAAGATCCTCCTTGAGGATAAAGCTCGTGTTTCTTTATCTCCCAATGGGAACGGAGGCTGGTATTCTTCTCTATTAAAGGCTGGGTTATTAAAGGAAACATGCGCTAATACCCTAGAGTGGCTCAATGTATTTTCAGTCGATAATGTACTACAGAAGATTGCAGATCCTTATTTTGTAGGTGCTACCATAGAATCTGGTTGCGCATCGGGAGCTAAAGTAGTTAAGAAAGCTTATCCGGAAGAAAAGGTTGGTGTACTCTGTCTGGAAGACGGAATGCCATCCATAATCGAATATTTTGATATGACCGAAGAGCTTATGTACGCCAAAAATCAAAACGGGGACTTCTCCTATAATTATGGGGTAATATTAAATTACCTGTTCCGTATCGATGAGTTGAATAAGCTGGTATCCGATCGGCTCCCTATTCATGTTGTAACCAAGAAAATTCCTTACATCAATGAACAAGGAGAATATATCAAACCAGATGCACCAAATGGCTATAAATTCGAGGAATTGGTTCTGGATATGGTACATCAAATGGGAACCTGTCTTCCTTATGAAGTTATTCGTAACAAAGAATTTGCACCAATCAAAAATAGAACAGGTGTTGATTCCTTAGATACAGCCAGAGACCTTTTAATTGAGAACGGATTTACACTGTAATTTCGCCAGCTAGATAGCGATTATAACGAAATAACTATTCTATAAATAACTTTAGATTTACTATAATCTATAAAACCACAAAATGATACAACAAAGGGGTCACATTCGTGACCCCTGATTTTTTAAGTAATTCCATTGATTTTAACCGTTTCTTTTTGGATATTCTAATCGTTTTATATACTAATCCATTCTAGGCTTCATCCCAACTATGGTGATGCAACTGCCCCTTTGTCCTCATACCTTCAAAGTTATTTTGTCGTAAGGCCTCATATAAGATAACTGCAACGGAATTAGCTAGGTTCAAAGAACGAATATCTCCAATCATCGGAATTCTGACACAGGTTTCCTTGTTTTGTAGCAGAATTTCCTCCGGTATTCCTGCACTTTCTTTTCCAAACATGATAAAACAATCCGGTTCAAATGCTACATCGGTATAATTCTTCTCTGCCTTTGTTGTAGCCATATAGATCTTTGCACCAGGATTTTTTTCTAAAAAATCCTCATAATTTTTATAGACCGTAACATCAAGATCCTTCCAATAATCAAGCCCTGCCCGCCTTATTTCTTTTTCATTTAAATTAAAGCCCATTGGCTCAATCAAATGTAACTTTGTTCCGGTAGCTACACAGGTCCTACCGATGTTACCTGTATTTGCCGGAATCTCCGGTTCCAATAAAACCACGTTCATTGTCTTATCCTCACTCTTTGTATTATCTTAAATTTCTAACATAAGTTCTTCCTAAATTACAATTCAATCAATATGATAGCATAACTTCTATACAATAAAAAAGGTGACTTTAATCACCTTTAATAGAAATGTTAATTTCAATTCGTTTATCGTCTTCGTAATCCAGTGGAATACATATATTCTGAGCATATTTATGCTTGAAAGTCATTGTTCCTGTTCCAATTGTAGGTGGTGTAATGTCAATCTCTATTCCTTTTGTTGAAAATATCGTGGCGGTATTTCCTAAGATCATATTTCCCAATTCACCAATAGCGCTCATTGCCAGTTCATCCATTTGAGTAACCGACATCATACACATTTTTGATGCTATATCACATGCAACTCTATTTTCAAATGCTATTATAACCTGACCTTTCATCTCGCCAGTAACACCAATCATGATGATTAGACTATCATTATTAAACTCTAATTCCTTGATATATGGTTTTCCTACTTTAGCTTCAACATAACACATATCCTTTAATATCTTTGTTGACGCCAATAAGAACGGGTTAATATGTTCTACATTCATTCCGGCCATGTATTTTCCTCCTATGTTTCCTATTCACATTTTATCACAGACAAACATGAAGTTCAACTTATTAGTTCAATTTATTACTTTTTTCTTTTCTTTTCTACAAATCTTTCGATCCGTTCCATGGCAATCTTCAGATTTTCGATCGAATATGCATAGGAGATACGTAAATAACCTTCACCACAATCACCAAATGCGGTACCTGGTACTACCGCTACCTTTTCCTCATTCAGGAGTTCCATCGTAAATTGTTCGGAGGTCATTCCAAGACTTTTAATACTAGGAAATACATAAAAAGCTCCAAATGGTTCAAAGCATTCTAACCCCATATTGCGGAACGAATGTATTAAATATCTGCGACGTTTGTCATAAGCATCTCTCATCATCTCAACATCAGTATCTCCATTTTTTAACGCTTCAATACCTGCATATTGACTAGTACTTGGTGCACACATTATGGCAAACTGGTGGATTTTTACCATTTGATCGATAATTACTGCTGGACCAACTGCATAGCCTAATCGCCATCCTGTCATCGCATAGGATTTAGAAAATCCATTAATTACAATCGTTCTTTCTTTCATTCCAGGGAAGGATGCAATTGATACATGTCTTCTTCCATAAGTAAGTTCAGAATAGATTTCATCCGAGATAACAAATAGATCCTTCTCTATGATAACGTCTACAATATCTTTCAAATCATCATAATCCATAATGGATCCGGTTGGATTATTCGGAAATGGTAAGATTAATACTTTTGTTTTTTCGGTAATCGAATCTAAGAGCTGCTCTTTTGATAATTTAAAATCGTTATCTCCTTTCAGCTCTATCACCACCGGAGTACCACCAGCTAAAATAGTACAAGGATGGTAAGAAACATAAGAAGGCTGAGGAATTAATACCTCATCACCCGGCTCCAACATCGCTCTTAATGCAATATCGATAGCTTCACTACCGCCGACTGTAACAATCGTTTCTTTCGCATAATCATATACTAAGTTATAACGTCGATATAAATAATTACATATTTCTATTTTTAACTCTTTTAAACCTGCATTGGAGGTATAGATGGTTCTCCCCTGTTCTAAGGAATAAATACCTTCTTCTCTAATATGCCAAGGAGTATCAAAGTCTGGCTCACCAACGCCAAGTGAGATTGCATCCTTCATCTCACTTACAATATCGAAGAACTTCCGAATACCGGACGGTTGAATTTCAGTTACTTTTTTTGATAATGGATTTCTCAAGGGGTAATCAACATCCTTTCATCTTGCTTTTTCTGTACAAGCTGTAAACCGTGTTCCTTATACTTCTTTAATACAAAATGTGTTGCTGTACTTAAAATAGCATCCATTGGTGCTAACTTTTCTGAAACAAAATTCGCTACCTCCCGCATGGTTTTTCCTTCTATAAACACGGTAAGGTCAAAACCACCGGACATCAGATATACCGATTCAACTTCGTCAAAATTATAGATACGTTCTGCAATTTTATCAAATCCAAGCCCTCTCTGAGGAGTCACTTTCACTTCAATCATTGCATTAACACGTTCGCATTGAACCTTCTCCCAGTTAATTAAGGTAGGGTAACCACAGATGATATTCTCTTCCTCTAATTCCTTAATGATCGATGTGATTTCTTCTTCCGAAGAACCTAACATAACCCCTAAATCAGCTGGTGAAAGCTTACTATTTTTATCAATTGCTGCCAATACTTTTTCTCTCATCCCTAAATCCTCTCTTTTCCTATTGAGTTAGAAGTAGTTATTACATAACTTTATATAGTTCATCACTTTTTGGAGGCTCCAGAAAACGCCTCTCATCTTCATTTATTATTACCCTATCATTACCTTCTGTTATTCTTCCGATCACCGCAGCTACAATACCCTGCTCCTTTAATCGGTCCACAAGGAAATTACCATGGTCGGTAATGATAAGCATACATCCGCTGGATATTAACATATACGGATTAAGATCAAAAAACTCACAAAGTTCAACAGTTTCCTGTTTTAGTAATATCTTTTTTAAATCAACTTCAATTCCTACCTTTGAGGCTGCTCCTATTTCCCAGAGTGCCCCAAATATACCACCTTCCGTGACATCATGCATTGATGTCACGTTAGCGGCTCGTGCGACCATCGCTTCCGGTACAACCGAAATATATCGAATCATATCCTTTGCTCCAGCCAAGAACGAGGCAGAATACTTAGATAAGAGTTCCTGTTCCTTAGCAGCTGCTATAATAGCAGTTCCTTCTAATCCGGCCCATTTTGTCATAACAATTTCCTGGCCAGGTTTTGCTCCAATTGTCTTTATCATATGATCTCGTTTCATCTTTCCGACACCGGTGACTGTAACAATTGCTTGATTTACCGCTTTTGTTACTTCCGTATGCCCTCCAACGATTTCTATGTTCAACTGCTTACACACGGCTTCCATGTCCCGCATCATCGTCTTTAATTCTTCTTCTTCGGTCCCTTCCGGGAGTAATATGGTGAGCATAATTCCTACTACTTCAGCACCATTTGAAGCGATATCATTGGCTGTGATATGAACTGCATAGGTCCCGATATCTTGCACCGTTCCCGTAATGGGATCCGTAGATAACACGATAACTTCATCCTCTTCCAATGCTAGAACACTGCAATCTTCACCAACAGAAGGTCCAACCAATACTTCATTCCTTCTGTGTCCAATTTGTTTTAATACAGATCTTTTTAAGACCGTTTCAGGTATTTTTCCCAGATTCATTCATATCACCAACATTTCGTTACAATTTATAGTTTTAGGGTGTCAAAAGCATTCCTGCTTATGACACCCAATTTTTTTAGCATTGGTATGTTGCCATTTCATCTAATTAATTATCTTCGAATTCGTCATCATTCCAGAACTCATCCCAATAGCTGTCTTGTTCCAAGTTCATATCTAAAGGCTCATCTTCCACACTAGGATTTTCAATTCCATTATTATCTTGATCCAGTGTTTCTTCTGCCTTTTTATCATCATCTTCATTCTTCGGAGGTTTTTCCTCCACCACCTTAGTACCTACGGTAATGTAACGAGGTGCTGCCTCATATACACTTTTATTAATTCTTTCCCTGCTAACTTCCACATTATTTTCGTAAACAACTTTATACAATTCTGCTGTATATCCAACATGTGCTGACTGAGTTACTTTCTTGTATGTGGTAGGTTGAGAAGGATCTTCGGTAACTACATCTTTTGGTGGTTGCTTTTCGTTTAGAACCACTGTTTCATACTTAACGGTTCTACTTGCATCTCTGGTCTCGTGACCCCAGATCTTAAATGTGATTTGTCTATTCTTTGTGGATGCTTCAATTAAAATCGGTATATCCAAGTTATTCTTAAATTTAAAGTCCTTATAAGTTCCTGCAATTGCTGCATCTCTGGAAAGGTCTACATAACTGATGGTCATGGAATGAGCTGCTCGTTCTACAACCTCAAGCTCTGAAAACAGAACTGCATTATATAATGTGGTAGTTACCTGGCAGGCACCTCCACCGATACTGTCAATTACTTTTCCGTTTAAATATGCACCAGCTTGATAATAACCATTTTCCACTGTAAATGGAGTCAAGTACTCATAGGCTGAAAAGATATCCCCAGGATACAACACTGTATTATTAATGAGCCTTGCACCATTCGCAAGATTTGCAGCTCTACCTTCGGCAGAACTTGCATACTCAGTTGTAAAAGTTCCTAGCAACTTATTACATTGTTCAACGATATCTCTGGTATATTCCGGCATCTCATCTTCAACTGCAGCGGTTACCACGATATCGGATCTATTCCAATCCTCTAATACAGCATCTTTGATTAGAGCTACCGTATCATCTATTTGTACTGTTCTTCCTGCTTGATGATCCGTATAAATAAAGCTTCCGTCTTTTCTGGATACAGTAGCATTTACAGGATCTACATTAAATTTACTGCATTCATTCTTTACTAATTCTTTGATCTTATTATCATCCAAGGTAAAGGAAATTGGATAAACCATATTGGTTTCCTTAATATCCTTTAAATCCTTATATCTTTTTATTAAATTACCTGTTTTACCAAGGTTTAATGCTTGATCGACTGTATCGTTTAAAGAATAATTAAATCCTAATTCTGTTAACGATGTTTCTACAAGATTATTATCAACATCAATGGTAACGCTTTTTCCTCTTAATGTATCTACGAAACTGCTCACTGCATCTTCTGCTTCCTGTCTGGTCATTCCACTGATATTAACCTCATCTATGAACACTCCATCGGTTATCGTATTACCATCTTCGACTGCAGATGCAATAAAAGCATTGCCTATAACAAAGGAAAGAGATAAAAGTAATACCGCGGATAATATAATTATTTTCTTGTTCATTATTCATCCTCCTTTTCCATTGACTATAAAGATAACTTTGCTTCATCTCCATCTAAATATCCCCGATGTGACTTCCTCCTATTGTATCATATCATGTAAATTTATCAAGTTAATCTTTGAGTCAGATTGACATTTTAACTATATTTATGTATATTTAATTAAATATAGTGATCATAGAAGGAATAACCATTGCTAATACCAGAATAATAATGATAATTGATGAAATCAGTTTTTTTACTTTTTTGCTATGAAAATTCATAATTGTACCTTCACCTTTCCCGGACCTTGATTAATCAAACATCATCTCGGTCATATTAATTTTAATTCACCTTCACACTTTAATTCCTTATCATCTAGTAAGCTTCCTAAATAAACTCTTAAAAGATGAAACCAGAAAGGTTGTGTGCACCATGCAAATTCCTGTATTACTTGGAATATTAATCATTCTTGTCCTCTGGTCTCAATATGAAATCAGAAAGACGAAAAGAATAATGAAACATAAAGAAGAAAGCTTTTGGCAGATGGAGCGAGATGCGAATACTGTTCGAAAAGTCGATATTACTAATTTAAATTATATCAAAATTCCCGTGGATGAACTTCCCATGACTGAACATGAGGATCCTTCCGTCAACGATTATCGCAATATTGTAAGATCTCTTTCTGACAAAAAAATTCTGAATCTAACCGGTATATCCAATACTGAACTAAAGTTATCCTACGGAACTGGCAATATTCATCTCTTAACGGAATACGATACAAATTATACTCAGTTAGTAAGTACACTCCATAAATGGGGCGATCGACTCTATTCTCTCGGTTATATTACAGATGCTATAAAAGTACTGGAGTGTTCCATTCATTGTCATACAGATTCCGGAAGCACTTATAAACTATTAGCTTCTATCTATAAGGAGCAGAATAGACAGGATAAAATTGATCTTTTGATTGATTTATTATCGGGTTCCAGCATCCAGAGAAAAGAAGAGTTACTAGAAGCCTTAAAAAAGATTAAGATTTCCTAGATAGGTAGTATAACCAATCCTGCTTATTCCTATACTCTTCCTGCCCTTTTTTAACATCCTCACCGGTTATTTTTATATTAGGGTTGTATAATATTTTATGATATTTTTTCTAATCATTCAAGATTTTTTTAATTTTTTCATGGATTGCCTAACTCTGCTGATTTACACAGATCTTTTAAGAAGCATTCTCTGCACTTTGGACTTCTTGCCGTGCAAATACTCCTGCCTAGGGTAATGATTTGAATATTGTACAGTATCCATTGTTCCTTAGGTAATAGTTCCATTAAATCATATTCTATCTTCTCAGGATCATCCTGTTTCGTAAAGCCTAACTTCTTTGAAATTCGCTTCACATGGGTATCCACAACTATACTGGGTTCATGATAGATATTACCGCGAATTACGTTGGCTGTTTTTCGTCCTACCCCTGCCAATTTAGTCAGCTGTTCGATTTCTCTAGGTACTTCTCCATGATAATCTTCACATAGGCTTTTTGCGCAGGCTATGATATTTTTTGCTTTGTTTTTATAAAAGCCAGTGGAATGAATGTCTTTTTCCAGTTCAATTTGATTGGCATTTGCAAAGTCTTCGATGGATCTATATTTTTGAAATAAGTCCTTTGTTACAATATTGACACGTTCATCCGTACACTGGGCACTAAGGATCGTAGCTATGAGTAATTGCCAGGGTGTCTCATAATTTAGAAAACACTTATATTCCATCCGGTATTCCTTGTTCAACGCATCAATAATTTGTTCCATTCTTTCTCTCTCTTTTTTAGTAATTCTTCTTTTAGGCAAAGCAGAACCTCTCCTTTCAGTCATAATAATTGTTTCTAACTATCTGCTCTTTCGTTCCACGTTCCTTCTGCATCCTCAACAAATATATTGTAGGTAGACGCTTTACTTAATGGATCCCTAACTGAATATCGAAATAAGATGATATTGTCCAACCTTACGGGTTTTCCTTCTTCAGCGGAACGAAGAAGATCAAACGAAAACTTTTCTAAGTGGGTATTTTTATGTTCAATCCTTAATCTTTCATAAAACTCTCTGGCTATCGTATTTTTTAATGAGTTTTCAGCAAAGGAGACACGGCTTCTCGGTTCATCCCTTAGATTACAGTCAAATAGTAATAATTCTTTCATGACTGAAATTAAATTTGGGTCCTCACCATTACTCAATACAGCATCTCTATAAAACTCCAATAGAATTTCATATCTTCGTATCCTACTGTGAGATATCTGTTTTAAGCTCTCCCTTTCATAATAATCATTCAGAGCTTCATATAACTTGATCGGAGCAGGAAAAAAGTGTTCTATAAATTGAATTGAATAATCAAATTGATGGCTGTTATAATAAATCTCAACCATATCACAGATCCCTTTTAACTGAAGTACATCATGAAAGGATATCCATTTGGTGCTTAACACTTCATAGGGTGGTGTATTCCAGGTGATTATTCCATGTTCCTTGCTTTCCTGTTCCATCGGTGATCCTTTTAATACCTTTAAGAATCCCAGTTGAAGCTGATCCGGATGCAGTGCATATACATCGTTAAAAGACTGATAGAAGGTTGCTTTATCTTCATTGGGCAACCCTGCAATCAAATCCAAATGCTGATGGATATTATTTGCTCTATGAATTCGTCTTACATTCTTTTTAATTTTTTCAAAATTCATATTCCTTCGAATTGCAGTTATGGTATCTGGATTTGTTGATTGTACTCCAATCTCAAGCTGTACTTGTCCAGGACGTAAAGTTGCAAGAAGATCAATTTCTTCTTCACTTAAAATATCTGCTGAAATTTCAAAATGAAAATTAGTAATTCCATTATCATGTTCCTTAATATAATGTAAAATATCCATTGAATGCTTCTTATTACAATTAAAGGTTCTATCCACGAATTTTACCTGAGGTACCTTTCGGTCCAGAAAGAATTGTAATTCCTTCTTAACTAACTCACCATTTCGTAACCTAACGCGACGATCAACCGAGGATAAACAATAGCTACAGCTAAAAGGGCATCCCCTGCTGCTCTCATAGTAGATGATACGATGCTCGAAACCCTCCAGGGTTTCATATGGAAAGGGAATGGTATCCAGAGATAATGGCTCTCTTTGTTCTGTTGAAATTATAGTAGCATCGGATGAAGTAAACTCATTCTCAATCGTTTCTTCCCGAAAGATAAGTCCTTTTATTTGTGATAATTCCCTACTTTGATCCACATAACATTCCAAGAGTTCCAGAAAGGTTTGTTCCCCTTCCCCAATCATAATTCCTGTTACTTCTGGGTTTGCTGATAAGAAACTTTTCGCATCATAGGATACTTCCGGTCCGCCTAGCCATATTTTGGCTTGGGGCTGTACTTTTTTAAGTTCCTTCATTACTTGAGTAACGATCTGGATGTTCCAAATATAACAGGAAAATGCAATGACATCCGCATCTTCCCGGTAGATCCCTTTTAAAATATCTTCGGTCATATGATTAATCGTATATTCCGCAATGGATATCTGTTCCTTGTATCGATCAGCATAAGCTTTTAAACTATACACTGCTAAATTGGAGTGAATATATTTTGCATTCACTGCAACTAATAATATCTTCAATTTTGTTCCTCTTTTCTTAGAACTAATAAATTTTTTTCTTTTTCAAGTTCATTGTATCATATTTCGGATAACCAAGGCTATAGTAACTAATAATAAATATATTACTTTACTGCAATCTCTATATATAGACAGATATCAATTTATATGATATAGTATTTTTTGACACTTTATAAAGTAGTACAGGAGGAAGATATGTTATCTTTTGAACCCATTACCGCTGATAATATTCTGAAAACAGCGGAATTTTTTAAATATAAAATCAGCCGTACCAGCGATTACACGGTAGGAGCAATGTATATGTGGCGGGATTTTTATCAAACTTGTTATGCCATTGAGGACGGAATGATTTTTTATAAAGTAAAATTTTTGGATCGGACATCCTTTACGTTTCCTGTTGGTAGTGGATCGATCGACTTAGCAATGGATAAACTTCGAGAATACTGTAATGCCAATCAACTTCCGATGTGGTTTTGTACTGTTCCTGAGGAATATATCAATACTTTGGTGTATCAATATCATGGAACCATCTTTCCACCAAACCGTGATTGGGCAGATTATCTATATCTTGCTGAGGATTTGGCTGAGATGGCCGGAAGGCGATACAGCGGTCAAAGAAACCATATCAATAAATTTTTAAAACAATATCCCGATTATTCCTACCATGCTATGAACAAAGAAAACATTGACAAGGTTGCTGATTTCTTAAAATATTATCAGGAGTTTCATGGTAAGGATGCATCCCTTGCGGTAGAGGAATTAAACAGAACCTTAGAGTTACTTCCTTTTCTTGAAGAGTTTGGGCTTCCCGGTGGATATATTGAAATTGATGGAACTATTGTTGCCCTAGCAATTGGTGAAATTGTAAACGATACGTTGTATGTTCATATAGAAAAAGCAGTAAGAGATTATCCTGGTTCCTATCAGATGATTGTAAGAGAGTTTGCAAAAAATACCCTCACCCCGGAAGTAAAATATGTTAATCGGGAGGAAGACGTCGGAGATCTCGGACTTCGAACCTCTAAGCTATCTTACCATCCGGATAGGCTATTGGATAAATATTGCATCTTGGTTCCTTAGAGTATTTTATATCTTGGTTTTTCTTCTCCCAACAGCATATATCGCAGATAATCATCTAGAAGTATGCCGATCAAGGATAAGAAGAACCAGATATTTGTAAACAACAAGCAAACCTGTCCATTAATATTATAAGGTAGCTGCGAATAATCCCACACATGTAGCTTCAACCATACATTCACAATCATACCAACCGTGTATTCAATGGTTGTTACAATTCCGGCTGAGATAAACATCTGACTTATTAAAGACATATTCCAAGGAAATACCTCGTTAAGCAATCCAATTAGGATAAAGCATAAACCTCCAGCTATAAACATGGAGATGTGGGAAAATCCTCGAAATAAAATTTCTAGTCCGCCATAAGCATATCCTCCCACCAAGAAGAGGAAGATATATTTTAAATACTTATTTTTTATGAATACCATATACCAATTCCTTTCTATAGATAGGAATAATAAACATATTCTTTGCTCGGAGCAATTTTAACCGAGCTTTTTTAAATGGTTATTTTTCCAACCGATTATAAGGTTTACTCTTCATCTTCCATATCAGTATACGCACTTCAAATAAGAATATAGATCAAAATAGTGAATGCCATAAACTACACTTCTTTACGTATCGTTCCATCAATTATGATTTGCATATTTTTATACGTAAAAAAGGACAGTCTTTCGAGCTGTCCTTTTTCGGAGAAGGTATTTTTGTTACTTATGGGGTGTAGCAAAAACTATATAATGTATTGGGGTTTACGCATATTAGTATAACATGGTTCAAACAAGAAGTGTGCACAAACTTCATAATTTTTACTCTTATTTTTCGTCATTTTGCACAAATATTCGCTATGCCTCAATTTTAGGAACTTCCGTAAATAGAGCTTCAAATTCTTCGCGGCCAATTCTTTCTTTTTCAATCAGCAATTTCGCACAGGATTCCAGGACATGTCTGTACTCAGTTAAAATACGTTTCGCTTCACTGTAGCAATCTTCAATCATTGACTTAACTTCCTCATCAATATGATTTGCTACATTTTCACTATAGCTTCTGGTATGAGCTAAATCTCTTCCGATAAATACTTCGTCGTCATCGTTGTCATAATTAACCATACCGATGGTATCGGAGAAGCCATATCTGGTAACCATTGCTCTCGCTGTTTTTGTTGCTACTTTAATATCTTGGGATGCTCCGGTGGTGATATCATCAAAGATGATCTCCTCCGCTGCTCTTCCGGCAAGGTCAACAATGATCTCCTGTTTCATTCTTCCCTTGGTATGGAACATCTCATCCTTTTCCGGCAGAGGCATGGTATAACCAGCTGCTCCGGTACCGGTAGGTATAATAGAAATGGTATATACAGGACCTACATCAGGAAGTAGATGGAATAATATCGCATGACCTGCTTCGTGATATGCTGTTATTCTCTTTTCTTTGTCAGTAATGACCTTGCTCTTCTTCTCGGTACCTATTCCAACCTTAATAAAAGAGCGTTTCACATCTTCAAAGTTAATAAAAGTTCTGTTATCGCGAGCTGCACTGATTGCAGATTCATTTAATAAATTCTCTAAGTCAGCACCGGTAAAGCCTGCGGTTGTCTGTGCGATTTGTTTCAAATCCACATCATCGCCAAGGGGTTTTCCTTTGGCATGAACCTGTAGGATCTCTTCTCTTCCTTTGACATCAGGTCGACCTACCGTAACCTTACGGTCAAAACGGCCCGGTCTAAGAATTGCAGGATCTAGTATATCAACACGGTTTGTAGCTGCCATTACAATGATGCCTTCATTTACACCAAATCCGTCCATCTCAACCAACAACTGATTTAATGTCTGTTCTCTTTCATCATGTCCACCGCCCATACCGGTACCTCTGCGTCTTGCAACAGCATCAATTTCATCGATAAAGACGATACAAGGAGCATTCTTTTTTGCTTCTTCAAAAAGGTCTCTTACTCTGGATGCACCGACACCGACGAACATCTCGACAAAATCAGAACCAGAGATGGAGAAGAAAGGTACACCTGCTTCACCGGCAACGGCCTTAGCTAGGAGAGTTTTACCGGTTCCTGGAGGTCCTACTAAGAGAACGCCCTTTGGTATTCTTGCACCTACTTGAATATATTTCTTCGGGGATTTTAAGAAATCCACGATTTCCTTTAGCTCTTCCTTTTCTTCATCTAATCCTGCAACCTTCTTAAAGGTAGTGGTTTTGTTCTCTTCTGTGGTCATTTTTGCCCGGCTCTTACCAAAGTTCATCACTTTGTTGTTGCCTCCTCCCACGGATGCCTGATTAGAGAGAAATGAAAACAATACAATAACTACAATAAATACCAATACGTACGGTAATACCGTAGTTAAAAATACACTTGGTTTTGAAATATTATGGATTTTATAGACTATACCGGCTTCATCTGCCATCTCTACAACACTGATTATATCCGGTACGTACAGCTTATTCGTTCCACCATCTTTCATAGTGGCTTTCACTTGCCCTGTAGGAACTTCTTCATTCTGATAAATATCAAGAAATGTGATTGTACCAGCATCCACGTCTGCTTCAAACTGAGTATTGGTGTATGAATCAGAGCCTGTATCCAAAATATTATCTGACAGGAACAATGACATTAATATGATTGCTAAAATAATAAGATAAAAGCCATATCCTTTCATTTGTTTCCTCACGCAACGACCTCCTTATACAATATTTAATTGCCAATTATCCTTCGATTACGCCTACGTATGGTAAATTACGATACTTTTGGTCGTAATCCAAGCCATAACCCACTACAAATTCATCCGGAATTTCGAAGCCAACATATTGTACATCTACGTCAGTTACTCTGCGGTCCGGCTTATCTAATAGTGTACATATAGTAAGACTCTCTGGAGCTCTGCTTCCTAAAAAGTCTACCAGATAGGATAGAGTTCTTCCGGAGTCGATGATATCTTCGATGATCAGTACGTTCTTTCCCTGAATGGATTCATCTAAATCTTTTAGAATTCTTACCCTTCCTGAACTTACGGTTTCTCCACCGTAACTGGATACTGACATGAAATCTATGGTAACCGGGATCGTTAATCTCTTTGCTAAATCGCAGGAGAAAAAGATGCTCCCTTTTAATATACAAATCAAATGAATACTTTTTCCTTCAAAGTCTTTGCTGATTTGTTCTGCCAGTTCTCTTGTCCTTTCCTGTATTTGTTCTTCAGATAACATCACTCTGATTTTATCAGTCATTTTCTTTTTCCTCCATATCACATAATTTTATCGATAGTATCTTATTTGTATTTTCATCAATTTTATATTTTTCACTCATTCGATCACTCATCCTATCGTCCAATATCCATAGAATGTGATCACCATCTGCCAGAAGCCAAATATCGGATCGTTCCTCTTTCGGAATTTTCTGGTCAATGAAATAATCTTTTAATTTCTTTCTGCCTCCAAGGTGGTTGATCTGAATATAATCACCCTCTTTTCTGGTCCTGATCTCAAGAGTATTCTCTATTTTATCATAATCAAACCATTTCGTATACCTATTTTTCGGAATCATGTTATTTTTTTCATATGGAAAAAATGATACCAGAATACCTTTTGCACTATATTGCAGCCCATAATATCCGGGCCTATTAATGGTAATTCTTTCCGTTTCATCTCTGTTTCGATCCATTGGATCATCCCAAGCTTTATTTTTCTCCAAACGAATATGATGGTATTCCTTGCTGGCAACTATTTCAAGAGGCAGACATATCTGCTTACCTACTTGCTTGTTACATAAAGATAATATCTGGTCTACATGCTTTTTTTCCATATCCTTAAGACTGCCGCCTAAGTTTTCCAGAACCTTGCGAACAATTCCTTTTTGCAAAATGACTGGTTCTTTTTGAAGATCTGTAATCAAAATCCTATAACTATTATGATCATCCTTCTTTACGATTTTTTGATATTCTATAATACAATTTTCAGTAATATATTCCTCTATCTCTTTCAATTGCTGCGCAGCCTGATTGATATGTTCGACAGCATTCAGATTGATTTCCTCCCTAATCAAAGGGATGATCTGATTTCTAAGTTTATTCCTACTATAATCGTTACTTAGATTTGTTGAGTCCGTCCGATATTCGAAACGCTGCTCGGACAAATATGCTTCTATCTCAGTACGACTTACGCATAAGAGTGGCCGTATAATATCGATATCCCTATCTGCAGACTTAAGTTTACGGGAAGCAGCAATTCCGGTTAATCCGGTAATTCCACTACCTCGAAACAAGTGAAATAATACTGTCTCTGCATTGTCATTACTATTATGTGCAATTGCTATCTTATTGCATTGTTCTAATTGGCAGATTGATGAGAAAGCTTCATACCGGACTTTTCTTCCCATTTCTTCTTCCGATTTCCCTTCCTCCTGAGCCATCTTTCTTACATCATAATAAAAGGTATGATATGATATGCTCATCCTATCACATAGAGTTTTTACAAAGTATTCATCCTGGTCCGCTTCCTGTCCACGGATCCCATGGTGGACATGAACCACAACCAGAGTGAGCATATATTCCTTTGCCACCTCATTCAACACATGTAAAAGGCATACAGAATCAGCGCCGCCGGAAACGCCGAGCACAATTCTGTCGCCCTTCATTACTAAACTATTCTCTTTGATAAATTCTGTTACTTTCTGAATCATTTCTTATCCTATCATGTTTCCATCATTAAATTCTAACCCTAATTCTACCTCTTAAGATATGAAATTTCAATTCATTTTTCACTCACTCATTATTTTAACCATAATCCTGCTGTTATTACAGTCATATCATCCATCGGTACATAATCTCTCAGCGTTAGGGTCTTTTCCATGATCTGATTTGCTATTTCCTGTGGATTACAGCTTTTTATGTTCATAATCAAATTTTCCATATATTCTTCCTTGTTTTCATCCGGAATACAATCCAGCACTCCATCCGTAACCATAATCACAATATCTCCTTCATAAAGCTTCTTCGTGACTGTGTCATAGTCTACATTACCAAGCATTCCGATCGGCAGGGTCGTGGAACTGATGGTTTCAACCCAATTATCTCTCTTAATAAATGCCGCTGCCGCACCTATTTTTACGAACTCACAGATTCCGGTGAACAGGTCAATTACACTAAGATCGACCGTGGACAATGTCTGTTCCTCTTCTTTTAAAACCAAATTGGAATTAATTAAGCGAATTGCCGTCTCTGCTTTAAATCCAGCTTCAAACAACTGCTCTAGAAGTGCAATCACTGCTTCACTTTCCTGGCAGGCAATTTTACCGGTTCCCATACCGTCAGAGATCGCCAGCATAACTTGTCCATTATCTAGCTTAAGGATTGAAAAATTATCTCCTGAGATATTCTCTTTCATAGCTCTAGAGACACCGGTTAATACCTTAAATTTAGTGTCCTCCATAAAGATATAGGTTTCGTAATCCTTAGAGATCACTGTCTTTGAAGCTTCTGATACCCTCATCCGCACTCCCAGCTCTTCGCTAATAATGGTTGCCGCTTCCTTGGTAGTTACACAATGTCCATATTTGCAGGCAGCATTCAGGTAAACCTCTTTCCTCTTATCACTGCGTTCAATCAGTGTAATGTTTTTTGAGATAATATGGTTCATCTTCAGTCCCCGCCTGATTCGTTCCTCTTCAAATGCATAATTTTCAACGACTCCATAAAGATTTCCGGAAATATCCTGGATTACGGATGAAACTTCCCTTAATTGGCCTGCTATGACCTCTCTGCTTTCTGCCATCTTATTATGCCAAACATGATTTAATTTTGCGATTTCAAAGCCTCTGTTTGTTTCATAGATAAACTGATCAGCGCAAACACAGGACTTCGCAAAAGGCAATGGTAGATCTTCTATGGTAACTGACCCTTTCTTTTCGGCTTGTTCAAACATGTTGCAAGCCGCTTCATAAGTCTGGGCAAAATTATTTTCCCAACAATTCTTACAATGAATACAATTTTTACATAACTTTTCAGAAATATCTTCAAATATGGTATTGATCTCCTGGCGAGTGGCACGGGATTGCTTTTCCGATATCGTATCTAAGGATTTGGAAAGTTTCATAAAGGAGTCGGCAAACACTTTCATTCTGGCTTTGGCTATATTCCGAATGTTCTGCGTTGCGAGATATTCTTTTTGCTCCCGTTCACTGGCAGTATCCGTCCGATAGATAATCCCACTGGGGAGTAATAAAAATAATAAAATAGCGGAAATCATAGCCCCAATCTGATCCACAGGAAGGATCATCTCTTCGTAAAGCAATCCCATAACCGCTGTGGTCACTACATAAATGGCCGCAGTAGGAATACGCCCCAATTCCCGAAAGATTGCCGGTATAATTCCTATCATACACAAAAATCCAACTTCAGTAAAAGGTGCTCTCCGTAAACTTAGGACCAATCCACATAGTGCACCGGTTACGGTACCTTGTCCCGCACCATATTTATATGTATAAAACAAGATCGCAAAATATACGACGGTATGTAAGGGAGCAATATAGGTATTAGCAAATTCAGGGACTGCATATACTACAACTGCCACCATAACTGCCATACTAAGCATCTGTTCATTATCTACCTTCGTATTCTTGTTGGATCTCAAGACATAAGTGATCCCTTTTTGAAAAACTCCGGACGAAATAAATGCAATCACTGTCTCCAAGATCGCTAATAATATCTCATTCCTGGAATAGCCAATGGAAGTTGCTTCAATTATGGAGAATATGCCCAGTATAATGGCAGGTATTACACTTTTCACCATAGGATGCATCGTTTTTTTCTTGAACCAAGGAGCTTCAAAGATAACCATGGTTGCTGTCAGTGTCATAATGTATTTTAAAATCTTTATTGGTGCCATGGATGAAAATAACCCCAGTAAGATGGCTAAAAATAAAAAACCTCCCCCTGCCTTTTCGATATACACAGCACTAAAATAGCCGATGGCCAGGGGATTGATTCCCACAAATGCAGCCCTGGCTACAATCGCTCCGATCACATAGATTAAAAAAACTCTTTTTTTCATGCCTTTCATTTTTGCTCTACTCCTCCTGTTTCCTTTCGTCTTTCCTGACGCCGTGTTAGTATTATAGGCAGAGAAAAATGAAATCTTTGTCAAAAATAAGTACCATTCTTAAAAAACTTTTTGACAATAATTCCATGGATATGCTGTAATCATCGATTATAGGGAGGTAATTCATTTTAAGAACATAATAATAGATACCTTCAGATTTCTGTGGAAGGGGCGGTTTTATTCTGGTGTGTTCATTATGGGAACACGCAAAAAGAGCTGTTGCATATCATGCAACAGCTCTTTTAAGATAGCGAAGGACGGATTTGAACCGCCGACACCGCGGGTATGAACCGCGTGCTCTCGCCAGCTGAGCTACTTCGCCAAAGGAACGAAATTTATTATATCTGTTTTTTCGCAGATTGTCAATCATAAATTCTAATATTCATCATAAATTTTATTCAGAGGGCTTAATAATAATTTCATCTTCATAAACCAGGCCCAGTTTATCCCTGGCCACATCCTCTATATACTTCTTAGTTTGAACATAGGCTTCAAAATTCTTTATCTCCTGTGTTCTTTCTATTTCCTCTGCCTCTTCTTTTTGTAAGACTTCCAGTCTCTCAGCTGCCTTCGAACTTTTCTCGTTAAGTTCAATCCGCTTAATTGCTACAATAGCGCATAGGAATAAAACTACAACAACAATAATTCCTATCCCTGTCCTTTTTTTATATCTTCTTCTCATATCAGTCCCGCTCCCATGAAATCCGATCTTCCCGTTAATAAATAACCTTAACGGTTTTCTCCTTTGTATGGCCGGTAGTTAACACCGTCTGTTAGTTTCCTGATGTCTTTTTATTTTTACTTATTGGTATTGTTCCTGATGACTGTCTATAACGATTTGAATTGCTTTTAGCCGGACCTGCCGAAGGCTTTCCTGTCACCAGTTGCTTTTCTACTTCCTTATTATTAGCAGAAGGATTTGCTTTATCCTTCTTAGCCGCAGCATTAGCACGACGTTTTTGTTTCCATTGCTTATCTGGATGTTTTATTGCATATTGCTTTTCTTTTTCTTCTTGCTTCTTTTGCTTTTCCTGTAATTTTGCTTGGTTCTCTTCTTGCTTCTTCTGATCATGCTGTTGCTTTTTTAATAGCTTTGCTTTTTTATGTTCTTCGGAGCGCAAGTTACGTTTCTTCTTGTTCTTATCCAATCTCATTTTAATCGATTTTACTAACTTTTTCAATCGTAAAAATAAATTATTTATTACCTTTTTCCCTTTTTTCCCAATAAATAAGATCCCTTTTTTAATTTTTCCTACCACAAATACGATAGGTCGGAATAACAACTTAATAAATGCTGTTATTGCACCTACAATCAAATCACTCAGAAGGTAGTGATACAGCAACATTCCAAGGAGCATTCCCATAATGGAAAAGCCCCGTATAATTCCATTATTTTGTTTATACATCATGGCAAAGATAAGAACACTGCTGATCACCCAGTAAAAAAAATCCTGTATCGCGATAAAAAAAGCGTTTTGCTTAATTAACCTACGGAAGATTCTTAGACTATCGTAAATAAGCAGCAAAATAATGCCCCAAAGGATTGAGACCAGAAAAAAATGAAGTTCCACACTAATTGCTTTATTCATACAGGCCTCCTATTTGAACAGCCTGCCAAACAATGACTCTCCCGATTTTCCATACCCTGTAGTGTTATCCGAATAAGTTAGACTGTCGATTCTGCCATCTATATCGACTTCACCCTTTTCTAACGTTAAGCGGTTTACATGAAGTTCGCTGCCACGGATCATCAATACACCTTGTTCTGTCTGTAATAATACTTCCCCTGCATCAAAAGACAACACATCATTCACACCGGTAATTGCTGCTGTTTTTCTTCCGTTAATATTTAATTTATGACCTTTTTGTATTTGTTGTTTTTCCTCCATAAAAAAACCTCCTCATATCCTAAGACAAGATTCACCTTGTTAAGTATATGAGGAGATATTTCACTTCATGACGATTTTAAAGATACTTATATAACTCCTTTGCATCATCTTTTTTTGTTGTCTCTGCGACATCAAGTACTTCAACCTTAACTGCTTTACTACCAAAACCAATTTCGATGATATCACCGACTTTGACCGTAGTAGATGCCTTTGCCGGTTTATCATTCACCATGACTCTTCCGGCATCACAGGCATCATTAGCAACCGTTCTTCTCTTGATTAACCTGGAAACCTTTAAAAATTTATCTAATCTCATGATTTAACCTTTCTGGGAGTAAGCAGCAATCTATTATGAAAAAGGCTGTTAAATCCCCACCACTGTCAAAAGTGATCTGGTATTTAAACAGCCTTATAAGATCTTTAACTAAGCGTTGATAACATCCTTTAAAGCCTTACCAGCTTTGAACTTAGGTGCTTTAGATGCAGCAATTTTGATGGTTTCCTTTGTTAAAGGATTTCTACCAGTTCTCTCAGGTCTTTCAGCCACCTCAAAAGTACCGAAACCTACTAATTGAACCTTCTCACCCTTTTGTAATTCTTCTGTAACTACATCAATAAAAGCTTTTAAAGCTTTCTCTGAATCTTTCTTGGAAAATTCTGTTTTCTCTGCAATCGCTGCAACTAATTCTGCTTTGTTCATGGATTTGCTCCTCCTCTAAAGTATTAGTTATATTCTTTTACTATGATAATTTCACCCCTGCCAAAATTCATCCTGTTCGGCAAGCGACATTTCGCATAGATTTTGTCCTTGTTTCTCCGTCTGAGAAACGATATCTACAAATCTATTTATAAACTTATTAGTAGCATTTGTCAAGGAATTTTCTGCATTTAATTGTAAAAACCTCGATAAATTTATCATCAAAAACAGTACCTCTCCAAATTCCTCTTGAATAAGGTTTTTATCCCCATTTTCCACGGTTTTCTCAAGTTTCTCAAGCTGTTTTTTTACTATTTTGAATGCTTCTTTATCATCCTTTAAACCCCACCCAGATTTTGCTGCTTTCTTTTGCACTTTCTCTGCTCTTATATTCGCCGGAAGGGCTCTAGGGACACGAATTAATTCTTCTGCTTTACTTTCCTGCTTTTCTTTTTGCTTTATCTCTTCCCAATTCTTAACAACACCCTCTGCATCCTTCACCTCAACACTTCCAAATACGTGAGGATGTCTTCTTATCATCTTCTCTGATACTCCGTTTATCACATCTTGTATGGTAAACTCCTTTTGTTCTTCTGCAATTACACTGTGTAATGCCACTTGAAGAAGAATATCTCCCAACTCTTCACACAAATTTTCTGTATCGATATTATTAATCGCTTCTATGGTTTCGTAGCTCTCCTCCAGAAGGCAATTCCTTAAGCTCTCATGGGTCTGTTCTCTATCCCAGGGGCAGCCTTCCTTGCTTCTTAATTTTTGAATGATATTCATAAAATCAATGAAACTATAATCCGACATGATAAACGCTCCTTATTTTACTGGTAATTCCTAACAGTATAGCATATTGACCTATTACAGTAAACTTAAAAAGCTCTGATTACTTAGAACAAAGAACTGCCGGATAGGTTCCCATATCACCTTAAGCTAGATCCTTCCCTCTTGGAAAGCAGCTTTTATGGGATAGATTACCTCGGCAGTTCTCATCCATTCTTAGATATAATATTATTGCTCCATTTGTCTTCCTAAAAATGCAGCAGCTGTATTGGCCAGCTTTGCTTCCATTTCACCGAATTTTATCTTCGCATCTTTTGTCAGAATAATCACAGAGCCGATGGCATCACCTTCACTGATAATAGGAAAAATTACTTGGTACGTAAATTCCGAATCGTCTTCATTCATAATCTTAACAAAATTTTTATCATCCTTACCTGCAATTACACTTTCTCTTTCATTAATTACTTCTTCCAGTTCGTGGCTGATCCCTTTTGTAATTAAATCTTTTTTGGTTGGACCAGCTGCTGCAATAAACATATCTTTATCTGTGATTGCTATAATATGCCCTGTCGTCTGTGCAAGAGAATCTGCATATTGTTTCGCAAATTGTCCTAATTCACCGATCGGAGAATACTTCTTTAAGATAATTTCGCCTTCTCTATCCGTAAATATCTCTAATGGATCGCCTTCTCTAATTCGCAAAGTACGTCTAATTTCCTTTGGAACTACAACTCGACCAAGGTCATCTATTCTTCTTACTATACCGGTTGCTTTCATATAATGATCTTCCTCCATTTTAAGTAGTATTTAATAAGTAATGATGTGTTAAAAGATTTTACCTAATACTATTGTTTGTAAAATGGGAAAGTTTATACATTTATTTTATATGAAATTTTAAAAGTATAGTTTTTTGTTCCAAAAACATTATAGAATTATTATACACTCTCAGAATCTAATCTTAACATATTAAATACATTATAAAGATCAACAATTCCATATCCCCATTCTCTGTTAGGATATCGAAAATTTACATTTCTTCTGGCTCCGCGTATTAAAAATTTTTTTATTTCTATGGTATCAATACCAGGATAATTCGCACGGACAATACCCCATTCCAAAACCAATGCGGCTATTCCGGTCATATGTGCGGCAGCAACACTGGTTCCAGTCGCATTGGCATAGCCTTGTGTCAGGTTTGGCGCTGATACATTGACCCCCGGTGCTGCTAATTCTGGTTTAATGGTATTAATTCTAGTATACCCCCTGCTGGAGTTAAGATACAAACTATCGTTGATGGTATTATAAGCAGTCGTAGTTATCGGTACTGGAGCATTTCCCGGAGATGTAATTGTAGTAAAGGGATCTGCTCGTATGAAAAATGTATCATTCGAGATAAAGCCTTCCATAGGCAGCCAAATATGAAAAGATGTTGTTAAGTCTCCTCTTCCATTTACTTGAAAACGCCATACACCAGGGGTTGGATTTCGAAATCTCATTAGGATTAGCTGGTCCCCTGTCTGCGATTCGACCATCTGGTAATCAACATTAATTATTGTTTGCTCAAAGATAAAAGATATTTCTCTATTTACTTGAATACTTTCAACAATTCTTGGTATGTATTCACCGGAAGGCGACAAAATATCGATCGAATATGATCCTGGAGCTGCTCCCCATAGTTCCATAGAAAAGCCCGGCACATTTTCTCCAACATTTAACTCCACCGTATCATAACCTACGGCAGGATCAATCTGACCGAAATAATGCCTTCTTCCATTTCCTTCATTGCCGGCCGACGTCACCATAGCAATTCCTGAGAAGTCGCCGACCAGAGACATGAGCGAGCTTAACGCTCCTCTTCCGTCATGAGGTCCCTGGGAACTTCCCAGTCCGACACAGACCGCAATCGGTCGTCTTAACCTCCTTGAGACCGAAACCATATACTGTACTGCCCACATAATATCATTTTCCTGATAGCAGATAGCGTTTTCCGGTATTACAAAAAAGTTTCGTATTGTTGGCTTCGCTTGCTTTAACTTTACGATCACAAGTTCGGAATCCGGTGCTACACCATAAAAATCATTCTGAGGATCTTCGGAACCGGCAGCTATTCCTGCTACGATAGTTCCATGACCAATCTCATCTGTACTGGGTACAACCTCCAGCGGATTCTCAGAAGCTAATGCCTGATTAATCTGATCCGCTGTATATTCTGTCCCATAAAAGGTAGGAAACGGCCCATCCGGATAAGCCTCCGCACTATCAATGGTCTGGTCCCAAATAGATACAATACGGGTGGTCCCATCCGCATGCCGAAAGATCGGATTCGTATAATCAATTCCAGTATCAATGACCCCAACCAAAACCCCTTCTCCCCTTAAGTTAAAGGCTGGTATGTTACGAAGTCTCGTTATTCCGGAAGCTTCCAGGCTGGCTATACTGGTTAATCCGAAACATCTCGGTAACGCACTATATCCAAAAACAGCAACTGCACGATTTGTAATTTGCGCATTCGGTACATAAACGATAGCAGTTAATTCATTCAGTACATGGACGATACCGTTTTGAAACCTGTCTAGTATAGCTTCATTGCCATAATATTCAATTATCAAATCCGAATAATCATTACTTACAATAACACCCTTCTCTTCCTGGGTCATGAATAATAACCATGCCTTTCTTTATAGCCTGCGACTTTGGTCGCAGGTATAATATTTAACTTCCTATGCCTCGGCGAAGACTTTCAAATATGTTATAAACATCTAAAATACCATATCCCCAATCTCTGTTTGGATACTCAATGTTAACATCCCTTCTTGCACCTCGAATCATTAGCTTTTTAACATCCAGGGTATCTATCGTTCGTAAATTTCCCCTCACAATACCCCATTCCAGCAGCATAGCAGCAACCCCCGTAGTATGAGCGGTTGCTACACTCGTTCCAGATGTTAGTGCAAATCCTTGATCTAACGTAGGTGTAACAATATTTACACCAGGAGCAGCTATATCCGGTTTCACATCTCCGAGACGGGTATATCCTCGGCTGGCACTCTGGAACAAACTGTCATCCAGATAATTATAAGCAGTAGCTGTAATGGGAACATTCGCATTACCTATGGATAATACCGTTGTATAGGGATTTGATCGAATGAAATAAGTACTATCTGAGATGAAGCTCTCCATAGGTAACCAGACATGAAATCCCAGACTCAAATCGCCTCTCCCATATACATTGAACCTCCAGATTCCAGCACTGGGATTCAAAAATCGCACAAGAATTAGTTGATCTCCACTCTGCGATTCCACCATCTGGTAGTCCACCGAAATTGTAGTCTGCTCAAATACAAAGGATATATCTCTATTTTCATCCAGTCTTGCGGCAATTCTTGGAACATATTCACCGGATGGAGATAACAGATCAATTGAAAAAGTACTGGGTGACTCACCCCAAATCTCCATGGAGAATCCATATTCGTTTTCTCCCACATTCAGCTCCACGGTATCATAACCCACAGTGGTATCTACGGTTCCATAATAATGTCTACGGTCATTTCCTTCATTTCCAGCTGCTATCACCATAGCAACTCCCGTTATTCCTGCTTGCAGCGACAAATAGCTGCTTAAGGTTCCACGTCCATCATGAGCCCCTTGGGAACTTCCTAGTCCAAGGCAAATTGCGATCGGCCTTTGCAACTCAAAGGATAGATTGATTAAATACTCCACTCCATGCAAAATATCATTCTCTTGAAAGCAGATTGCTGTCTCCGGTATTCGGAAGAATTGTTTCAGATAAGTTTTCGCCGGTTTCAGCTTAACAATTGCTAATTCGGCATTGGGAGCTACTCCATAGAAGTCACTGTCAGAAACTTCATTCCCCGCTGCTACGCCAGCAAGCATGGTACCGTGTCCCACCTCATCCCGGGACGGAACAATCTCAAAGGGAGTTTCGCTTTGCAACGCCTCATTGATTTGTTCTCTGGAGTATTGTGTTCCATAAAACGCCAGCGGTGGAAAGTTTTCACTATCAATCGTCTGATCCCATATCGAAATGATCTTTGTGGTATTATCTGCATTTTTAAAAATAGGATTGGTGTAATCGATTCCTGTATCAATAATTCCAATCATTACACCTTGCCCTCGCAGATCAAAATTTGGTATATTTCGTATTCTAATAATCCCCGAAGCTTCCAGGCTGGCTTCACTCACCAATCCATAGCAGATTGGCATCACAGAGTATCCCAATTCAAGGATGGTTCTATCCGTGATCTGACTTACCGGAACGTGAACGATGGCATTTTGAAAATTTATAATATGCACGGTTGCATCCGTAAATTGATCAAAAACTGACTGATCACCATTGTAAGCAATGATTAAATCAGCATAATCATTACTGGTTATTCTTGCTCTTTCTTCCGGTGTCATAGGCAACCTTCTCTCTAAGGATCTTATTACTATATATATTATTCCTTATGTAAAATATGAGTACGCATAAAACAGGTGATGAAACCATCACCTGTTTGTACCTGCTCTCAATATATTAAAAGCGTTATAAATATCAAGCATTCCATATCCCCAGTCTTTATTTGGATATTTAAGACTAACGCTTCTTCTTGCACCTCGAATTAAAAATTTCTTAGCTTCAATTGTTGAAGTACCCGGATAGTTTTCTCTTACAACCCCCCATTCCAAAATCATTGCGGTAATTCCAGCTGTATGGGCGGCGGCTGCACTTGTTCCAGTAACCATTTCAAAGCCTTGTGCTAAATTGGGACTTAGTATATTAACACCGGGGGCTACCAGGCTAGGTACTACCTGGTTAATCCTGGTATACCCTTTTCCAGAAGCCTGGTATAGCGTTTCATTCAATGGATTATAGGCGGTAACAGTAATTGGAACTAATGCATTTCCGGGATTCGTTATGGTTGTATATGGATTTGCTTGAAGAAAATAAGTATCACTTGATATAAAGGGTCCTACCGGGAGCCATATATGAAAACTTAATGGTATATCTCCTCTTCCAAATACCGTAAAGTTCCATACCCCAGGTGAAGGATTTTGAAATCGCATAAGAATTAACTGATCACCGGTGTTGGCTTCTACTGCAATATAATCAACAAAAATCACCGTCGTTTCAAATACAAAATTTATCTCCCGATTTGCGATTAAACTATCCTCAATCCTGGGTACTCTTTCCCCGCTGGGTGATGCAATTTCGATACTATATATTCCAGGGGCAGCACCCCATAATTCCATGGTAAATCCCGGTGTATTTTCACCCACATTAAGTTCCACATTCGTGTATCCTATCGATTGGTCAATCGTATTATAGAAATGTCTTCTGGTATTTCCTTCATTTCCACCGGCAACTGTGACTGCCACACCGGGAATACTTCCTGCCACGTTGATATAATCAGATAAATAATCTCTGCCGTCATGGGAACCTTGGGAAGTGCCAAGACCTATACAAATTGCCAGAGGCCTCTCGAACTGAAATGATAAGGAAACCAAATACTGCATTGCCCACATAATATCATTTTCCTGATAACAAGGGACATCCATGGGAATAGAATAAAATTCACGAAGTAAAGCTTTTGCTTGCTTTAGCTTTACAACTACGATGTCAGAATCTGGTGCAACACCACTGAAATTATTAGCATCATCTTCTGACCCTGCAGCAATTCCAGCCATCATCGTCCCATGACCTATCTCATCCCGACTAGGCACTATATCATACGGATTCTCACTTTGCAGTGCCAGATTGATTTGTTCCGCATCATATACCGTACCATAGAACATACCTTCCGGATAGCGGTCTTCACTGTCTATCGTCTGATCCCAGATTGCAAGGATTTTACTCGTACCATCTGCTCTACGAAAGATAGGGTTAGTATAATCAATTCCCGTATCTATGATTCCTACCATAACTCCACTTCCTCTTAAGTTAAAGATCGGAGTATTTCGAATCCGAATAACACCGGATTCATCCAAGCTTCGCTGGCTCAGCAAGGCATAGCCGTTAGGGAATGCTGTATAACCAAAAGTACTTATAGCATGCTCGTTAATCTCTTGATTTGGTACATAGACAATTGCATATCTATCATTCATTATTTGAACTGTATTTGGCTGAAACTGATTCAGAATAAATTGATTCTCATTATAAGCAATGATTAAATCTGCAAAATCATTACTCGTAATCTTATACCTTTCTTCCGGCGTCATGGCCTTCCCCCTAATCTCCAATTCCTCTTCTTAACGTCTCAAATATGTTAAATACATCTAAAATTCCATAACCCCAATTCATATTCGGATATTGCGTATCACTATCTCTTCTGGCTCCTCTTATAATTAAGTTCTTCATGTTCAAGGTATTCATATTAGGAAAATTATTTCGTAGGATTCCCCACTCTAATAATATTGCCGCTACTCCTGTTGTATGTGCTGCGGCCGCACTGGTTCCTGTAACCAGTGAAAATCCTCCATCCAGCGATGGCGCTAGAATATCGACACCCGGTGCTGCAAAATCAGGTTTCACCAATCCTATTCTTGTATATCCTCTACTCGCTGCAGTATATAAACTATCATCCTCTACATTGTAAGCAGTTACCGTCATCGGAACAAACGCGTTTCCCAAAGATAAAATAGTAGTATAGGGGTTGGAACTGATAAAAAAGGTATTATCAGAGATAAAGCCTGCCATCGGAAGCCAGATATGAAAACCTAACTGTATATCTCCCCTTGTATAAACCCCAAATCTCCAGATCCCCGGAGTTGGATTACGAAAGCGGATTAAAATCAACTGGTCACCGCTTTGCGATTCTATCATTTGGTAATCTACAAAAATAACCGTCTGCTCAAAAACAAAAGTAATCTCACGGCTTTCATCCAGACTGATTGCAATTCTTGGTACATATTCACCTGTAGGCGTTAGAATATCAATGGAAAAGGTGCTTGGTGAATCACCCCAAAGTTCCATGGAAAATCCTTGTTCATTTTCACCAATATTTAGTTCCACCGTATCATATCCGATCGCTGGATCGACAACTCCATAATAGTGCCTTCTTGCACTTCCTTCATTCCCTGCAGCAACAGCAATGGATACACCCACAAACTCTCCTTGATGTGATAAGAAACTGCTTAAGGTTCCTCTGCCATCGTGAGCTCCTTGGGATGTGCCTAAAGCAATACATATTGCAAGAGGTCTATTTAATTGATAGGCTACTTGAATAAGATACTCTATACCAAAGATAATATCATTTTCCTGATAGCATATGGCAGTTTCAGGAACTCTAAAAAAATTCTTTAGATAGGTTTTTGCCGGCTTTAATTTGACCACAACTAACTCTGCTTCGGGGGCAACACCAAAAAAACCGCTCTCAGGAACATCCCTTCCAGCGGAAATGCCTGCAATCATCGTTCCATGGCCAACTTCGTCCGTTGTAGGAACTACCTCTAAGGGATTTTCTGTTTGCAATGCTTGATTTAATTGTTCTCTCGTATACTCGGTTCCATAATTTAACCCGGGAGGAGGAGTTTCACTTTGAATCGTTTGATCCCATATGGAAACAATTTTCGTTGTTTTATCTTCATACTGAAATATAGGGTTGGTATAATCAATTCCGGTATCGATTATCCCAACCAGAACACCTTGCCCTCTCAAATTCAAGTTTGGGATATTACGTAATCGTATAATTCCAGAGGCCTCCAAACTTGCCGTACTTATGATACCAAACAGGGAAGGCATTACCGAATAACCCAGTTCTGCTACGATATTCTCCGTAATCCGCTCCACAGGTACATGAACTACCGCAGTAAAGAAGTTAATAATCTGAATCGTGGCGTCCCCAAATTCCTGAAGCCTTCTCTCATCTCCATAGTATCCAATCAGTAAATCTGCATATTCATTACTGGTAATTCTCTCTCTTTCCTGAGGTGTCATGTTAGCTTCCCCCTATTCGTATTGCTTGGGATCTATATTTAAAATAACCAGACCAATGATTTTATTTTAAGTTGTTTGATCTAAAGCTATAATATTTTATAGTAATAATATATATCTCATCCTCAATAAATATGATAGTGGCGCATCTTCCTCGCTTTATGTATTCATTCACATCCAATGGCTCTCCCTCTTTTGTGCTATGCATGAAATCTAGAAATGATATGCTGTAAACCATATGCAAGTGAAGACAAAAGATCACTAGAATTAGCCAACTCTGCTATGACAGCATTCTGCTCTTCAATGGATGACGAAACTTCCTGGGTTCCTGCGGCATTTATAGCAGCAATCTGTGAAAGTGCTTCAAATCTTCTTAAAATGTCTTTCTTTACCTCCTCTATCTCCTTTCCTGATTGAAGCAGCTCCTCTACTGCATAGATTGTCTCCTTCATCGCTAGAGTGATGAAATTGAATTTTGAGCTTGTTTCTAAGACTGTATTTGTTTGCTTTTTGGATATTTCAGTAACCAGATCAACACTTTTCACTGCTTTACCCACATTATACTGAAGATCTTTTATCATATCAGCTATGAACATGGCTGATGCTGCGGATTGGTCGGCTAATTTCTTTATTTCTTCTGCTACGACTGCAAATCCATTTCCCACGGATCCCGCTCTCGCCGCTTCTATTGATGCATTCAACGCTAGTAAATTGGTTTGTTCCGCAATCTCAGCTATTATGCGGTTGGCTTCTCCAATCTGTGAAGTACTAGCCTTGGTATGTTTCATAATTTGTTGAATTTCATTGGTTACTTCGTTGCATTCCTCTGTAATCTTAGTTATCAGATTGATCTCCTTCTGCCCGTCTTCTACTATTAAGGTAACTCGTTTTGAGGTGGTATTCACATATTCCATTCTCCTCTGAAATTGTTCTATTTTATTTCCTAACTGTACAATCCCTTTCGTGCCCACCTCGGTATTCTCAACTTGATCTAGTGCACCTTGTGAAATCTCTTCCATTGCCTTAGCAATTTCCTCTGAGGAAAATGAGGATAATTCAGAAACCTTTCGAAGTTCGGATGCTGTGGTTACTATCTCCGCTGATGATTTTATCATCTCTTGCATGATATCTCGTAAGCTCTCTGTGATATTTTGCAGAGCATTTGATAACATACCATTTTCATTTCTATAATTTCTATACTGATTTGAAATGTCCTCTGTCACATCCAGCTCTGCAATACGCTTAGAATGCTTTGCCATAACTATCATAGGCTTTGTGATTGAATTACCAAGAAAATATATAATTCCAACACTGACTAAAAGAATACCTCCTGTGATCAAAAGGATTGTATTCATCAAAGCCGGCAGTGCTGAGAATACCTCATCCTCTGTAGCTGTTATCACATAGATCCAGTCCGTACCTTTGATCGGTGTAAAACCACCATATACCTTGCCCTCGCTCTCTTTATAATATGTAACCCCTTCCCGATGCTCAAGTATATAGGTAAACGCCTGTCCCAGGGATGACAGAGAGGTGTTGTTCCCACTACTTGTTAAAGGGTTCTCTTTCTTTAGTACTTTTTCTTTTTCCGGATGAGCTATGATCGTTCCGCTTTGATTTATTATATAGGCATATCCATCCATTCCATACCCAGAGTCCTTTGTGATCTCACTGAGTGCATTGCCATCCATGGTGCCAATCAGCACTGCTACCACTTCATTCTCCGCACGAACAGGAACTGCAACCACTACTTCCGGTTCATAGGTAACACGACTGATCATTACATCGGAGATGCTTTCCTTCCCCTGGAGGGATGTGATAAAATACTCCTTGTCACGAATCAGACGTTCCGTACCATTGCTAAAATATGCATATCCATTTGGTAATACATACGCGATGTCTAAGAAATTCGTTTTCTTTCGCTTTCCCTCAAGAACAGGTATATTGATATCCCACCCCATCGATTGAATGTCCTCTTCGTTTGCGATCATCTTTAATTCCTGAACCAAAGCGCTCATTCTACTCTCTGTTAGCTTAGCAGCTTCCTTCGCTAATAACTGAACTGATTTTTCCGCTTCTCTCTTAAGCGCACTGCTGGCAGTTTCTAGTGATATAAAACCTAATACTCCTGCTGCTGTCATGATGAGAATAGAAAAGGATACGATTAAATTAGTTTTGATGCTTTTCATTGATGTCCCCCGATCTGCACGATACTTTGTTAATGATAGGTTAAAAGTACTATACTAGTTCACTATTTTCAACAAAGCCGGAGTTAACAGAATGTAAAATATATGTAAAACTAAAAGAAGCAGGTATTGGATCAGATCCAATACCTGCTACATATCTCATACTATATCTATTTTTATTCTTACTTATATCTAGGCATTAAACATAACCTTTTCGCTGTTAAATGCTCTTGTAATCAGAGAGGTTACGATTAATGCTAAAACCGCAGTGGTACCTACCGTAAAACCAAATTGAGTCAAGGTAAGTTCACCCAACATAAGGTTTTGAATACTTGCAGAACTATTATAAACCGGAATAGCAAAATATTCGATTCCCTTTTCGGTTCCACCGGAGAACATTGTCATAATACTTCCAAGCATAACCAAGATCATCATTGGCATGATATAAGTGCTGGCTTCCTTTGAGGTTCTTGCCATAACGGCCATCAACGCTACCAACGCTACATACAGATATACAATCATAATCATTATCACCAGCAGCTGCAGCATCTCAACGAAGGTAAAGCTGATACTGATACCACCTAGTTCACCACCTGATAATCCACTAATTCCAATAACAACGGATACTGCATAGATAACTGCAGATATACTGGATAAAATCGCAAGAGATATTAATTTACCAAAAACGATTTGACTTCTTTTGAGTGGTGTCAATAACATGCTGGAAAGAGTTCCTCTTTCCTTCTCACCGGTGATTGCATCTACACCAAGTCCCATGGCTCCGGAGAATAACATAATATTAATTAAGAAAGGAAGGAGCATAGAGAGCATCTTTCCATCAGCCTTTTCCGGGTCCACGATCACAGAGGATTCCGGATCTTTATCAATATAAAATACTTGTAACTGTTCCATATTACCAAGGCGTTCTGACAATAGATTTTGCTGATAAACTCCAAGCACATTGGTTACAAAGTTATTTCTTGCAGCATTGGAGTAGTCCTCCGCTGTATTATAGTAGGTCTTAACCTCAGGAATTGCATCACCTTGGTTCGCATAAGCATTGATCGTATCACGGAACCCTTCTTCAAATACGACTAATAAATCCACGGATCCGTCCAAGATTCCATCTTTTAATTGATCTGTAGTATCCTGCGCGGTTAAATAAGTAATTTCCGCTTGAAAACCGGTTGCCTTAATTGTAGCATCTAAATCCTCTGGTGCATTCTGTATGTATACCGTAGGGATATTCTTCTCGATGTCTTGTTCCATATTATTCATCAACTGACCCATTAAGGAATACATTGCAATAATCATAACTCCCGGCAGGATGAATAAGCTAAAGATTAACTTCTTATCGGTAAATACTCTCGTTAATTCTTTGATTACGATATGTTTTGTGCCATTCATAATTATGCTTCCTCCTTCATATTCAATTTATATAATTCAAAGAAGGCATCTTCTAAATCGCTGGTATTTGTATTCTTAAGTATCTCTGCCAGAGTACCATCCATAACCTTAACACCATTAATAATGATACCAATACGATCGCAAAGCTTTTCAGCCTCAGACATAATATGAGTAGAGATAATTACAGTCTTTCCTTCTTCTTTTAATAATTTTAAATAATCAGTTACATTTCTGGCTGTGACAATATCAAGACCATTGGTAGGTTCGTCAAAAATTACTACATCAGGATCATGAACCAAACTAACGGCAATGGAAGCCTTCTGCTTCATACCGGTGGAAAGTTCTTCAATTTTCTTGTTTTCAAATGCTTTAATATCAAAGTGACTAAATAATTTCTCACGTCTTGCATCGATCGTCTTCTCATCGAGTCCATGAAGCTTTCCAAAGAAATTAAACATATACTTCGGAGAAAATTGCGGGTCTAATTTGATTTCGTTGGTTAAGAAGCTAATACTCTTTCGAACATTTTCCGAATCCGTTACTGTATCAAACCCACAAACCGTAACCTTTCCCCCGGTCGGTTTTAGTAATGTTGCGATACAACGAAGTGCCGTTGTTTTTCCGGCACCGTTTGGTCCCAATAGACCATAGATTTGTCCCGGTGCTGCTGTCAGACTAACATGATCTACTGCTTTTTTCATATTCTTTTTTGTCTTTTGCTCTGTCATTTGCTTTTTGGACAGTTTATAGACCTTTGTTAAATCATTTAAGATTATCATACATACCCACCTATCCTTTTTACTTGTCGTAATACTGTTTTTCGATTATTTCGTAATTATATTATTTACTATTTTCTCTTATCCACATATTACCATTCATGATTATAACTGATATACTTTAAGAAATCCATAGAGCAACATTAAAAATAAATTAAAAAACTAATTCTTCTCCCAAGATAACCGTAAATGGACCGTCATTTACCAGAGATACCTGCATATCTGCACCGAATTCTCCTTTTTCAACGTTCCCTAATCGTTCTTTGATCGCAATCAAAAAGTATTCATATAATTCATTCGCTTTCTTTGGATCAGCAGCACTGGTAAAACTGGGGCGATTTCCTTTCTTACAATCCGCATACAAGGTAAACTGAGAGACCACCAGTACCTCTCCTCCCACATCCTGTAACGAGAGATTTGTTTTCCCCTGCTCATCTGCAAATATTCGTAGCTTAATAATTTTATCAATATAACGATCCGTCAATTCCTTTGTATCGTCCTGCCCTACCCCAATAAGTAATAATAATCCTTTCCCTATCGAACCTACGGTACGATCTTCTATGGTAACCTTCGCTTCCTTCACTCTTTGAACCACAATTCTCATGTAACTCAATTCTCCTTATATCTTTTTCACGATTTCGTATATTATTCGATCATCCTTTGATCTGCTTCCAGCTTATTAAGAGCTTGTCCAGTGTAAACGTTGCATTTGCAGGGCTTGTAGAGGGCAACTTTATCATTGTTCTCCCTGTTCTGGGATAGGAATACTTCATATATAATTTGTATGCTGTTTCTCCATTGGCAAAAATCTGATTAATGTTTGAACTATGCAATATAAGCTCCAGATCATTGGGTATCACATTGCGTATACTACTGTCTGCAGAGCCTGTAATCTCACAGCTTTGTATCACATCCCACACAGCAACACCATGGAGTAATAAAAAATCTATCTTTTCCTCTCGGGAAACCGGAAGTTTATCATCAAAGATCGCGCTCAAAACCTTCCAAAATCTATTTTGAGGGTGATGATAATAGAACTCCCCCTCACGGGATTTCACGGAGGGGAAGGTTCCTAAGATCAGCACCTTGGAATGCTCATTATAGATAGGTAAAAAAGGATGTGCAATTCTTTCATCCATACCATCACCTCATTCATCCAATGCTAATTTTTATATTATTTTAAAAACTCATTTAAAAATGAAGTTCCGGAAACTTCCTTAGAAACACCAAAGTACTCCAGAATGGTTGCAGCAATATCGGAAAATGTAGTACGAGTTCCAAGATTTAATCCCTGCTTAACACCATTGCCATAAATCACAAGAGGGATGTACTCTCTAGAGTGATCCGTGGAAGGAGTGGAGGGATCACAGCCATGATCTGCAGTTATCATAAGGATGTCTTCTTCCTTAAGTCCTTCAAGAATACGGGGGAGCTGTTCATCAAAGTAAGTAAGGGCTTTGGCATATCCATCAACATCATTTCTATGACCATATACCATATCAAAGTCAACTAGGTTAGCAAAGACGAGACCATGAAACTCTCTCTTGGTATGCTCAATAATCCTTTCGATTCCTTCCTCATTATTCTTCGTACGAACCGTATCCGTAATCCCTTTGCCCGCAAATATATCATAGATTTTTCCAATGCCTAGCACATCCAGTCCTGCAGCCTGCAGCTGATCCAGCATCGTCTTTGATGGTTCAAGGGAATAATCATGACGGTTCGAGGTTCTCTTATACTCCGGATATTCACCAACAAATGGTCTGGCGATTACACGACCTACCGCATGTTCTCCAATTAGTAATTCTCTAGCAATTTCACAATAACGATACAACTCTTTTACCGAAACTAGCTCTTCATGGGCAGCAATTTGGAATACACTATCTGCCGATGTATAGACAATTAAAGCTCCTGTCTCCATATGCTCTCTACCATAATCTATAAGCACTTCTGTCCCGGAATAAGGAAGATTACAGATTGTCTTCCTTCCGGTTCTTTTTTCAAACTCGTCTATGACTTCTTTTGGAAATCCATTGGGGTATGTCGGGAAAGGCTGCTCAGATATAATTCCGGCTATCTCCCAGTGCCCAGTGGTCGTATCCTTCCCCTTGGATGCCTCTGCCATGCGACAGATACTTCCTTCAAAACTTGAGTTCTCCTCTATATTAGGAAACTTTTCTTTCACTCCGTCGATATGGAAATAACCTAGCTTCTCCATATTCGGCATATAAAAATACTGACTCCTAGATGCTGCATAAAGGGTATGACTTCCCTCATCTCCATATTGATTTGCATCGGGAAGCTCGCCGATACCAACGCTATCTAAAACGATTAAAAATAATCTCTTCATAATGAAAACCTCCCATTCTAATACATATCGTAGATTTTAATACAATTACTCTATTAGTAAATTACCTAAATGATACATAATTTCCACATCTATCCTACCTTTCATTATAGATGTTTTTTAATAGTATGTCTATTATAATATAACCCAATCAAAACTTAAGAAATTCTTAATTCATGAAAACTTCTTTGGGATGTGTTGTTTAACGTATCGTTCTGTGCTATAATTTACGAAGTCAACAAGCATCCTATTTGATGTAGTCATTTTTAGAAAGGTCGTGTAAAGATGAAGCACTTTCGTGCGATCAAACAATTATTCCATAAATATAAACACGGTGTAATCCTATCCTATTTCTTTATTTATCTGCTGTGGTTCACATATCTGGAGCGAACAGTAACAACAAATTTTATTCCAATTTATATAAAGTTAGATGACTTGGTACCCTTTAATGAGCTCTTTGTCATTCCGTATTTTCTATGGTTTATATATATTTTTATTACAGTAGCTTATTTTTTCCTAACGAATAAGCAGGATTTTTACAAATGTTGTTCTTTCCTGTTTATAGGTATGACCATCTGTCTAGTTATCTATACCATCTGGCCCAATGGACATTACCTTAGAGCTGACTTAGATTCATTAGGAAGAGATAATATATTGATTGACGCTATGCGTGGTTTATACGGTTTTGATACCGCGACCAATGTATTCCCAAGCATTCATGTTTTTAACTCCATCGGAGCTTTCATTGCAATTCACAAATCAGAGCGGTTAATGAAACTAAAATGGCTTCAGATATCAGCACTGATTTTAACTATATTAATTTGCCTCTCCACCGTATTCTTAAAGCAACATTCCGTACTTGATATTTTCGGAGGAATTATTCTTAGTATCGTAATGTACTGTGTTGTATATGTTCCGGCTTGGGGAAGAGTAGCAAAAGAAGAAAAGCAGCAAGCCAAAAAAGTATATTCAAAAATCTCTTAAACATAAGAAGAACCAACAGGTCTAAGGAACTCCTTCGATCTGTTGGTTCTTTTTTTCTAATTAAATCCGTATATCTTTCTTAAGATATTATATCCCACTTCAACGACTCTACGACCAAACTTACCGGGTAGATTCATGGATCGACCAAGGATAGCGGAGCGAATTCTCTTGTACAGCCATTTATCATATTTCTCTAGATAATTCCACAGCTCTTGCTTTTTCGCCAGGCTTTCATCGCTGCCATCTTTGATTAAAAATACCGAGCACACTGCCATCATAATGGACAAATATTTAATCATATAATCCTGAAGTTTTTTTGGCCGGATTTGCATTAAGTTATGAGATTCGATCATTATTTTTGTTATTTTAAGTTGCTGATCGATACGTCTTATCATTACCTGCTCATTGACCGACTGATCCTGTCTTCCAATAAAATAACGATATAAATTAACATCCATATAATAGAGCGTCTTCACATAGGGAAGAGGCTGATATACAAAAATGTTATCCACATAGAAGGTGTGTTTTGGGAGTCGAATTCCACAATCCTTTAATAGTTTTGTGCGATATATTGTGGAATGCATTAATATATTCTGACTTTGTCTGAAATGCATGATGCGATCCCAGGTAAAAATCTGATCTCTTGGAAGCGCACCCCAGTAATTAATTACTTTCTTTTTCTTTGCATCTGCCTTTTCATAAACATAGTTGGCGAGAAAAAGATCAGGGCTGTTACCATCCGCGATTAAATTCTTTAAGGTTGACATCACCAGTTGTAAAGCTTTCTCACTAACCCAGTCATCACTATCTACAACTTTAAAATATACACCACTGGCATTGGCTAAACCGGTATTCACCGCTTCGCCGTGGCCTCCGTTTTCTTGTTTTATTACTCGTACAATACCTGGATATTTCCTTGCATATTCTTCTGCAATTTTCTGTGTATCATCAGTAGATCCATCATTTACGATAATGATTTCTATCTCATCACCACCAGATAATAACGTATCAATTGCGTGACTCATGTATGCTGCTGAATTATAACAAGGTATCGCTGCTGTTAAAAGCTTCATGCTTTAAGCTACACCTCACTTATTATATTAAATTTTCTGGATTTAAGCATTTTAATTCATCTACTACAAATCTACCATCTTTACGGATCAGTACATCATCAAAGTACATCTCTCCTCCACCATATTCCGGTGTCTGAATGCATACCAAATCCCAGTGAATTGCTGAAGAATTCCCGTTCGGTGCTTCTGTATAGCAATTACCCGGTGTAAAGTGGAAGGACCCCATGATCTTCTCATCAAATAAAGTGTCCTTCATTGGCTTTAAGATATATGGATTTACGCCAATTGCAAACTCTCCAATATAACGTGCTCCTTCATCCGTGTCCAATACATGATTGATGCGAGAGGTATCATTGGAGGTAGCCTCAACAATCTTACCATTTTCAAAGCGGAAGCAAATATTTTCATAGGTAAATCCTTGGTAAACTGCCGGTGCATTGTAGGTTAAGATACCGTTGATGGAATCTCTCACTGGAGCGGTATATACTTCGCCATCCGGAATATTACGATCTCCCGAGCATGGTACTGCTGGTATATTTTTAATAGAGAATGATAAATCTGTGCCCGGACCTACGATGCGAACCTTATCTGTCCGATTCATGTATTCGATCAGATTTTTCATCGCTTCACCCATCTTGGAATAGTCTAAATTACATACTCTAAAATAAAAATCTTCAAATGCTTCCACACTCATATTAGCTAATTGAGCCATAGCACTATTGGGGTAACGGAGAACAACCCATCTGGTTTTCTTCACACGAATATCATGATGAACTGGAGTCACATAATAAGTATCATATAATCTCATCTTCTCGGATGGCACATCGGAAAGTTCTGCTACATTATCGGTGCCGCGAATTCCTACATAACAGTCCATTTGATCCATCTCAGCTCCATCGATCTTTGCCATTAAGGATAACTGATCTTCGGTGCTATTAAGTAGAACCTCTCTTTGCAGTTTCATATCTGTATAATGTACAAATGGAACACCGCCTGCAATATATACTTCCTTCACAAGCTGTCTGGCCAGATCCTGTGTTGATTCGCCGATATAGTGGATATACACTTTATCGCCCTTCTTTACCTCCATAGAGTAGTTTACTAAATTGTGTGCCAATACTTTAATTCTTTCATCCATTGTTAACTCTCCTTTTCTATATTCATCTTTTGATGATTGCTATTTCATTATTCCAGATAAGATAAATAAATATTTCCTGCTTCCTGGAATAGCTGATTACCGTCTTGTAATCCGATTTTTAATGCTGTACCTTTTTGGGGATCAATCACCATGATATTAAACCCATCATATCCATAGATAAGTACGGCTTCTCTATCTCCCGTCATAGCAATCACCGGCCTTCCTTCCGATACATAATATAACGCTTGATCTAAAGTTATTCCATCTAATAAAACCGGCGTTTTTTTGCCATAGGTTTTTAACATATCATACATTGAGTTGTTTTTCATTGAAAGCTGCTCGAGATTGATCGCAACTCCCTGATAGGATAATAACAATTTAAGGCAGGTTTCTATACTTCGATTATTGGTAATGGCCCAATTTAACTTAGTAATATCAATCTCCTTTTTCGTGCCTTTTGCTACACGCTCCCAGACAATCTGCTTATTTTCATTTATTACCGTACCTATCTTTTGATCCGCTTCTTTTACAGCGTCTCCGGCATTACGGAAGGCTTTGCTTACTCCCCCATAAACATAGGCATAATATAATTCTGTGTTCATCTCTGTTTCAGGTAGTCGGACGGTAGGATCTTGCGTGATTATTGTATTTACGGCACTATCATACGTAGGAATCTCTTTCATGACAAATCCACTGGGCATGGATAGATACACCTCTGTCAGTGTCAAATCGGTAACCCTGGTAGTAACCTTTAATAAGGATTTATTTGTAATAATTTGATTCATAATATAGTCAGAAGTGGCAGGGTGATACGTTACTATTCCGTCCAGTGTGGATTTTTTTACCCGAGTAAGTTCCACTACATTATCATTTACTTTGATCGCCGTAATATAATATCCAGACTTTTTGTAATTCTTTAAGATTTTTTTATCATAAGTTACAATCTCGATCTCACTGAACGGTATAATCTGTCTTCCATCCGGTGAAGTTACTATATCCTTGGGCTTCACAAAACCGTATATAATATTGGAATCTATCTTATCCAATAACATAATATTATATCCCGAAGGAGCTGTAATCGTCTGCCTTTCCCCTGTTTCAAGATTCATCACCAGGATATCCTTTTTTTCCTTCCCTTCCTGATCCTCTTGCCATACAATGGTATTAATATCTTTAATCTCAATTAGATTTTCCTTGGGAATATGATTCGCAAGTTCTTTTAACTCCCTGGTAATTAGATTATAGGAATACAAACGTTCAAATATATGGAAATAGAAAATATCCATAGAACTCATGTAAGAAAAGTCTCCAATGTGTTCCTTTAATGTCTGATAAGGTTCTTCGACTGGAATATAGAGTAATTCCTCTACTCTATTCTCAGCCTTGATATACTCATATAAGACAACTGCAACTCTACCCTCATACTGCCCCCGATTGATATAACCATAAACGCAAAAATTAATATTACCTTCTGCATCCATATCAATAATTCGAATCTCATGTTGATCATAGATATCCCGTATATAATCCGTCTTTTCCTGGGCATAGGAAAAGACGAGTGTCATTTTATTTTCCTCTAGATCATATAGCCATAGCTTTCTTCCTCTTACAAATGTAATCATCTTTTCATCGTCACTGGAGAGATATGGAACCTTAAAATCAGAGGTGATGCCCAATTTTATCTCGCTTTTTGTCAGACTTATTAAATTTGCATCAAATAAACTTTCCATATTTCGTTCATAGTTTAGCAGATACATACGGCTTGTCGTATACTTAATTCTATAAAACTCTCGAACAGAATAATATTCTGTACTACCGGAAGCGTCTGATTTAACAATATAATTAAGCTCGACGGAGGCAGTGTCTATATAACATTCCCTTATTGTTGGTATCACTTCCGTGATAACTGACGGTTTTAAGTTTCCCCAGCTTACTAAATCAAAGCTGGAATTAATATTAACATGTGCGAGCGAAGTATTATCCACATCCGAATCAGGTTCCAGATACTGCAATACATTTTGTGCAGTAGACTTTTTTAGTAAAGCCTTATGAAAATCCAAAATAAAATCGAGTTTTTCTTTTACATAAGCATTCTCAAATGGTTTTATGCGCTGATAAAAATACAACTTCTTACTTTCACTGGTAACTAATGTTACTTTTAGTGCATATTCTTTTTCTTGTGTAAGTTGCGTTTTTATCTTAATACTAGCTGTTTTAATGTTTTCGTCTTCCTCAAAAACACTTACAGTATCTTCTTCCAATAATGTATTGTCACTAAATTCTCTCAATTCAAATATAAGCTTTTTAATCTCATTTTCTTTCTGATCAATGACTATTTCCAGCGATTGATCCGGACCTAGCGGTGTAACAGCCTCCCTAATGGTATTGGCATTAAGATTGTTGCTATAACCATGCATAAGATTCATAGCCATACCACTGTTTTTGATGGTTACCAGAGGAAAGGTTGCATTCTCCATAATTGTAGTATTATCTACATCGAATACAACCTCCTTTATATCTCTGCTAAAATAGAAGATAGATGCGATAAAAACACCTATTAATATAATAACCCTGTAAATATATTTTAACATTTATCCAACCAAGCCTTTCTAGGCGAGTATTTTATAGTAGCTTGTATCTCATTTCATTCTTTTTATTTTACCATAGATTGCATATTTTTCATACAACGATTCCGAACAATTTATATTTTAATAGTTTTCTGGTAATATCACAACTGAAGAATTCTTAATTTTATATTAATAATATAATGAACGTAATTTCACATTCGATGGATTCATGCATATATTAATTACAAAAAATGTTTTAGGAGCACTCAAATGCCAAATGAAAACTTATACCCCTCAAATGGTAGTTCAGTACAAAGTACTCAAAAGAATGATTCTAATCAACAGTACAGCAATCCTTCGAGCATGAATGGTACCAGAGGCCAATACAGGGTGCCAAATTACAATACCATTCACTCAGCAACCACTACACCAAATGGTGCAGCAAATACAAATACCCCTGGCCAAATGGCTCCCGGACAAATGAATAGAACTCCCGGCACCAATAGTGGTACTACCCCTATGAGAACGATGCCTAGCAACGGAATGACAACTCCTCCAAGTACCACTCCAACTCCCGGTCCCGGTATGACGACTCCTCCTCGTACCACTCCGACTCCTGGCTCTGGTATGACAACTCCTCCAAGTACCACTCCAACTCCCGGTCCTGGTATGATGACTCCTCCTCGTACCACTCCGACTCCTGGCTCTGGTATGACAACTCCTCCAAGTACCACTCCGACTCCTGGTCCCGGTATGATGACTCCTCCTCGTACCACTCCGACTCCTGGCTCTGGTATGACAACTCCTCCAAGTACCACTCCAACTCCTGGTCCCGGTATGATGACTCCTCCTCGTACCACTCCGACTCCTGGTCCCGGTATGACGACTCCTCCTCGTACCACTCCGACTCCTGCTCCCGGTATGACGACTCCTCCTCGTATCACTCCGACTCCTGGTCCCGGTATGACGACTCCTCCTCGTACCACTCCAACTCCTGGTCCCGGTATGACGACTCCTCCTCGTACCACTCCAACTCCTGGCTCCGGTATGATGACTCCTCCAAGTGCAACTCCGACTCCTGGCTCTGGTATGATGACTCCTCCTCGTACCACTCCGACTCCTGGCTCCGGTATGACGATGCCTCCTCGTACCACCCCGACTCCTGGCTCCGGTATGACGATGCCTCCTCGTACCACTCCGACTCCTGGCTCTGGTATGATGACTCCTCCGAGTACCACTCCGACTCCTGGCTCTGGATTAACTACTCCTCCTAGTGGAACACCAATGCCTGGCAGTGGTACTACTATGCCTCCAATGGGTGCACCATCCGGTGGAATGGAAAACCAGATGCCCGGTTCTACCCCAATACCGGGTACAGGAGATTCGAACGGTAACTCTGGTTTTGGCGGCAGTATCGGTGGCGGTATTCAGGGCGGTTCCGGTTCAGGTAACGGTTCAACGGTTCCTCCAGTTAGTGGTTCAAATCTTTCAAACGGCATGACAGCTCCTTCCAGAGGCGGTTCTAGTGGCAGCGGCAGTATGAGAATGCCTCAAACGGATATGATGCCTCAAACCGGTACCATGCCTCAAAACAGCATGATGCCTCAAAATGGTATGATGCCTCAAACCGGTACCATGCCTCAGAACGGTATGATGCCTCAAACCGGTATGATGCCTCATACCGGTACCATGCCTCAGAACGGTATGATGCCTCAAACCGGCATGATGCCTCAAACAGGTACCATGCCTCAAACCGGTACGATGCCTCAAACTGGTATGATGCCTCAAACCGGTACCATGCCTCAAACTGGTATGATGCCTCAAACTGGTATGATGCCTCAAACTGGTATGATGCCTCAAACTGGTACGATGCCTCAAACTGGTACGATGCCTCAAACTGGTATGATGCCTCAAACTGGTATGATGCCTCAAACTGGTATGATGCCTCAAACTGGTACGATGCCTCAAACTGGTATGATGCCTCAAACTGGTATGATGCCTCAAACCGGCATGATGCCTAGAACTGGTATGATGCCTCAAACTGGTACGATGCCTCAAACCGGCATGATGCCAAGAACAGGTACCATGCCTCCACAGATGAATGGTGGAATGCAAAATAACGGTATGATGATGCCTCCATCTCAAGGTGGTATCACAATGCCTTGGATGAACAATGGTATGAACGTTCCATATATCAATAATGGCGTCGCTCCTAATACCGGAAGAATTCCGAGTGGTATGGGATATCCATATCCAAGCGATTATATGAATTATGAACTTCCATACTTTATGAATAATTCATCCCCTTACAATATGCCTATGGGCGTTCCGTTATTCCCTCTGTACGGTTATGACAACAGCCAGGATCTCGACAGAGATATGGAATACTTCCAACAACTATATCCAAAGACTTTAAAATCCATACAAAACGAGGTCAATAATGAGTGTGATAAATTAGAGTATGATGGTAGCGTAATGTTCGATGAATATCCTGACAGAATCGCCATCGATCGTATCGTTGATCGAATTCTTGAAAGATTGGGCCAAATCAGTGAAGATGCCAAATTAGAGGCTAATAGCATCTATAACGATTATGACTATGACTATGATTACGATCGTCGTAGACGCAATAATATCAACTTCAGAGATATTATTGCTATCCTCTTGTTAAATGAATTCTTTAACCGTAGGAGACGCCATCGCAGAAGAAGACGTTTGTATTAAACCATGCTTTACCATCTTTTAAACTAATTTTACTATTACCAGAGAGATTGGTTTTTAAATAATTATACAATAACAAAAGGCTGTATCGGAAGGTACAGCCTTTTGTTACTCCATTGTTACCAGCTTTGATTTAAAATCGGAGTTGCAAGATAAACTGTCGTTTTATCCGCACTTTCATCATAAGTGATTGCTATTTGAATATTTACTTTATTACCTGCAGAAACAATATATTCCTTAATCATACCAGTATAAGCATAAGCCGTATAAACATTTCCTTCTTCATACTCAATGGCTGTTTCTCCCTGAAGCTCATGGATCATATCATTAGCCATCTCTCTTTTCTGTTCTGTGTCAATACGACCCAAATAACTTCCAGTATATTGCATTGTAATCTGTGTCTTACCTACACCTATTTTATTAAGAGCTTTCTCAATCAGTTGTTTGTAATGCTCCACACTTTCAATACTTTTCTTTATATTTAATTTGACGATGATATAGTGTCTCATCTTAATATAATTATCTTCTTTTTGCTCCATGCTTACCACTTTTAGTTCTGTGGAAGCACTTTTTGCATCCTTTTGAAAGGAATATTCACTTCTGTTATTTTCTTTTGAAACCGTAATTTCCTTATCTACTTCAAGACCGATCGTCTCTGCAAGATAATAGATTAATTCCTTCTTATCAGATTCACTTAGGAATTCCTTTTCATATTCAGTAATTAATTCGATATTACTTTGCATCTCTTCTGCATTTGTTTTAACGAAAGCTTCTGTAATAACAAAATCCTTATGGAACATTTTATTTACAAACATCTGTGTACCAACAGCCAACCATAGTACAACAACGATATACGCGGTAACTTTTGTTCTTTTGTATGAAAGAATTTGCTTTAATGTATCAGCAAAAGAGTATCTTCCTTTATTTCCCATTACATCAACCTCCAAATAGGTAGTTTAAGTTCTTTTATGATTCTTTCCCAGATTTAAAAGATTATTCTCTTATTTCCTATCCCTGATGAGACTTTCGTGATATAATGAGTAAAATATTCCAATTGATAGCTGTCTTAAGGAGGTTAACTCTATGTCAGATTTACATATATACCGCAGACGATTTATTCCCGAAGAACTGGTTCATTTAAAAGATGATATTATAATAAAACATGATAATAATTTGATGATTACCATGTGGTCAGCCCTACATCCCCGTAAAGATATTGCCAAAGGCGTATCCGCGTATTACATGGATCTCGGCATTAAAGTAAGTAAAGTTTATAACAGCCTTGGAGATATTGTTTATTGGTATTGTGATATCATCCACACCAAGAAACTTCCCGATGATCAGAACACCATTGTTTTCGAGGATCTACTGGTTGATGTGATTCTATATGAGAACGGATCGATTAAAGTGATGGATTTAGATGAATTGGCAGAAGCCTTTGATCAGAAGAAAATAACGGAAAGTACAATAAAGGATGCCTTACGAACCCTTGATACATTACTCAGAATAATATATCAAGGAAAGTTTGGCATCCTCATGGATCCTATTAATAATGCGGAAGCAGATTATTATTCCTCTTCCAACATTTGAATTCTACGGATATGTCTGTCATCCTTCGAAAAATCGGTATTTAAAAAAGTATCAACAATTTTAAGAGCATGACCCACTCCGACTACTCTTGCTCCAATCGCTAGAACATTAGCATCATTGTGTAATCTCGTTGCTTCCGCACTAAAACAGTCATGACATAACGCTGCGCGGATACCCTTCATTTTATTTGCTGCTATGGAGATCCCAATCCCTGTTCCGCAGATAAGAATTCCTTTCTCGCATTCCTTACTTTGTATTGCTTTACCAACTTTCTTAGCAAACTCGGGATAATCACTAGTAGTAACCTCGCCGCAGCCAAAATCTTTATATTCTATATGATTCGCTTCCAGATATTCAATAATTGCCTTCTTTAATGCATATCCTGTATGGTCATTTCCAATTGCTATCATATTTAATTCCTCCAATCATTAGTCTTCATGTAATTTATATACTGTTTTCTTAACCAGACGTGCTAACTCTATATAACATTCCTCGTAATCAATCAAAGATCCGCCATATGGATCAACTACATCTCCCATTTCACCAGCAAACTCTTTGATCGTAAATACATTGATGGCATTCTGGTAAGTATCGATTACCTTTTTCTTTTGGTTTGCTGTCATAGTTAAAATTAAGGTATTCTCATCAATATCTGAGGTTTTTAAACCCTTTGATACATGGTTGCTTAATTCCAGATCATGTTTTTTTAGGACTACATCTGCCTTCGGATTAATTGGCTCTCCGAATAAAACCACCAATCCTCTTGATATTATTTTCATTTCACTGATCTTTTCAAGGCTTTTATAGATTGCTTCGGCCATAGGACTCCTGCAGGTGTTCCCCGTACATACAAATATAAGCTTATGATACTTCTCCATGCTCTTCCTCCTAAAGTCCAACTTAATAATAAACGAAATTCATTAAGATAATTTATTGATATGGTAGCCCGCTGCTTTCAACAAACGGTTCATAATTGCCTGTCCTAAACGGTTATCTCCAAAACTTTCTGAATAAATATATTCTGCGTGTAAGGTATCAAACTCCCGTAATATATCAAAGAGGCCAGCAGCTATTGTTGCCTCATCTTTTCTTGATCCAATCACTTTTACAACACCAGAAGGATAGGATGATTTTGTTTCCTCGGTTGCTATAATACCTACGACATGGCCGTTATCTACTTTCTCTTTCGTTACTTTATTAATTTCATTGATTACTGTATTGGTATCACCTTCATAAATAGTAAGGCTTCCTTCGGGAGCATAATGACGATATTTCATACCCGGTGCCTTGGGTTTAAAGTCATGATCCATCTTTGGAGCAAGAATTGTCGGATCAATTTCTACTTCTCCGATCACATTTGAAAGCATCTGTTGTGTGATACAACCCGGTCTTAGGATCATGGGTTTTTCTCCGGTCAAGTCTATAATCGTTGATTCCAACCCCAAAGTGGCTTTACCTCCATCAATGATCATATCAACTTTTCCCGATAAATCCTCAATCACATGTTCCGCCTTCGTTGGACTTGGCTTACCAGACCGATTTGCACTAGGTGCAGCTACAAATATGCCGGATAGCTCAATCAGCTCTCTGGCAATTTTATTTGCCGGAAGCCTGATAGCAACAGTATCAAGGCCGCCGGTTGTACCATAAGGTACGCATTCTTTTTTCTTTAAGATAATAGTCAGGGGTCCTGGCCAAAAAACCTCAGCCAATTTATAAGCTGTCTCTGGTATGTCCTTTGCCAGTTGATTTATATCCATCTTATTTGCAATATGAACAATCAATGGATTATCAGAAGGTCTTCCTTTTGCCTCATATATTTTGCCTGCAGCTAACTCCTCCAAGGCGTTGGCACCTAGCCCATATACTGTTTCAGTGGGGAAAGCAACCAACCCCCCCGACTTCAATATATTAGCTGCTTGCAACAGTTCTTCTGGATCAAACTCATCTGCATCTATTTTTTTTATCTCTGTGTGCATATTTTGCATTTTTCTTTTCTCCTTGCGGCTTACTAAACGCCGATCCACATAGGTCCTTACGACAGACATGATCATAGGATCTGTTCCATATACTCACTAAGCCTTTATTATAACATGGATATCTATTAAAATCCATACCTCGTGAAGTTTTTATCATTTGCGGTTAATAAACTTCATGATTCCGAGATGAATCCCCCAGGCTAATTTATCCTGATAGGAATCATCAACAAGCAGTGCCGCTTCCGAACGATTGGATAAATACCCACATTCTACTATGACCAGCGGACATTCCGTCTTCTTTAGCATATAATAACTGGCATTTGACTTTGCCATCCGATGATTTCCATCTTGTAAGGTATCTTTTAATTGCTGCTGAATTGTTTCAGCTAGAATTTTACCATCATTGGATGCTGAATGGTAAAATACCTGAGCACCCTTAACGTATTCTTCACCAAAGCTATTCTGATGTATACTGATTGCAAAATCAGCTTTGTTGTTGTGAATTATATTTATTCTCTCATTTAAATCTGCATTCTTCTTATTAGAGTCCGTCTCAGAATAGAGACCACTGTCATCCGAACGGGTCATAATCACTGTAATACCGTTTTGCTCCAGTAAACTTTTTAATTTAAAAGCGATACTTAAATTAATATCCTTCTCCAGTGCATCATTAACTCCGACTTTGCCGGGATCTCTTCCACCGTGTCCTGCGTCAATAACTACCGTAATCTGCTCTACTTCCTTACCGGAATGAAGTAAGTTCTTCATAACCTTAACCGCTTCATCTGAGGTGAGCATATAAGCTAGATAGATTAACACCAAAAACATTACGCTAAAATATTTATTCTTCATAAGCTATAAATCTTTCCATATGTGCTTCTTTATATCTTATGAGGATATTTTATGTCCTATTCTAGCTACCTATTTTCGATTATAATTTAATTAAGGTCCTATGGATTAATCAATGATACCTTATTCGTATTTGTTCACTATGTTATTTATAGTCCAATATAAATCATTATCTAATATAAGTATATAATCTAATTCAAGTACTTCACGATAATATTCCAGATGCTTTCTTTCTCTAAACCTAACTTCCATGCAGCTATTCCGGCAACATCCGCTTCGTATATTACCTTTAACTTTTCTTCAATCGATTTCTCTTCCTCCTGCCACATCATATACAGAGCATCATCTTTCTCATATTCTGCATAATAATAGCCGGTATCCGCATCCCATTCTTTCTGAGCTTGGTTTTCCTCCAAAAGCTGTGCAGCGTTGGTCATCGCTTTACTTTCTGAACTAATCTCACCATCCTTCGTTTCTTTCCATATTCTGGTGTAGAACGGAATAGCAATAATTACTTTCTCCTTTGGAACAATTTCAATGATATTTGTCACTGCATCTTGAACATAGCCCAAGGATGCCACAGGACCCGCTACATCGGAACCTGCATAATATTCATCATAGGCCATAACTATCATATAATCTACAATTTTACCTTGTTCTTCTCTATCATAATGTTTGGTATAAGCCGTGGGAACATAATTATCCACGGATAAGACAATTCCGTTATTTCTGCATTTTACTGATAGCTCTCTTAAAAACTGTATATAATGTATTCCGGCATCGTTGGTGATCTTCTCAAAGTCTATATTAATACCATTTAACTTATATTCAATTGCTGCCTCGATCAGTGAGTTCTCCAGTTTAATTCTCCTTGAAGTATGAGAAAGTAGCTCATACATACTGATGTCTTTGTTAAAATCATCCACCAGCGCCCATACTTCCAAGCCCAGATTATTAGCCTTTTCCACGTAGGCTTCGCTTGCAATAGAAGCGATTGTACCTTCTGAACTATCTATGGAAAACCAGGTAGGTGATATCACGGTAACTTCTTTTGTCGTCTTTAATAGCTCCTCCAGATTATTTACCGCATCCGTATTAAATACTTGATGGAACACCAGATTTACCTTCCCTTTTCTTGTCTGAGCAGTATATACCGGCTCCTGATAATTACTTTCAAAGGTTTTATAAGATGATTCCTTTACAAACTTATCTTTTACATAGCCGATGACACCATCTTCTGTCATGACCTGAGAAAAGCCTTTTTTCGGTGCTTCGGTGGATACATATAAAAGTCCGGTACCGATGGGAAGCTCTTTTAAGATAGGACTTTTTATACTTGCTTCCGATCTAAGCTGTGTTTCTTTCGTAACCTCTGTATATAAAAAATCTCCCCACTGATACTCTATTACAACACGATTCGGATCTTCATAAAGCTGATACTTCATATCAGAATACATACCTACAAAATCTAGTGCCAAATAAACTTCATCTGCAAACACCTTAACGATGTCATAATCCATACTTGCACTGGTCTCAATCATGCTCTTTGTAACGGTATATTCACTGCTTTCTGCCTCTGCCTGTAATATTTCCTCCGGTGTTGTATAGGTCAGAATATTTTCATTGGAATCCCAATAGAAACGGTGGTTAAACTCAGAAACTACCGTATTATAATCAATATAAACTTTACCATCAATAAATAATCCTTTTTTATCATATATCTTATCCTGCATTAATACCAGGACTTCATCATCCTCCACTGTATAGTAATCGGACAGTAACATAACTTCATCACTGGGAGTCAATTTCCCAACAATAACAACACCCACTATAATAAATATTACTAGCAGTACTAAAACAGAGCCGATAAAAGCTACTCTTGTTTTCTTATCCATACATACACCTCCCGCTTGGTATATCTCATTATAGCATCTATTTTATTTACCGTCATTACCTAAATTCGACTTTTTTATGATATCTATTGTAACAATAAGTAAAAAAGGTGCATTTTAAGGAGATAAAAGGAAATCCATCTGCCTTAAAATACACCTAAAATCATCCCTGGCTTATCTTTCTCATAAGTCATGTAATATCATAAAATATGTAAGCAGTTACATCTTTCTACCAACCGTTCAAAGTATAGAGGGCTTTTTAAGTGCTGGTTACGCTTACTATTTTATTTTTAACACTATACTACAACTTCATCATTAACAATAATATAAATTGCTTACCGAAGGTACTTAAAAATATTAATATAGGTAATAATAATTTTTCATAAGCTTCCGGATAAGAAGGTTCATTTGTGATATGTTATACCTTTCCCACCTGGTAAACAATTTACTAGATTTAATTGTGTAATAATTCATAAAACAATCGGACTGTTTCGTTGGAATAATTGATTGGATTTATCTCAAACGGAAGAGTATAAATCCTTCTGTTGAATTCATGCGTTAAGTTCTTAATTGTTTTATCTGTTGCATATGGAATAAGATAAATCCATGTATCACTTCCTTTGATGCCCTTCACAGAATCATGAAAACGCAAAAGCTTCCATTGGTTCCACTCTGCTTGACTCCCTATCACAAGCTTTTTCGTGCAACGCAGGAACTCTTTCCTGCAAGTCGAAAAGTCTGTACCAAAGTCAAGAATGAAGCAGTCAAATGGTTCATTTAACAAATCCGGAACCTGATCAAGCGTAACTTTCTTGTAACAAGTAATATTTTGATATGAAAATGATTCGTCTTCAAAGTTATCCCATTCATAGGACTGTTCGATGACCTCCATATCGTAATGATCATTTACCTCCAGTAGGGCCGTTCTTTTCTGCAGCTCTTCCCCCATATAAATGGCAAGCATAAGACCAGTATGGGTCACCCCTGCACCCCGGTGAGTACCGATTAATCCAACGATTTCTCTTGAGAACAATGGCTTATAATCTAATACCTTTTTCATCAACATGGGTTTTTTCTTCATACCGCCTCTTTCTATGATGGACCTTTTTTTCTCGGCCTAAGCCAGTAATTTCTAAGAACAATTCAAGATCACTGCCTTTATCAGGTTTTCCATATGGATCCGGTTCATAGGGAATCCGATAACACTTTTTCTGATCCATATGTTTCATTGCCTGCAGAAATTGCTTTCCACTCATAAAATTAAATAAGTAATAGATCTCTTTATATCCTGTTATCTTATCTAATAACTGTTCTGAATAGGCAAGTTCCCAATCTTTCGCTCCTAGTATTACAATTTTTACATCAGCAGTAATAAATTCATCCATATTCTCCGAGGTCAGACAACCATAATCCTGTACAATTACCTGATACTTTTCCGCAGGTTGTTTTAAACCCTTAGGCTGCATAGTAATACCCTCTATTCTATAGGCATTACAATCCCTTTTCACCTCCTGATAACGATTCTGAATTGCCCAAATATGATGACTGTTATTCTTTTCATGGTATAGACATCGCACCTTTTGATCACGATAAAAACTACATAAGCGAAAAGCAAAATGTGTTACACCAATTCTGTGTTGTGCCCCTGCAATCGCATAGGTAATCAGAGTACTTTGTTCATGAAGGTTCACACCTTTCTTTCGTGAGATCACCGATAAATGTTTGCTTAATGCGGATACAGAGGCATATCTCTGGGAAGGATTATATTTGAGGCATTGATTAATACATTGTTTGAATTTTTTGGAGTATCCTTTTGTGAAATCAATGTGGTTCCTACCAAAGGTACCCCGTTGATAAGTCGCACCGGTTACCATGGTATATAGTAGCATCCCAATTCCATAGACATCACTACGGTCGTCGACTTTACTGTGCCCGTATATTTCTGGCGCTGCAAATCCCGGTGTTCCCATGAATGTCTGGATATCTGATTGTTCATCACGATATATGGCGCTGCCAAAGTCGATCAATTTTAGAGTATCTTCTGATATAATAATATTCTCGGGTTTTAAATCAAGATATAAGATGGGACGAGTGGTAGAATGTAGGTAAACAAACAGATCACAGAGTAGGATCCCGAAATGTACTATGATATCTTCTTTCAGCTTGCCCATACGAACAATATATTCCTTCAGGGTCTCTCCTTCCAGATATTGTTCAACGATGTAGGAACAATCTTCATTTTCCTCAATATCATAAATAATAGGAATGCATGAGTGCTTCAGATTTTTTAAAATATGAGCTTCTTTTAGTTGTAAATCGTATAAGGGATGATTTTTTGAAATGCATTTGATGGCGCGATAAGAATTTAATTTGATGTGTTCAGCCAGATAAACCTCAGCAGTGCCTCCTCTGCCAAGAAGTTTAATTATGCGATATTTGTGAAACCATATTTCCTGTTGCATTCACTCCTTTCTTATCAGTATCATACGAAAGACATGAACAATGCCACTGACACCATTATACCCATAATATGGAACTTAAGCAACTAATTTTTCGCTCGATTTTTTCACAATCTTTTCTGATAATTTTGTACAATTTGCTTTGTCGCATCATGATTAATAATGTAGATTTAGGACGGATATTAATATAAATTTCATATATAGGGATATTGACTTTAGGGGCTTTTTAAATTATACTTTCTTTACACCTTTAGGTGTATACACCGTTGGATTGATTTTTTTGATCACGTTCCCTTAGTTTAAGTTCCTTGTTACAGAAAGGGGTGTACCTTATGAAGATAGAAAAAATTAGTGACAACCAGATACGATGTACGTTAAATAAAAGTGATTTGATAGACCGAGAATTAAGAATAAGCGAATTGGCTTATGGCTCCGAGAAAGCGAAAGCTTTATTCCGTGATATGATACAGCAGGCATTTTATGAATTCGGTTTTGAAGTTGATGATATTCCTTTAATGATTGAAGCAATCCCAGTATCGACCGAATGCCTCATTTTAGTCATAACTAAGGTAGAAGATCCCGATGAATTGGATACCCGATTCTCTAAGTTTTCCTCCTTTGCTCCATCCGACCATTCGGATGATTCCGATGAGAGCGATGAAGCCTATGCTGATGAGATTATTAATAGCTACGATCAAATGGACGATCTTTCCGAAGAGCTTGAAGACGACTCTAAGGATATCATAGAGACCCCGTCTGCTCCCTCTAACAATATGGTGGAGAAGCAGAACCTTCATATCGCTAGCAATATTGTTAAGATATATACCTTCCGTTCTTTGAATGAGGTAATTGAATTAGCCAATGTTTTAGTTGGTTTTTATAACGGTACGAACACCCTTTATAAAAATACTTTAAATTCAATCTATTATTTAGTGATCAATAAATCCGAACATTCTCCGGAAGAATTTAATAAAATTTGCAATATTATTTCGGAATATGGTAAGGCAGAACGTTCCACCTATGCTAGCCAGACGTATTATGACGAACACTTTGAAGTCATTGTAAAAGATAATGCACTACAGATTCTGTCAGTGATGTAATAATAAGAATAAGAAAAAGGCTGTTGCCATGGCAACAGCCTTTTTCTTATTCTTATTATTCTCCTATTGCTTCACTGATCTTTGCCATAAGTACTTCTGGATCTAATCCATGAACCATAGCCGCTTCCTCTAATGTTTCACCCTGTGCTGAAGGGCAGCCCAGACAGTGCATACCTATATCAAGCAGTACCGGAATAACATTTTGATTAACAGAAATCGCCTGTGCGATTGTCATGTCCTTAGTGATGGTAGCCATATCTATTCCTCCTTAAATAATTCTATAGCAAATAGTAAGATCGTAATGTTTCGACTTACTTAATAGCCTATGCACTATTATAATCATTCGTTGCAAGTACGTCAAGCAGGAATCATTACCGTTATCATTCTGCCTTTCATCTTACTTCTATGCTATCTCTGATAAACCAAAGTATCTCTTTAACAAGGAAAAATATACTTGCATTCTTATGCTGTTTATATTAAAATGAACTCAATGATTCAGAAAAGGAGGTTTGACCCATGGCATATACTATTTCAGATGAATGTATTAGCTGCGGCGCTTGTGCAAGCGAATGCCCTGCCGGTGCTATTTCAGAAGGAGCAAATCACTATGAAATTGATGCTGACGCATGCTTAGATTGTGGAGCTTGTGCAGAAACATGTCCTACAAGTGCTATTTCAGCATAATGATTCATACATAAAGAGGCTGTCCATGGACAGCCTCTTTTTATTGCATATTATGGTTAAGCTATCAAAACACCCTCGGTCATTGACTTTGTCCATTTATAAATGGGTTTCACATCTTAATCCATTATGTATATCCCTATTTTAAAGGATATCTTTATATTTATAAGTATACTTTATTCTTCTTAAAGAATTTAGATTTCTTCTTATTTTTTCCGTCCGTAGTGGCTGCCACAAGTGATTTGCTTTTTTGATAATCTCTTAAGGTAGCATCAAATCTTTTATATCTTTCTTCTTCCCTTTCCTCTTGTAATCTCATTAAAAGATTCATCTCTTTAATTACACCATCGGTCACATTGATACCAATTTCTTCTGAGAGTACTGTGTTATTTTCTTTTAAAGCGGATACAATAATATGGCTCATGATCGATTTAAACTGATGCATTTTATCTTCAGGTAGCTCTTTCAGCTCTTTCTTTGGTTCACTGGCAATAAGGCTTGTCCCATCTTCTGTGCTTTGTTCTTTCTCCTCGCTCCACATCTCCATTACCCTCCCGTTTAGTTCGTCCTTAAGTCTTACCATGGTCTGAGGATCAAGGGAATCCAACTTATTGATATTGGGCAACAGCATCTTCACCGCTTTTAATTGAAACCCCTGCTCCTTCAATTTCTTAACTGTCTTCAGCAGTTCAATATCTGATTCCTTATAATATCGGTGTCCCATTTCATTTCGTAAAATAGGGAGCTCAAGCTCTTCTTCCCAATATCTAAGTACATGCGATTCGACGTCAACCTTCTTTGAGGCTTCCGATATCATATACCTGATTTCATCCATCGTTTATCCTCCTCTTTATTGTAATTATTTTCCACTTTTTACATTATATCATAGCAATCATCAAATGCAATATTCATTCCTTATATTCCAATTTATCTTGTCGACACAAAAAGGGGAAACCCCTAAGGAGTTTCCCCTTTTCAACAGGAACACCGATAGTTCTATGGCATTCCCTATCCTATTTTCATAACAATATTTGACCAGATACTTACCTTTATGTAGGAAAATATAACAGTCCTCACATTACCGTTCAAGGTTAGCAAATTTTGTAAACTGAGAAAGCCAAGCAAGCTTGATGGTTCCGGTTGGACCGTTTCTCTGTTTACCGATAATGACCTCTAAGATACCCTGATCCTCTGAGTCTTTGTTGTAGTAATCATCACGATACAGAAACATAACAACGTCGGCATCCTGCTCAATCGCTCCAGACTCTCTTAAGTCAGATAACATTGGACGTTTATCGGGACGCTGTTCTACGGCACGGCTTAACTGAGATAAAGCAACCACCGGACAGTTAATCTCTCTGGCTAGGGACTTGAGCGATCTGGAAATCTCTGAAATTTCCTGTTGTCTGGACTCTGATTTCTTGCTTCCTGACATCAGCTGTAAGTAGTCAATTACCACTAGTCCTAGGTTTCGCTCTAATTTTAGCTTTCTACACTTTGATCTTAATTCACTAATGGAAATAGCCGAGGTATCATCGATGATAATGTTGGAATTACCAATTAATCTAGCACTTTCCATTAGGTTCGCCCAATCCTCACCGGATAAGGAACCGGTTCGAATTGCTTGTGAATCAACTCTGGAGTTCATGGCCAGCATACGCTTAACCAATTGCTCCTGAGACATTTCCAAGCTGAAGAATACGGTTGTAACATTGGATTTTAAGGCTACATATTCAATCACATTGAGGACAAACGCTGTCTTACCCATGGAAGGTCTTGCGGCTATTAAGACCAAATCCGAAGGTTGAAGACCGGCAGTCTTATAATCCAAATCGTAAAAGCCGGTAGCTACGCCGGTAACACTTCCCTGGTTTTTTGCGGCTGCTTCAATGCTGTCAATGGATCGGAGAACGATATCCTTTATATCAGTAAACTCCTTAGTTCCTCTGTTCTGTGCTATATCAAATACTTGCTTTTCTGCCTTCTCTAAGATAACATCCAGCTTCTCTTTATCAAGATAACAGTCATTGGAAATTTCCTCTGACATCTTAATAATTCTTCTAAGAATAGCCTTTTCTTTCACAATCTGAGCATAATATCTAACATTTGCTGAGGTGGGAACCGCGGTTACCAGATCCCTAATAAATTCCAAACTACAAATCTGGGGCGGAACATCTTTCTCTTTTAATCTGTTTTGCAGAGTAATTAAGTCTACTGGTTTTCCCTCATTAAAAAGTTCAATCATGGTCTCAAATAGTATACTGTACTGCTGCTGATAAAAATCATTATTTGTTATCATCTCTGATGCTGCTATAATTGCGTCTTTGTCCATTATCATGGAACCAATAACGGATTGCTCTGCTTCTGCACTATGGGGTAGTATCTTTTTTATAAAAGCTTCATCCATTGCATATCCTCCTAAACTAACTACTGCTTCTTAAAAAAGTGCAGAAAGAAATATCTATTAAATCGCATCTACTTTTACTTTCATTTCCGCCGTTACTTGCGGATGAAGTTTAACCGGAACTGTATAGGTTCCAGCATTTTTAATTGGATCTTGTAGTAATAACTTTTTCTTATCAATATCCAGATTAAATTGCTCCTTCATCGCTGTCGCAATTTCTTTGGTCGAAATAGATCCAAAGGTTCTTCCGCCTTCTCCTGCTTTGATCGTAACTCGGATTGTAATATCTTCTAATTTTTTACCAAAATCCTTTGCTTCTTGAAGAAGCTCTCTCTGCTTCTTTTCTTCTGCTGCTTTCTGAAGTTTCAGATCATTTAAATTTTTCGGTGTAGCTTCCATTCCAAGCTTCTTAGGAAGAATAAAATTCCTCGCATAACCGTCACTTACCTTTACAATTTCACCCTTTTTACCAAGGGTCTTAACATCCTGAGTTAAAATAATATCCATCTTACATCTCTCCTTTATCCATCACCCTCAACCACATCTCTTACAGTTCACCCTCTTGTGACATGGTTGTTAAGGTCGCTTTTATTTTACTGATTGCTTCCTGTATTGTGCTATTCTCAAACTGGGTACCCGCAACACTCATATGACCGCCACCCCCCAGTTTCTCCATAATAATCTGCACATTAACTTCATCTATGGAACGGGCACTGACATATATTTTATCATGAAATGGCGTAATAACAAATGTAGCTTTGATTCCAGCTATGTTAAGCAATTCATTTGCAATTTGCGCTCCAAGGACCGTAGGGCTGTTGGCTTCCGTGGCATCGCAAGTGGTGATCGCATAATATTTTAAGAACACTTCCGTATTACTGATGGCATCTGCTTTTGCCTTAAAGTCAACCATTTCAATTCGGAAGGACTTTCGTATTCTAGTCACATCCGTGCCGCTTCTTCTTAAAAATGCTGCTGCTTCAAAAGTTCTTACACCTGTCTTTGTCAAGAAATTATTGGTATCAATCATAATACCTGCATACAGTGCATCCGCTTCGATTGGTTTTAATTTTAAACTTCCGCCAATATACTGAAGTACCTCAGCCACCATTTCACTGGTCGAGGAGGCATACGTTTCAATATAGGAAAGAACCGCATTCTCAATTACTTCACTGGTTTGGCGATGATGATCCAGTATAACGATCGTTCTAGTAAATCCTAATAACTCTTCGCATTCGGTATAGCTAGGACGGTTAACATCTACAATAACAAGGAGTGTATTGTGATCCACAATTTCCTTTGCTTGTTCGTTCTTAATAAACATATCTTCTTCATAGTCGGGATTACCAACGAATCGGCTCATCATTGGCCGCAGGGATGTTGTTACTTCATTGATTACGATATGCGTCTTTTTATTAAGAGTCTTAGCAATACGGTAGACACCAATTGCAGATCCAAAGGAATCAACGTCACCGATTTTATGCCCCATGATAACTACCTTATCTTTTCCCTCGATAAATTCCCTTAATGCATGGGCTTTTACTCTTGCCTTTACTCTGGTGCTTTTCTCCACCTGAACGCTCTTACCACCGTAATAGGATATCTTATCCCTATCTTTAACAACCGCTTGATCCCCACCTCTACCAAGAGCCAGATCAATGGCTGCTCTGGCATATTCGTAACTGCCAATGAAGGTATCTGCATTGACTCCAAGACCCATACTGATCGTCACAGACATCTCGTTACCAATGTTTACTCCTCTGACTTCTTCAAGGAGGGAGAAACGGTTACTCTGTAACTGAGGAAGGAATTTTTGCTGAAAAACAAAGATATACTTATCCTTCTCCAGCTTTTTAATCACTGCATCAATTCCCTGCATGTATTTTGTTATCTTACGATCAACTAACGCCGTGAGCAAGGACCTTCTTACTTCATCAATACTTTCCAACGCTTCTTCATAATTATCGATATATAGTAATCCTGTGATTAATTTTTGATCTTTGTTTTCTTTCTGCAGTCCCATGATCTCGGTTTCATCATAAAGATACATTGCAATTAGAGCATTCTTGCCCTCCCAGTTATTCTCATTCTCATAAAAGCTCCAATCAATATCCTCATCAAAATCCGGAGCAATCACTTTACGAAGAAGAACCCGATAATTTCTCCCGTTAAAGACAAGATGAAGCTCTTCATCCTTCTCCATCTTCGGAAAAGCATCCTTTGTAATCTCAGGAAATACATTACTAATGGACCGTAATGCTGCCTTTTTCTCATGAATAATATCCATGAATTCATCATTTCCCCACTGCATCTTTCCTTCCAAATCTAAAATTGCATAGGGTAGGGCTAATTCCTTTAAGAGTCTTTTTTGTACTTGTCCGTAACCGATTGCATAACTGACCAGTTCACTGGCTATCTTTGGCCGCTTGATATAGAATAAGCTGATAGCAATGAGAAAATAGAGCAGAACATAGACCGACATAATAATTCCTGCTTTTCGATCTATGACAAAAATACTAAGATTCATGCATAGAAGTAGTGCAGTTAATATGATTGGCCATAACAAATATATTTTTAATGCTCCCCCTAGCTTTAAATTTCTCTTCATTCTATAAGCTCCTTTTATATTTTCCTATATCCAGTTAAATCCATAAAAATAATAACGTTAGCTTATATTATACCATTAAGACCGTATTATTAAAAGTATTTATTAAAAAATACGTTTCGCTAAGGTATACTTCTAAAATTAAAGAAAGAGCTCTTATCCCTGCGAGCCAATAAAAACTCTTTCTATATAGATATTCCTTTAATTCTGTGCATTCGTAATAACTTCACTTTCCTTTTCTTTTATAAACTCATGGATTAATTTCTGAATGGTGTGTACCACATCTTCCTTTTTCACTCTCATTGCAATCTTTTTATCTCTTGATATGATCTCCACCTGGTCTTCCTGTAAATTCTTTGGACTTAGTATCACTCTGATTGGTACCCCTAAGAGATCTGCATCTGAAAACATGACTCCGGCTCTTACATTTCTGTCATCATAGATTACTTCAACCCTTTTCAACAATAGTTCCTCATACAAATGATCTGCAAACTCTTTCGTCGGTATATCATCCGAACGCAAACAGCATAGGTGAACCTGCCATGGTGCTATCGTTATCGGCCAGATCGGACCATACTCATCGTGATGAACCTCACAGACAGAAGCGGCCAACCTGCCAACTCCAATCCCGTAACACCCCATGATAGGATATTGGTAATTTCCATCCTTATCAATGTACTGCATATTCATAGCTTTCGTATATTTTGTTCCAAGTTGAAAGATGTTACCAACCTCAATTCCTCTTACGATAGATAATGCCTGTTTACCGCAATGAGGACAGATGCCGCCTTCTTTTACCTTTGACAAATCATGATATTCTACCTTTCCATAATCCCGTTCTATCTGGAAGCCTACGTAATGATATTCTTCAACATTTGCTCCACAGGAGAGATTCTTACTATTGTGTAATGATCGGTCAAACAGTATTGTGTAATTGCCCTGTATCTGGTATGGACCAATATATCCTGCTTTCAAACCACAATCTTCTGTAATGACAGCAGGATGAATATCCGATCCTAACAGGTTCGTTAGTTTTGTCTCATTAACATCCAAATCCCCCCGTAGGAATACAATTATATACTCATCGGTTGTATTTTTTGGTATACCACAGCTTTACATGTATTCTCTATGGGAAGGTGAAGGAAATCAATAACATCCTCGATAGAGGAGACCTTCGGTGTATGCACCATCACTAGATCCTCTTGATCTGGCTTAGTATCATTAATAACAATGCTTTCTGCTGCTTCCATATTCGCTTTATAATCGCATTCCTTGCATATTATAATCGAGTCTTCCCCGATCGGAGTCAGTAGCATGAACTCATGGGAAACATTGCCGCCCATCATGCCAGAATCCGAGGAGACCGATATCACTTCCGGAATTCCTGCTCTGGCAAAGATTCTTTCATATGCACGATGACATTTACGATAGTATTGCTCTAAATCATCCTGGGATGTATGAAAAGAATAAGCATCCTTCATCGTAAACTCCCGTACTCGGATGAGTCCTGCTCGCGGACGTGCTTCATCACGAAATTTAGTTTGTATCTGATATATCATAAAAGGATACTTAACATAGCTTTGGGCGTAATCCCTAACTAATTGTACTGCTGCTTCTTCGTGGGTCATTCCTAATACCATTGTACTTTGATTTCTATCCTTAAATCGGAGTAATTCACTTCCAACACTTAAGAACCTTCCTGATTCCTCCCACAATGATCCTGGCAGCACCACCGGTAATAATACCTCCTGACCGTCAATCTTATCCATCTCTTCTCGAATGATTTGCTCGATTTTCTTAGTAATATTACGCAAGGATGGATAGCTGGAGTAAATACCATTTGCTACATACTTCATGTAACCACCCCGAACCATTAACGCATGGCAGTCTACAATACAATCGGATGGTCTTTCTTTAAATCTGTCTCCTACAAGATTTTTAAGCTTCATAAAATCATAACCTCCATTCCCATGTTAAATTCAGTTTATTTTATTTCTTATTTTGTTTGACCTACAATATCGCTGGAATAGTGGATCAAATCTTCTTTTTCTATTCTTTATCGTATTTTATCGTGTTTCACGGTGTTTTATCGTGCTTTACCGTACTTTATCATGGCATACCTACCATAATGAAAACGTAATAACTACATAGCAGATAGTTTTATTAAGTAGTATCGTAGATACAAAAAAGCCCCAAGTTGATTGATATCAACTTAGGGCGAATGTACAATCCGTGTTACCACCTAATTTCAGAGAAACCTCTGCGCTTATACAGTACAAAGCAATCATGATGCTTGATACTTACTCCTGATAACGGTGGATCACCGATGATGCCTACTTGGTAAACCGTTCGGGTCATAGCTCAAAGATGGGTTCGATATCACATCAATGAAGATTCACACCAGCCATCTTCTCTCTGGAAAATCTGAAATATCTACTATTTCTTATCGTCGCTTTTTACATTTTTAGTATATTAACATATATTCCCTTCTGCGTCAATGATTTATTCACAAACATAATTACTCTTCTTCATGTAAGCCTACGTCATGTCTTCTTTTATATTTATATCTCCCTCGGTGTTAGCATTTTTGTGTCATTTGTGTTATTATGCGTCATTGAGAAACTTTTTTGTAAGTGGTGGTTGTTTAGCTTTGTCGTTAAATCTTTTACCATTAGCCTAAGAGTTTCTCTATTTTTTATTTACACAAGATAATTACACTAACATTACAAATCGTAGTTAGCAATTATATTTGATAAATTCTATCATCTCCGTAATTATAACATTTTATAATAGTTAGTGTAAGTGTCTCTCAGATGGATTATAATATAAATGTAACTTCAGTTTCGAAATCCAAAAGAGTTGGTGCCTGCTGCCCAAAGTTTGCAGGTTTTGAAGAAAGGAATGGTTATTATGACGCAAAAAATTGTTCCTCATCTATGGTATGACAAAGAGGCCAAAGAAGCCGCATTATTTTATATCAGTTTATTTGATCAATCAAAACTAGTTAGCTCTTATGTACTGAAAGATACACCATCCGGGGATGCTGAAGCTGTAAACTTCATATTAGCAGGTCAACCGTTCGCATCCATCAGTGCCGGACCCTATTTTAAATTTAATCCGTCCATTTCTTTGATGGTTTCCTGTGAATCCGTTGATGAAATTGATACTCTATGGAAAGCGCTCCTCGATGGGGGAACGGAATTAATGCCACTGGATCAATATCCTTTTAGCTCTCGTTATGGCTGGTTACAAGACCGATACGGTCTTTCCTGGCAACTTATACTGACGGATCAAGGTCCTTCTGTACAAAAGATCACCCCAAATTTTCTTTTCTCCAATGATGTATGCGGTAAAGCCGAAGAAGCAATCAATTTTTATACCGAAGTATTTCCTAACTCTAAAATTAAATCAATTAGCAGATATAGCGAAGGCGAAGTCGACTCCTCCAATGCAAAGATAAATTATACTTCATTTCATTTGAATGGTATGGAATTTACGGCAATGGATAATGCCTATGATGCAGACTTTAATTTTAACGAAGCATTTTCACTGATGATCAATTGCAAAGATCAGAGTGAGATAGACTATTATTGGGACAAGCTCTCCGCTGTACCCGAAGCAGAACAGTGTGGATGGATCAAAGATAAATACGGTGTATCCTGGCAGATTGTCCCCGAAAATATGGAAGAGCTCTTAGCAAGAGGATCTGAAGAAGAGATGCAAAGAGTATTCGAGGCTTCTCTGCAAATGAAAAAATTCGATCTAGAAGCTTTAGAAAAGGCACGACAAGGATATTAACGATAGAAAAGGAGGAAGAAGCCATGGATAGCAATAAAATTCATATTGAAACCATGATCCATAAGCCAATCGAGAAAGTATGGGAAGCTTATACATTGCCAAAACATATCATGGAATGGAACCATGCATCTGAGGATTGGCATTCCCCAAAGGCTGAAAACGATTTACGACCAGGGGGACAGTTTAATTATACAATGGCCGCAAAAGATGGTAGTTTCAGCTTTGATTTTTCTGGAATCTATGACGAAGTAATCGTTGGTAAAAAAATTAGTTATACTCTGGGTGACAACAGAAAAGTAGACGTGTACTTTTCCCAACAAGATGGCTTTGTTAAGGTGGAAACCTTATTTGAAGCAGAGGGCACTAATTCTCTCGATATGCAGAAAAATGGTTGGCAAGCCATCTTGGATAATTTCAAAAAATATACCGAAAGTTCCTTATAGTTTGGTCAAACAGTAATTCCATCTGTACTTAATGCATCGATACTGAATGGGATACTATATACAATGAAATATGAAATTAAAAAACGCTGCAACACGGTGAACTGCTTCCCGTCAAGTAGACAATCAAAAAAATATAAATTTTTCCTGCCAGTAGGTATGAACCTGCTGGCAGTTTTTATGCCGCTTGTAAATATA
>JAQZBN010000063.1 GCA_029238935.1 Herbinix sp.
TATCAACATATATTAACGCTTTAGCCCAAGCGGGATTTGTTGTTGAACAAATGATCGAACAGAATGATAAAGAAACAATGGAAGCAGTTGGGGATGTCAACGACAAAACGAAAAAAGCCAAGATGGTTCCAATTTCTTTCTGTATTAAGGCAAGAAAGTTATATTAAGAGTCTATAAGCTCTTTATCATACTGATATACCTGGCAATCGGTGGTAAAATAACAAAACAGTATGGGGGTATTATATGTTTAAAAAAATCTATCTACCTATTTTCAGTTTTGCACCATTAATATTTGGCTATCTACATAATTGGATGATATCATATATAATTAATATACCAATTATCTTTTTTATCTACTGGTATGTTTTTCCGGTTCTAATGGCGCTTTTTTGGTTTTGGGTTGGTGGAAAATTCGCTCAAAGTAATGTTAAGATATTCATTTCTGTTTTGCTTGGTAACTTGGTAGGAATAATTTCCTTATTAGTATATTTTTGGCAATATTTTTTGATTTCAGATAGCAATAGGAACATTACTTTAGCACCATTATCTCTCATGTTTAGTTCAACTATAAGTATATTTATAGCTAGGTTAGCGTATTTATTTCAACCTAATAAAAACGTTATTGACTCATTATCGATGCTTAGTACAATACAAATTATGGGTCTAATGTTAATGATAATTATATTTACTATAGGCTATTATTATAAAAAAAGAAAAATTAATAGTGTAAATAAAATCGGGTAGTATTCGTAGAGAATTTATTCGTAAAATATAAATGTGTATTATGATATTTGAGATAAGAACAAACGTTTATAAGTGGGTAATAGTAGATTGAGTTCTATTAAATTAATAAAATGTTCGATTGTCCCGTAAGGTAATATATGGTAATATTGTTTAAAGTTTAATTATAACAGAGTATGGTCAAGTCCCTGACCTAGAGGTGGAATGAATTATGTAAATATGGAAATATGTTACCATATGTACTTATGATCATTACGTTCTTTTTCTATTTTAAATAATAGGAATAATAAGAATAACAAGTATAAATTTTACTGCTCATGTCTTGCCAGATACCTAAGGGCAGTGCATAAAATGTAAATAGGAGGCTAACCACTTTGTGGGTGGGTACTCCTTTTCTTATAATATAGTAGTTGTTACAAGAAATAATAATTTATTAATAGGGGGATTAATCTGTGTTTAATGGAATGATAGATAACAATTATACGGAAGAAGAATTAAATGATATTGTTTGTAAGAATGGTTTATTACAGCACAATATAGATTCTACAAACGGTTTACTTCTTAAGCCAGGTATCCAAATAAACTTGGTGGGTCGTGATGAAAGTGGAAATGTGGTTGGAGGTATTATGTGCAACACCTATTTACTGTGTTTGGATATTGATGTTCTTTGGGTACACGAGTCCCATAGAGGAGTAGGACTTGGATACAGATTGATCTCAGAAGCTGAAAGAATTGCGAAAGAAGCAGGTTGCTTATTCGCCATTACAACTACATTTTCTTATCAAGCTCCTGATTTTTATAAAAAACAGGGATATGAAGTATATGCAGTTGTTGATGATTTTCCAGAGAATATTTGCATGTACAGATTGAAAAAGAAATTATAGTTTTGTTAACTGTGACAAAATTGAATGTAGTCAAGAATAATTGAATATCAGGGGGTAATTATGATTGGACTTCAAAGGGGCAGAGTGGAACTTCTTGAACATCAAAATGATTGGGAAAGTCTTGCTTTGGAAACCATAAAAGAACTTATGAATATTTTTGGTGATAGTGCACTGGATATTCAACATATAGGTAGCACCTCGATACATAATATCAAATCAAAACCAATCCTTGATATAGCAGTAGGAGTAAGGAGTTTTGAGGGGTTAAGTAATGCACTATCACTGCTCGAGCAAAAAGGATATGAAAGTAGACTTAACCGGTTTAGTAGTGATTTACTATATGTATATGAAAATATAGAAGATAACGAAAGAATTCGTACACATCAGATTCATATACTTATCCTAGATTCTTTACAATGGCATAATTATGTTGATTTCAGAGACTACATGAACGCATTTCCAGACAAGGCGAAGGAGTATGAAGCTTTAAAAATGGAACTCTCATATAGTTGTAATAATGTTCAAACAGTTTATACTGATGGCAAAAAAGCATACATGGATCAAACACTTCCTGTAGCTCGTATCTATGCAGATGTTATCAAAAAATAAACCAGTTCGTTGGCAAATTGCAATTCGTAGAGTTAATTAGCATCGATCTTGTTTACATTACCGAATGAAAGATTTTTATTACAGTTGCAAATATGAATTTGTCGAGTAGCTTTGAACCGTGGATTGTTTATATTTTATTTATCGAGGAGGTTATTGAGTGAACTGCTTAATGTGTGAAAATCAAAAGAACATTGAGGATGATCCATATTTTATAATGGAGCTTGAAACAGGATATGTTATTTTGGGCTGGTTTCAGAGGTTTTGGGGTTATACACTTTTTAGTTGTAAACAGCATGGACCCGAATTACATGACCTCGAACATAATTATAAAGTAAAATTTCTTGAAGAAATGGCAACGGTGGCAGAGGCAGTTTTCAATGTTTTCAAACCTGATAAAATGAATTATGAACTGCTTGGAAATGGATGTCAACATCTTCACTGGCATTTATATCCGAGACGTAAAGGTGATACGCCTATAAAAAGTTCTGTATATCAATTGTCAAACGCTGAATTATTTGATGAATCGACAAGACCGGATGAAGAACAAAGGAAAGAATTGATTGATTTGATTAAGAATGAGATTATCCGTTTACGCACCAAATAAGCGTAATACGAAATCGCCATATTCCAGTTTGTAGAACTAGTTTCGCTGCTGTCTACGATTGCAAAGTAGAAAATGTGTATTATATGAAGGAGAGTTAACATGAGTAAAGAGTTAGTAAATGCTATAACAAGGAATACAAACCACCTTTTTACAAGTGCAGAAATCATGATGCAAACGTGCAACATGGATTTTGTTCTTTGTGAACTTCCAGTATGGAAACATGTATATCATCTATTACATTCATGCGACCGATTCTTCATTAATCCAAATGTCTATACTGAGCCTGACTTTCACGTGGAGGGCTTAAACTCTTTAAATGAAATGAGTGAAAAAGTTCTTTCAAGAGAGGATTTATTACAATACCTTGAAACAGTACGAATTAAAACTATGCAGTATTTAGATTCGCTCACAGACGATATGCTTTGTGACGTGCCACAAGGTTGCAAAGGTAACAGATTGTCATTAATTCTCTCACAGTATCGCCACTTTTACGCTCATCTGGGAAATATAAATGCAACTACGATAATTGAAACTAATAAGTGGCCACGTGTCGCTGGAGGTTCGGTTAAAGAAGGTTTATATGAGTATGAGTAACATAAGTTTCGTCCAAAACATGCATAATTTTTTAATTCGCAATCTTCACAGTAGCGTAATAGGCTTTTGGTCATTAGTAACTATATTTGTTTATGGCATTAAGATGGTTTTAGTTTTACTAGCAATATACGTTCTGATTTTGCAATAAAAGCATTATAAAAATATATATCCATAAAAATTCGTAATCGTTGATAACACCGCACTTCATATTATCTTTATATGGAAGATGGATAGATTATCAGATTTAAAATCGGAGGAGATGTGTTTGCCTAAATTTTGGGGTTATATAAAAAACGAAAATTATTCGGTTGGTTGTACGGGGCAGACTGCATATGTATATGGAAAAGACAGTAAAGAGCTTATGAAATTTAAGGACATAATATATGGGTATACTCCTATGTTCTGTCCTAATAAGAATATTTTTATAGTCAAATCGACTGCAGGAATGATAGCAGTATATTCACTTGATAGGTTAGAACTTATTAAGAAGTTTCGATTTTCAAAGGTTGACGGAGCACAGGATGACGGATTCTGTTTTTCGCAGAATGGAGATTATTTCTACAATATTGAGCGTCATATCGATAGTTTACACACTCGTATTTCAGTATACGATACCGATAGATTTGAGCTATGTAATCAATTCTTTTCTGAAGTAGATTCGCCCGTGCTTCGTTATATCGAATATGAAGAGAATACAAATACCTATTATGTAATTGGTTTTAAGCGTAATTATGATGGAATAAAATCAATTAACTTCATTGCAGAATTCAATGGTGATAAACTTCTAAATGAAAGAAAATTGTCAAATGAAAAATTTGATTTTATTACAGGATATAAAAGCCTAGAACTTTTTGGATTTACACCAAAAGCAAAAGAATGGTCTAGTCTAAAATACTTGGGTTATGACTTATCTAATATTGAAGCTGTAAAAGTCTATTTATCGAATGAGCATTGACGGAGACGTGATTACCAAAAAGATAATATAGAATGGTTATAAATCAAAATTACTTCTATATATGGGCGGTGATGAATTATGGAATTTCGTTTTGCACTTCCGGATAATCTAATGGATTGGTTAGAAGTTGCAAGAGATGTTGGTATTATTATGAGATGTCCTAATATGGATCTTGATCCGGAGTTTTTAGAATACGCTAAACGGAAGCTCATGCAAAATAATGCGATTATGGCTTATGATACGGATAAAAAGAAATGTGCGGGATTTGTTGGGTTTTCTCGTCACAACAATAGTATTACATGGCTTGGAGTGAAAGAAGCGTACCGTAATCTGGGAATAGGTTCAAAACTTCTATCAAATGCGTTAGATAATTTGGATCGCAGGCATTGTATCACAGTAAATACATATCCCAAAGATTATTTGTTAGGGCAGCCCGCAAGAAGACTGTATTTCAAGCATGGATTTATTGAAACCATTAGTAAACCATTTTATGTTGAAGACAAATATGAAATGGTTGAATTGTCGCTATTACCAAGCGTAGTAGTATAAGGATAACTGGAAGTAAATCCGACTTCTAAATGGATTGTTGAAAATTATTACCTTGATAAATAGATGAAAAGATTATTACATACATTGTAATCAAAGGATTATTGCGAAAAAATATCAACTAAGAAACAATTGAATTAGAATCTGTAATACCAAGTATATAAACAAAATAACCAGAAAAAGGGCATACAATATGGTATCATTAAAAGAAATAAATGAAAGTAATTTTAGAGCAATCGTAAGAATGAGATTAAATGAGGAACAAAGTAAATATGTAGCCTCAAATGTGTATTCATTAGCACAAGCTTGGCTTTATCCTGAAGAAGCAAAACCGTATGCGATATATAACGATGAAGAAATAATTGGGTTTATAATGCTTGATTGGGATGAGAAAGAACATGAATGTGGTATATGGCGATTTATGATAGCAAGTGATCAACAGGGTAAGGGGTATGGTAGGAAAGCTTTGACCTGTGCTCTTAATATAATCAAAGAAGCAGGTAAGTTTGACTATGTATTTTTAGATTATGTACCTGGTAATGTTGTAGGAAAACATTTATACGAAAGCATGGGTTTTATAGAGACCGGAGAAATTGAAGATGGTGAAATTGTTATGAAGTTAGATTTACATAAGTATAATAGCAATGAATGATGTACATTAGGAGAAGCTGTATGGAGTATTTTGATGTTTTAGATGAACAGGGCAAAAAAACCGGTGAAATTATTGAAAGAAATGAAGCACATAAAAAAGGAATTTGCCATAGGGTTATTCAAGTATGGGTTATGAATTCAAAAAATGAATTGCTACTTCAAAAGAGGAGTGCCAATAAAGATTCATGTCCTAACATGTGGTATGTATCTCTTGGAGGGCACATTGAAAGCAAGGAAGACAACAAGCAAACGATCATAAGAGAATTTTCGGAAGAGTTGGGTATCGATGTCACAGACATCTCAGATAAAATCAAATACCTATATACATTTAAAGAGATAGTAGTTCTTAACAATGGACAGTTTATCGATAATGAATTTTATGATGTTTATCTTTTAAAATTGGATTTAGATCCAGTTACTTTAATACTTCAAGAAGATGAAGTCTCTGAAGTAAAATTTGTTGGATACAATGAGTTTAAGCAAGCAGTTAGTAATAAAGATAAAAATATATGGATTCATGAAGAAGGTTTTCGAATGTTATTTGATTGCCTTGATAATTACATAAAGGAATAAATAATAAATACCCGAGTAATAACAAAGAGGTTAAACTATGGAAAAATTAGAGACAAATAGATTGGTCATTAAAAGAACGATGAAAGAGGATGCTGATTTTTGCTTGGATCTTTGGCTGGATGATGAAATGGGAAAATATCTATCAGATCCACCTCGTGATAAAGCAGATGCTACCTATCTAAGCTGGAAAGAAAGTGTAGAAACTTTTGCTGGATGCTATTATTTTGTTGCAGTTTCAAAAGAAACTGGTAACTACATTGGAACCTGTAGTACTGTTCCAAGTAAAGATAAAAAGCAATGGGATTTAGGCTATGCTATACATAAAGATTATTGGCGTCAAGGATATGCAACAGAAATGATTAAAGCACTCATTGACTTTTGCTATATGAATGGCGGAAGAATAATAACTGCTCCTGTGGCAAAAGAAAATATAGGTTCCAATGCTGTATTAAGAAAACTTGATTTTTATGTTGAGAAAGAAGGTACTTTTCAAAAAAGTGGTACTGACATTATATATGGCGAGTACACATACAGACTTGATTTGGAATAAATAGTAATTACTCATTATACGCCACGTTATGAAAAAGCTTGCTTCGCAGTACTTCTTATATATCCGTTGAATATATTCAACGGATATATGCAAACGGAAGATTATTAAATAATCGGAGGTAGGAATCATGCAAGAACTGGTTATTACAAATGTAAGGGAAGCACAATATAAAGATGTTAATTTAAATAAAATATTCGACCCTGATAATCAACATGAGCGTTGTTACGAATTTAAAAATAGTTATGTAGCACAGCCATCGGTATCTGGCGAGGGGAAGTTGACGGTTGTATTTTATACGCTGCAACCGGGAAAAAGTAATTACCCCTATCATCAACACACCGGATCAGAGGAAGTTTTCTATATTATTTCAGGGACTGCAACGTTAAAGACACTCAAGGGCGATGTAATAGTTACGGAGGGTGATGTTATTGTTATGCCACCGAATGAAAATGGTGCACATATGCTGACGAACCATTCTGAAAAACCGCTTGTCTATATGGACGTTCATACCATAAGTTCGCCAGAAGTGATTATATATCCGGATTCAGGTAATGTTCGAGTTATGACCGGTAATATGCAAAAATCGTACAAAATTGATTCGGAAGTAAATTATCTTGATGGAGAATAACGTTATCTATCAATAAGCATTATGCAAAGTAATTGTGGGATATATACAAAGTCTCACAGCTAGGAAGTAACAAGATTTTTGATATACAATTGAAGTATATTTTATGGAAGATATATTATTAGAGATAATAACTCATAATGTTTTTTTGAATGAAGAATTTTAGGATAGGAATTCATAACTTGAATTAGACAAGGAGCGGAAAGTATGGATCGAATTTTAATGGTAAGGCAACATATTAATCGTATTATTCAGAGCATAAAATCGGATGAGGAACGAAGAATCGCTTATGTTCATACCTATGGTGTTGCACAATGTGCAGCTATGATTGCTGCTAAAAGAGGATTAAACTCGGAGCTTGCATATATCAGCGGACTTCTTCATGACATTTATACCTGTTTTACTGGTAGCAGTCTATGCCATGCTATAAGTGGGGCTGAAATGGTCCGTCCGATCATCAGAGATATGCATATCTTTACATATGAAGAAAAAGAGATTATTTTATCAGCGATCTTCTACCACTCAAACAAAGAGCGTGTTCATGATGAATACGATGAAGTGTTAAAAGATGCTGATGTTTTACAACCCTTTTTAAACGATGCATGCTTTCGGACATATTACCTTTTTATCCCGCGTCTTACAAAGGTGTTGGAAGAGCTTGGACTTACTGCATTGCCTGCTGTGTACGGACAGGAGCCTGATCAATCAAAAGTAACTTACAATAGATCCTTATTTGCTGACATAGCCGAAAACATCGCCTCGCAAAATGTATGTGGTGAAAGAGATAATACAGTTTTTATGAATATTATTAAGTATTATCCGGAACCGTCAGCCTTTAGTGAACTTAAGAATTACTGGTGTGCCGCATTTGTGTATCATTGTGCATTGGAAGCAGGCCTTGAGCTGCCAATAAGGCTACCTCCGATTAAAAATCGATTTGCAGGAGTGGGATCCTGGTATGAATGGGCCACTGCCAACCATTTTTGTTTCTATGAAAAAGATGGATTTATACCATCAAGAGGAGATATCGTCATCTATAATAATATTATTCCGCCGGAAAATAAGGAACAAGGCAGTGCATGGCATGACCATATCGGTGTAGTACTTTCTTGTGAAAATGAATTTCTTGTAGTCGCGGAGGGTAATATAAATAATCAAAACGTATCCGGTATTATAAAAAGAAAACGTGATAATACGATAGGATGTTTTGTTCGAATTCCGAATGAGTTTACATATGATGGCTGGAATTGTGATTACAAGGCATACTTAAAGACATTAAAATTATAGAATACAAGAAGGAATTGCTGAGAAACTAATTATAGAGTAAGGGTAAAGATAAAAGCTCATGAGGGAATAATGATCAGCAATAGTCAGATTATGAATAATGTTATGTTCTAAACGAATAGATAAAAACAGTGTACTTTGGTGGATAGCCAAAGATAAAGGTATATATGAGATAATAAGTAGAAATAAAATTTTCATTCGATGAAAGGAGAGCTACAAGATGGAGAAACCACGCATCTATACTATGACTTTTTCAAGTGTTTATCCGCTTTATATACAAAAAGCAGAGAAAAAAGGAAGAACAAAAGAAGAGGTAGATGAAATTATTTTTTGGCTTACCGGTTATGATGAACATTCTTTACAACAACAAATTAATAATGAAGTTGATTTAGAAACTTTCTTTAAACAAGCACCTCACATTAATCCGAATGCTTCACTCATCAAAGGTGTAATTTGTGGATATCGGGTGGAAGAAATAGAAGATGAACTAATGCGACAAATCCGATATTTAGATAAATTGGTAGATGAGTTAGCGAAAGGTAAGGCTATGGAGAAAATATTAAGACATTAAATGTCTTGGGGATGTCTATAAAGTGACATTGATACTCATCCATAACATAAAGAGAATAGGGAGGGTTAGCATGCGCTTATTTCATGTAAGTGAAGAAAGTAATATTGATATTTTCAACCCAAGATCACCAGACAGAGATGATCTAGATAAAAGTGTTGGTTTAGTATGGGCAATCGATGAAAAGCGTCTTCCCAACTTTTTAACCCCAAGAGATTGTCCAAGAGTTACATACCATATCGGTGAACATACATCAGCTCTTGATAAGGAAATATTTTTTTCCTCATCCGAAACTCAGCATGTTGTTATTATTGAAAATAAGTGGTTTAAAACAATGAGTAATACACGTTTGTTTCTTTATGAATTTAATCCGGAAGAGTTCGAATTGCAGGATAGCATCGCCGGATATTACATATCGAAAGCATCGCAAATACCCATTGCAAAACATACGATTCATGATTTGTTTGGAGCTTTATTTGAAAGGAATGTCGAACTTCGAGTTGTTACAAACTTATGGGATATATCTGATAGGATAAAAGAATCAACATTAAATTGGTCAATGTGCCGGATGGGACATGCTCAGCCAAGAATATAAGTAGACAGAGAAGGAGAGGAACTCTCCATAATAGTTATTAAGCAGCAATAAGAAGGACAATTCGTGTTATAAGTTATGTCATTTGAGGTTTGCATGGTGAAGAATAAATTAGGTAAAAAGAAGAAAGCAATCATAGTGCTTCATGAAATATATGGCTTAAATCTATTTGTGAAGGAACAATGTCAGAAGTATACGGATACAGGATTTGATGTTTACTGTCCCAATTTTCTTAATCGACCTCCATTTTTATATGATGAAGCAAATGCTGCATATGAATACTTTACTCAAAATGTTGGATTTCAAGTATATGAAGAAATCAACAATTTAGTATATCAGCTAAAAGAAAGCTATGATACTGTGTTTCTGCTAGGATTTAGTGTTGGAGCTACCATAGCTTGGCAATGTTGTGAAAATACTTTATGTAGTGGAATTATCGCCTGCTACGGATCTCGTATCAGAGATTATACGAATTTGTGCCCTGCTTGCCCAACTTTATTACTATTTGCTAAGGAAGATTCATTTGATGTCGCAGCTACAGCCAGTAGGTTGAGAGACAAACCATATTTAGTATTAATGGAATTGGATGCGAAACATGGTTTTTTAGATGTGCATTCCAAGCAGTATAATCAACAGATGACCAAAATTGCAGAAGAATCTATTACCGACTTTTTAAATACATACGAAAGTAAGACAAGCCTGAGAAGTTAAATAGATCTAATTGGACTTCCTATGATAAGATGAAATCAATACTTAGGTCATTGAATGCTTTTATTTCTTGTTTAACAAGTTTGACAAAGATACATTTTATCCTTGGGAAATTATAAACATTACTCCCCGTTTATTTTATCGGGATAAATATAGGTAAGAAATCATGGAATTATAAATAGGAGATGACTATGGGAAAAAACATTTCAATTGTGACCGGTGCAACAGGTGGTTTAGGGAGAGAATTTGTAAAATTGTTGCTTCAGGAAGAGGTTGATGAAATCTGGGTAGTTGCAAGAAATATAGAGCTATTAAATAAATTACGGGACAACGATATGCTTCGTAATCATAATCCGGTTATTCAATTTCTTATCAATAATGCAGGCGGAGGAAGAATGGGAGCATATCATGAGTTTTCAAAAGATGAGATTGCAGCTCATGTAATGACTCATTGTACATCAGCGGCAATTCTATGTAACCTATGTATTCCTTATATGCAAAGAGGTAGTCATATTATAAACATGGCATCACAATCTGCCTTTCAGCCGGTACCGTATATTAATCTATATGCGGCAAGTAAAGCATTTGTAAGGAGCTATTCCAGAGCATTGAATGTCGAGCTGAAAAAAACCAACTTGCTAGAAAGTGAACGTAACGGCAAACAAATTCATTTCCCAGCAATTGCATTACCGGAGGATGTTGCTATCAAAATCATGAAGGATGCAAAAAAAGGTAAGGATATGTCCGTGTACGGTATTTATGTAAAGTACATGCACCTCTTAGCGAAAGTCTTTCCGCATAAGCTTGTAATGAAAACATGGTTAAAGCAAATCAAAGATTATATCTAGTTGGTAGATTATAGCATCATCCTATTGATCAATCCTTGTGTAAACTAGATTAGGAGGTATTTAATTGGTAATACATAATATAGACTTAGCTTGTTTTTTACCTAAAGGGCATGCTGCTTGTGAATATAAGGATAATACGCTTGCTGTGACGACGAAGTGTGCAATACCATCACAACGGTTTGCTTCAGAGCATTTATCTATAAATTCATATATTTATCTACCTGATAAATATAAATTACCTTTACGAATTGATATGAAAGTAAAAATTGATGCACCTGGACTATATATATTATTAGGGAAGGGACATATTAATTTTGGAACCCTATGGTCAGATAACAGACGCATCGATGATATCGTTGATCCTGCAAGAAAGACAATGTTCTATCATAATCATATGGATATGAATAAGTTAACCGATATTTCTTTGCTATACGATCTGAATGAAATGCAAATCATAATTGACGGCGAGGAACGATACTATTCAAAAAAAGAAAGATATATGAAAGCTCCTGCATTCCATGAAATGAATGAGAATGGTTTTGAACTAAAAATAGCATGTGATAAGTTGGTAAATTTATGTATCCGAGCAATGACGGTTACGGAATACACGGACACCTGCGGTATTCTTCATTCTGGAGTAGAACTTCCGGCAGCTATTACGAAAAATGAGGTTATAGCACCTGGCGAAAAGCCTGATTTTGAAAAATGTATCTCCCTCCTGCCATCAGATATTCAATATGAAATAGTGAAAACCAATGATTACCTAAAATCACTTAAACCGCTGAACTTTAAGAGACAGATGGAGAAGAACGGGAATAAAATAACGTATGTTGCATCCAATTATGGAGTATCCTATGCGATATATTTAAGCAATGATATTTTTGACCATTCGGTGCAATGGTATTTGATAACAAATGGAAAACCTGAGACATGGCATAGGAAGGCTGATCGAATGGAGGAAACACTGAACAGATTCGCCAGCAAATCACCGGATTTTGCAGAGCGCATGTTTCATAATATGGACGATTGTGTTGGTTGTTCTTGGAATTGTTTGGCAAGAACCAGGTATCGGCTATATGATAAACAAAAAACGGTTTGTCATGGTAAGCTTAAGTTCAAAATGAGTACTTCCGGTTTTGAGGATGTTCGTACTTTTATTGAAGAAATAAACAATCTCGTGAAGGAAAGCGGAACTGCAAATGAACGATAATACTTTGCTTAGAAAGGTATAGTCAGAAAAGAATTGGAGGAATCGCAAGATGGAGAAATACGAACTAGGTCTCAATAAAAAATCCTTTTCATTATTTTATAATGGAGGTGAAATCTGGTGTGAACATTTAGATTCCTTATACAACGAAAAAGAACTGCTAAAACAGAAATTCAATCAGGATCTTGTTCAAATCAGTAGGCCATCCGCAAGTTCTTATATTGCAGTTAATTTGGATGAAACCGATGTCGATCGTGAGATTTTAGAACACATCATTAGTAGTTTTACAATGATAAAAAAACCACTATGCAAAGTAGTATTTGTTGGGTTGAATTCAAAAATGAAAAGATATGTTAAACAGAAAAATAAAAACACCTTGTTTACAATGACTTGCATCGATGATTTTGAAAAGGCGAAAGAGTGGCTTGTTTGATTAGAAGTATAGTAATCGAAGTTATAAACTGATATAAGAGCGAGGATAATGCGATGGAATATGAAATTATACATTTACCAAAAGAGAATTGGAAGGGAACGATAATTCCAATTCGATATACTACAAATCAATATTATGATGTTCTAGTACATAAAATGGAGAAAGGCTTCACAGTTGAGATAGAAAAGAAAGATTTTGCAGAACCGGTAACACATACACCGGAAGAATATGATTTTCCGGATAAATTATATGAAGATCATTGGGAGCATGCTTATGCCTGGGGAGTAATTGTGGAGAATGAATTAGTTGCTGCAATTGAAACGGATCAGGAGATATGGTCGAATCGTCTTAGAATTACAGAACTATGGGTATCAGAAAAATATCAAAAGCAAGGATTGGGTCATACCTTAATCGAAGTTGCGAAGGAGCAGGCAAGAAGAGAACGGCGAAGAGCTATTATGCTGGAAACACAATCTTGTAATGTCAATGCTATCGATTTTTATATGCATGAAGGTTTCAGCTTAATCGGGATGGATACTTGTTGTTATAAGAACAATGATTTGCAAAGAAAAGAAGTCAGGTTAGAATTTGGATGGTTCCCAGAGGAAAGAAACGTTTGAAAGAGTGAAACATAAAGATCAGTATCCAAACCGAAGATGATTGGTATAATAAAGAATTAATAATACAGCATCCATTTTTCGAATAAGCATCATCTTGGATGCGACGATCATTACTTTGTATATAATTATGTCATTGATTATATCATTGGTGCAATGGAAAACAAAAGACGAAAATTATACGAGCTGATGCTTACTGGAATACGATGAGCATGAGCGGAATGAGGGATAATATGATAATTAATAAAGAAGTAATAAAGGAAGAGCTTACTAATTTGCTCATAGGAATATTTCAGCTACCGGAAGTCAATAAGGTTAAGATCAGGGAAATAGATATCTACTCTGCAGAGGAAAAGGATACAATAGAGAAAGGGATTGAGGATTGTTATCATGATGTTCTAAGTGATGTAGATTTAGGAATATATGTGACATTAAATCCTGAAGAAGTTGGTAATGGACTGGGGTATCACAATAATCCAGGGAGAATTGGTTTAAAAAGAGAAAACTATCTTGGATTAGCTTATAACGAAAGTAATGGTGGATTATTTCAGATGTTTAGGGTGATTTTAAGGACCGGAATACGTTTTGATATTGGTGTTTACATTACGCAAGAATCCACGGCTCCAACCTATAATATTTCGATGAAAAAGCAAGATGAAATCAAAGACGAAGGTAAGTACTGGCCCAGATGGGACTTAAGTAAAGCGGATACCTTCTGGTTTTCTCAAATTCATGCCTTGGCTAAATTAATGAGAGGTGATTACCTGATCTCCGATCATCTTGCGAATATGCAGATTAATGAAACACTTGTAGCTCAAATGATTGAAAGAGACGACTATTATGGAACAAATTTTCATCGCTATGGATATCATGAAGAGCTGGATTACCGATGTGTTTCTAATATAAGCTTCAAATTTGCATTCAAGGATGATACATATAACATAATAGCTAACAAGATATTATCAGCCGCTGTTTCCTATGACAGGTTGATTAGCCGTTTGAATCCAGGATACCAACCTAGAAGTGACATATTTTTTGAGGTGTGGAAACAGTATGAGGAAGGTATGCATTATCGAAGCTAATATATTTTGTTTTCTTCATTGTGACTGTTGATTATTTTACGAAAGGTAGTAATTGAATGGAGCAGTTTATAACATATCTACAAAATCATTCTCTAAAGGGATTAAGTTCAATTAGTAAAAGCGATTTACATAACCATTTAGGAAAAGGAGGAAATGTAAGCTACCTAAAATCAATAACCAATGTAAATATTGATCCACCGCCTGCCACCTTTGATTCTTTATCTCATATGGGTGAGTGGTTCAAAGATAACATAAGAAAGTACTGCCCCTATATAAAAAGGTTGGAAGCTGCATTTGTACAGGCAGCAAATGATAATATCAGTGTATTGGCAGCGAGCTTTGGACTAGATGAAGATAATACGATGGGCGGCATGGAACCGGAAGCATTTATACATACAATGAAGAGTTTTAATCAACAATTTGCACCTAATACAATCTTGTTACCGGAGTTAGCATTTGCAAGGGGTTGCAACACGGAGAAAGAACTAGCTAGACTTGATGAAATATTGTCGTATGGTTGGTTTAAATCCTTAGACATAAATGCGGGTGAATCGGAACAGCCAATTAAAAACTTTAAGAAAATATATAGAAAAGCCAAGGAATACGGGCTTAGGCTAAAAGCGCACGTCGGGGAATTCGGAACGGCAGATGACGTCATGGAAGCGGTGGAAGAATTGGAATTAGAGGAAGTCCATCATGGGGTAGCGGCAGCAAAATCAAATCAGGTTATGAATTGGTTATCTAAGAATAAAGTTCAATTGAATGTTTGCCCGACAAGCAATGTTATGCTGCGTGTTGTGGAAGCATATTCTGTCCATCCGATCAGAAAACTATATGATAACGGAATACCTGTAACGATAAACACCGATGATATGTTGGTTTTTAATCAAAGTGTATCGCAAGAGTATCTTAATCTTTATAAATCAGGCTTGATGAACGCTGAGGAATTGGATTCTATTCGTGAGACCGGGTTAAAAGAAATTACATACTATTCATGATTAACATAAGTATAAGTTGTTCTGAATTGAAGTGTTCATAATGAGATGGTAATTCAATGCTATTTATTAGACATACAATCGAGATAGATATTTAAGAAGTGGTTGCTAACTACCATATAATACTTACAATGAAAATAAAATAGTATAAGACAGAAAATATAGTACGAGGAAGTAATATTTATTTGTAATTATAAAATCAATAATAAATGTGAAAGTAGGGGGTTATCATGAAGAATATTGATAAGTTACTGTTATCGGTTTTAGTATTATCTATTTTGCTGACATTCTTACCTAAAACAGCATATGCAAATTCGGCCGAACCACCATCCGTGGTGATACTCGTTAACAATCCCCCAGAGGATCTTTCCATTGAGTTGGAAACAGATAAAAGTATGATCAATGCGAATGTACGGCAGGTTGCATGGGAGGGCTATTATTCGTTTTATACGCGAGATATAAAGACCAGTAGTAAGTTTACATTCAAGATAACAACAAAAGGTGAGAGCTTTACCTGTACGATTGATAAACCCATACAGCGCTATAAAAATATATATACGTTAGATTTAACCAGTCGAGAACTTACTTCAGGTACTCATCCATTACGCTCAGTGCTTCTGGTGTCAATAAGATTATTGCTAACACTCGTATTGGAAGGTCTCATATTCTGGCTATTTGGATTTAGAGACAAGCGAAGTTGGTTTGTATTTCTTATCATTAATCTTGTTACTCAGGGTTCATTAAATATATGGTTAGGTATTGAGGCATCCCTCATGTCAAGCTATTTGATTTTTGCTCTGATTATCGGAGAGTTTTTTGTATTTGTAGCTGAAATGATTGCCTTTCCCATTTTCATAGACGAATTTGGGAAAACACATACCGTGGTCTATGCTTTTGTAGGAAACTTAATAAGTTTAATTGCCGGTGGCTATATTATCTCATTATTACCTGTGTAGAATTGCATGACTAGTCTTAGATATGTTTACCCCAAGGCAATATTAAAGTAATTCGAACGCATATTGCTTATATTTTAATCAGGAAGAAGAATGACGATGAGTGAATTATTATTACCAGATCAAATTAAAAATCACATAGTAGGCATGGAGTATGAACAAATTAATGTTGGCTGTTCACAGGCGGGTGTTTATAAATATTATTCTGCAAAAGAAGTGTATTATTTAAAAGTTGAGCCAAAGTCAGGTGAACTTGATAAAGAATACAAAAACATGCTATGGCTGAACGGAAAGCTACCGGTACCTCGGATCATTGCATGGGCGTCGGAAAAGGATACCGACTATCTATTAATGGCTGATATGGGAGGTAACATGTTATGTGATGACTTTTACCTTGGAGATCCTCACTTAACCGTTTCTCTGTTAGCACAGGGAATTAATTTGCTACGTACGGTTGATATTAAGGATTGCCCAATTCAAAATGGTTTACACACAAAACTAAAAGATGCTGCTGAAAATATAAGACTTAATCGTGTGGACATGAGTGATTGGGAAACAAGCAGTAATGGATTTTCTTCGCCACAAGACTTGCTTGATTACCTATACAGCAATATACCCCGAAAGGAAGAACTTGTTTTTACACATGGCGATTATTGTTTTCCCAATATTTTTGCCGATAAAGATCAGCTAACAGGTTTTATTGATCTTGGGCGTGCAGGGGTAGCGGATTTGTGGCAAGATGTAGCTCTTTGCCTTCGCTCTTTATGGCATAATTTTAATACGAAGGAGTATGACGAGTTATTGTTGAAGCAATTAAATATTCCCATGGATAAAGAGAAACTTAATTATTACATTTTGCTGGATGAAATGTTTTGATTATAGCCTATGAAAAAGCTCTTCCAGGATTGCACTATATATAAAGAATGGGAGATATGGGTACGATCCAAACGCCTTATTGTTCTACCAAGGGATATATAACACAGTATTTACGCTGAGAGATACCGATACGGATTATTTATCCGTCTCTTTCAAAAGACTAATGATCGGTGCAAAATTAAACGGGCCTATGATACCCGCTGCTGATGGTTCTTTAAATGGAGGTATTATTGATAAGTATGGGATATGCTGAAATTCCAATCTATCAAGGAAGATATTGATGATTAATAAACCACAGCCATAGCATGTAAGTATAATAAACCATACATATGATAATACTTAAGACTTTAAAACAGCTCAATTCGTGGAAGCAATTTAGACATCCTGTCTTTTCATTCGTATTAGAAAAACGGTGTTAAAAATGTATCGAGAAGAAGTCAAAAGACAGATCCGAAAGCAGTATTACTGTAAGCATGTAATTACCCGTATCGTGACAACTGAAATTTGCCCTGATACAATACCCTGCTTTCTGGTATAATTACAGTATTAAAAAACGGATAAGCAATACTATTTACAATGGATTAACTGAATAATCTAATCCGGAAAAAATGATGGAACTACTCATGATTCAGTAAATCCAAATGCTACAGACAGAGAATAAGCTGAAGCTTACTGAAGAAAAACTCATTAGGCAAAGTTCCTGAATGCGTTATTAACCGAAAAACTTACCCTTGCACAGCGCAAACGGTTCGGAGCTTCAAGTGAAAAGAATACGGATGGCTATGAGCAACTCAACCTGTTTAATGAAGCGGAAGAGAATGCCTCCTTGATGAACCTGAGCCAGAGTATGAGAAGTTCCCCATCCTCTTATAAAAGAAAAAAAGCACAGGGAAAGAAGGAAAACGATCTCTCTGCATTTACGGTAGAACGGCTGGAGTATACCCTATCGAAAGATGAGCTGATTTGTGAAGACTGCGGCAAAGAAATGAAGGTAGTTACCAAGGAAATACACCGCTATTTGAAGTTTGTTCCAGCACAGTTTGTCACTGTGTGAGAGATCACTGAAAAGTTTTACGATTGGTCGGCGTGCGTGGTTATTCTGCAAAAGTATTCGCGGTGCAGAAGCAAGTGCAGTAATCTATAGCTTTGTTGCAACCCCAAAATTGATTAATTTAAGACCATACTTCTACCTAACTCATGTACTAAAGATTATGAGGAAGCATCAATATGATACCCCAAATGAATTTATTAATAACCTACTACTATGGTCACCAAAGTTATCGAAGGAAAGTCGGTTACCTATACATAATTAATTTCAGACTCTGCTCATCTAGCAGGGCTTAAATTTTATTGTCAAGACACTGATTATTAGTAAGCGAATTATAATACAGTGCCTTGTTTCAAAAACACCATTTATGAGAAAATCTCAACATCACATTTTTTACACTTTAGTGTGAAAAGTGGGAATTATGGAGGTTCTCATGAGTGAAACTAGAAAACTAACGAATAAATACCGTCTGGAGCAATGGAATGCCATCATCCAGGAGCGAATCAACAGTGGAAAATGTGTTGATGTTTGGTGCAAGGAAAACAACATTACACGAGACAGTTATTATTACTGGTTACGTAAAGTTAAACACTCTGTTATTAAGAAGAAACCTGCAAAACCCTCTCCACAGCTTCCTAAAGTTGTTCATTATTACCACCTCAGCTGGTACCAGAAACCAGCAGCTCCTGTACAGCAATTATTCTAAGGGCAAATGGTATCACACTCGAAATTCAGGAGGGCACCATGAGACGTTCATGAATTAAGGATGGTTCGGGAAATGCTTCCCATTTTGGATACTCATTAATAAATGGTAAGATATTAATCGCTAACAGAAAAAGTAAGAAAAAAGTAATAATAAAGTTATATAAATGAAATACCAAGAAATTACATATATAGTAAAATAATATCACATTACTCGAGCAATGAATTCAATTAGGTCAATTGGAGGAAAATAATATGATATCAATGAGAAAAAGTATAATTAAAATGGCATCTGTTTTATTAGTAGTATCTTTAGTGTTAAGTTCTACCCCTATTTCGGCTAAATCCAATGACTATAAATCTAATAAAGACAAATCTATTACATTTATATCTAAGAAGACGCCTGCTACTGCAGATACATATGCAAGAATCATAATAGTTAATTTACTCAAAGATGTAGTTAAAAATCCAGCTTTTTATGGAGTAACTGATGATATTAGTTTAAATAATTATACACTCGGTGAGGCGTATACTATATTTAATGTGCATCACGATGGTGTAATTGATGATACTGAACAATATAATTATCCTGTAATAGTAAATGATAAAATTGTATTAATTTTATCAGTCATGAAAAATCAGAATAATCAATGGTCTGCTAGTATAGCGAAAAACGAAGCAGATTATCTGAATGAACTTGCCGTTAAATCTTATGATGATGTAATTTTGTATTCATATGATGGTGTTTTATATGCAGAAACAGAAGATAATCAAAACGTTATAGCAAAAATATCTTCTAATAATATAATCACAAATAAGTATCTTGATTCTTTTGTCGGTATTCCATATCTTGAAAAAAGAGCTATACTTGCTGATAGTAATAATGATATATATGAAGTTGATCCATATACTAACTTAATTGTAGATGATTCAAATCGTGCAAAAGTTGAGAACATATATGGATATACACCAGGTTTTATTATAGATACTTCTTATGGAAAACTTCTCGATTATTCCAATTATGCAGTTACACAAAATGGTATGAATTTATGTTGGTCAGCTTGTGCGGCAACAGCTATCAATTATCGAGCTGGTTATAAAAAATATACTGCGGAGAGTCTTGCAACTAATTTAGGAAAAGACTACATGAATGGTGGTAGTATATATGATACTCAATCTGGATTAAATAAATACGGATCACAAACTTATACAACATCAACATCAACATTACCATTTAGTACGATAGTGTCTAATATAGGAACTTCAAAAAAAGCTATTGTTTCAGGATGTTTAACCTCATTGTCAATGGGACATATGGTATTGATAGTAGGGTATTCAACACTAAATAATACAGTTCAATTCTATAATCCAGGTACAGGATCGGGTGGTAGTTCAACTACATATTTAGTTATCCCATCCAATAGTTTAGTAACATTTGATTTCTCATATGTTGGTTATACATTTACGTGGAAGGAATCAGTATATTAGATAACATGTTTATTATAATTCAGGAGTGGATAAAAAATGAATAAGAAGTATATCTTTAACTGTTTATGTTTTATGACTGTTATAGTATTAATTGGATGTAGCAAAAATGCATCAAAAATTAAATATAACAACGATATATTTACACAGGATATTTATAATAATATTAGTGAGATTGTCTATGCTGATGGTGATAAAACACATGTGATAACTGATAAAGAAACGATAACTAATATTTATTCAGAATTAGCATCATTAGAATTTTCTCCATACAATGACAATATTCAAAAATATGGTCACATGCTAATAAATATTAAAACAAATGTACAGACAATCGAGATTGGATTATTGTCAGAAGAAATATCTATTGGTAGTAAGAAATATTATATTGATAAGGACATATGTTCTTATTTAAGAAAGCTAATAATAAAGTAATGTTAAAAGAATATCCTTCAAATTAAATCAGAACTATGTCAAAGTGAAGTGAGCCCCTTTTGATAGACAAAAAAAGTCTAATGAAAGGGGTTCTATCATGTCAGGATAGAAAGTATATAGAAAATAAGTAAAAGTGAAATTGTGTAATCATATTTAGAAGGGAAGAACCAACCAGTGCGAAAGTAATGAATAACCAACCGCATCACTTACGCTAGTTATCAGAAAAATTAGATAATGGTAGAAAATGTAATTCGGTTATAGTATAATCTAGAAAAGATTCTTAGTTAATTAAAGACAATGAACTTATGATGATATATGGGGTGGTGTTTATAATGATTGACGATTATGCAAAACATGCGGCAGTGTGGGATTGGGATGGATATGATAATACGCCTGAATATGATTACTGGTGCGACTATGCAGGACAATTTGGTAATAAAGTGTTAATACCAATGTGTGCACTTGGACAAGTCGGAGCGTATATGGCTCAAAAAGGATTGAATGTTACATCATTTGATATTACAAAAGAAATGATATATGAAGCTCAAAAACGATATGGTTCTGTTGAAAATCTTACATTAGAAATCGCAGATGTGTGCAATTTCCAATTTAGTGAGAAAAACTTTGACTTTACTTTTCTAGCTTCACAAGATTTACACTTATTAAACGACATTATAGCAGTGAAAGAGGCATTTGTATCTATTGCTTCACACTTAAGAAATGGTGCCTGTCTCGCACTAGAATTAATACTTCCAGCTCGTGAATCCTATGAATATCCAACAAAGACCTTTTATCCAAGAGTACCAAATTATCAAGATAAGAATGTTTGGAAAGAAGGTAAAGGCAGATATGATGCAAAAACAAAAAAACATCATATAGACCAAGTTATATATATTCAAGATAATAAGGGTACAGAATCATTTAATTACTCTATCGTGCTACAATATTTTGAACGGGATGATATCCTTAAAGTCTTAAATGACTCTGGATTTATTGTTATTGGGGAGTATTGTAATCGAAGAAAGGAGGCTTGGACACCCCAAGACGGTGAATGGATTGTTGAAGCCATAAAGCAATAACTCTTGGGATAAGTAATGATATCAGAAATGTATACAGAAAGTATGGATTTACCCATGATGATGTTTGGCATATATTATATAAAAATAAAACTTTATAAAGGAGTATACGATAATGAAGTCTATTTTATCTAAAGTTTTTCTTGGTATTGGTATTGCTTTATTAGTATGTTATTTTGGAGGTTTAGTGTATATTCGATATGATTTCTATAAGAATACCGTTCCTTCCTATGCTTCCTACCCGATTTCTGTTCCGATCATAATTCATAGTGTAGTATTCTTAATACCAACTACTCTATGCTTTATAATATTCCTGATATTAAGAGTAACTTCAAAAAATAAACCTAAGCAATAAAATCCTGAACTAGTTGATTAATATTAGCTCTTGATGGACATAAGAAAAATGGAATGATGCAACACTTTTTACTATTGAGTAAGGTTTTACGTATATGATATGCAGGAGGCTTCTATGGATTCGAAGAATATAATTATTAAGTATATGCCCAAAATAACAGATGACCAATTGTGGGATTTCTATGTACGAAATGACATCTGCGAAGTCGGTCACGGGAAAGAAACTGCTGTGAAACCATTAAAATTCAACCCTTATATCGTTGGAGCATTTTATGACGATAAGCTTGTGGGCTTAATTCGTGCAATGTTTGATGGTGTGTCAGCGGACATAATGGAATTTTGCCTAGAGCTTGAGTTACAAGGTGAGAATTTGATATATGAAAATGGCTCATTGATTGAAAAAGATAAATTTGGTATTGCTAGGCAGATGGGATTATTACTAATTGAAGAACTCAGAAAAATAGGAAATACGTTTGTTACAGCTTACCTAGTCGAAGGTGTAGAGGAAGAACTATATCAATCCATCGGACTAAAACAAAATAATGGACATTTGGTGTTTATCAAAGATGAGAGACCTTATGTTAAGAACCAATAAGCATAAAATCAATAGGTTTAAGCAAGAAGTAAGAATACTAAAATTTTGGAGGAAGAATTATGCAAAATATTAGAATTATTAATATCCCAGCATTAAAAGTAGTTAGTTCAGGAGCCATTACAACGATGGAGGAACTAGATTCCTTTGACCAATGGTGGTCATCCATCGATGTTTCATCCTATATTACACCCCGGGATTTTATGTGGTATAACGAAGAAGAACAATATATGGAATGGGTTTTTGCTATACCGGAAGGTCATAATGATTTCGGAGCCTATAAACAGACGAATTTTCCGGGTGGTTTATATGCAGTAGCAACCTCTAAGGATACCGAAGAGGATTGCAATTCGACAAGAGAAGAGCTCCGTAGGTGGATAGCTAGCAGTGGTTGTTTCGAACTATCAACCCGTGAAAATGATGTAACGGTTCGGTATACGATGAATCATGTGGTTACCCCTAAGGTATTTAAAGAAAAGATGGGATATCATCTGTCCGATAATTTTATTCCAATCGTTGTTCGATCATAAAGTGGGTTACTATAGATTTAAAGTTTAGTGAAAAAAATTATTATAAATAATATTTTTAGAAAGAGTGGGAGTTTTATTTTATTATGAATTACATCTATTTAATCTCCGGTGCCTGTGGATGTGGGAAATCTACGTTGTCAAAGGAACTGGCGAGAAAGATTGATCATTCCTTTCTTATTGGAGGGGATGAATTACATGCGTTTTTCAGCGAGAAAGACGATGTACCGTGGTTGGAACGATTAAGAATAACATGGGAAAATATCTGCTCTGTTACGCAGAACGCTTTACGAAATCATCTGAATGTGATTATTGATTATGTTGTCGAAGAGGAATTACCATTACTTCAGTCATACTTAGAAGATAATACATATGAATTACGGTACCTTGTTATCCTCCCATCGGATGAAGTCATAAAGGCTAGAATTACTACGCGAGGCGATATTGAATTAATTGATAGAGCGTTGTTCTTGCGCAATAAATTAAGTAACATCGATAGTAATATCCAACACATCTATGACAATAGCGAGAAAAGTGTGGAAGAGACGATAAAGGCTTTTTTAAGTGAAGATAGATTTATTGTAAGTGGGTGTCAGGATTAAGAGTGTTTCTAGGAATCGTTTGAATGATATAGAGATATAGATAGTTTGATTACTAAAACATGAAAAATTTAAAATGAATTTTATAGATTAAATCACAAAGGGGATATCAATGAAAAGATCCAACTTATCCATTCAACAAAAGAAAGCATCAATGGATTTAAACATCATTATAATAGTTACATTTGTAGTTCTTATGGGATTTTCAGGAATACAAAGCTATGTGAATGAATTTGTAAGAGATTCACAATATCCCATTCTGTTGCGGACTTTGCCCATTGCTTTGTTACAGTTTGGTGTTGCAGGTCTTGGTATAACTGTAGTTTCCATTGCTCGAAAAGAGAATTTATTTGGGTATGGACTGCGAAGAGAAGGAGCGTTAAAGGCAATCCTGTTTTCCATTCCTGTATTTATCCCATATATTGTTTTTACGATTGCAACCGGTCAGTTTGAAGGATATTTACCGTTTCAATCGGTATGGATGATGGAGGATCTTCTTACGAGTACATTACCGATTAAGATACTTGGAATAGGTATGATAGCAATCGCATGGGGTTTTTTCGAAGGCTATAATTACGTAGTAATTAGTGAAAAAATCAATACTAGACTGCCCGTTAAATATAAATGGCTGAATTGGGGAGCGATTATCTGTGCAATTATGTGCATACTCATCCATGGAGTAATTGGGGTTACCCCGGAAAATATCATAGAAACAATATCCGTATTTATTATTATCTATGGAATGCTGATGGTAAAAGAGTTTACGGGAAATTCCTGGGGCTGCGTATTTTTATTTGTTTTCTTTTGGAATGCGTTTTAGATAATACATAAAGCTACTTTTAGTAACTTCGGAATTATTGAAATCTATAGTAGGCTATGAAGGTTCTTTAAGATGCTGATTAGTAGAATACATTATCAGAAAGTTACAACAGTAGTGGCAAGGATGAGTTATATAATCACTTTATACAAAACAACACGATACATAGGAGGTTTCTTATGGATTTACCAAAGATCAAACAACTGGCATACGATTTAATGGGAAGCACTAAGAGTCATGAATGGAAGGAGATAGGTAATAAGTATTATCATGGATTGCGGGTAGCAATTTTAGCACTTAAGCTAAGATCCTATGTTTTGCCGGAGGATGACAGTCATGATGATATCCTTACCGTTGCTGCATGGTTTCACGATATTAGCAATGGAAAAGAAAATCATGCAGTAGAAGGGGCGATCAAAGCAAGGGAAATCCTTGCGGAGTATTGTTCTGAATATGAGCTGAATGAAATCTGTAAGATTATCAGTGTTCATGATGATCGGTATTCAGATCGAGCTATGTTTTCGGATTATACTAAATTACACCAGGACGCTGATCACTTGGACCATTTTGGAACCTATGATGTCTGGATGGAAATTGTATATGCACTACATCATAATGATACAATTCCAGAGGTAATCGAATGGTTTCAAAACACATCGCGAAAATATGATAAACAATTTCATGCCGAATTAAATTATGATATTAGTAAGATTATATACCAAGAAAAGCGTGAGTTTCTTCATTCTTTTGGTGATCGCTTTAGTGTGGAAGCTACTGGTGGTATTTGGCTGGAAGACCAATTACTAAAGACCTATAAAGCATAATTTAATTGGATAGCATATAAATATAATTAGAAACTTTGATGTATGATGATAAATTGATTGACAATTCGGTGTATGCTATGATAGAATTGTCAAAATTATTAAGAAAAGGCTAAGAAGAGAAAAGTAGGTAGTAGGATTTTGTCACAGAGAGCTTCTGTTTGCTGAGAAGAAGCACAAAGAGTATTACTGAAAAAAAGACTTGGAGCTGCGTACCGACTGCATGAAAATGCTGAGACTACGATGGGAGCGCCCATTATCGCGTCAGAGTATCGATTAATAATCCGTACTTGTAGAGATCTGTATCGTGAGGTATAGATGAATTAAGGTGGTATCACGAAGCTATAGCTCTCGTCCTTTAAATTTTGAAGGAAGGGGGCTTTTTTGATTCATCTTTTATCATGTTCAATAAATTCTTGAAAATTAATTATATTTTGGAGGTAATGCAATGAGCGATACATCGTTAGAACAAGTAAGACTGGATAAGTTAGATATGATAGGGGAACGAACCAATCCTTATCCAGAAAAATTTGAAGTAAATTATGAGATTACAGAAGTGATGGAGTTGTCAATTGGAACAACGCAGGTAAGAACGGCAGGAAGAATTCTGCTGATACGGAAGATGGGTAAACTGTCCTTCCTTACGATTGGTGATATATATGGAAAAATTCAAATTGCAATTAAGAAGGACAGTGTCGGAGAGGATGCTTATGAATTCTTTAAGAAAGCTTATGATATCGGTGATTTTATCGGAGTGGAAGGTGAGATTTTTATTACTCAGGCAGGAGAGAAAACAATTCGTGCGGAACAAATTGTATTCTTAGGTAAGGCTTTAAAACCTCTACCGGAAAAGTTTCATGGTATCAGTGATATTGACAGCTGCTATCGGCAAAGATATCTGGATTTAATCATGAATTCAGATACCCGGAGAAGATTTTTGATTAAATTTAACTTTATGAAAGAAATTCGACGTTTCTTAGAAGATCACAATTATATGGAGATTGAGACTCCGGTCTTGATTAATAAACCCTCTGGTGCTCTCGCGAAGCCCTTCATTTCCCATCACAATGCCCTAGACATCGATGTGTATTTAAGAATAGCTCCGGAAACTTACTTAAAAAGAGCGATAGTCGGAGGTTTCACCAAAGTATTTGAATTCGCAAGGTGCTTTCGTAATGAAGGAATGGATGCGACGCATCTGCAGGATTTTACGATGTTGGAATGTTATTGTGCCTATTATAATTATAAGGACAACATGAAGTTTACCAAGGAGATGCTCTTATACGCAGTAACAAAAGTATTTGGTGGTCCGATCATTGAGATCGAGGGTCAATCCATAGATTTTTCTGAACAATGGCCGGTAGTATCCTTCCGGGAGCTAATCTTGAAAGACTGTGGAATTGATATCAACGATTACTCTTCTGCAATAGAATTGTTGGATGAGATCAAGAGAAAAGGCATATCATTGGAATCAGAAACGGATCTTCGTAAGCTTGGAAAAGGAAATCTAATTGATTTATTATATAAAAAGGTGAGCAGACCGAAACTATTCCAACCAACCTTTTTAATCAGTCACCCTACTGAGCTTTCTCCTTTGGCTCGAGCAAATGATGATGATCCTAGTATCACAGACCGGTTCCAGCTGATTATCAATGGTGCAGAAATTATCAATGCCTACTCGGAGCTAGTAAACCCAATTGAGCAGGAAAAACGATTATCAGATCAAGCAAAACTCAATGCGTCCGGCGATGACGAAGCAATGGTGATGGATAAAGACTATATTACGGCAATGCAGTATGGAATGCCGCCAATCTCTGGTTGGGGAATGGGAATTGATAGAATTATTCAGGTGATTACCGGAGCCGGTAATATTAAAGATTCTGTTTTATTTCCCATTATGCGACCTCTTGAAAAATAACCTCAATATACGGTAGCTTTTTAATACTTATTATGATTTAGGAAGCAATAATAAGAAGGATCAAGTCTCAGATCAGATATGATTAAGTACTGATCTGGGACTATCTTTTTGTACGTATCTATAGATGAATACATATATAAATAAAATACACAGTAAATAAATTGCAACAATATTTCAGTGGTGGTAAAATAAGGTAACCATTTGTAAAAATTTAATTTAGAGAAATTGATCCCTGGAAAAGAATTAAAATGTATTTGCAACTATTGGTTGCGCAAGTGCAACATGCCGTTGGTTGATTTCAATGCTTAAAACTATATGCTATAGGTATCTTCGAAGAGAGAGTAAATTAAGGAGGATGACATTCTAGGTTTTTGAGTAAATAGAAAAGATAAAAGATAGAAGCAAATGAATAGATTAGTTATAACGAAGTAATAACAGAATTATTGATACAGCGGATGGGAAGAGGAGAGATATATGTTAAAAGATCTAATTAATGATTTAAAGAAGAGGCTCATACTAGCAGGCTCAATGACGATACTTACCTTATTGGTGTTTTTATATTTAGCAGATTATGAGAGTATTGCGACAGGCCTTGGCATTCTAGCTTTGGCATTATTATTAATTAATGGAGTAGTTTTATACATAAGATCAAAGGCTGTAAATAAAAACTATACTAAGAATGTGATTGCTTCATTACTAGTTTTATGTAATGTTTTAATTGCTTTTTGTACTACCATATTTATTATAGCGGATGCCATGTTCTTTTACCCGAATCAGGATGACGAAGCATATCAAAAGAATAAACAGAATGGAATGCTGGAAGAGGTTACGATTGAGGAGGATGGTGCAAGTCTTGGTGGTTGGTTTGGCAAGAATGCGACAGGAAAAGCACCGCTTGTCATATACTTTGGTGGTAATGGAGAATGTTCAGCAAGAAGATTTGATAATCTGGAAACATATCAAATCTGGGATACCTTTGAAGGTTTCAATTTTTTAATGGTTGATTATCCCGGATACGGACTAAGTGCTGGCAAACCAAGTGATAATGCAATGTTTGTAATGGCAAAAAAAGTATATGATTATGCGATTACCAGGGAGGATGTTGATCCCGATCACATTGTTGTGATGGGCTATAGCTTAGGAACTGGGGTGGCGACTTACTTATCATCACAAAGAGAGGTAAGCGGCTTGATTCTTATGGCACCGTACGATGAAGGATTAAGCTTATACAACAGCAAGATGAATATCTTTAAAGGACCATTAAAATTGCTGGCAACAAATCATTATGATTCAAAAAAATACGCTGAGAAAGTAACCGTTTCACCGATTATTTTAGCTTCCAAGGATGATGAGATGATACCCTATTCCTTATCAGTGGAATTATCAAAACATTTTCAGAACAATCCTCAACTAATAACCTATGAAGGGTTTTATCATAATGATTTTTGGGGGAAGGATGAAGTGTTTACAAAAATTAAGGCGTATTTACAGGAGGTAGCACAATGATGAAAAATCTAAAATTAGCTTATGCATATACATTCTTCTCGCTTATCGTGCCCATTATCATAGTTCTACTGATCATTACAAGTAGAATGTGGTTACTAACAGCACCGATTTGGATGACGGTATCATACTTCGTGATTAGTTTTATATTAGAAAAACTGATACGGGATAATTTGAAATTAAGAAAGT
>JAQZBN010000118.1 GCA_029238935.1 Herbinix sp.
AAGGACAATACCAGAGAGATAATAAAATCTTGGATACCAGGTACACGCGTAGAAGATTATGTATCTTCTTATATAATTGAAGCAAGAAAGTAAAAAAGAAAGAGTTTGCCTTGGCAAACTCTCAGACTGTAGACAAAGTATATTAAGAAACTCACAAAATGTATAATCACTTATGATTATACATTTTATTATTTACAACACAAAAACAGGAAATTTTGAAACAAATCCGAAGTTATCGGCGCAAGTATCAGACCGTGAAGCAGTGAAGTTTCAATGGTTTTTGATGGTCAGAAATGCTACAATGAGATATAAATAAATCTAGAATTTGGAATCGGTTAGATAGAGAAAATTCTGATAAATCAATTCAGACATTATGTGAGGTAAGGTTTATAAATAAAATTAACTTGAGCAAAGAAATATATAATTGTGCAATTCAATGTGGATTTGATAATTGTGGAATCATATCTGTTAATGCATTAAATGGATTTGAAGAATTATACCAAAAACGAATAAGTGACGTTCCTCAAAGTAAATTTTTTTACGACAATGTTGGTGATCTTCAAGGTACAAAGGAACGCTTCCCTTGGGCGAAATCAATCGTAATACTTACCTTTAACTATGGAAAGTATTGTTATCCAAAAGAATTACAAGGGAAATATGCAAAAGCGTTTTTTCTACAACCACATAAAAACTCTGATTTTGGTTTTGATTTACAACGCTTTGAACAATGGTTTGTTGAACATGAAATACATGCGGAAGGTGGAGAGCAATTTCACCATCATAGTGTAGGCCCGTTACGTTATATAGCAGCAAAAGCTGGACTGGGAATCATCCGTAAAAACAATTTCTTTTATACGGAAAATGGTTCTTATAATATGTTGATAGGATATGTGATTGATAAAGAATATGAATTGATTCAGAATACCCATGTTATTCCTTGTGGTGAAAAGTGTGATTTGTGCCAGAGAGCCTGCAAAACCAAAGCACTTCAATCACAGTATACAATAGATCCTCTAAAATGTGTTTCTTATTGGACTACCTTTGGTAATTCAGATATTCCACAGGGTTTAAGTCCGGAGATGTTTGAAGAATGGGTTTGTGGGTGCGATAATTGTCAAGATGCTTGCCCGCACAACATCAGACATGATTGGAATGCTGGAAAACATTTTTCAAACCTTAAAGAGATTGCCCCTATGATTTTACCTCGGAATTACGAGAATCTATCAGATGAATTCTTGATTGAACAGGTTATATCTAAAACTGCGGATCATCTGCAAGTATCAGATGTTCAGGCTCTCCGAAAAAATGCCGAAAGATCGCTTAACTATCAACAGATAAAACCGAAAAATAAATAAGACAATTGAAATTCAACAGCTATACGAATACCGACGTACATCAGAGGTAAAACGCCGGTATTCGAATTAACATCAAGTTGTAAACATTCGGGTATATTAGTATATAATTGAGGAATCTATTAATTTGTTTCAGTCAGATCTTTAAAATGAAACTGGTTTTTTCCAGATGCATAGTCATCAACAATTTGTCCGTGACCAAACAGCTTATACTTATAAGTGACTAGCCCCTCTAATCCAACAGGACCTCTGGCATGGATTTTTCCAGTGCTGATACCGACTTCGGCGCCAAAGCCATAGCGATAGCCATCTGCAAAACGGGTGGAGCAGTTATGGTATACACCTGCAGAATCCACCATTTGCATGAACTGATCTACTACTTCCATGTTTTCGGCTAAAATACTGTCGGTGTGATGAGAGCCATAATGATTAATGTGAGTAATGGCTTCTTCTACAGAATCCACCAGCTTGATTGCAATTACTAAATCCAGGTATTCGTTATGAAAATCATCATCGGAAATCACTTCACAGGGGATGATATGATTTACTTCTTTGGTACCCCGAATGGTCACACTTGCAGCTTTTAATGCTTCTGCCAATACCGGAAGAAAAGATGGAGCGATTGAACGGTTCACTAATAGTGTTTCTGTGGCATTGCAGGCTGCGGTATACTGTGTTTTTGCATCTATAATAACAGGAATAGATTTTGCAAAGTCACAGCTTTCATCTGCGTAAATATGGCAGACACCATCAGCATGTCCCATTACAGGGATTTTAGTATGATTCATGATATACTGAACAAATTGATTAGAACCCCTTGGAATCAGCAAATCTACAGATTCATGGCAGGAAAGCAGTTCATCGATTTCATTATGCTGTTCTGCCTGAAGCATACATTCTGCAGGAAGCCCAGCACTTATGACGCAGCTGTGAATTAACCGGAAGAGTACCCGGTTTGTTTCAGCTGTTTCTTTTCCGCCTTTTAAGATTGCACAGTTTCCACTTTTTATACAGAGCGTGGAAATCTGAACCAGGGCATCCGGTCTGGCTTCAAAAATAATACCAATGACGCCAATCGGACAACTGATACGGTACAGCGTCAAACCTTCATCCAATTCTCGTTTCATCAAAGTTTTTGCCAGAGGGTCTGGAAGCTGAATCAACTGTTTGATACCATTGATTACATCGGTTAATTTATGGTCATCAAATTTTAGACGTTTTTGGATAGAATCGACTACATCTGCATTAACAGCTGCGGTAAGATCTCGGGCATTTGCTTCGAAAATCTCTGATTTATGAGTCTCTAGTGTATTTGCAATCAATTTCAGTGTATCGTTGCGTAGCGAAATGGATGAGGCAGCAAGAATAGGTGTAGCTGCTTTCATTTTACGAGTTTCTTCTTTTATATTCATAATCAATCCTCACTTATATTTTAATCAGAATGTACATCAATTTCTATATTTCATATATCATATAATGTCACGGAATTGGTGTCAATGGTGGAAGATGATCCATTTTGTTGTTATTTGATATTTAACTGTCAAGCTCCCGGGGCTGTTGCAGGAAACAAAAATGATAAAGAATATTTTGGATTATGTCATTTTTGGAAGTGGCATTCTTATTCGGGATGAAAAGCTTTTTTCAGAAATGGTCCCTGAAACAATGAAAGCACCGATTCTGCAGATGTCTTTTAAAATGAAGAAGAAATCAGCATTTACACTTGAGTCACAAAAAAATAGAAAGAACAATGCAGATAAATCAAATCAAATTGAAAGTAATTGCAACTGGAATACGGAGGTAATTCTTGGTCGTGATTGTGATGAATATACTATTATTTATCATAAATGTGGGTTGTGTGGTCTTGGAAAACAAGAGGGATTATTTCACTTAGTAAAATATATGTGCGTACTTGATTTTATGTCAGTTGAACTTATGGGAGGTATACTTTTCCGCACCCAGACATTGGCAAATAATGGAACATGCTGTGATTTTTATATTACGAAAAAGGGTTCCATATGGGAAGAAAATAAGAGTCTTTAATTATAATTTTATTATTTTGAACTGTATTAACTGTTATAAATTAAAAGCTGTTTTAGAAAATAAAAGGTATTAGATTAGAGGGCGGGGAGAAATCCTCGCCACTTTTAATAGTAGTTTCCATTTGCTACAATGAGGAAAAAATGAATGGAGGAACTATTATGACAGCAAGTATGATGTATCGGATTTTAAGTGAAATGTCAGAGGAACTTTCTGCTAGCCAGATTAAGCGGTTACAGGAAGTGTTGTTTTCAGAAATGGAAAGTAAAAGTGAGCAAGTAGAACCACGAGATAATCTGGATTTCTTGCATGAGTTCCTTGTGGCAAAAGAAATCGAAGGTTGCTCAAAACGGACCATTGATTATTACCAATATACAATTGGTGGAATGCTTAAAGTAGTGAATATTTCAATAGCACAAATAGAGACAGAGCATATAAGAAATTATTTGTCAGAATTTCAGAAGAAAAATGATTGTTCTAAAACAACTGTTGATAACATACGACGTAATTTATCGAGTTTCTTTGCTTGGCTTGAAGAAGAAAATTATATTTTGAAAAGTCCGGTTAGAAGAATACATAAGATAAAAACACCGAAGTTAGTAAAAGAAGTTATTCCTGATGAAGAATTGGAGATATTAAGAGATGGTTGCGTTTCAATCAGAGATCTTGCGATGATAGAACTGCTTATGTCTACAGGGATACGCGTGGGTGAACTTGTTAATCTGAGAATACGGGATATTGATTTCAATGAAAGAGAATGTATTGTCCATGGAAAAGGTGACAAGGAGAGAAAGGCTTATTTTGATGCAAAGACGAAATTACACCTTCAGGAGTATGTTAAAAAAAGAAGAGATGGAAGAGAATGGTTATTTGTATCGCTGAAATATCCATATGAGCATCTTACAATAAATGGGATTGAATCAAGAAATCGAAATATTGGTAAGAAGTGTAATGTAGAAAATGTATATCCACATAAATTTAGAAGAACAATGGCGACAAGAGCTATTGACAAGGGCATGCCTATTGAACAGGTGCAACAGTTATTGGGACATCAACAAATTGATACAACTATGCACTATTTCATAATAGGATGATGAAATTTATAGAATATAAGACTCTTCTATGCAGCATATCCAAAATGCCAGTCACTGACTGGCATTTTGAGTCGGACTCATTATTGAGAATTTCCAAGTATTTTAGAAGAAATAGAAGAAACTTTTATGAGAAAGACTTAACTAACGTAGGATGGACTATGTTGTTGGTTCCATATCCGAATTTAGTGGTTAAAAGGAATATTGAGAGATGATGGAGTTCCGATGGTTTTTGGTGTCCGTAAATGCTACAATGAGTTCAAGACAAATCTTGAAGCTGGGAGAGTATTGTAAAAATATGGGAGTGAGGTAAAGGCAGTGAGAGCGATACACTATGCGGTTATAAATGAAATAAGTTGTTTGCAGACAACTCCGCAAACAATTTTAGATGTTGGTTGTGGAAATGGTGAATTTACTCAAGTAGTTTCTGATAAATATCGAGGTAGCGACATTACGGCTATTGACACTTCTATTCCAAGGTTTTTTTCGTTAGACCATATTGCATTTATTAAGGGGAGTGCTGAACAACTGCCTTTTGATTCGGAATCGTTTGACTTGGTTATTACGGTACTGTCGTTACATCACTGGAGAGAAAAAGAAAAGGGTATTAGCGAAATATATCGAGTTCTTAAGAAAGATGGCAGACTCATAATTGCTGATCCGCTACTTGAAGAATGGATGAGCAATCGTATTCTTGGTGCATTAATGCAAGTATTAGATGGTGGCATCTTTACAGATAAGAAGAGGGTAAGCGAATATTTAAATATGGCAGGATTTAATGATATTAGTATAAGGCTTATCCCAAATACAATGAAGTCACTATATCTTATTACTGCAAAAAAGTAATTCAAGTTCCTATTTTTCGGGAAGCAGTTAGATGGTATAAATTAAAAGCTGTATTATACATATCAAGGAAGTCAAAGAGAATCTGAGATTTCCATTTTTCGATGCATAAAACTCCGAATTTATCGGCTCGAAGAAACAGGAAGCTTAAAAGGATTATACTCTACAAATAAAATGCTGGTGTAATCCTTTTTTTGATTTATTTATGATCAAGTTTATATTGTTCCTCTCCCCATTTGAAGAGTTCATTCAATGTAGGGAGCAGTTCTCTGCCTCTATCGGTAAGTGAATATTCAACTTTAGGAGGAATTGTGTCATATTGAGTTCTTAGAATGAGATGATGTTCTTCCAATTCTTTCAAAGATTTGGTAAGCATCATATTTGTTATACCTGTTACTTTCCTCTTTAATTCATTATATCTGGTAACATCATTGTAAGATAAGTACCACATAATAGGTAGCTTCCACTTTTGCCCAATAATATCTAATGCGTATAGAAGTGGACATGGGGGTCCGGCTATATTGTTTTCTGTGGTAATTTCCATATTACAAGCGGTATCATTTTTCATCTGGTTGTACTCCCTTAGGTTCTAGGTATATTTTTCATACTAACACAGAAAAAACTGTGTACTTGTCTATTTCTGCTTTTATGATATGCTTAGTATACCAGAATTGAATATAAAAATAAAGCTGAAATAGAAAAGAGGAACACCATGAAAGTGATATTGATTAACGGAAGCCCAAGAAAAAACTGGAATACACATAAGTTGTTGATGGAAGCAGAACGTGGAGCAAAAGAAGCAGGAGCGGAAACTGAAATAATCCATCTTTTTGATTTGAAATATACGGATTGCATTAGCTGTTTTGCATGTAAAGTGAGAGGAAATAAAACAGATGGTGTCTGTGCAGTTAGAGATGAATTGAAACCAGTACTAGAGAAAATAGCAGGGGCGGATGCTGTAATCATTGGTTCACCAATCTATTATGGGAATCTTACAGGTCAGGCATTGTCATTTATTAACAGACTTTTATTCCCTGTTATGCACTATGAAATTGATCTACAGACGGGTAAACCTGAGAAGATACTTCAAAAGGAAAAGAAATGTGGTCTTATAGCTACCATGAATGCGTCAGAAGAATATGTTCAGAATGGCTATGGAAAAACGATGGAGTCAATCGCTGGATCTATTGGCATGGTACTTGGCAGTTGTGAGATTTTATATTCCTGTGATACTTATCAGTTTAAGGATTATTCCAAGTACTATGCAGGAATGTGGGATGAAAACAAAAAGGCAGAGCATAGAGAACAGCAATTCCCAGTGGATATGAAGAATGCTTATGAACTTGGAAAACGACTTGTTATGTAAGGAGAGATGCAGATTATGAAAACTATTTTTGATGAAATACAAATAAAAGATATTACTATGAAGAATCGTGTAGTTGCAGCATCGGTTGGTAGAAATCTTGCTGAGAGAGACGGACGTATTTCAGAAGAACTCTATGAGATTTATCGGGAATTGGCACAGGGCGGAGCAGGACTGATTTTTTCTGAAATGACAATGGTGTCTGATGCTGATTATCAGATGCCTGGGTTTACACGTTTACAAGATGATTCTGTTATTGATGATTATAAAAAACTGACAGACATTATCCATCAAGAAGGGATACCCATTATTGCACAACTGGCATTTGGCGCTTTTCATATAATGAATAATGGTGAATTGAAGCAATTATCTCCAGATGAATTGACGGATGCAGATATTAGAAAGATAGTAAAGGATTTTATAGAAGCGGCTGTCAGAGCACGAAAGGCTGGTTTTGATGGTGTGGAACTGCATTGTGCACACGGTTTTCTGCTCAATAAAATATTAAGTCCTGCATTTAATCATCGAAAAGATGAATATGGTGGAAATACTGAAAATAGGACAGCAATTGTTATAGAAATTATTCGCGAGGTACATGAAATGTGCACTGGATTTCCTATTTTTGTAAAGATTAACAGTACGGATAATCTCGAAGATGGAATTACAGAAAAAGAGAGTATTGCAATCTGCAAATTGCTTGTGGATGCAGGAGTGGATGCGATAGAAGTCAGTGGTATGAATGCTACGGTTGACAAGATACGCCCGGGTGAAATGGAAGGATATTTTGCTACGTTCGCGAAGGAATTGAAAAAAGATATGTCTGTTCCAATTATTCTCACTGGAGGTCACAGAAGTATAGAGCACATGGAGTTACTCCTGGCTGATGATGCTTGTGATATGTTTTCTATAGCAAGACCATTGATTAGGGAACCTGGACTAATTTATAGGTGGAAAACAGGAGATTTGAAACCATCAGATTGTGTATCTTGTAACATGTGTGCATCCATGAAAGGCCATAGATGTATCAAAGGAACAATTCATGTGGATGGTTCAGTTACAAAGAGTGAAAAAGCATAAAGATGAAAATACACAAGTCAGGCATGAATAGAAAAAATATGTCATCGTGTAATGTGACAAATTAAAATTTATTACAGAATAATTTTTGAAAACGAAAATTATTGAAGATGTAGGTATGTATATTTATGAGTTAAATATACATACCTATTTTTATGAAACGACTTTGTCTACAGTCTGAGAGTTTGCCTTGGCAAACTCTTTCTTTTTACACAAAATTAAAGAAAACTTTACATAGTAGACAACATATATTTGTCATATCATGATATAATGATATGACAAATTGAATATAAATTGTTTTGCAATAACCTATTTTCCATATAAATATGAAAGGAGGATTTTAAAAGTACAACAAGGAAAAAGTAATGCAACGCCATAAAATAATGAAAATCAGGAAGGTATTTATGAAAATAATTATGAAAATATTTAAGAAAAGGAACGTTTTTAGCCAATCTTTAAAGTACCAAATGATTACTGTACTGTTATTAGTATCCGTGATACCCCTTATAATTTCTAGCATTATTACTTATCAAAGGACCATAGAAGAAGTTGAGGGGGAGAAGAAAAATACTTTGATGGCTTATGCAGAGGGAATAAAAAATAGTACTGATTTACAAATTCAAAGTGCAGATAATAGTTTGAAATTAATTCAAGCTCAATCAGATATTTTAGTAGTTTTAGAGAACTATAACCGCAATACTAAGATAGATGATATATCACGATTAAATACAATATTGCTTACATTAAAAAAAATGGTAAATGATTCTAATGACTTATATGAAACAGTTTATATTACGGATAAGAACGGTAAGGTTATTGCGGATGGATCGGAGTATAGAAATATTTATAGAGATTCTATGTTCTATGATAGAAACGATTTCGAAGTCTTATCTACAACAGAGGAATTA
>JAQZBN010000064.1 GCA_029238935.1 Herbinix sp.
CTGAAAAGGCATATGTAACAGATGGTAACGGTATTGTAAGAGGTGGCTTAGTTGGTTACTTCCTTGGTATCCCTGTAGTAATGACCGATAAGGGTACTTATGACAGTACAGCTAATGAGTGTATTACATTCATTATCAAAAAGAACTCCCTTGGTTATATGACTAAGAGAGATATTAATACAGAGGAAGAGAGAGAAGCAAGTTACAAGCGTTCTACAATCTATTCTGATATGATTTATGCAGTTAAGTTATTAGCTGATGATGGTATTGTGGTAGTTCGTAAGACTATCGTTTAATACATATTATAGGGGTGTCCTTTTGTGGGATGCCCCATTTTATTTTAAAGGAGTTGAAAAGATGCTTAATGGTAAGAAACTACAGTATTTAAGGAGATTGAACGGTTACACACAAAAATATATAGCTGATGCAATCGGAGTATCTGAACGATGGATTGGAAAGGTTGAAAATGAGGGTGAAACACTTTCAGAAGAAACCTATAACAAGTGGCTACAAGCTTTATATGGTAACCTCAAACCAAAGAAAGAAAAGAAAAAATCATAGGTTAGAAGTATGTTTTTTAATCAAAAAATTTGATAAGAAAGGATTATTATGACAGGTAAAGAATTTAGAAAATGGCGAAGAATAAACGAACTTACACAAGACGAAGTATCGGAACAATGTAATATTGATACTGCTACAATTTCCAGATGGGAACGTGACAAGGCAATTATCACAGAGAAGAATTACAAAGCATTATTAGAATTAATGAATTCAAACGTAGCTAATGAAGCTTACGAATAATAGAAAGTGGGGTATTTTAAATATGTTTGGCAAGGTTGCAAAGTACTTTAAAGAAAAAGGATATGGTTTTATCATTGGTGATGATGGAGCTTCTTATTTTGCTCATGTAAGCAATATACAAGATGGATTTTTAGAAAGAGGATACATAGTAAATTTTGAGGTTTTCACGGACAAACAAGGAAAAACCAAAGCAACAAATGTAATCGTAGTAGAAGCTGATAACGATGAACGTAGGGGGTAATATATAAATGAGTAGCTTAACAGTAATTGCAGAACAAAGAAGATTAACTTTTGCTTGCGACACAGCCCATTCACAAGTTATATGTGATTCAAAGAACCTAGGCAAAAGTGATATATTTAGATTTAAAGATGAAGTAGTTGAGAAAATTCATCAAGTAGGAAAAGACATGGTTTTTATAGCTGGCGAATCTGGTGCTACAGATGATGTTAGAAATAAAATAAATGATTTCTTAAACAATAAAAAGCATATAAATATAGAATTATTAAAGCAATATGCTTTTAAAACATATCCATATTCAGAGTGTCAGGTTAAAGCTTATGGATTTAGTTATCTTGGAATTACAATACTACAGGTTATTAATAATCAGAGTATTATTATTCAGTTAGATCAATGTAAGGATTTTGAACCTGTAATCACAGAACCAAAAACAGGAGAGATAAAACTATTAGTAGATGGTTTTGATAATAAAAGAATATATGCTAATGCTATGCCATTCTTCCAGAAGCTTCAAAACTATGGATTTAGACAACCAGAAGCATTTTGCACCTTATACCAGAATAATTACAGTGAGGGTGTAGGCGGTTATATAAGAGTTTATAAGATGGATTGGGAAGGAACATCCTTATTGAAAGATTATAAGCTTGATGAAAAGGACTTAAAATATGTTAATTTTAATGAAGAGGGAAAAGCTTGGGTAGATAAAGACAAGATGAATTTTACATCTCATTTACAAGGTGCATCTGGAACATTTCAAGGAACAGTTCAAGCAGGACGAGTTGAGGGCGGAGTAATCGAGGGTGCAGTTATGAACGCTTCAACAATCAACGGAACTGTAATCAACGGATCAACGATATATGGAGGTGAAATATATGGTGGTTCAATTACAAGTGAAGCAGGTGGGATTGATTATGGAACGGTTACTATTGATGATGGTGCTGTGATTTCCTCATTTGATAATGGTGGGGATCATATTGAACTTACTATGGGCGGTGTATCCTTTGATGTTGGAATTCATTTAGCAGATGGTAGGACAGCATATTCAAACTTACAGCACTCTGGTGTAAGAACTGGAATAACTGGCGGTAATTATGCAGAATATTTAAGAACTGGAATTAATCTTGGTACTCCAAGTACTTATAATTTTACAGTAGATCCTAGTGGTAATGTATCTTGTAAAACCTTGAATATTAATGGTGCTTCTCCTTTAACTACAAGTAATTATTCTTCTTATGCCGCTCCTTTGTCCCATAATCAATCATCATATACAATCACCCCAACATTAACCGCAGAGGGCAATATAAATCTACTTGGTGAGCCAAATGCAGCAAGCGTTACATGGACAGTAGCTAATTTTGAACAAAAGACCTCTTCCGACTTTAGAATGAAAAAGAATATCTTTTCACTTGATAATTTATCAGATGATCTTTATCTATCACTTAAACCGAAGCAATATGAATTCAAAACGGACGGATATGGTAAAGGTATAAATTTTGGATTTGTAAGTCAACAGATAGAAAATTCATTTAGTCAGTTCGGATTAAATCCATTTGATTATAACTTAATTCAAATAGAAAAGCCTAGAACCTATTTTGATGAAGATTTATATGTAAAAGGAGAACTACATACCGTAAATTACACCAACATGATACCTTGGAATACTAACATGATACAGAAACTTTATAAGAGAATTGATGATTTAGAGAAACGTGTAACCGCATTAGAAACTAAAAATAATACCGATTTATCAGAAAATTCAACAAATTAATTGTTATTTTTACACAATAATTGGTAATTATTTACAAATTTATTTGAATACACTATATTTCTCTTTACTTGATATCACTTATATGATAAAATGATAACATAATAAATAAGGAGATGTCATTCATGCAATACATAGAAAATACAACAAATGAAGCAATAGTAATATTTGCTGGTCATGTAGCAAGAAAATTGCTTAAAAGAGGTTTTACGATTATCGACATTAAGCCAGATCATACAAATAAGTTAAAAACAGTATTTGTATTCAGAGTCGAAAGAGATATTGAACAGCAACTTGCAGAAATTACATATAACGAAGAGAAAAATAGAGAAAAAATATTAGCATAGTAATCCCTTAAAGGGGTGTCATTTTCGACACCTCATTTTTATTTACTATATTTGTAAGTATTCAAAAAAACACAACAAAAAAGGAGACAACTAAACAATGAAAGTTAAACTGATGCTAGATAAGCATGAGTTTCAGGCTAAACCTACGGGATTTGAAACGGGGGGTATTCAGAAACGAATTGCACAAACAGAAATCGAGATCGAAGAACTTGCAAACGGTCTATGTCATGGCTATACATGCAAACCGGCACTTCTTATTGGTAGTAAGAGTGCCGATTGGATAGAACAACAAGTATTCATGTTAGATTTTGACCACGGTACGACGGTTGGGGAACAGTTGATTACCGCGGAACAGTTAGGTATTAAACCAGTATTCTTATATACATCTTTTAGTCATACAGAAGCAGAACACCGCTTTCGTATGGTTTTCATCAATGATTATATTATAACAGATGTAGAGCAAAGAAACAAGCTACAATCTACGCTAATTCACCTTTTCGAGAAATCGGACAAGGTTACTTTTGATTGTACAAGAATATTCTATGGTGGGTGTGGTCACACTCCTATTTCCCCAAACTATGAAGCAAGAATAAACGCTGACGAAATTATCAACAAGTATTACAAGCCTGAATATGATATCTCTAAGCCTGTCAAAAAGGCTAAAATCAAGGAGAAATCCATTGATAAAGAGAATATTAAGCTTGCGACTAATGATGATTATTTAGCGAACGTACAAGCCATAAAAGAGTTAAATGTACGCAAAATGAGGGACTTAGTAGGAACTTCATTGAAAAGGGTAGGTAATAAAGAAGATAACCTCTTATCACCTACCCCTAACAGTGAAAGTCGTGTAGTGCTTCGCTCCTTGAATGAGATGTACGATTATATAAATTCTATTGATTTATGCACTTTTTTGGGCATAGAAGAGGGTTATTTCATTAATTGTATTCTACCTAATCATGATGATGATAACCCATCTGCACATATATTTACTACTAAGGACGGAACACAAGTATATAAATGCTTTGGTTGTGGTAGAGCATTAACTATCATTGCATTAGTGGAGATACTAGCAAAGACAACCAGAAGAAAGTCAATCGAATTTATCAAGAGAGTTTACAATATTGAATTGATAGAATCGGATTGGATGAGAGAACAAAGAGAGATAATGAGGGAGAATGTATACTATCTGGATACAGAAGAATTCAAAATAGAATTCCCAAACTTATCGAAGCTAATAAGGACTAGGAAAATTCATTTAAAAGCCTTGATTACATATTTTTCACAGCTTATTAGTGAGGAAATCCAACTAAATGACAAACCTTTATTTTTCAGTGGATATCCTAAGTTATTAGAGGTATGCGGTATCAATCCCAAAAAGGATATTAAGCTATCTCAATCACTTACATTATTCCACCTTTTAAACCTAATTGAAAAGGTTCAACCTGATAAACTTCCAAAGGATCAGTTGAATAAAGCAAAGCATATCAGTGCTAAATATGGGTTTAAAAAGTTGACAAGCTTCTACCAGTTCAATGAATATGGTTATCTTCTCCTTGAAGAAAGTGAAGAGATTGCAAAGGAACTTATTGCAAAGAATATATCAATCAAAGGTATTAGCAGAGAGTATATAATGCGTACTTTTGGAACTGAATTAGCTGACAAGGTATATCCCCAGTACAGATATGAAAATCACAGAGGTAATGGAGTATCAAAGAAATCTGATGAAATGACAATGAAAATCAGTGAAGCTTTACTTGATGTGATAAGTAATCAAGGCTACATAAGGGAATGTGATTTAAAAGTTACTAATAAGATTGAAACTCAATGGAAAAAGAGTATACAAGAAATATTAGATGCTTATGGACTTGTGAGAGTTAGAGCAACTAAGTCGAATAAAGAGAAGTATAACATTCCTGACGAAATACCATATCAATCATTTGTGATTGTAAAATCTGAATAACACTCTAAGGGGGTAGGAAAACAACACCCCCTTTTTTGATGCAAAAATATAAATAAGGAGATTAATAAAATGGATGATAAAACTTTTAGATATAAGAATGAGATAGTAGGCGTAGTACAGTTACAAGTAATGGATAAGATTATTACAAAGGAGATTACACTTGAAGAAAAGAATTATATCATGGAACAAATGCTTGAAAAGGATTGTGATTTTCTCCTTTTAGGAACTACATTTATAAATAAAAAAGCTATATATATTATTGACTTTCCACAAAGACAACAGGAGGTAGTACAGTAATGGAAAGCAAAAGTGCAACGATTGAAAACGGTAAAAGAGTACCTATGGAAGAATTCACAATTCATTTTCTTGATGGAGAAAAGAAAACTCTAGGTATGGATAGATATCATTTTAACGAACTATTAAAACAGATACAAGACAACAATCCAGTTTTAGAAATTGGTGGATTTTATATCTATAAGTCTAGTATTAAGTACTTTGAAATTTAAGGGGGTACATATGGGTAATTTACGAAACGAATCGATTAATCAGAAATTAGAGAAGATCGTACCGAAATATATAGCAAGGTTTATAATCTGGTTCAATACGGACGCTGAAAAACGCTGTCCTTTTGATGATTTAATGACATATGAACCGAATATGAAAGGAAAATCACTAGAAGATTGTAAGGAATGGTTGACTAGACAAGATGCAATAGAAGCACAAAAAGTCTATCATAAGCACATGAAAGACTATAATCTTATGCAATTATACGAAAGTATGCTTGATAAGGCTCTACAAGGAGATGTGAACGCTGCCAAATGGGTAGAGAACTTCTCTAACTCTCCTTTCTTTGAAGATAAGGCTGACGATGTAGAAAACTTTATGAAGAATGTCAATATTCCTGCCTTGAAAGGTAAGGTGTAGAATGGCTTTAAGTAAAGAAAGTCAAATGAAGCTTTCTTATTTATGGGAAGATGAACATAAAATTGATTGGATTGAAACATTCATCAAAATAGCAGATAAAGAAAGTAATATTGTACCGTTCATACTGACGGACGAACAAAGAGAATTTGTTGATAATCTGGATAAGGAGAACGTAGTATTAAAAAGTAGACAATTAGGGCTATCCTCTGTGGTTATAGCCCTTTCTATTCGTGCTTGTATAGTAAAGGATAATATTACAAGTGTACTTATATCTCACGATCAGAAGTCAACGAACGCTATCTTTGCAAAGCTAAAACAACAGTTCTTTTCTCTTCCTGATTGGATAAGACCAGAACTATTGACGAATAACCGACAAGAATTATCCTTTGCTAATGGTGGTAAAATCACTTGTATGACAGCAGGGAATAAAGACTTACTCCGTGGGGAAACGGTCACAGGCTATGCACATTTAAGTGAGTTTGCATTCTGGAAAAATCCAGAGAAGCAAATGAAAGCAATTAGTCAAGCAATCTCCGAAACTGGTATTGTAGTAATCGAATCTACAGCCGATGGATTTAATAAGTTTAGTGAAACATATTATCAAGCTAAGAATGGTGAGAACTCTTATAAACCATTCTTTTTTAATTGGATAAATGGTAAGACATTATTCTTAAATCACTATAGAAACTCTGTAACAAGGTATACCGCTATTCATGGTAAACCATTATCTATTAATGACTTAGACGAAACAGAAATAGAATTGAGGTCACTAGGAGCAACCTTGGATCAGCTTACATGGAGAAGACAGAAAATAGCTACGGACGGACTTGAAACATTCAATGTCGAATATCCGTCTACAGATACAGAGTGCTTTACTTCTACAGGAACACAGTTATTTGATGCTAAACGCATTGAAACAACCTTGACAAGTATTATAAGGGATAAGATTAAACCACTTGCAAAGGACAAAATAATAGGCTTACCAGTACTATTACAACAGCACTATGGAACATCATTGTCTATCTGGAAAATACCAGTACCAAAGGAGAAGTATTATATCGGTGTCGATTGCTCCGAGGGTATAGGACAAGACTATTCTACAGCTATAGTATTAGATAAAAATGGGGAACAAGTAGCCGAATTTAAGAATAACAAGATTAAACCATATCAGTTAGCAGATATCATTGACACACTAGGAAGATACTACAACAAAGGTAAATTGATAGTAGAGAAAGCTTCTGGCGGTCATGCTCTGATACAACGATTGAAATATGAAAAGAAGTACGGAAATATGGAGAAATATAAGGCTTACGATGAATTTAACCGTGTAAGATATGAAACTGGATTTGATACTAATAATAAGACTAAATCACTTATGGTAAACGAAGCTAGAGAATGGTTTGAAAAAGGTTTATTAAGGGTATGGAGCAGAGAATTATTAGAAGAGATGAAAGTATATATCATGCATGATAATGGCTCTATGGGGGCGGTAAGTGGCTCACATGATGATTTAGTTATGGCTTTGTGTCTTGCTATCGTAGGGATTAAATCATATAACTATTATCCGTTTTAGAAAGGAAATAATATGGACTATTCAAGCTTAGAATTTCAATGCTTTGCAGATACTTACATGGGTATTTATAAAAATCATGGTCATAAATTCATTATCGTAAAGAGTGAAAATAACTTTGAATTTTATGATACACAGGACGAAGCTTTAAAAGCATTAAGTACAAGTAATGAAGTGGGTACTTATGAAATATTTGAATGTGATGGTGATCCTGATAAACATTTAGATTTATTATATAAAGCTTCACAGCACGAAAATAAGACAGAAAACAAGTTACAAGATTATTATAAGTTCTCTGATGGTATAGCTGCCATTAGTGAATTTTAATTGAAAGGAGTTTAACATGACTATACAAGATTACAAAGCTACCTTTGATATGCCTGAAAGATGGTTTATTGAAGAGGTTGAAAACAGATATCACAGACAGAGAATAGCAAATGTAATAAATAACCGTGATTATCTGCAAGGTATTCATAAAGTATTATTGCGTGAGGATAGCGAGTATAAAGGTAAAACCTTAGTTACAAGAAAGACAATTATTCAGTATGCTAAGACTATCCTTAAATTCCATACTACATATTTACTTGGTAAACCAGTTTCATTATCTGGAGAAGAAACCACAGTAAAAGCATTCAATGAGATTTATAAAGATGGTCTATTTGATACTGTAGATTATCAGATACTTGATAGAGTTAATAAGTACGGTGATGCATTCGAGTACATTTATATTGACAATGGTAAGATTAAAAGTAAGGTATTTGATAGTGCTGATAGTTACCCAGTATATACAGATCAAGGCGAGTATATAGCCTTTATAGAGCATTGGACGGATGCTTTTAGTTGTATTGGTTATTACAATGTATATTATCCTAATTCCGTTGAATATTGGAGTAATGAGGGTGGAGAACCTAGACTTATTAGCACTAAGTTAAATGTAGTAGGATTGCCTATTCACTATCATAATTTTAGTGAAGCAGATTATATGTATGGAGAAAGCTTTCTAGCAGATATCAAGCCTTTACTAGATGAATTAGAGGATATTATATCTAAGATGGGTGACGGTGTGTATATCAATCTCCTTAATCCTATGCCTGTGGTTACTGGTCAGAGAATAGAGAGTAATATCCCTGCTGATGCAACAGGATATTGTCTTAACTTAGAGATAGGCTCTGATTACAAGGTTGTATCTTCTGATATGGATTACAGTACTATCAAGCTATATTTAGATAGTATTAAATCCTTAATCAATGATATAGGTTGTATACCTAGTGCAGTAGGAAGTAGTACTAATATTGCTAATGTGTCAGAGGTTGCCTTGTCTATGCTATTCCATATGGCTACAGTAAACGCAACGGATTCACAGAAATGGCTTAATGTAGGCTTTAAAGAACGCTTTGAGAGGTTCAAGAAAATATTAGCATTGATAAATAAACCAGTAAGTGGTAATATTGAGGTTGAATATAATATTAGTATTCCAGTAGCCACAAATGAGCTTGTAGGAAACCTTAAGACTATGCGTGATATGGGTGCTATATCTATTGATACTATCATGGATAAAAGTGAGTATATTAAGGATGTAGCGAGGGAAAAAGAACGTATCGCAAAGGAAAGTAATAAGGTGGAACAAAGTGATATCACTGTGATATAATCTAATTATTTTTATAATCACTGTGCTACTTGATGTATAACAAAGCAGGTATACTTGTCATAATTTGGGTTGAATAGTTATTCATTCCGAATGCATAAAATGTCAGGTATGCTTGCTTAAATTTATACTCAACTATGCGTTAAACCATAGTTTAGCGAATAGACCAGAAATTCCCAAAAACACTGAAAGCCTTGTAAATAGGGCATTGTAGACATTTCGTAAATATAGTTTGGAATAGTTGACATCATTCTGAATATTATACATAGAATTACTGCATATATATACATGAAAATGGCTGATTTTGCATAGATATACATGGTTTATGCATAAAGAAATATACATTCAAAATGCATAAATAAAAGGCTTTTACCCCTATCTGGAAATAATTTCCCTATCTAATCACTTTTTACCACACAGCCAAATTTTAAGAATGTCCATGACGGACACAGAAAGGAATACAAACTATGACAATGATTGATAGATTAAAGTTAGAACTAGGTCACAAAGAGTATTTTACAGATGATGAATACTTACAGTTATTAAAAGAAAATGGCTATGATACAACTATTCAGCCTGACTATAACAAAGAAACGGATCAGAAAATGCTATTGCTTACTGTACTGGATATTCTAGAAGCGGTATCTAATGACGTTGATTTGATGCGTAAGGTTGAAACTGAATTTACTACTACAAGTGATGCTTTCAAGTATTTACAAGAAAGAATTCAGACCGTAAGAAGTAGAATAGCAGCCATTCCAGAAGCAGACGAAGAATATTCTGATTTCACATTGATTTATAGTCGAAAATAATTCTTGCATTGGTGATATATAAGTGATACAATCAACATATAAATTATGAAAGGTGGTATCACTGAATGACGGAGCAAGAAAAAGAGATAGCAACCATAAAGGAGAGAACATTCAAACTCAAATTATCGGATGCAGATGTAAAAAGAATATATAAGAAATCTGGTGAGGTTGGTTTGACCGTATCGGAACTATTAGAAAATTTCATTGGTGATCTTGTATGTGGAACTTATAGTAATGGTTCTGATGAAAGAGATAAAGCAGATGAATGGTTCAACCGTTGTTGGTTTGGTATGTTTCCAGACAAGACATTTCTAGGATATCTTATAGGAGAATGGCAACTAGATAATGTATTAGAATTATGGGATGATATCAAAACTAATAAAGAAGAACTTGAATATTCTGAAACTCATAAGGATGAATTTGATGATGATGAAATAGAAGCATTAAAAGAAGATTTAAAATGTTGGCAAGAGGAACTTGATGAAATCTTTTCAGATTTTAAGAAGTGTGCAAAGGACGAAGAGACAGGAACTTTGGAAGAAGAACTTGAAAAAATCATCAAGTGGAATGATGAAATGAATGCCATGTCAACAGATTTGCAAGATTGAAAACTACCTTTAAAATCATTAATTATAAGCCATTTTAAGCCTTTATTTTATCAATTAGGTATAAATCCTTGCCTAAGATAATTTAAAGGCTTTTAAACGCTTATAGAAAGGAAAAACAATAAGAATATGGATACTTTATATAGACAGTTTAAAGAAGCTTTAAAGAGAGAGGGAAAAACGGTCAAAGGGTACTATAATAATACTGACTATACTTGCCTTTTTAGAAAGAATACAGATGGTAATACCACTGATGGACACGTAACAATATTCTATGAGATTGGATCAGGAATATATCAAGGTCAATTACTCTCCTTTGGAGCAAAACACTATATAGTTTTAAATCGGGAAACAGCCGAAAATTCGGTTTACTACAAGTCTGCTCTATTGGAATGTAATATCTTATTACCATTGGTGGAGAACATGAGATATAAATATATTCCATGCTATGCCTATAATATGACTTCTCCAACGGTTATATCAGGTAGTGTGATTACTACATTAGATGGAAAATGTGAGATTATATCAGAGTACACAGATAAGTTTACAACTTCAATAATTGATCTGATGGTTAATATATTGGGGGGATATTATAAAATTAGGAACGTGCATAATAAGTCTGGAATTGCTCATGTATATGTAGAAAGAGGTATGCAGCCAACATGGACATATGATTTTACCTTAACAGCAGATGCTTCACAGTATATTATTAATACCACTACAACATTAATACCACTTGCAACAAAAAGTGGCATAGTAGACGATACCGCAACGATTACATATACATCTAGTAATAATGCTATTGCTACTGTAGATTCGAGTGGTGTGGTGTCCTTTATTACAGCCGGTACTGTAACAATCACAGGAATATGGGTACAACAGAATAAAACCGCCACAGTAACATTAACAGTATTATCGGAAATATTACCTTATACATTCAATCTAACTACTCAATATTTACCAGAAGATACTTGTTATTTAGGAAGTGCAAAAATATACAAAGTATCATTAGTTGATAAAGCTACATCACTACCAGTTGATTTTACTCCATCATGGTCATTCAATTGGAACGGTATAGCTTCTAATAACTTTACGGTTACTTATCCAGCTACATATCAATGCTCCATAAAAACACTTGATGATAACTATGATTTATTAGGTTTAACCTATGTTGTCACTTGTAGTTGTACTTATAATGATAAGTTATACTCTGATAGTCTAACGGTAACGATTGAAAGCTTATACTAAAATTAAAGAGGGTCTAATATGTTTTGGCATATCATAAACCCTCTTTTAGTCATTTGCTATTCTTTTTCTCATTTTCAAGATGTGCAGCAAGTATAGAAACTATATAGTTTGATGTATTTCTTATATTTTTCTTTGCTAAATCGTCAAGTTCTTTCTTCATTTCCTTAGTGACAGTGACTAATATTCTCACTTTATCATCACTAACCATAAAATCACCTCATTTCATTTGATACTACTATAATACTACATATCTAAGTGTAAATCAAGTGAAAATTTTTGAAATTAATTGTTGACAGGTGATATCACAAGTGGTATTATTTACCTAAGAAGTGATATTAACTACTTCGAAACAAAAAACACACAAAAAAGGGAGATTAAAAAGTATGGCTAATTATGATCTATTTAAAGGAACTAGAGAAATTGAGATTGACGAATTACAGGACAGCCTTTCAACATTACTATGGCAGAGTGGAGTTGAAAAGTTCAAAATCACAGAAGCATTCAGAACAAAGGAAGAGGGGTATGAAGCAAAGGAATATATTTTAGAGGGTCTTGAGGTTGAAGTAGAAAATGGAATAGCTTGCTTTGGAGATGTAAACGATGATATTTATAATGAGTATCATGTATTAATGGCTTTACCAGTTGATATGGTTAAATTCTATACTTTCAATTCTAGGATATTTGAAATCGTTTGTACTGATGGATTAATCATTATTCAAGCAATTATGCCGTGACTGGTTGGTTATATCGAAGATTTAGAAATAGTTGATAAACTTAGTGATATCACTTAAATATATATTGACATCACTAATATAATATGGTATACTATAGGTGTAGGGGAGAAGTCCGTCCTTACACCTATTAGACATTAAAAAATACACATAAGGAGAGATTTAATGAAAGAGGATAAAAAACTATTAGATGTGCAGATTATATCCTTACAAGCAAGTACTATTGTAAGGTCAATGCTTTCAAAAGATAAAACGGTAAACTTAAAAGAATATATGTATAAGGGAATACTTCCTTATTCGCTTGATTTAATCAAATTAAGAGAGATTGCACCTAAGACATTCTTTAGTGTAAAACATAGCAAATATGAGAGAAATAAGGCTATTGTCAATGTTGAATTTGACACAGCTTTATATAGTTACATAGAGGAAGAAAATTATGTAGGTAGGGAAACAAGAAACGGTGGGTATAAGGTAACTAAAGAAGATACCAAACGTGATAAAAAGACAATGACAACCGAAGAATTAAGGGATTATTTATATAAAAATGGTTTTAAAATAGATGGTAAAGAATATGTGGAATTGAAACGCTCTGGAAGTAAGGCAAAAGAGGGAGATCATTTATTCATACTTAAAAAGCATTACAAGGAAATGAGTAGTTTCGGAAGATTGAATATCAATGTACCAAAAACCAAAGAAATCACAAAGAATAAACCAAAGATTGATTTAACCAGTGTGAAAGCTTATGAAGCATTAACAGGAAGTTCACTAGAAAGAATATTCAACATTCCAAAAGAAGAAATACTCATAGTTAGAGATATAAAGAATGCTTTTAATGTCGGTGCTTATGTGGTATCTATGGGTAAAGATAAAATCCCATATGCACACTACACCGATAACTATAGAATGGAGAATGATTGCTTTGATGGTGAAAGCTTGCTCGATTCGTCCTATTTTCCTAAAGATAAAAACGGAGAAATGACAGGAATGCAACTCCTAAGAAATACACTCCTAAAAACGTGTGCATTCAACACTAATATTCAGGAATTTTACAAAGATAGAGGAATTACAACGGTTTATAATGCTTATGGTGATCCACAGGATGCCAGTAAGGTGAGATTGATTATTACCCCTAACTCATTAAAGATATACAAGCTGAAAGAGTTTATAAAAAAGGATTGTACCAATAAAGAAGCTTATGAATATTGGATTAATAATATTTCTGATACTTTCGGAGTGGTAAAGTCGGAGCATATCAGCACATATGGGAATGGTCGGTATAATCGTCTTTCTTACCAGATGATTAATTCATTACCTTTGACCTATGATGATATCTTAGAACTGATTAAAACAGATATGAAGTATATACACCTAGTTAAAAACCATGTATCAGTATACAGAGAGCATATCAAGAACACTAATATAAACGCTAGTGGCAGCTTCATTGATAATATGCTTGTATGTGATGATAATTTCAAAGATACGGATATGTGCAAAAAGAATAGAGATAGTGCGGTAACTCATTACAAAAATAAGCTATACAAGGGCAAAATGGCGGTAAAAGGTGACTATGGTACAATTTGCTCCATGCCTTGGGAACTCCTTAATTCTACTCTATATCAACAGACAGATGAAACATTTTACAAGTTTCAACTAAGTTTAAAACCTTTGCAAGCTAAAGGAGAGATATACAAAGCTGATTTAGAACTGAATGAGGAAGTAGCAATTTTCCGTAGTCCTCATATTTGTGCTTCAAATGTCATTGTAGGAGAAATGAAAGAACATGAAGAATTTAAAACATGGTTTAACTTTACCAAAGGTATTCTTGTAGTTACTCCTTGGGAATGGGATATCATGGAGCGTGGAAACTCACTTGATTTCGATTCAGATCAGGCTCTAGTTGTCCGAGAAAAATGTATCCTTGAACGAGCCAAAGAGGTACAAACAAGCAAATATGCTACACCAGTACACGACATTCCAAACAGTAAAAAGCCTAGATATAACACTCCTGAAAGTTTGGCTGATTTAGATAGCACATTATCAATTAATAAGATAGGTGAGATAGTAAACCTTAGTCAAGTTCTTAATTCTTATTACTGGAATGAATACTATAAGGGAGATAAGGCAGATAAAGAGTTATTAGATAAAATATATGAGAAAGTCATAGTATTAGCTATATTATCAAATATTGAAATAGACAAAGCAAAGCATACCTTTGATTTAGAAATGGATAAGATATTAGACGATATCAGAGCATTGGAGCATAAGGAAAAACCTTTATTTGAAAAGGCAGAGGTTGATATCAGAAAATCATATACCAAAGAAGAACATAAAAAGTTATATGATTTGAATAAGCAGATCATGGCAATAAATAAAATGCTTAAGTATCGTGAATTTGATGAAAAATCAAAAGAGGAATGCAAAAAGGAGAAGAAAGAAGCTAAAGATAAGATATATGAAATACTGTCACAAAAACAGATTAATGAAGATGGTACAAAGCCTAAAAAGGTTAAGCGTCCTGACTTCCTAAGACATAATCAAGAGGGTGTATATGCTTGGGATGATAGTATTGATTGCCCTATGAATTATCTTATCAAAGCCATAAAAGAAAATATCCCAACGATAGACAATGAAAACCGAAGTGAAACTATTCCACTTGAAACTTATTTTAAATCGAATGAAATTGATATCGAAAAAGGATTAAGGAGACAAAGAACAGCTATTTATAAAATCATACTGGATAAGGAAAAAGAGAAAGATAAAATGTATGATGATAAGGATAGGGATAAATCAAAGGATAAGCAACATATAAAGGCATTGGAAGATACAGCAGTATATTTGATTAATAGAATGGATATAAGCCTTAATACAATGATGTCAACGATAAAACACATATATGAAAAAGATATCAATGGAGAATGGGAAGATGAATATATTCATTACCACAGGACTAAGATTTTGAGTATGCTTTTCAACGCAAGACCACAATTATTCCTATTATGCTTTAACCTATGTGCTACAGAAAGGACAGAATTGGAGCAAGATGAAAATGGAGAAATTGAGTTATGGGGAATTAAATATACGGAAAAAACGTACAAAATAACAAAATAATTACACGAAAAAAATATAGTGATATCACTTAGAGCCTTATAACTTAACGGTTATAGGGTTCTAGGCTTTTCCACTATATAGGGGATATAACTCGAATTAGACATATTCCTTTGCTCTATGCTTATAATAGCATACTACTAAAGATATGTCAACACTTTTTTTATTCAATTTTTTTGACAAATAAAAATAGATAGAATATTTACTTCTGGTACTAATCATACCACCATCTAAATTATATGTCAATACTTAAATTAACAATTTCGTTCATTTATTGATAATCTCTCTTTCTTGGGGTATCTCTGAAAAGAATACCCCACTTTCTACAATAATTTGTCCGCCTTTTCTCAGCGATTTAGCGGATTTAATTATACATTTGTTTTGTTCATTTTTTCTCTTAACAAGACGTATGCAACAATTGTCTGAATTATTCTGTAATTCAACTTTTGTACATAAGTAAAGGTAATTTCTGAATGTCTTGATGTGGGATCATGCCCCACCGCCTCCAAAGCAAAGAAAAGACATTTCTAGGCACTAGAAGCAGGTTAATGACCTGACAAGGTAGTGAGTACTCTATCTGCTGTCTACTCTTCATGGGTAGACGGTTGCCAAAACTTCCAAAAGCTTTTCTTCTTAGTTTTTTCTTCAATAACCATTCGTTGTAATTCGATTATATGGTTTGATTGAGTAATTACTTTATCCTGAACAGTGGATAATTTATAAAGTAGATTTTTATTTTCTTGTTGTAGTTTTCTAATTTCATCATCCTTTTTGGTGTCAATAACTACAATAGAGTCACCCTCTATTTTTTCATCAAGAAAATTAACTGCAAAATCATCAAGGTTTTTTACTCCGTTTTCCTTAATAACGTGTGGATCAAGTTCGGCAGCATATCTTTTTATATGTTGATAGATGCTCTGTGGACTTACCCCTTTACTGGAAGCGTAATTTTTAATAGAAATCATAGGTAAACAGTTCCCCTTTCAAGTATGTTTTCAATCTTGACAAGTGCTTTTAAAATCAGTTTAAACTAAGTTTTCAATCTTTGCAAGTAGTTTTAAATCAGTTAATTAGCTTACCGAATAAATCGGTAGGCTTTTTATATATCAACTAAAAATATCACAGGGGCAAAGCTACGAACTCCAACGAGGGCATAGTGTAGCAACTAGAAAGAGGTAAATCATGGAATTATCAGAATTAGGATTGTCAGAAGAACAATTATCAGCAGTACAGAAAGCTATTCAGAGTGAATCGGATAAGGTAAGAACTGATTACAGTACGAAACTTAAAACCGCAAACGATGAATTATTGAAGTACAAGCCTTTTGAAAAGTCAGATGCAGAAAAGGCACTTGAACAGAAACAAAAGGAGTTAGAAGCAAAAGAAAAAGAACTTGCTAATAAGGAACGAGCCTATACAGTACAGGAGAAACTTACTGAAAAAGGATTACCGTCTGGATTAGCAAAGTATTTAAGTGTAGGTGAGGATATTGATACCGCTATCAATGAATTGGGTGGTACATTAAACAATTATTTCCTTGAAAATGGATTTAAGCCTACTAACCATCCCAAAAATGAGGGGATTACAAAGGAGCAGTTCAGCAAAATGTCTTATTCTGAAAGGGAAAAGCTTTTTACAACTAATCCAGAACTATATAAGAAATTTACACAATAAGAAAGGTATAGGTGACATAAATGGCTTTAATTAAACCAGAAGTATATTCTCCGTTGGTACGTGAAAAATTTGTAGGACAGATCAAAGTCGGTAAAATGGCGGTTGATTTAGGATATTTAAAGAATACTACGGTAGGAGAAACAGTTACATTTCCTAAATGGAAATTGCTGTCTGATGCTACGGACGTTGTAAAGGGTACTCCGATTGCAACCGAATCTTTAGATCAGGATTCCAGTCAGGCAACTATTAAGATGGTTGCTCCTAAAGGTACACAGATTTATGATATGGATAATTTAACTATGCTTGGTAATGCAGTTAACGAAGCAGCTACACAGCATGGAAAGATTATTGCTCGTAAATTGGATGCAGACCTTATTACAGAAGCTTTAACAACCCCTTTAAAGTCTGCTACAGCAAGTGCAACAGCTATTACTGGTGCAGAAATGCTTACAGCTTTAACTAAATACGGTGATGAAAGAGATACCGAAGATTTTGCAGGTATCGTTATCAATTCCTTATTACTTCCTAGTTTCATTGGTATGAATGAATTCGTATCTACTGAAAAGGCATATGTAACAGATGGTAACGGTATTGTAAGAGGTGGCTTAGTTGGTTACTTCCTTGGTATCCCTGTAGTAATGACCGATAAGGGTACTT
>JAQZBN010000065.1 GCA_029238935.1 Herbinix sp.
TTTTTAAATATTAATAATAACTCTGGATGTAGATTTATTTTCATGATTTTATAAATGACTCCAGATGTAGATAAAATATAGACATTTACATTTTATACTTTCTTTATAGTGTTATAAGAAAGTAATTATATAAACTACAGTCAGAAAGGATTGAACTATGTCTACTGAAATCAAAATTGAACATCTGAATAAGTATTATGGTAAAAAGCAAGCGCTAAAAGACATTGACCTTACCATTCCACAGGGAATGTTTGGATTACTGGGCAGAAACGGAGCAGGAAAGACGACCTTAATGAAGGTATTGGCGACTTTACTACAAAAGAATGAAGGCCAAGTAACCGTATGCGGAATTCCGATCACGAGTGCCGGAGCAATACGGAGCATGACAGGATATCTGCCACAAGAATTTTCAATGTATGCTAACATGACAGTCTATGAAGCGATGGATTATCTGGGCATTCTCTCCGGCCTTAGCAAAGTGGAAAGAAAAGAAAGAATACCGATGCTGCTTACTAAAGTAAATCTGCAAAGCTGCAAGCGTAAAAAAGTAAAAGCCCTTTCAGGAGGCATGAAACGTCGACTGGGTATTGCGCAGGCAATTCTACATAATCCTAAGGTATTAATTGTGGATGAGCCGACTGCCGGTCTTGATCCGGAAGAAAGAGTACGATTTCGTAATCTGTTAAGTGAAATTGCAGAGGAGAGAATAGTGTCCTGTATCAGGGAACCGTTTCTGCTCTGGTGGAAGCGGCGCAGGGCAAGATCTATAATGCGAAAGTCAGCAAAAAAGAGCTGCCTCAGATTAAGGAGCGTTACCCGGTTACCGGAATGATTACTTTCGGAGACAGCGTGAATGTCCGATTTGTTGCTGAGCAAAAACCCTTTGAACAGGCAGAACCTTGCGAAGTGAATGTGGAAGATGCATATATGTATCTGATGTATGTGAAGCGAGGTGTAAAATAATGTTTTTGCAGCTTTTTCATAAAGAATGTAAGCAAATGCTAAAATGCCTCACCTATTATGTTTTCTTAATCTGTATGATCCTATTTTTCGTAGGGCAGATGGGTGACTTTGATTTTGTAAAACAACCTCAACCAGGCCAAGAGGATTACGGAACGAAATATAGTGATAATCCAAGTATTATTATGGAAAAGACGATTAGTTCTCTAGCCTATGAATATGCCTTGAATAAATTTGCAACATACCCGATTGGGTTTTATAAAGTTGTAATCCTAAGTGGTAAGAAATATGATGAAATAGAAAATATTTTATGTGAAGTCACTGGGTTGAATAAGGAAGAAGTAAAAACGAGAGCGAATGAATTTTTCTCATCGGAAAAAATCATAACAGGTCCATTCATGCCTATAGAACCATCTAAAAACCTTAACTATGAACAGTTTGGGGTGTTGATGGAAAAAGTAGATAAACTATTAGGTGGTGGTTCCCGTTACAGTGAGATGTATCGGACACAAAATGCCCAAGTTCCGATTACTTACGAAGAGGCACTTTCCTACTATCAGGAAATTATTGATAAAGACCAAGTAACAGGTGCCTATGCAAGACTATTCTGTGACTATATGGGTATTATCCTAGCAATATTACCGGTATTTATTGCAGTAACCAGAGGGCTTAGAGATCGGAGGGCAAGGGCACATGAAGTGATCTATGCCCATAAGGTATCCTCTTTTCATGTGATCGTATCCAGATATACAGCTATGGTTGTTATGCTATTTCTTCCGGTATTGGTACTATCCTTATACCCATTAAGTATCTGCATCTACCATGGTAGCAGTTTAGGAGTTTCCATAGATTTCTTTGCATTTATCACCTATAGTGTTGTCTGGCTTTTACCGACCATCCTTGTCTCTTTATCGGTTGGTGTGTTATTTACCGAACTAACGGAGACTGCGATTGCAATTATATTGCATGGCTTTTGGTGGTTTGTGAGTATTTTTACCGGTGTGAGTCAGATGGGTGGAGGATATGGGATGAACTTAATCCCACGACATAACATCGTCGGAAATTATGAAGTATATCAGGAACATTTTCAGATACTGGTAACGAATAGAATTTTTTATACGATTCTGGCGCTCCTGCTTATGGTCGCTTCTGTATTTGTATATGAAATGAAACGAAAGGGAAAATTACATGTTCGTAGAAAAATATTTGCAAATAGGAAAAGTCAACTTTAAACATCAGCTACTTCCGCATTTATTATTATCCTTTGTCGTTCTCCTTTTTTCACCTTTTATATTAGGAGTTGAGAACCTGGATGCAGTTCAGACAGCACAAGCCTTGGAGATGTATGTAGCTTTTCTAGGGATCATACTGTTGACTCCAATCTACTACCCAGAACAAAATCAGGATTTAAAGGATTTGGTAAACTCCAAATACACGAGCTTAACAACGGTTATTTTCATAAGACTCCTCGAAGCATTTTTATGCCTAGCCTTATTTGTAGGGGGATTTATCATATTTTTAAAGAACAATCACTGTACCTTCCCTGAGACTTACTTTTATCTTGGTACTTTGGCTGAAGCTGTATTTCTTGGAGGAATGGGCTTTCTGGCTTATAGTATTTTTGATCAGATTGCCATTGCCTATATGCTCCCCATGGTTTATTATGTTATGGCAATTGGGGGAGGAAGTAAACTACTTAAGGTATTCTATCCCTTTTCCATGATGTATGGAAGCTACCGGGAGAAAGTGTATTTATGTATTACAGGGGGATTATTTCTTCTCATCGGACTGGGCATTAGGCATATGATAAGAAAGATATAGGATAGTTAACCAAATAATAAAACCAAATAATAAAACCAAATAATAAAACACTGCTCTTTGTACAATTACATATAGAGCAGCGTTTTTATTTTATTGAAAATAGGACTAAATCAGGATGGATGAAATGTATATAAATGGTAAATGATGATTGTGTAATTCATAGGCTTCGGCTATAATTAAACCTTAACCATACTATATTTACCAGATGAGGTTATACTTAATAAAAAGCAGTATGAATTTTTCAAATAGAAATTATTGGAACAATATTAACATTAAAATCGTCTAATTAAGAGAAAAAATGAATGACCGTTACTTTGCAATTGTTATTCTAAATAAAGAGAACAGGGTTATGCAAAGTGCATATTAAGGAGGTTTTTATATGAAAAGACTATATTTATTGTCAATAATTCTTCTGTTCGTAGTTACATTGTTCGGATGCACTAAGTCGTCCGGGGTTAATTTTGAGGCGAAGGTGATTAATACAGAAGGAAGTATTATGGTAGCTCCGGATGAGAAAAGCAATGAAGTTCGTTCTTCGGATAAGATTGTTCTGCAAATGGCAGACGCAAAGGTTTATGATGAAGAAGGCGAATTGATGGAAGCGGATGATATCGAAGTAGACGATATTGTAAAGATCACTTATTCCGGTGAAATCATGGAATCTTATCCTGCTCAGATTATATGCAAGAAATTAAAGGTGATTGATCATGACATCTTATTGGATGGATATATGGCTGTGATTGATGATATTTACAAACTGGATGACGGATTGAATGCCGACATTACAACTATTGCTGTTGACACCTCAACCTTAACCAATCTCACGGAGGAAGAAAAGGAACGTCTATTAACCATGATTGGAGATAAGTACGGTTTGACTACAATCGCAGGAACCTTCGATGAACTGGCAGAGGAAGGTCTGATTGACAAAGAGAATTTATACTTTGAAGAAGGTATTCATATTATTATAGAAAACCCCGAGTATGATAGAAGAAGCGAAACCTTAACCTGTGGCATTAAAAAATGGAGAAGTGGTCTTGGAGCAATCGGAGCTGATGATGTTACCGCTGAATTTAATGGTTCTACTTGGGAAGTGACAAGAAAGAATGAGTGGATCAGCTAATGAAACCGATGATATTGGAAGCAAGGGACATTACAAAGAGTTTTGGTAGAAAAGTTGTTTTACATGAGGTTAATTTAAGAATGGAGAAGGGGCAATCAATTGCATTGCTAGGCAACAATGGTACCGGTAAGAGTACGCTCCTTCGTATTCTTTGTGGCTTATCAAACCCCACGAAGGGGAAGGTTATAACCCAGGAACAGATCAAGTTTCATTACATTCCAGAGCACTTTCCTAAGTTAAATTTTACTGCAGCGGAGTATATAAAGCATATGGGACGTCTGGAAGGACTAAGCGAACAAGAGACAAAGGAGAAGTCGGAGGAACTATATCAGGAGTTTTATATGGAGAGTATGTTGGATACCCCAATAAAACATCTGTCCAAAGGAACCTTACAAAAGGTTGCAGTTATTCAAGCATTACTATCAAAGCCGGATATTCTGCTTATGGATGAACCGCTTTCCGGCCAGGATATGCAGTCTCAGCAAAACTTTATTAGACGGATTAAGGAACTGAAGCAGGAAGGGGTATCCATATTGATGTCCTGTCATGAGAAGTTCCTGGTAAATCAGCTATCCGATACCGCGTATCGAATTGTAAAGGGGAAATTAGTTGCAGAGAAAATTGAGGATACAAGATACAGTGAATATGATCTTTTAACCTTTCAAAAAGGGAGACCCTCAGAGTCCGTACCTCAGAATTTACATTCGTTGCTGGTTCGGGTAGAGGAAAAAGATGACTCTATAAAAATAGTAGTACAAAAGGACAGAAGCAACCGGATTGTAAAAGATATGCTTGCAGAGGGGTTCATCCTGAAAGAGATGAGAGGTATGTCAGAATGAAGGAATTACTATCGTATCAATATCAAGCCTATCGAAGGTCGAATAAATATATTATGCCTTTGATTACGTATTTATTTTACCTAGGTGCGTCTTATCAGGTAAGACCCTTATCAATCGTTGCCAGCCTGGTTCTCTCTTTCGGAACGCTATATTTTATTATGGTCTGGATTGGATTCTCCTATGGCGAGGTCATTGACCCAGTGGAAGAGCAATTACTTTTATTAAAAATAAGAAGTGCTGCGAGATATTATAGAAGTAAAGTGGTTGTATGCATTCCTTTGTAACATTGCAAATGGTTTCGCTTTGTTTAAACGTGCCCTGACGTTAGAAGACGTTGCATGGGGATTTCTTTTGCACTGCGCAGCCGCCTTTTTGGGAGGGATGATTGGATTGATGATGCATCCCAGAGTCCTCAAAGATAGAAAAGCAGCCGTTGTTCTGGCATTTGCAATTGCTGTAATGGGATATGCCAAAGGACCGTTACAGTCCGATCTTCCCTTCACTCAACTTTTCACCTGGTGTTTTCCACCTCTATATGAATTGTTTCATAGTATATCAGGGGAAGAGTATTTCTATTTGCATAAAATGCTATTTCCTCTGATCTATGTTGTTATATACACGTTGGTACTTACATTAATACATATACAAACAATGAAGAGAAAAGGATTTTAAAAGGTTTATTAATATTTTCTGGGAAGGTTGGATGTAGTGATGATTAGAAGGTTGATTTTGCTGAGCTGTATGTTGATTCTGTGTATTACGATAACTGGCTGTACGAAAGGAGCAGATGTAGGACCATCGGATACGGTAACACCTACCGTAGAGGCCCAACAGACCTCGGTGATAAATAAGCCGGTTACTTCACCGACACCGACTCCTTTTGCTGGTCCTCTGGCAGGTATTATGAGTAAGGAGGATTATCCTAAGGTGGATCGGAGCAACAGAGGAGGAAGCAGCAGCGCAGATTATTCATACCAAGACCTCTAATTCTTATTATCGACTGATGAATAAGGAAGTAGATTTACTGATTGTCTACGAACCCTCTGAGGAAGTAGTAAAGTATATGGAAGATAATAATAAAAAGCTCCTGTTAAAACCGATTGGAAGGGACGCACTGGTATTTATGGCAAATACGTCAAACCCAGTGGAATCACTGACCAAAGAGCAATTAGTTCAAATCTATACGGGAGCTTTGACAAACTGGTCACAGGTTGGTGGAGAAGATCGGGAGATTTTAGCATTCCAGAGACCGGAAAATTCCGGAAGTCAAACTCTGATGCAGAAGCTGGTTATGGGGAAGCAATCCATGGTAAAGGGTCCCAACATCTTATACTTCTCAACGATGGAAGGCATTCTGGAAGCGATGGCGGATTACAGCAATGAAGGAAATACATTGGGTTATTCCGTATTTTACTATGCTCAGAATATGTATCAGTTACCGGAGTTAAAATTTATGAAGGTGGATGGAGTAGAACCTTCTCTGGAAACCATTTATGATAAATCATATCCTTATGTAAATGACTTCTATGCTGTTATTCGGGAGGATGAGCCAGTTAACTCCAATGCTCACAAAATATATGACTGGTTAACCGGAGAGGAAGGGCAATCCTTAGTAAAAGATCTTGGTTATGTACCGGTAGATATGGAGTTTTCTGACCAGGTTAAGACGGGTCAGGATACAATTACAACCTTCCTACCGGAGGAGAATAAATATATAACCGCATCCTATGTTACGCAAGACGGAATGCTGCGAGGAGATGTTACGATATATGATGACCACTGGAACCAACTAAAATTGTTCCAGAATGCTTACGTGGCCGGAGATGTTGGTCAGGTACCCGGTGATACGGTGATAACCTTAGGAACCGCCTTGGCCCAGGAGGATGGTTCTTTCTCCATGCGTTATGGACGATATAATTTGGAAGAGATGGATTATATTTTACCTCCGGTGTATGAAGCCTTATCTTTTCTAGATGAAGAGAAGGAATATTATATTGTGAACCGCGATGGTGAGAATCAAGTGGTGGATCGTCTAGGTAATGTTCTTGTGGAGGGCTTTCAATATGGAGAAGGCTTTACAATAACAAAACGAGGTATTTATTACTGGATGAATGAATACTCCCTTGAGGATAATGAAGAAGTGTATACGATCTTTGATGAGAGTTTTCATCCGATCAAGCAATTTGTTCGAGACTATAACGCATTATATTATGATGATGGAACAGAACGTTTCTCAAAGAAGATGTTTTTAGATCATTTTAATTATCAAGATAGCCCTGATGATGGTTTTATACTTGGAAGTTATAATGATAAGTCCGATTTGTTGGCAGTGGAATATAACGGCGAGGCAATGGTACTAAATCAGGATTTAAAAATAATTGCTAAGAAAAAAATGCTTAGTGCGAATTCTTTTTATGAAGTACTACTTGATGTGTTCTCGGATGCTGAATACACCAGCTATTTAGAACCGATCGGTACCTTTTATGATAAGAATGGAGAAATTATTAAGGATAAAGAGGGTAAGACCTATGATAATTATGTACAGATGAATTACTGGTCAGCAAATAGTGATCCATCCCACGCACAAGTTCTCTACAGCCAGGAGGACCAATTATTAAGAATCTACCCATACCCCAATGGGGAAGCCTATACGATAGATGTGAAGGACTGGGAAGATGCTGTAGTTCAATATATATTTGGAGACTTGGCTATTGTATCGGAGCAATCTTTAGATAATAGAACAAGAATTTATAAAGGAAGTACATTAATAACGGAGATTCCTAGTAAATACTATTTGTTACAATTTGGAGAGAATGATGTATCAGATCGGATCTTACTGGTTTCCTATGGAAATTCAACGGATCAAAATAAATATATTATTCTTGGTCAGGATGGAAATATACTCTATCAGTCAGCTTATCCGGAGGGAATCACTAGTTATGATGAGAATTTCATACAGATCAACCGAGGCAATTATACAGGGGTTATCGATTATCGTGGCAATTATATAATGAAAAACATCCGTAGTGATTTATCGAATGACTAATTACAATGAAATTGGAAGATATTCATTTACGAAAGAGAACGTTATGTGAGGAAGTTTATGAAATTAATACCTAATGTTATTACCATGTGCAGAATTATCTTATCAATCACTTTACTTATGGTGAGAAGCAATATAACAGTTTTTGCTATCATCTATTTGCTCTGTGGGTTTAGTGATGCCTTGGATGGTTATCTTGCAAGAAAGCTGAAGGCTCAAAGTAAATTAGGAGCAAAGCTTGATTCGGCTGCTGACATTATGATGTTTGGTATGATCATGGTTTGTATGATCCTTATCTTGGGCAAAGATTTGCTGCGATTTTATCCATACATCCTTATCATAGCCACGATTCGGATGATAAGTGTTGTTATAGCAGCGATTAAATATCACACTTTCTTAAGTATTCATACGTGGGGAAACAAATTATCCGGTTTGTGTATCTTCCTTGCACCGCTTTTGCTATTATGGAAGAAGCATATATTTTTATTATATCCCCTACTAGCGATTGCTTTGCTATCTGCGGTAGAGGAAATGATAATTCACCTTAGTTCGGATCAACCGGATCCAGATCGAAAATCTATATTTATGAAATAATAATAAGGCTGCAACACTACAATATGGATGTGGTGTGCAGCCTTCATTATTTAGTGAAATATTAATTTAGGTTACCAATTCATCTAGAAGTAAACTTCATACTATTCCTGGGAAATTTATGATCGGATGGTAAATCTATAAGATAAGAAAAGCTACTACTATGGTAGCTCCAATTCCACACAACACTGGGATTAGGTTCTTTCTAGCCAATTCTGCGGAACTGACACCACAGATTGCTGCAACCGGAATAACAGCCCATGGGATTATGGTACCGCCATCAACCCATACGGTAATAATCTGACCCAAAGCTGCAAGTCCGGCGGTATTGATGGTAATTAAATTCGAGAACGTATAGGCTAAGGAACCAACAATGGGAAGACCGGAGAAACCGGAACCATCAAGACCTGTTATAACCGCTACAGCTGATTGCGTTAATATGGTAGATGCTTTGGACATCTGGACATGTTCGGATAAGAAGATACTAATATCACTTAGGATTCCGGGAGCACCTTCACCAAATACTGCCTGTGCTCCGCCCTGATTGCCGAGGAAGAAGAAACCACCAATGAAGATAACAGGAGCAAATACTTTTATACCAAAGCCGAAGCCATCTCTAATATAATCGATCGTCTTCTCAAAGGCATCCCTTGGTTTGTAGTTTACGAAAGCGGTAAGAAGCATAAGAAAGATAGCAGTTCCGCCAACCAATGCGGTAGCATCGCCACCAGCCAGATCAAAATGAAGCATCGCAGCAATATCCAGAGCAAAAGCTATCGGAATTAATATTGCAATGATCATGGCAGGAATACGTTTTTTCACTGCAACGGCAGAAGTGGCTCTCGAACTATTGTTATCCATAACTGGGGGATATTTTTTCAAATCTTTTTTCATCATCATAAATGCAACCGTTACGGTGACAATCGACATTGTTAACCAGAGTGGAAGGGATGCTTTTGTAATTTCCGGTGTTGTTAAAGATGCTCCCTTAGCAGTTATTGCTGGTGCTCCTTGAATAAAGAAGTCGCTGGACAAAGCAATTCCATGACCAAATAAATTCATAGCAACTGCAGCATAAATTGCAGGAAGTCCAACCTTTAAGGCAGCAGGAAGAAGTACAGCACCCACGAGGGGAACCGCAGGGCTGGGCCATACTAACCAAGAGATCATTAACATTGTAAGTCCGATTGCAAAAAAAGCCCATGTTCTGTTAATCATGACCTTCTTAATCGGTGACATGAATAAGACATCGGCTCCAATCTCCTGCAAAGCTTTTGACATTGCAACAACCAGCGATATGATAACGATAATACCCCAGAATTCATTTCCGGCATAAATAATGGTGTTAAATATCGTTTGAACTGCGTTCACAATACTACCCGACGCAAGTAAGCCCATTGCGAAGATACCGACGATACATGGTACCACGATTTCTTTTTTCATCAGCATAAATCCAAGGATGATTACGACCATGATAATATATAAATAATGCAACGGTGTTAATACCATAAAGAGACCTCCTTTTTAGAAAAATGAATGAGAATATATCCTGAAAGTGGATATGTTGCATTATATGATACGAAAGTAGCAGTGTGCTTTCCCAAATTACGCATATCAAAACTTTTCTTGGGAATAAATAATGGTAGCAAAAGGAGGGATTTTAAGATGAGAGATAGAAAAATAAAAGAACCGATTGTCAGTATTGCGCGAAAAAATAGCGAACAACAATCCGTGGTGGAAGCACTGGACCAATTACCGGTGGGACAGATTATTCATGAAGGTGACATTGTGGTGATTACACCAAACTGGGTTACACCAAAGTCTCCTGAAACAGCTTCCGTTGTGGGACCAAATACTTTAGGGGAAATCATTCGTTATGTGAAAAGATTTCATCCCGGTAAAATCATCATTGCAACCGGTTCGGGCGGTGGTGATACCAAGGATATCATGAATAAGGTTGGCTATCAAAAGATCATTGAAGAGGAACAAGCAGAATTTGTTGACTTAAATTACGGACCTTATATGGACTTGGAGCTGGATCATAAAGAAGTTCCCTCAACGAAGATAAACCAACTGCTTGGGGAGATGGATGTCTTAATCAGTTTTTGCCAGTTGAAACAGCATGAAGAGGCAACCATTACTGCTTCTATTAAAAATGTTGCTCTTGGATGGCCGCCTGGAGAAATTCATGGATTTCCGAAAAAGGACCTTGGCATTCATGATGATCTGCACGGATTTATTATCGCTATGGCGAAGAAAATTCCGATTGATCTGGCAATTATCAGTGCCGATAAAACCATGATAGGAACAGGACCCAATAACGGAGTTGCAGTAAATACTGATGGCCTCATCATTGCCTCCACAGATCCTGTGGCAGCAGATACCGTAGGTGCCAGACTGTTAGGTTATTTACCACAGGGAATTCATTATCTCTATCGTTTATGGAAGGATAAGATAGGGGAAACCGAAACGAAGAATATGACCTTTAAGGGACTACCTTTGGATGAGGCGGAACGTATATTCTCTATGGCAGCTTACGGAAAAGAAATCGTCATGGATAAAAAATAAGATGTGCCATATTGGTAAATATCATTGTGAACTTTATGAATACTATATCAAAACAATATGAAAACACTGGATTATAAGGTATTTATTTTCTGGAAGTGGACATATTAACTAGCGAAAAATAATCATATGGTTGGAGGTTTCCTATGTCAGAAACGGTTTTGGAAAGAATGGAAGGACGGGTCAGCTATCACGATTCCGTAGAAGAAATGTTAAAAAGAATTCGTGATGACGGTCTATCCAGTGTATTCTCCCGTTGGGAGGTTCAGGAGAAAATCCGGTGCAAATATTGTCTACAAGGCTTAAGCTGCCAGTTATGTACCCAAGGTCCCTGTCGTATTAGTGATAAGTTAGAGGGAGCAGATAAAGGTGTTTGCGGTATTGGCCCCGATGCCATGGCGATGCGTAATTTATTAATGCGTAATATCATGGGTGCTGCAACCTATGCTCATCATGCTTACGAGGCTTTTCGTACCTTAAAAGCAACCGGAGAAGGGAAAACAACCTTTCAAATTACGGATATTGATAAATTAAAATGGATGTGTGAGAAAACAGGTATCGATACAAACCAGGATACCAATCAAATGGCGATTCAATTGGCAGATTTATTGGATCATGAGATGAAAATCAATCCGGATCAGGAAAGCATTATGGTTGAAGCTTTTGCTCCGAAGAAAAGAAAGCAATTATGGAGAGATTTGCACTTATATCCCTCCGGTATTCAGCATGAAGTGGAAAACAGCATTGCCAGTTGTCTTACCAATGTAGATGGTGACTATGTATCTTTAGCAAAGAAAGCACTTCGTTTGGGTGTATCGACGATTTATACTGCCCAGATCGGTCTTGAAATGGCACAGGATATTCTATTTGGAACACCGACACCTCATGAAGTTGATGTAGATATGGGTATCATGGATCCGGATTATGTAAATATCGCATTTAATGGTCATCAACCTTGGATTGGGGTTGCTACTCTTCAAAAAGCGAAACAAGAAAAATATCAGGAGATGGCAAGAAAAGCAGGAGCGAAGGGCATTCATATCGTAGGCTCCATTGAAACCGGTCAGGAAATGCTGCAGCGATTTGAAGTAGATGATGTATTCGTCGGACTAATGGGTAACTGGCTTGCGATTGAACCATTCCTTGCAACCGGTACCGTGGATGCTCTAGTTATGGAAGAAAACTGCTCACCGCCTGCCATTGATCAATATGCAGAAAAATATCAGGTGGCCTTAGTCAGTGTCAGTACGATCATCGGTGTTCCCGGTCTGGAGCATGCAATGCCTTATTATCCTGCCAAAGCAGAAGAGATGGCAGAGAACTGTATTGATATTGCCATTGAAAATTTTAAGAAGAGACATGGCAATATTAAACCGATGGTTCCAAATAAGGTTACAAAGGCGATTGCGGGATTTTCTACCGAAGCTGTTCTAAAAGCCATTGGTAATGACTTAAATGTTCTTGTGGATGTAATCGCAAAGGGACAAATCAAAGGGGTAGTAGCCTTAGCAAACTGTGCAACCCTGCGGAATGGTCCCCACGACTGGAATACCGTTAATCTTACCAAACAATTAATTGCACGTGATATCCTTGTTGTAGCCGGCGGTTGTGGAAATCATGGCTTAGAAGTAGCAGGTATGTGTAATTTGGATGCAATTTCTCAAGCAGGAGAAGGCTTACAGGGAGTATGTAAGGCATTAGGAATTCCACCGGTATTAAGCTTTGGTACCTGTACCGATACGGGACGTATTTCTATGCTGGTAACTGCTCTTGCAGACCATCTGGATGTTGATATCTCAGATCTTCCAATCGCTGTTACCGCTCCGGAATGGATGGAGCAAAAAGCTACCATCGATGGTATCTTTGCGGTAGCATATGGTGCCTATACCCATCTATCACCGACTCCTTTTATTACCGGCGCACCGAAGCTTGTTAAACTGGTTACCGAAGATGTGGAAGGTATCACCGGAGGTAAAGTTGCTTTAGGAGACGATCCTGTTCAGGTGGCGAAGGAGATTGAAGCCCATATTCTCAATAAGAGATTGAAGATGGGATTAAAGTAGTTGATAGAATAATTTGATTGATGAATAATTTGATTTAATTGCAATTTTTCTCATTAATTGTTTGATGATTATAAATGTAAATGACTAATAATTTTCAATAACTAATAAAATCAGCTTTCACAGTGTTAACCATAGCATGTAGGCTTAATTGTGGCTTCGCTTCACTGCTTTTATTTTCTTTAGGGTTAATCTATAAGTAGGGTAGAATTAAAAACTCATACTTCGAACTTTGTTCGAGAAAACAGTGAGTTTTATCTGCTCGAACTTTAAATAGCCTCTGATAGAAACTGAAAGGATTGAATTAATTCGCCACTCTTGGAAGTCTGCATGCTATGTTTTTTTATTAACCCAGACTGTATTATGCTTATAGATGAAGAGATAATAGAGAGCGGAGGGTTAAAGATCAAGCTTGATTACCACAGTTGTTCATACAAATCAACAACTGTGACCATTCTCATATTGTCTACCATTAGAAAGAGTTTAATAAAATTATTAAAAAATAGAATTAACACTATTGACATACTGACTACTACGTGTTACTATATACCAGTAGTAAGTAATACTGAATATCAGTCATACAGAATAGTGTGGAGGTGATTATACTGGAAAACCTAACAGAAATGCTCAAAGGTGTACTGGAAGGCTGTGTCCTTGATATTATAAGCCGTGGAGAAACCTACGGTTATGAAATCACAAGGCGGCTGAATGCACTCGGCTTCGCGGATGTAGTAGAAGGAACGGTTTACACCATTTTAGTGCGGCTAGAGAAGAATAAACTCGTGGATATAGAAAAAAAACCATCCGATATGGGACCGCCCCGTAAGTTTTATATGCTCAACGATGCAGGGCGCAACGAACTACGGAAATTCTGGGAAAAGTGGGAGTTTGTATCATCAAAAATGAACGAGTTAAAGGAGAGAAAATGATGAATTTTTGGGAAAGAATAACAGGAAGCGACATGACGAAAGAATACAAATCTTTTGAAGAACGAGCTAAGAAACTACCAGCTGACTACCAAGCAGCGTGGGAAAAGGTAAAAACCAATCTTTGGTCACATGGAGATTTCACCGGCCGCAATCTCACCCCAATTCTTGACGGTGTGCTTAGTTTGCTGGAAGAAACGGCGGCGGACGGTCAGAGTATCCAAGAGGTTTTGGGAGACGATATCAAAGGTTTCTGCTTAGCGCTGGTCGGTGAAGAAGGAGCAAAGTCTTATCGGGACAAGTGGCGGGAGCAACTTAACAATAATATCGCTAAAAAATTAGGTAAATAGGAGGATAACTAACATGAGTATACAAGATATGATCGAAGGTAAAAAAGAGTGGAGAGCGCACATGGCCCGTGTCAAAGCACTCCCACAGGATTATCAAATTGTTTATAAAGAGATTCAAAAATATCTCTTTAAGGTCGGCCCGGTAGAAATCACCGAAGGAACGGATTTGCTTTCGGGGATTGTTGATCTCTTTGAAGAAGGTGCTGCCTCGGGGAAAGGCGTACTCGAAGTAACTGGCAACGATGTAGCAGCTTTCTGTGACGACCTAATTGGGGATTCAAAAACTTACGCTGACATCTATCAGGAATATGCAAACCAAGAAGTGAATAAGGCAATAAAAAAATCGATCGATAAATCAAAGTAAAAGGGGGATTTCGGGATGGAAAAAGTAATTGAAGTGAAAGGTCTGAGAAAATCATTCAAGAACACAGAAGTGCTAAAGGGCGTCAACTTTGAAGTAAAGAGGGGTGAGATTTTCGCCCTTCTAGGTTCCAACGGCGCGGGCAAGACTACGATTGTTAAAATTCTCACCACATTGCAAAAGGCTGACGGAGGTACCGCCGTTATCAACGGATATGATCTCGCATCAAAGCCCGACCACGTACGGCAGACGATCAGCCTGACAGGGCAATTTGCCGCAGTGGACGAAATATTGACCGGGCGGGAAAATCTCATTATGATCGCCAAGCTGCGACACCTCACAAATCCTCGTCAGGTTGCTGAAGAGCTGTTGATACGTTTTGGTCTGACCGAGGCCGCTGACCGAAGAGTTTCTACTTATTCGGGCGGAATGCGTCGCAGACTTGACATCGCTATGAGTTTGATCGGAAAACCGCAGCTTATCTTCCTCGACGAGCCAACTACAGGGCTTGACCCCGAAGGACGTATCGAGGTTTGGAAGACGGTCAAAGAGCTAACGAAAAGCGGTACTACGGTATTCTTGACCACACAGTATTTAGAGGAAGCCGAGCAGCTTGCAGATCAAATTGCTATTTTGCATGGGGGAAAGATAATAACCTCCGGCACGCTCGCAGATCTGAAAAAATTGTTCCCGCCTGCCAAGGTAGAATATATTGAAAAGCAGCCGAGTTTGGAGGACATATTCCTCGCAATCATCGGCAAGAAGGAGGATAAATAAATGGAAACCGTAAAGAGACATATGTTCAGTGATATGGGTGTTATGCTGGGACGCTCCATGCGCCATATATTCCGCAGTATGGATACCATTATCACGGTCACCATCACACCGATCGCTATGATGCTGCTTTTTGTCTATGTATTCGGCGGCGCAATTCAAACGAACACAGATAACTATGTAAATTACCTGTTACCCGGAATTCTACTGATGGCGATAGCAAGCGGTATATCCTATACGGCTTATCGTCTGTTTATGGATATGCAAAGAGGTATCTTCGAACGCTTCCACTCTATGCCGATTGCGCGTTCTGCAGCGCTGTGGGGACATGTGTTGACCTCCTTGGTATCCAATGCAATATCAGTGGTTGTAATCATATTAGTAGCACTCTTGATGGGCTTTCGCTCTTCGGCAGGAGTACTGTCATGGCTCGCTGTAGCCGGTATACTCGCATTGTTTACACTAGCTTTGACATGGGTTGCGGCAAATGCCGGATTATCTGCAAAATCGGTAGATGGTGCAGGCGCTTTTGCTTACCCGTTAATCTTCCTCCCATTTATCAGTTCGGCATTTGTACCCACTGAGACGATGCCTACAGTCGTACGTGTTTTTGCTGAAAACCAGCCAGTGACTTCAATCGTGGAAGCCATCCGTGCACTTTTATCTGAGCAACCTGTTGGAAATGATATTTGGATTGCACTGGCGTGGTGTTTAGGAATCCTGATCGTCTCATATCTATTTGCAATGCGCACATACAAGCGGAAAGCAGCTTAATGCATACTAGAGTTTAATCATAGTGTTCAATAATATATAATGGAAAGGGATGGTAAAGGTTTTGGAAGAATGGATTTTATGCCCAGTCTGTAGCAGCAAAACACGGGTCAAGATACGTGAAAATACGGTACTTGAAAACTTCCCGTTATTTTGTCCCAAGTGTAAACAGGAAACTATCATTAATGTAAAACAACGGAATGTATCAGTTATCAAAGAGCCAGACGCTAAGACGCAGAGCCGATAACCGTGAGTGAAATCACAGGTGTCGGCTCTTATTTTATAGTTACACCCAGGGAAACATGATTACTGGCATTCTTAACAATGAAAATATCGTTACTTTGTAAAAAAATCCTATGTAAAAATGAATGTGGGTTTCGCCGGCTCACCTACAAAGTTATATAGGAGGTATTTGAAAATTCTTAACGATGTACAGTAAACCTATAATGATGGTTAAGCTTAGTTAAAATCTAAATTTCTCTTACAAATTCATAAACATGAAAAAGATGATAGGTGGGTGTGTACTGCAACGTTCTATATTTCAAATTATAGGTGAATTGTAATAGATACAATAGAAGGACTGTCTCAGGTTTTTTAACCGATTTTACGACAGTCCTTTTAACTTATATAATGTATTTGATTACTTTATTATCGAAGATATTTTCAATTTGAGTGTTAAAGAAATCAGCGATCTCTCCTAATTCTTCTTTGGTGTATACGAACTTACCGTAGCCAAATTGCCCGTATTTATAAGTGCGTTCTTCGTCTTTCATGGGTAATTGAGTATCAGGAAATACTTCCATGATAACATTTTTAGCCCGGGTGGTGTATCGGTGTGAGATGACTTCAAAGGTGACGGGATGCTTAAGCTTTTCAGGAAGATTTCGATTTAAGTTTGTGAGTAGATTTTTGTAGTCTTCCTTCCAGCCATCGTAGAGAAATACCGGTGCAATAATAAAGCCAGTGGGATACCCAGCCTCAATGACCTTTTTACAGGCTTCAAGTCTTTTTTCCAGAGAAGGGGTACGGTTTTCATATTCCTTGATTACTTTATTGGTATTTAGTGTGAATCTGATTTCTGTTTTTCCGCCATGGTCAGCATCGAGCAGCGTATCTACATCATTATACTTTGTAACGAAGCGAAAGCGTCCTTTCTCGTTTTTACTAAAAAACTGAATGGTTTGTTTTAGTACATTGGAGTAAGGTTCCACAGGGATAGGGTCGGAGGTGGCAGAACCCTCAAATATCGTGACTTCGGGATCTCGGTCCTCAATATATTTAGATGCTTGGGATAGGATTTCCTCTACATTAACATTTACCCTCATATAAGGTTTATCGCCTAAGTTCGTATTGAGGTAACAGTATTCACATTGTCCGATACAGCCGGAAAGTAATGGCAGCTGATAATGAGCCGAGGGTTTACAGGATTGAAATTTCATTCCTTTTTTAACACCAACGACCAAGGTACTTTTACCCTCTCGATATAGATCATAAAGTGTATCTCCCGGTATGTTTTCTTTGATTCTGTTTTTATTTAAATGGATGATTTCAACATTTTCATTATCTTTAAAATAATTAAAAATCTGTTTTCCGGATTCATAATCCAGCGCATTTTTCTCAATTAAAATTCTTTTTGGTGTAAACATAGTTTCTCCCCTCAAACATGTATATTTTTTGGATCAGACTGTTAATATTATTTGAGTTATTACTATATATATACATGGAAATTAGGATAATCATGACAAGATAAGAGTATTGTTATTTTGAAACAAGAATGCTAGAATATGGTTAGTAATTAATTTAAATCATTGTTCGATATTGATTATATTCTATAAATTATAGGAGGAAAAACATATGAAATTTTGCTGGTGCACCATCTATGTAAAAAACATGGAGGAATCTTTAAAGTTTTACAAGGAAATCGTTGGTTTAGAGGAGAAAAGAAGATTTGCAGCAGGTCCCGGAATGGAGATTACTTTCTTAGGAGAAGGAGATACGGAGATCGAGTTGATCTGTGATGCAAATAAAGTAGATTTATCCTATGGCAAAGATATCTCCTTAGGTTTTCAGGTAGAATCAGTAGATGAAATGCATGCTTTACTTCAGGAAAAAGGTGTACCTGTTCTGAGTGGTATGATTTCCCCAAATCCTCATACTAAGTTCTTTTTTGCGCAGGACCCAAATGGTGTAAAGGTACAGTTTGCCCAAATGATGTAATGTATTTCCGATAGGAGGAAAACCTATGAACAAGCTGAGAAGATTAGTATATCTTTGTATTTGTGTCATCGCGTTACTAACACCATCGATACTTCCCATTACAGGCAGTGTAGTCATAGCGGAAGCTGCTTCCTTAAAAATTAGTTATAAATCCTTGACTCTAGAGGTAGGTAAAACAAAAACATTGAAGGTGTCAGGAACTACGAAGAAGATAACCTGGACATCCAATAAAAAGTCGGTTGCAACTGTATCAAGCAAAGGAAAAGTAACGGCAAAGGCAGTAGGCGAAGCAGTGATAACGGCAGAGGTTTCCGGTAAAAAACTAACTTGTAAGGTCACCGTGAAGGAACCGGTGAACCCATATCTTAAAGATGCACCTTACAACCCGATTGAATTTACCATAGAGAATATTAATATTGTTGTTCCGGTGGATTGGAATTATAATATCGAGTACCCTACCGAAGACAGCTATAGTATTATCTTTGCACCAACCGCTGCAACGAAGAATTCCTACATCAGTTTTCAGGTGACGAAGACGGATAAAAAGGCACCCAAATACAGTGAAGCGAAGAAAGAATTCAGTAAAACAATTACGGAAGATGCGATCAAAGCTGCATTGGGTAAGAGCTATGAGGTAACTGATTGGAAAGCCGAGGATTTCACCACAAAAGTCTTAAATATCTATAAGACCGGATATACAGCCAAGTCAAAAGAAATAACGATGAAACAGGCTATCTATTCTTTCTATATCGATAATTATAAGATTGAATGCAAGGTATCGGATGCAGAAGAGCTGGATTTAATCAAGATGGCAGAATATATGTTGAGTTCAGTGATATTAAAATAAAGAGTGAATATCGCTAAGGAATAACAGATGTATGTTGAAATTATATAATACCGTGGATAATTACCCAATATTTACGTAAGGTCTGTGGATAAATTGGGTAAATGAGACTTATTTCAACGTATGTAAAGGACGGTTTCGTTGATGTGAGCTAAAGAGGTGTAAGATTTGATAATTGCTAGAGAGGGACAGAGTTGATGTTCCTCTCTTTTTTGTTTGAAGGTGAAATCTTAGAAGCTGATATAGGATATAGGATATAGGAGGTATTCTGATTATTGTGTATTAAAGCACATGTTTATTATAGAGATAAGGAACGTCTCAAGTAATGTTATTATCATTAGAATAGATTTTTATCATAATATACATATTTTGGTTGACAAATCCAGACTATAGCTATAGTATAAATTATAGTCTATACTATAGCTATAGTCTGGAAGGGAAACTAACATGGAAAAGTTATTTGACAGTGAACTAAAGGTAATGGATATCATCTGGGAGAGAGAACCGATTACAGCCAAGGAAATCAGCCAAATTCTAATGTCATCTATAGGGTGGAATAAAAATACTACGTATACCATTATAAAGAAGTTAATTGATAAGCAAATTGTAGAACGGAAGGAACCGAATTTTGTTTGCATCTCTCTGATTAAAAAGACAGAGATACAAAGAGCAGAGACGAATACACTAATCGATAAATTATACAACGGATCAAAGAAGATGTTCTTTGCAGCATTTCTCCAGAATGAGAAGCTGACCAAGGAAGAGATGGATGAATTAAAACGACTAATTGATAAGAGTGGTGAATAAGGTGCTGCATCAAATCTTTTATTGGGTATTGAATATGAGTCTCGTAGCGGCTTTGTTTGGCCTTCTTTTGATGGGGCTTCGACTGGTCAGAGGTATACCAAAATTTGCAGTATATGTACTCTGGGGTACGGTATTGCTTCGTTTGCTATGCCCTGTTGGAATATCAAGTCAATATTCGCTTCTTAGCCTTATCGACCGAGCCGTAGATCATTCCTTTGTAAGGACGATTATACTCTCCGAAGGTGAAACATTTACTTACTCCAACGTGATGAAAACGGTGACGGATTATAACCCAATTACGTATAAAACAACTGTTTTAGAGGGTTTTTATAAGATAGGCTCTGTCGTGTGGATCATGGGGACAATTATTTTATTACTGATCGTGTTCTTGTGGTATCTTCGGGCAAAGAAAGAATTAAGTACTGCTTTACCAATGAGAGACCAATACTATATGAAGCAGAGTAGTCGTGTGAATTATACTAGTTATATGAATCGCAATAGTCATATATATAAAAATAGTTATCTTACGAAGACAGACAATATCTATGTTAGTGCCATGGTATCCACACCTACGGTATATGGATTGTTCAGACCCAAGATTGTACTTCCTCAAAACATGGAGGAGATCTATATTCCTTATGTATTAGACCATGAATATGTTCATATTCGAAGACGGGATAATCTATGGAGACTTCTTGGAATTATTGCTGCCTGTATTCATTGGTTCAATCCGCTGGTATGGATTTTCTTACAATGCTTAACAAAAGACTGTGAATTAGCGTGTGATGAAAAGATAGTAAAGGATCTCAGTAAGATGGAGCGAAAGCGTTATGCAGAAGCATTATTCATCTATGGAACAGGGGATCAATCCCTTCTTGCCTCTGCTTTTGGCAGCAGTCTGATTAAAATCAGGATACAGAAGGTGCTAACATATAAGAGATTATCCATCCTATCCACCATTATGTTTGTGGGGATGAGTATGTTCATAGCATATTTATTATTAACCAATGGGGTGAGTTAAGAAGAGGAGGTGTGATATGAAAAAGCATTTAGCATTTAGTTTAATCCTAGGCGTAATGATATTCTGTACCGGCTGTGGGCAAAGGGTTTCTACGAACAATCCGGTTGGTGAGGAAAGCACGCATTATATGGATACTGGGCTAAGCTCCATCGCCAAGAATTCTCTGAATAGTCAGAAGAAATTAATAGAAGACCCCGTGCTTGCAATCAATAATCAACCGGGTGAGAGCTTATTGAAGAAGGATATCCCGCTGCCGTTGTCGGAGTATTCCATTGATTGGGAATCTGGGGTTCTATTTAAGAACATCAGATACGAGAATACCACCGGGTATTTTGAAACCTTACAGAATGAGGGATGGAAAATCTATGATGGTACAGATACAATCGAGGAGGATATAAACTCAATCGATGGGGAGCAGCTTGCAGAGTTACCCGAAGGAACCAATGAATATCTATTCGTGAAGAATGATCAGTTGCTGCAACTGATTTTATATCTAACGAATAAGAAGGATGTTCCTGCCAATAGTATCTTCCTGCGACTAGAGGAAGGAATAACGAAGGAAGATTTATTCGCCAGAGAAGATGCTATGACTACCAAAAAGGCCCATTCTGTATTGGATCCTCAGATTAAGGAGTTAGTAGATGATGGTACGATAATGCCTACGAAAGCATTCCAAGCAGGTTTGGTAGAAATCTTTATTCCAGATGCTTATGATAAAATGAAGCTACAGGCATATGAAGTGGTCAGTGAGGAGGGAATAGCCGGTTATTTTTTGGTATGCAATAATTCCGCTATGTTCTTATATAGTGATCTGAATAACACCTGTGTGGCTGATATTGATGAGGATGGTGAATATGAATTACTAGATTTATTCGGTTGGGGCTCCGGGATCTATCGCATTGAAATGTCGGCTTATTCCTTCAGTAATCCCATCTACTTTAGTTCACTCACGAAGATCATTCATCGAAAATATTATAACTGTCTTGTTCCCAAGAATGGATATGCTGAATTAGAGTTTGTGAAAATCGATGACCATACGGTGAAGCTAAAAGCGGATGGAACAGTGTATGGTACTATAAAAACCGATGGCTTAAAATTAACCCTTGAATCCATGGAGGATTTTCCGTTTGATGAGTGGGGGCAATGGTATGATCAGGATATACTAACAACCATGGATAAGGAATATCCGAAAGAACCTCCTGAAATTATCATGTCCATTCGTGGAAGAAGGATGGATTATATCACACAGAAGATATCTTGGGATGGCAAAGATAATAGTGAATATCACTCCATGAAGGTGCTGGAACAGACGGACAGCTTTCTACCGACCTATGTACTTAACAGTATAGTTTATGATGAGATTAGCCCGGAGGTAGTATTAGATTTTGGAAATCACATCCCCGATACCATACAAGTATACGATGCTATCCTAGATGAGAATGGTGGATTTATGTATGGGAAAGACATGGAATTGTTGAGGGATATTAAGATTCTCGACCGAAGTAAGGTTAGTTTTGATCTTGTTCAGCATATGGCGCTACTCTTTAGTTCTAATTTGGAAACCTATCAGAAGGTTTGGCGAAGGCTATTTCGGGTGGTATGTACCTGGGGTGATAATCAATGTGAATATTCCATGGTAATTAATACAGGACTGAAGGAAGATATCACAAAGATCAAAGATCATGATTTTATCAGCTGTGAAGGGGAGTACTCCTTGCTATCCTCTGACTGGGGAATTGGTATTACGGTAGATCCAATCAAAGAGCTGCCAGAGCAATTTATCATAGAATGGCAAACAAGTGGAGGGCAATTACTAAAATGGAGTGAAGATGATTTAACTCCCGAATATATTACGAAAGAGAATAATAGGTTTTTAACGACTTCTTCAGAGGACCTCGAAAGAGTAGAAGTTATCTGGAGGCCAGATTTTTCGGAAGAGGCAGAGGATACGATTATTACGGCCTATGTCTATGAGAACGAAGAAGAGCGTAGTCCGGTAGCCTATGGGCAATTGGTGATTGAGAATAAAGATGGAGTATTTAAGGAAAAGAAGGATTAGTAGAAGGATAATAGCTTACCGGTATCTATTGTATATATCATCATGGCATAGATTCATTGTTCGTAACGAATGGATAGACTATAATTTAATACTAGATTGCTCTAATGATAAGAAATAAAATAAAACCACCGACATTATGTTTTGAACTCCTTCTATATAAATCAAAGGAGGGGTTTGCTACATAGTCGGTGGTTTTATGTTGCATTGCTGTCTTTCGAAGAGTTATTAGATCAATTACTTTTTTATTCGTATCTATAGATTTACAAGCTTTATGAGCTGCTCGTTAAATGAAATAGTAAATTCCGGATGAACTCAAACCTTGATAAGTGTAGGACTAAATGCCATTTTTCGACTTAACATATTATGATTTTTCGTCTA
>JAQZBN010000015.1 GCA_029238935.1 Herbinix sp.
TACGCAAAAGAATACGACAGTCTTTCGTAAATACAACTCCGTATACTTGCTTAATTTCAAGATTTGATGGAACATTTCCAGGATGCCACGTTATAACAGCCATAATTTATTAACCCCCTCCAATATAATCTATTCGTATGTTATATAAATAATCTATACTTCACTATTGACACCAATTGTGACAGACATATAAAGATTATACCACAATTTTACATTTATTCAAACATTTAAAGAACTGAAAATATAAATTATTTTTATTCTATTTCAAATATTTCATAATAATCATCTTGTCTAGCAACAACTTAATCTGGTACATTGAAGTCTATAGATTGGTTATAATAATTTAGTGATAATTCTATATTAACTCATAATTTATAATGTGTTCATATAAATTACCAATTAAACGGCCACAAATGAGAAATGGTATAAAGTCGTCTTAATGAACGTAAGCCTTTTGATTCAGTATTAAAAGGATACTCGTAATCCTGAATACCTAGATTTCGACACTCATAAAGAAATTTATTATGTAGGGTTGTGACTCTCATATTTTTTCTAAAGTTATTTCCTTATTTCCGAAATAATTATCAGCTATGAACGTATCTAATAGAGAGTATTTTACTAAGAGTAATTCGAATAAACCTACTGCAGAAGTGGTTCCACTGCTATTTGATACACGTTTGTATTTTTCTATGTGAAAGTAAGGAATTAATGCAGCATATCCTTAGAGTTCATTTGTTATTGGATTTATCTTACAGCATTTTGCTACAAATTTGTTTATTGTAGCTTTATCAATTCGTGTTTCCTCTTCAATAGTGGTAACATTCACACCGTCAATATACATATCAACCGCATTTTTACGGTTTAATAATATCTCTCTATTCTCCTGACTTAACTCTAAAGAAGATTTGTAAATTATAGTTTGTGGAAGCTTTGTGTCCGACGACAAGTTTGTAATCGGACACAAAACTGGTAACATCAGGGGCTCTTATTATATATTTAATTTTAAATAATGCATTAATAAAAATTCAGCTCCAGAATCGTAGCCTTCTAAGCGCGTCTGGAAGATCATTCATATCTCCTTCAGAAAAATGATGCTCATTTATCATTAATCAGCCATCAATCTGCTGTTTTCCTATCATCCAAGCAGGTCTTGCATCACTAAAGAAATCCTTCATAAAATTGATATCTTGAAAGGTAGGTTAGTCCTATAAAAAGTTTAGATTTAACTTCTGTTTACTTTGATTTTTAGGAAAACCACGAACAAGAGCAATGCTGCTATCGTGAGATTTGCTGATATAATAGTCTTAGGAATGGATATCGGTAAATCTTTCGGATGACCTCTTTCTACAATCTCAAGTGATTTTACATGAAAGTCGGCTTCACCTCCATGATCTTTGCAGGCACGGCGAAATTCACCGATGCATTTTACTGTATCACCGTTATTTTTATAATTGCCATAGAATGAAATTTTATCTACCTCTTCCTTGCTTATCCATATTCCGATAGCATTACTTCCATCGTTTACATTGATCCAGAAATAATCTCCACGAGACATGCTTTCACCGATTGCTTCACCTTGGATTACAACCTCCTGCTTGTCAAGTTCCTTAGCATTCTCAATTAAATCGTTGATCTTGGTAACTTCTTCTGCTTTTGCAGCAACTGGATAGGTGGATATCGTTAACAACAGAAATATTAATGTCTTAATAAATTTATGCATTTTCTTTTAACACCCCCTATAAAGAAACCAATCATCGCAAAGATAGATAAGAATTCCAATCTGCCCAAATACATAGTAATAATATAATACACCTTCATGACAGCCGGCATAGAAGGTGAAGTTACGCCGATTGATAACCCGACATTACCAGTAACAGATGCGGATTCAAAAGCAGCCGCTGAGATTGGATAACCATAAAAAGCTCCAATCATTGTACCGACAGTAAAAGTAATCATATAGCAACATATGATGATTGCCGAGGATTTAATAATGCTGTCCTCCAGAATCCTGTCCTTGATGTGATGGAATTTGTAAACCTTCATACTTCTTTCCGAGGAGAGCAGCTTTTTCACATCCATAATCAGGCCTTTAAATACGATTCCTACTCTTAGCCCTTTGAAACCTCCTGCAGTTGAACAAGCAGAGCCGCCAATCAACATGGCTAGTATCATGATTAAAACGCCAAAATCACCCCATTCCAGTGCAAACTGCCTAGCATAAACTGTGCCAAAGCCAGTTGTTGTATGTGCGGACAGTACGTTGAATAGGACTCTCCGAAAGCCAGCAACAGCGTCCGGGTAGACATTTAATCTAGCCAATTCGTAAAGCGCAATCATACATGCTGCAAATGACGTTGCTAAAAAGCTTTGAATCTCAATATTTTTTATGAATTCCTTACGCTTCCCCTGCCATATCGCATAGTGGAGTCCAAAATTAAAGGAACCAAGTATAAATATTACCATAGAGACTGTTTCATATGAAATACTATGGTAATACATGATATTCTGTGAATTGGGGGCAAAGCCTCCAGTGCTCCAGGAGGAAGCAAACATAAAAAGTGCATGCATTAGTGCCGATATGGGCTTTAAACCTATCAGTATCCCGATTATCCATAGAGCTAAGGTTCCGATCACGAGGTATACCATACTAATTTTCCATATAATCTTTGCTGTGCCTTTAACGTTGGGAACCAATTCAATATCTTTAGCTTCACCGACATAGATTTTATAGGCTCCTCCGACTTCTTTCGTCAAAAATGTCAAGGCGAGTACTACCATGCCTTGACCACCTATAAAGGTTAATATATGTCTCCACATGTTAAGTGCATACGACAGATGGTCCAAATCCTGGGTAAGTGCCAGACCAGTTGTTGTAAAACCGCTCATAACATCAAAGCAGGCATCCAGCAATGAATTTGTATGCCCACTTAAGCGGTATGGGATTGCGCAGATTATAGTTAATACAATCCATGAAAAAGCAGCAATTACAAAACCATGTTTCCATTGAAAGCTTGGTCTACTGTTCTTTCTTCCAAATCCGAATAATACCATACTAAATCCTATAATAAAGGCAATTGCACAGCTGATTATAAAATCAAGCATCGGATTCCACTCTTGGAAAACAGCTGCAGTAATAATTGGAAGAAGCATTAATGCTGCAACAATAATTACGATGTATCCTGTATAATAACTGATAATCTTTGCGTTTGGCAATTTCATCATTTCCATAGCATCACCTCATAAGGATGAAAGATATTATAAACAGGATAAGGAGATAAAAACCCACCATAATAACTTCATCTAGTATTCCTTTTATATCCTCTTTCCTAATAACCATTTTTTGTTACCCCCATTATATAAATCTGATACGATAATTGATAGAATTGTTTTATTGGTTATAATAACAACCTTATCACCAACCAGAATTATTGAATCTCCTCTTGGATAAATTACATTATCACCACGTAATATCGATACAAGTACGCATTCATTCGGCAGTTTCAAATCTCTGACAGGCTTATTGCTCCAGGGATTGTGCTCCTTAATGGTTAGCTCCGCCAGTATCATAGCTCCCCGTTCAAAAGTATTAATAATCTGATAATCTTCCTTATCAAATGAATTTTCGATCAGATTAGCTATTACCTGAGTGCTGCAGACAGTATTGTCAATACCAAGATTTTTAAACATTACCGTATTCTTAGGATTATTAACCCGAGCAATGGTTTTCTTCGTATTGAAGCTTAACTTTGCTATCTGGCAAATCACAAGATTTTCTTCATCTGCACCTGTTACTGCTGCGATTATCTCAGCACTTTCAATTCCTGCATCCTTAAGTACCTCTAGATTCGTTCCATCCCCACAGATGATATCAGCGTTAAAGTCTTCGGCGATTTTCAAGCAGGTATCCTTATCTCTTTCAATTAAAATAACTTCATAGTCTCTTTCCCTCAGTGTTTTAAAAAGATTATATCCAATTTTACCGCCGCCGATTATTATAGTCTTCATAATAAATTCTCCTTGCATAAATAATTAATTAATTTCCCCTTATCCTTAACCGCTACTGTACAATACATTCGAATTCCCTTCATAACGCTATCATTCTTCCTCGGTAGGCTCAGCTTTCCATCCTTCAAAAGCCCGGATATTATGCAATGAAACTTATTCTCAAGCTCGCTCACCGTTACTTTCTTCTCTCTATTCACCAACAGATCAATAATTTCATAATTATCATCCAGTGACGTAACTACATCCATACTACTTATCGGTAGTCTACTTTTAATCATATCAATCTCATACTGGATCGGATTAATCGTACTAATCCCGAGTTTGTTATAAAAATAATTTTTTTCTGGATCGTTAACTCTTGCAAAAATCTTAGGGACCTGAAAGATTTTTGCTGCAATCATGGATACTGTTATATTTATGTTGTCATCCGGCGTAACTGCAATTAAGGCGTCTGCCTGATTGATACCGGCTTCCATAAGTTTATCGCTGTCAAACTCAATACCTTTGATTTTCTGACCGTTGAATCCACTTCCTAAGTTATTAAGCTTATTTTCATTACGGTCAATAACGCAGATATCGTTACCCTCATCGGATAAATCTTTTGCTAATTTACTACCAAATCTTCCACAACCGATAATAATGATATACATAGCTTTCTCCCATTCCATTCTTTCTTCTAACTTTTGCTACCTCCAGGTATATTCATGTCTTCATCCGTTTCCTCTCCGAAATTTACCGGTATACTCTTATAAAGGAACAATGTACTAACTCGCTCCAGGTTTTCACTAGCGGGTTTATACGTAGGATTAAGAACATATGCTACCCGGTAATGCTTTCTTGCTAGGTCGTTGTTGTCTATGAATTCATACCATATACCGAGCAGATTATGGGGCTGTGCCGCATTTGGATCCGTAATGCAAGCTTCCATAATATATTGATACGCTTCCTTTAATTCATACTTTTTAAGTTTGCTGGTAGCTTCCTTTAAAAGTAGGTCTAGTTTATTTGTAACTAATTCCATATCACTCATATCAAATCCTCCAATTCATATATCATGTATAAAAGATTAAATCAAATTATATAAGTTTTGTGTAAGGATTCGAGAAGTAGTATAAGGTTTTCATTAAATTCTTCATGTACTATTAGTAATATGAAATTCTATCAAAGGAACTTCACAGGATTACCAATAAGATAAAAAAATACCCTGGCAATATCTTTACTGCCAAGGTATTTCTCTGCTTTTGTTATTCATCTATCATTCTGTAGCCGACACCGATTTCAGTGATGATATATTCGGGCTGAGACGGATCCTGCCCTAATTTTCTTCGTAGATTTCCCATGCATACACGTAGGGATTGCGTATCATTCGGAAGCATTCCTCCCCAGATATTCGCGGCGATGAACTTATGGGAAAGAACCTTCCCCTGGTGCTGTGCTAATAATACTAATACTTTATATTCATTCGGCGTGAGTCTTATCTCATTATTGTTCAGCCAGACACGGTGCTTATCTGTATCAATCATTAGGTCTTTGATTTTAAATAAAGAGCTAGCAGTTTCATTCTGAGTGTTCACATTCGATTTATGCCTTAAGATTACGCGTATCCGTGCCAACAACTCAGGAACACTAAACGGTTTTGTCAGATAATCATCTGCACCGGCATCTAGTGCTTCTACCTTTTCCCGGTCATGACCTCTCGCAGATATTATAATGATTGGCATTTGTGAGATGGTCCTTAATTTCTTTATTACTTCAATTCCATCCATATCTGGCAATCCAAGATCCAGAACCATGATATCCGGATTTCTCGAAACCGCTAGCATAAGCGCCGTTGCCCCATCATAGGCATCAATACATTTATAGCCTTGTATCTCAATTGAAATACGTAAAAAGCTTCTGATTGACTTTTCATCGTCAACGACTAAAATTAATGGCTCCATCCTGCAACACCTCCTCTGTTGTAATATAAAATGTTACCACCGCACCATGGGGTTCGTAATTGCGAATCGTTATGTCCCCACCATGTGCCTGAATAATAGTCTTGCATAGCGATAATCCAAGCCCCATTCCTTTTCGATTTAGCAGATTCACAGAAGTTTGATGGTAACGGTCAAATAAACCCACCAGATCACTTTGAAGAAGTCCAGGTCCATTATCCTTAACCTCGAATATAACCTGTTTTTCCTTTCGATATAAAGAAATAGTTATCACTGTTCCTTCTGGTGAATAGTTGATTGCATTATTCAAAAGATTAACTATAACCTGACGGATTAATATAGCATCTACTTTTATAAGAATTATTTCCTCGGGTATCTTTACTTGAATATTATAATTCAATGCATGTTTTTTAACATGTGTTACTGCATCGGTTATAATTTCCTCCGCAGCTTCCTCTTCAAGATTCAACTTAACTTTACCTGCTTCAAAACGCGTGGTCTGTAGAATGTTTTCCACAATTTCACTCAGCCAATCTGCATCCTCATAGATACTCTGAAGGAAGTTCTTTCTTACTTCATCGTTAATTTTATCGTAATTATCACGGGCTGTACTTGCTAGTCCCATAATACCGGCTAAAGGTGTCCTGAAATCATGGGAGATGGACCTGAGCATATCAGCTCTTAGTCGCTCTTTCTGCATCTCGATTTGAACCTTCTGCTCTTTCTTTACCAAATCCTGACGATCCAATACAACCGCTATCTGAGGAATAATAACATCAATAAACCGGCTTTGTGTCTGCGTAAGAACTGAATTATCCGGTAGCGATATACCAACAGTCCCTAAAACACCACTCTGGCTGACTATAGGCTTATAATAAGCGATTGCTTCAGAAAATAAATTCGTACCATGACCACAAGCACTACCAGTTTGATATGTTTCGTTACAGGCTGCCTGATCGATCTCTCCGGTGAAATCATCTTTACCACAGAAATAGCTGCAAATCATATCATGCTCCTGACCATAAATTTTTACACTCACATTAGCTTTCAGCTGGTTTGCAATTTCTTCTGCAGAAGTCTTAGCCAGTTCCTCCTCACTTTTAACATCCAATAGCTTTTTTCCGATATAGTATAAGGATGAGATATATTTTTCTCTGTCCTCCACTTGCTGTCGTTCCAATTTCACACGATTTGTCAGCATATTTGTGATAAAACCGACGATCAGCATCACGATAAAGGTAATGATATAACTTGGGTTATTAACTTTTAAATTATAATAGGGCTCCGTAAAAAAGAAGTTATATAGAAGCACTGCACACACCGAGGAAGTAAAGCTGAAAATAAAATCCTCAGCATAATAAGAGAACAAAAATATACCAAGAAGATATATCATGACAATGTTTGATTCAAACATCTTAATATGGAAAAATATTATAGAAATCACCGTACAGATGAACATAATAAGGAACATTAATAATATCATTTTAATCATCTTTTTGCTCTTAATTTTATTATCAGGATTTTTTTTATTCAATTTGTTATGAAACAGCATAAAGTCACCTCATTATTTTATAATCCAATGCTCTCAATTTTAAGTCATCGTTTGAAAACAATGGAATTTATAAACTATTATAACATCCTTAACCTTATTATGCAAAAGCAAAAGAACTGGCAACTAGATAGGTTACTGCTTCTAAGGTAAACAGATTGATAAAATCACATATCTCATAAAACTTTTAATAATAACTTTTTCAAACATTTATGTCAAAGAAACCTGATTTGCGAACTTTTATTTCAAGACTCTACTTTTTCGAAGTTATCATATCTACATGAAATGTATTCAAGGAAAATCTACTATCCTTATCTAAAATAATGTTATCATTGTTTACAGACCTAGTTTCAGAGAAAAATCATTCATTGCCTTTGAAATCTTAATCTGCTGTGGACAGACCTCTTCACAACTTCTACATCCTATACAAGCACTAGGTTTTTTCTCATCCGGAAAAGCCATTAATGCCATAGGAGCTAGGAAGCCTCCCCCTGTATAACTGTGTTCATTATACAAAGCTAAGAGCGATGGAATATTAAGTTCTTTTGGACAATGACTCGTACAATACCGGCAAGCGGTACAGGGAAGTATTTTCTTTTTCAGCATTCCATCTGCGATTTCTAAAAGGATCTCTCTTTCCTCTTCAGTTAGGTTTTTTTCTTTCTCAAAAGTATCAATGTTTTCTTTTAATTGTTCGTAATTAGACATTCCAGATAGAACCACTTTTACACTTGGTATAGAAAGTAAAAAACGGAATGCCCATGCAGGTATCTTCTCATCCGGTCGTAAGGCATTTAACTTGGATTCGTCCTCTTCTGATAATTTACATAGACTTCCACCACGAAGTGGTTCCATAACCCACACAGGTATATGATATTTTTCTGACAGCTCAACTTTTGCTTTTGCATCCTGGAAAGTCCAGTCAAGATAATTCAATTGAATCTGGCAAAATTCCATCATAGGTCCATACACCTCAAGAAAACGTTTCATGACATCATATCTTCCATGTACAGAAAAGCCAAGATGATGAATGCGTCCGATTTCCTTTTGCTTAACTAAATAGTCAAAAATTCCATACTTCGGATCCAGATAAGCATCTATATTCATCTCGCAGACATTGTGGAACAGATAGAAATCAAAATACTCTACTCCGCATTTTTTTAGTTGATCTTCAAAAATCACCGAAACCTTTTCCCAATTGGAAGGATCATAACCTGGAAATTTTGTCGCTAGATAATAACTATCCCTAGGATATTTACTTAATGCTTTTCCAATAGAGATCTCGGATTGTCCATCGTGATATCCCCAGGCTGTATCATAGTAATTAATTCCGTGATCCATTGCATAGGCAACCATTTTATCTGTCTCAACTTCATCAATGTTTGCATAAATTCCGTCCATTACCGGAAGGCGCATCGCTCCCATGCCCAAGGCAGATATTTTTAACTCTTGGAAATCTTTAAAGATCATTTTCATTCACTCCTTTAATTTATTATCTTTATATTATCTTTCCATATAAAATTAGTACAATCATTTGGTCAAGTATAACTTGATCCCGTATTTTTCTTTACCGTTTACACCTTTTTCAGAAACATCAAGAACTATATTCTTGCAAATATATATTGATATTCATTCACTTTTTAAGCATCTCTCTGAGTGATATTAACCAATAACTTATATGAATTGATCTAAAATTTTCTTGTATTCAGAAGGTGTAAATACAGCCGAAAAGGGTATATTCATGTTCTCCATGGATGACGTTTTTTCTAATAAGATCAACTGTTTTTCTTGAAAAGTTGTCGCTCATGAAGTATTATGATATCAATCATATAACCTAAACCTAACTTTAGGTCAATAGTTTTTTTGCTTTTTTTTATATTTTATTGGAGGTAATTATGGCATATACAATTGGTGAAGTTTCAGAAATGCTCGATATTTCTATTTCGACTCTACGATATTATGATAAAGAAGGATTGCTACCATTAGTAAATAGAACAACCGGAAATATTCGTGTTTTTGAAGAAACAGATATAGAATGTTTAAAAATGATTGAATGCTTAAAGACTACAGGAATGCAGCTAAAAGATATAAAACTATTTTTCCAATGGTGTGAAGAAGGGGATTCTACCATTGAAAAACGTTATAAACTATTTATAGAACAAAAAGAAAAGACAGAACGACAAATTGCACTCCTTCAAAAGGCTCTTGATCGCGTAAATTATAAATGTGAATATTATAGAATTGCTAAAGAACGGGGAACTACAAATGATCCTGGATTACGTGAAGAACTGGCTATGAAGTTTCTTACAAAAGATAGTGATACTGCTGAGAATAAGTAATATACAAGTAATTTATATATGAGATTAAAGAAAAGATAGATCAATTAAGTTAGTCACCCAGAAACCATCCTTTTTTTGTAATACCAAACAGAGAATAACTTCTAGGTCTTGTTATCATTGTAATGGCATCATTGGATTATACCATAATTTAACAGTCAATCAAATATTAAATAGAATTAGTATAATTATATATTTAAATCCAATTTTTTATCAAAGCATACCCTTCAATGACATAATTTAGCTCGAAGAAACAGATGGCTATATCAGATAACCATCTGTAAGTCACGAAATATATGTAATTATGAACTGTAAGAACTCACGAAATACTGGTTTTGACTATTGAATACAACTCTTTTTCTTCTCTTTCAAAACGTTCTTTTAATACACGTAAGACCTTCTTGGCATCGTCTAAAAATTCTTCAATTTTATCATTGATATGTTTTTCTATATGATATCTGCAGTTGAAAATTGTATACTCATCCACGATATTTCCCATCTCATGAATATACAGATTTGTGAGAGTTATAACACCATCATCCTTACAATTAAGTAAATAAGGATATAAAAATAGATCATCCTCTAATAAATGAATTCGAAACAAAGCAGTTAACTTAGACATATGAAATGCAATTTCAGAAGTATCCAATTCCTGTTTTTCTTTCGCAATCTCAGTGTCCAAGAAGTTTAATTCCTCCTTTATTGCATTGTGTTGCCGATTAAGATTATGTAAGCTTATCATATGTACCTCCTTATATTAATATTTTTTTGCCTTATTATTGTATTAATAAAAGCTATGTCATAATTATAAGTCATACAGATACGGGTATGTGTTGCTAAGGCTACATTTAGTTATTTCTTCCATTCGACGATAAACCTATACCAAAATATAACATCTAAGTCTATTTAGTTCCATATCCTCAATTGAAATTATGTAAAGATTTTTCAATAAATATATTATGAGAGGATAAGGAGAAATAAAAAGAGCAGAAATTCTTAGAATTTCTGCTCTCCTACAATTCGTTCCAGTTCCATGATTTCAGCACGGGATAAATCTTGATTTTTCACATACTCTGTCAAAAAAGAACTCAAGGAACCATTATATAATTTATTAAGTAATACTTTTGTTTCTATGTTCTGTACCGTACGTTTGGAAATAAGTGCTTTACAAAGGAAACCAGGATCTTCCCGTTTAATTGCACCTTTTTCAATCAAACGATTAATCACTGTGTATGTCGTATTTTTTTCCCAACCAATATATTCTTTGATAATTTTTGAAATATCCTTGGCCGCTAAAACTTTGTTGGACCACAGTAATTCCATAATATTTAGTTCACCCTCATGAAGACGTATTTCCACCATAAAATAACACTCCTTTTACCCCTTATAAAATCAATCTACATACGTAGAAAAAACTACAAAATAGCTATTTACAAATTTTATTTGGATATTTATCTTTAAACCTGATTACATGTAGTCTCAAGTAGCAAGTATGAAATAATGTTAAGAATGTTTAGTAAAATAAGTATCTTACAACTGTAGAATAAATCTTTGTTAAAGTAAAAAACATATCTACAACAGTAGAAATGCTTACATTATTATACTATATGATGATATTTTATTTGTCAACTATTTTCGAAGCGATATCTAGAGTTAGAGGCAGAATACTGCATAATAGGGAACGTATTTTACCTGATTGGAAAGCTCAAAATTCTTAGATGATATCTTAACGGAGTATGGAAAATCAATCTTTTGCTTTAGAATACTAATGCTCTTTGATCTTGTATTATCGTTAGTAAATAATTCAACGGGGATTACAACATCCTCTTTTCGTATTACAAATTCTATTTTTGCCATAGAATTCGAATCCCAAAACCATAAGGGATACCCCTTCGTATGAAGAACCTGAGCAACATAATTTTCAAGAACTGCTTTGGATATGTAGTTTTGAAGATCCAATGTCTTTTGTTCTGCTATTTGAGATGTTAGCAAACCGATATCAGGTAAATAGAGTTTAAAGTTTGGACTCAAATCTTCTACAAGATCATATGGATTACTATTCATTAAATTAGTCTGAATTAAATATTCGTCCGGTATTTTATGGCATCTTAATATGTAGTTATGGTCCTCTAGAAATTCGATCGCCTCTTTATACATCGAATATGTAGTGCCTTTTCGTATCAATTTATATTGAAACTTCTTATTTTCTTTTAAAAGTTGGTGAGGAATACTTTCAAGAACTTGATTTATTTTTAAAGCGTCACTTTCCATAGTATTTTTAGATATGATCTGATGGTATGAGTTCAGCAAAAAGCCTTGCTGCTCTGCTACATTGATGGGTGAGGATAAGCTGATATATTCATTTACAACACCAGGCATACCTCCAATTTGAAGATAAAGCTGATGCAGAGCTAGAAGTTCATTATGTACGATTTCAGGTACCTTTTTATTTGCTTCATAATGATTACTAATCGCTTCAATATACCATTCATTACCTGTTGCTCTTAAAAATTCATCAAATTCCATTGGATAAAGGGTAAGTTTACTGAAGGCCAGCTCTTTAAAACATACATCCTTGATTGGTTCACTTATAATAGTCATGATAAATGGAAAGTTTATTTGATCTTGATATAAATTCGTTAAATCCTGTATTGTTCTACAATAATTTATTTCATCTAATATTAAGATTCGTTCATTTACATTGCTATTCTTAGCCACGATATGAAAATGGTTATATAGATCAAGCCAAAATTGTTCAGGGGATTTCTTTTGTAATAAGTTCGAAAGTGCTGGTTCTCGCTCAAAGTTTAAGTAAAAGACATCCTGAAAAAAGGACTTCGCAAAATCATATGCTAAATATGTTTTACCAACGCCCTTTGCTCCTGATAGTAATATGGGTTGTCTATTTATTGATGTCTTCCATTCGATTAATTTATCAATCAATTTTCTCTTCAATGGAATTACTCCTTAAGATGATCTTCTAAGTTTTTCTAGTAAAGCTGTAAAATAATCGGGTAGCGGTGACATAAATTCTACGTACTTTCCTGTGGTTGGATGAATAAAACCAAGGATACCGGCGTGTAAAGCCTGTCCCTCCAGATGGAAGGGATCCTTGTTAGGTCCATATACGGTATCTCCAACAAGCGGATGCCTGATACTTGCCATATGAACTCTTATTTGATGGGTACGGCCGGTTTCTAAAGAGCATTCAATATGAGCATATTTTTGATTGATATTTTCTACCACAATATAATTCGTTGCTGCGAATTTTCCATTCTTATGGTTAATCCCCATTTTCTTTCGATCCTTAGGATCTCTACCAATCGGTGCTTCTACCCTTCCATTGTTTTCATGAAATGCTTGATATACAATGGCTTGATATTTTCTATTAATACTGTGTGCTTTTAATTGCTCAGCAATCGACTGATGTGCTTTATCATTTTTACATGCAACGATGACACCGGTTGTATCTCTATCAATACGGTGCACAATTCCTGGTCGCATGATTCCATTGATACCTGACAATTGCCCTTGGCAGTGATATAACAATGCATTGACCAAAGTACCACTCTCATGACCAGCTGCAGGATGAACTACTAGGCCTTTCTGCTTATTCACTATAATGAAATCTTGATCTTCATAGATAATATCAATCGGAATATTTTCAGGTACGATATCCGCAATCTTTGGTTCAGGCAAATTAATTAAGATATTGGACCCTGTTTTTACCTTTGTATTTGATTTTACTGGCTTATCATCCATGTGAACCCTATTATCCTCAATTAACTTTTGAATATAGGTTCTTGTGAGATCCTCTTGTTGAAGGGATATAAATTTATCAATACGATTTCCGTCATTTTCATCATCTACCGTCAATTCAATCATCTGGTCTAATACTTCATCATCCATGGTGTTAAAATCCTTTCTTAGGTATCTTGAATACGTTAAGTATATCCTTATTACTCGGATTTTTTCTTGATTCTACGAAACATCTGATCCAAAAAGGCAAAATCTTCGTCTTTATAGTAAAACACAGCCAGAAGAAATAGCAATACACAGGTAACCGTAAGATAACAGTCAGCTATATTAAAGATTGGAAAATCAATTAATTCAAAATAAATAAAATCTGTTACATAACCGATCAGAGCTCGATCAATTAGATTACCAATTGCACCAGCCATGATGAAAACGAATACTATTCGAAGTACATTGAACTTTTTCTCAGCAGGTATTTTAAGAAATACATACACGAGCAGTGATAAAATCACCAAGGTAAGTACAATTAAAAAAGGTACCTTTCCACTCATAATCCCCCAAACAGCTCCATCATTTTCATGGTATTGAAGCTTAAGAACATTAGGAATAATAGATAACGGTCCATCTTCTTGTAACGTGGTTCTGGCCCAGTATTTCGATATTTGGTCAAAAGAAATTAGGACTAGAAAGAATAATAAAGGTTTAATTTTTTTCATACTTCCTCCAATTAATTTATTATTGTAATACCGATTTTACTGCTTGTCGTAATTCATCCTCCGTAACGGAGTTATCTATGACGGCTTTACCAATTTTTACTAGCAAGATAAATTTAATTTGACCTAAGTCCATCTTTTTATCAAGCTTAGAAACCTGAAGAACTTCTTCAATATCTAGCTGATCGGTTGATATAGGTTGACGATAATTTTGAATTGTCCGAAGAATATCCCTATATTCGTCTGATGTTATATAACCTCTTTGCATGGAAAGGTAAGATGCAGCAGCCATACCGATCGATACGCATTCTCCATGAAGTAATGTGAAATTCTTTAGTTTTTCTATGGAATGACCTAACGTATGACCAAAGTTAAGTAATGCACGGTCGCCTAGTTCCTTCGGATCCTCTTCTACTACATTTTTCTTGATGAAACAGCTTCGTTCAATCATCTCTTCCAGAGTATGATATTCCTTGGACTTTACCTCATTTACATGAAGTTTGAGCCATTGATAATAGGAAGTATCTTTTATTAATCCATGCTTAATAATTTCTCCCATACCGGAATAAAATTCAGCATCCGGTAACGATTGTAAAGTACCTAAATTCATGTAAACAAGCTTGGGTTGATGAAATGCTCCTACCATGTTTTTATATGCCTTAAAATCGACCCCTGTTTTACCGCCGATGCTGGAGTCAACCATAGAGAGTAAGGTAGTGGGAATTTGAATAAACCGAACTCCTCTCAGATAAGTTGCAGCAACAAAGCCAGTTAAGTCGCCTACGACACCACCTCCAAGCGCAATTAAGCAATCGTTCCGATCAAAAGCATGGTGTATTAAATGTTCGTAGCAGGCATTTACTGTATCCAGGTTTTTATTTTTTTCACCGGATGGAAAAACATATTTATATACTTCTTTGGCAATTGGTTGAATGTGCTTTCTACATTCTTCCAAATAGAAGCTACTGACTGTTTGATCCGATACAATCATAAAACGGCGATTTTCCAATTGGATGGATCGAAGCGCTTCTGTTAATCCATTAAAATCTGGTTGTATCAGTATCTGATACGATGGTTCTTGTTCGTAATATACAGTAATCGGTTGTCTCATAAAAAAATTGCATAACTGCAAACTCAATGAGAAGAAGTTATGCTATCCTCCTTATTTCTTTCATCTATCTATGCTAAGGAATAAATTCATTGGCAAAATACCATAGTTTATATGCCTTATTTATAGTTATACATACAAAGATATCTTTACACCAATTCTACCTTTTTTTGTTACTTTAGAAGTACCCTGATATATAAACTTCCCCATTCCACGGACGGAAACAATATCCTGTTCTTTTAAGGTATAGCTATTGGATATTACTTCTTTCCCATTCACAAACACTTTTCCACCTTCTATTAACCCAATCAGACTACTTCTCGAGGTTTGAAATGCTACAGATAAAATACTATCCAACCGAACGGAGGAAACAGTACCTGTTAGTTCCTTGACATTTGGGCGATAGTCAAAGTCCTGAGCCTCTATGAGAGAACAGGAAACTACAGTGTGCTTTACTTTATTTAAGTTATCTGCAATAAAAGAACTGATGGAAGTACTGCAGAATAAATACCCTTCATTTTCATTGATTAGGATATCTCCAATTTTAGAACGGTCCAACCCCAGATTAAGTATTGCTCCAAGAAAATCCCTATGTGTAAGTGTATCACTAAACTTTTTATTGGTAGGAATAATCTTAACACAACGAATAGGATAATCAACATCCGTTTCATCAGAAATATCGTAATCACCGCAAAAACAAAGTATTTTCCTTTCGGCTTGCGAATAACCACCGTAAGTAAAATACTTTATCATGGATAATTCATGCTTCATGCTATAAAAAATGTTTTGTTCATTAAGATTGAGAAAATCAGTAAAAACACAGATCCCTCTTTGATCCGCTGCAGTAGCTAGATCTTGATAACGCTTCCGTAAAATTTGCTCATCCTTGTCCATATTCACCTTTATGTTTAGAATTTACTATGAAATGTCGGTGGTTCGAAACCACTTTCCTGAATTAAATCAAGGTAATCTCCAGAGATATCCACGGTATCTGGTGAAACAATAAAAATACTATTGGAGATACGGTGTAATTTACCATTAATGGCGTATACAGAACCGGATACAAAATCCATGGTACGTTGAGCCAATTTATCATCAAAACCTTCTAAATTAATAACGGTAGCTCTTCCAGTTAAAAGCATATCACAAATTTCCTGTGAATCCTCAAAAGAAGTTGGTTTCATGATGCAAACTTCAAGTCCCTTAGAAGTAGTACGTATCGGAACTACCTTATTAATAGCACTTTTCTCCATCTTAGGCATCCTTTCCTTCTTAACATCACTGGTTATAGGAGTTACAGGGTTTTCTTTTTTCGGAGCATCATCATAGGATTCGATCTTTGAAGATTTTCTAGCAGAGCGATTTGCACGCTTTTCATCTTTCTCAGCTTCCTCATTCAGATACTCTTCATATTCATCATCATCTTCCGTTAATTTCATAGAATTTAAAAAGTTTTTAAATATATTAGCCATTGATATATTCTCTCCTATCTATACGTTCTTCCATGCTAGTGATATGATCGTTCACCAAAGATGCCTGTCCCAACACGAACCATAGTAGCACCCTCTTCGATGGCAACTTCGAAATCTCCGGTCATTCCCATTGAAAGAATATCCAAAATCAAGTTATCATTACCATTATTATCGATGTTTTTTGATTTTATGTCAACATTTAATTCTCGCAATTTCTTAAAATACATCCTATTTTTTTCAGGATTTTCAACAAATGGTGCTATTGTCATTAGCCCTCTCACTCGAATATGAGGTAATTTTAGGATTTCTTCGATAAGAGGCTGTACTTGATCTGCGGTTACACCGAATTTTGTCTCTTCCTCTGCTATATTTACTTCAATAAGAATATCAGAGATGATATTCTTTTTCGATGCTTCTTCTTCAATTTGTAATGCCAGTCGAAGGGAATCAACTGAGTGGATTAAGGCTACCTTATCTATGATATATTTAACCTTATTTCGTTGAAGATGTCCTATTTGGTGGAAGTAAATAGGTTCTTTCAGTTCATTGTTTAATTCCTCATATTTATCAACTAATTCCTGAACTTTATTTTCACCATAATGACGCATTCCTAGCTCATAAGCTTCACGAATCATGGAAGTAGGCTTTGTCTTACTGACAGCAATTAATGTTACCTCAGAGCGATTTCTCCCAACACGGTCACAGGCAGCTTGAATCCGCTGCTCAACTTCTAACAAATTTTCGTTTATCATCAATAACACTCCGATCTACAAATAATGGAAATAATTATTTTGAGTTTTAGATTAATAAAAATCACATAGTAGGTAAAAATCTATAATTACAAATTATAGATGATAGGTTAAAAATAGATTAATAGATAATCTCTTGTTCTATTGCAGTCGAACTGTCTAAAGCGATATGATCATAAGCCGATATACCATTGCTCGTATTTTTCTTAACGATATAGTACTCTTCATTCTGAGTTAATATTTCAATTCTTCGAAATACGGCATAACCCATATTAACATTATAAACACCAGTTAACTTTTCCGTAACATTTAATTGATATCGATCAGATCCGGTAGCCGATCTAATCCAAGTACCAGGTTCAAATAAAGCTTTATCAATATAAGCAAATTCTTCATCCTGATAATAGATATCTGTCTCTACAAAAGGTAGTGTAACATCACCTTTCTCGCTATAACTTTCTTTTATAAGTCCATCAGAATTACTATTACCACCCTTTGTCAAGTATTCTATCGGTACTAAATAGAAATCTTTTTCTACAATTGATGATAAAGGTATTTTTAAACCATCTGTAGCTGTAAAAGAGAGCTCAACATCCAGGTAACGATCATCAATATAACGGGAGATAAATTTGTTTAAATCTAGCTTAGCATAATAAGCTTGTCCATTTTGAAATAAACTAAATTTAGCTTTTGCTTTAAAATCATCTTTTAAAATTGTAAAATCTATGTACTCTGTATCTTGGTAGGATTGATACTGTTCCGGGGTTATTGGAAGTATAATTGACCAATCTTCCCCTAATACTAATTTATATACTGGACTGTTGGTGGTAAGCATTTCAGTTGATTTTAACTTTGTCTTCTGATATGCTTCCTGATTGAACATTTCTATTGTTATATTTTCAGGCTTTAGTCCTTCAAAATTATCCATGTAATATGTAATAATACCACTTTTATTAGAATTAACCATGTGATATGATGTGGTGATTCCAGTTTCCTCCTCAATTTGCTGCTTGTTGCTAATCATAGTTTCACTGAGCAACTGTGCTACTATATCACTGGCTTCCTCCTTTAAATCATATGTTTTATAAAAAGTATCCTCGCTATAGGATTGGTAAAATAAATGAAGAGTATTTGTGACTTCATCCCGATTTGCTTCTGACAATGTTACGGTCGTTTCTCCATTCGCAAATACATCGTATATTTCACCACTATCGTCAACAGAGTAGATTGGTTCTTCTTTTCCAATACGATCACCATCTTTTCTGTAATAACCGATATAACCAGCTTCACTAGAATAATAGATTTCCTCATTCCTTAATACTAATCCTGTGAACTCTGTATCCATAATATTGGAACCTTCTTGAACTTCATATATCGTGATATGCTCTTTTGTCATGTAGATATATACATTAATTGCAATATAGATAAATAAAAAGATAAAAATTATTATCCCTATATTAATACTTCTTCTTTTGCGAAATTTAACTACTTTATTATTCTCACTCAAACTTTCGCCTCCTATTCACGTACATATCTATTATACTTAAATTTGTACAATTTTGAAACCCCTTTTCTATCATTTTTTACATCAACTTATAGTTAAAACATAACATTCTCTTTCGTTGATTTCGAACAAACATGCATAAAATTTAAAAATCAGGTAAACATATAATCGTAGAGATATGATAGAAGTAAAAAAGGAGGGATCTTCATTTGAAAACACTAGATTATATTGCTCTCGCTCTTGTAGTAGTTGGTGCAGTGAATTGGGGCTTAATCGGATTTTTTGATTTCGATCTTGTAAGAATGATCTTCGGAGATATGACCTTTGTATCCAGAGTTGTTTATGCATTAGTTGGTATCGCTGGTTTATATTCTTTAAGCTTCTTTGGAAGAGTTAGAAATGATTAATACCCATAAAATAGGAGCGGCCAAAAGGCACGCTCCTTTGTTTTCTATTCGATTGTCTTTATGTTATAAAGATACAATTACATTCTTCTTTGCGCTTTCTGGAAGATTATTCAAATTCACAGAGATACTGATAATGAAATTAACTTGGAAACGTTCCGATAACTTTTCTAATTTAGATAGAACATATTCCATAGTATCCGCACTCGTATAAGCTATTTTTAAAAAGCTATCTAAATATACTGCTTGCAGATCATGGTCTTCAGAGATAATACCACTGATAAAACCTAGAAATTCATGTTGATTCTCAATAAAATAATCCAATACATTCACTAACCTAATTTTATTACTGAGTTCGTACATATGCTTATTGCTTTTGTCAAGATAAACAATACTTCCTTTGGCTGCTCGGACTTCCGAGTTAGCTTTTTCGATAAGAATTTTTGTTTTACCCTTACCTTTCTCACCTGCAATTATCTGTATCATTGTAATCTCCTCCTTATGATGGGCGCAACGAATGTTTTTTTTGCGGTGCCAATAATTAAATTGTACTTTTTGTATAAAATTCCGGTATTTATATTTTAATTATAGTATACATGTAACGAAAAAACAACTATAAATTTCTAAACAAAGAAAATAAATACTTTCATTTTATATGTAGGAATGTTGGTTTATTACGTATTTTTTATTCAACATTTTCTTTTAATAGTAAATGAGACATCTGTGAATATAAAGAACTACTATCTTCTGCATTTAAAATCACAGAGATGCAATCATGATCCTCTTGGTTCTTACTTAATAAAATTAAGCAATTACCAGCTTTTGATGTAGTACCTGTTTTACCACCTAAAACTTGAATGTTCAAGGGAATATCAACAGTACCAGTCAAATACTGATTTGTAGTTTGAAAGGATTTCGTTTGATCAATACCGTCTTGGGTACGATAAGTAGCTGTATATTCTTTCAATTCAATAATAGAACGAAAGGTATCGTATTTAATCAGTTCATTAAATATGAGATATAAATCATAAGCTGTGGTATAATGATTTTCATCATGTAAACCATGAGGATTGATAAAGTTTGATTCTGTTGCACCAACTTTTCGTACCTCATCATTCATCATCTCTGCAAAAGCTGCTTCACTACCACCTACATGTTCTGCAATTGCTAAAGCAGCATCATTTCCGGAATAGATTAAAAGGCTATGCAGTAACACATCCATCGTGACAACATCGCCTTCTTTCCATCCACATAGTTTAGCTCCTGGTTCTGTTATATGAGAAGCATTATAACTGATGGTCACAGAATCTGTTAATTCTGCATTTTTTAATACCACCAAAGCTGTTGCTAGTTTTGTAAGACTAGCAGGATATAATCTGTCATATACATGATCAGCATAAACTATTTCATTTGTAATTGTGTCCACACTTAAAACTGCTTTGCTGGTTAGGGTGTTGTCTCCACCAACATTATTTTCATTCTTAACGATAGCCAGATTCTTCCCGTAAAAATCATTATTATCCGCATTGATATAAAATCCGGTATCATAATTTATGACGGATTGACTCTCGTAATAGGGTAGAAATGTCTCTGTGGATTTTTGACACCCATTAAGCAATAACAGCGTTGGAATAATAATACGAATTATTTTTATCTTCATAGTGAATTAACCTTCTTATGATTTAAAAATATCTCTCCAATCCAAGTCACCACGATCCAAGGCTTTGATTAAAAGCTCTGCAGTTGCAAGATTCGTTGCCAAGGGAATGTTATGTTTATCACATAGCTGAAAAATATTATTAACATCCGGTTCATGAGATTTGGGAGTCAATGGATCTCTTAAGAATATGACTAAATCGATTTGGTTATGTTCGATTTGTGATCCTAATTGTTGTTCACCGCCAAGATGTCCGGCAAGATACTTGTGAACACTTAAATTAGTAACCTCCTCAATCAAACGACCTGTGGTACCGGTTGCATAAAGATTATTCTTGCTAAGAATACCTCGGTAAGCAATACAAAAGTTTTGCATCAGTTTCTTTTTTGCATCATGAGCAATCATCCCTATATTCATGTTGTTACCCCCTTATCTTCTTTTTGTGTACTAAATTTAGAACATTCCAATGAAAAAAGTATGCCTAATTCTTCTGTTCTCTTCTTTGTATCATACTAAATACATAATAATGATTTATTTAATCCTATGATTGAATCATAACCAATAAAACCATGTTTTTACAATCATTATAAAAGAAAATTTATATTTTAAGAATTATTACATACCTAGCTCGGAAGGCTGAAGCATCTTTATTAAGATACAGCCAACACTGAGCATAGTCAATGGTCAAAACGATTTCCCTTTACAAAATCAATCAAGATAAAACAAGTACAATGTAATAAATTACTATTACTATGATAGGAAGAAAGTAGTAATAATGGAGAGTTACAACATTAACCGATACATAATAACATTGTCTTATAAAATCTGATTTTGAACGTTAGTGATATTATTTTTTAGAGGACTTCATATCTTTGATTGGAATGTTTGCAAATAAAGCGGGTACTGTACCATTATTTGAATCAGATTCCGTCTGAGTAATCTTAATATCAAGTCCTTCTAAATCTATTTCAATATATTTGGAAATTACGGCTATAATATCATTCTTAATTTGTTCCATAATTTCCGGGGAGCAGCCTGCTCTGTCTGAAACCAAAACAAGTTTTAACCTATCCTTTGCAATGGTGCCGGTACCCTTTCGTTTAAAAAAATCTGCGAAGCTCATTTATACGTCCCCCCTAATTCTTCCTTTGTTTACCAAACAGTTTACCAAAAATACCTTTCTTTTCATTAAGATCTAAGAAAGGAACATCCTCTCCGGTAATTCTCTTTGAGATGTTCATGTATGCTCTTCCTGCGAGGGAATCGGATCCTACCAGAGGTTCACCTTGATTTGTCGAGATAACGATATTTTCATCATCTGGAACTATACCAATCAAATCTACGGCCAGTATTTCACATACATCCTCACTGGACATCATGTCCCCACGCTTTACCATATCCATACGAATACGGTTAACAATTAGGTGAGTTTGTTTCATGTCATTTGCTTCCAACAGTCCTATGATGCGGTCTGCATCACGTACTGCGGAAACTTCAGGTGTAGTAACAACTAATGCTCTATCTGCACCGGCTATTGCATTCTTAAAACCTTGTTCAATTCCAGCAGGACAGTCCATTAATATGTAATCAAATTCATCTTTCAGCTCTTCTGCTAATTTTTTCATCTGCTCCGGTGTTACAGCATTCTTATCTCTGGTTTGTGCGGAAGGCAATAAGTATAGATTGGGATAACGTTTATCTTTAATCAAAGCATTGCGAATTCTGCAAGTACCTTCGATTACATCTACAAGATTATATACAATACGATTTTCCAATCCCATAACAACGTCTAAATTCCTTAAACCGATATCGGTATCAATCAATACAACTTTCTTGTCCAGTTTAGCAAGGCCGGTTCCAACATTGGCTGTAGTCGTTGTCTTACCAACGCCACCTTTTCCTGATGTTACTACAATAACTTCACCCATTTAATTTCCTCCAACTATATTAAATTCATTTATTCCGCTTTATAAGTTGATATCATTAATGATATTTTTGTTCAGCGGTTCAATATAAATATTACCATCTTCTAAAAATGCAATCTTTGCTTCCTTCGCTTCATCCTTCATTGGTTTATCAGGAGCTCTGGCAATCGTATCTGCAATTCTAATCTGAGTGGGGATCATGTCGAGTGCTACAACAAAGGAATTGGTATTTCCACATGCACCAGCAAAGGCGGTTCCCTTGAGGGAACCCAGTACAATGATATTACCTTTCGATACTACCCTTGCACCGTGGTTCACGTCCCCTATGATAACAACGCTAGTTTCAAATTCTAAAGATGCTCCAGAACGAAGGATTCCCTTATAAAACTGCCCTGTATTATTATTTAAGTCCATCAACTTCTGTTCTAGGGTCTTTTTAAAAAGTTCTTCCTTATCGGGGTCATTCTCGATCACGCATACGACATGCATGTCCGAATTTTCACTGATGACGTCCAGTACTTCTTTCTGTTGTTCATTCGTCAGCTTACGTCCTTCAAAACTGATTGCCATTTTAGCATTTTCGAAGAATTTACCGGATTCTCTGAACTTTTCGGCAATTAAATGTTTTAACTCCTCAAATTCAATTTCAGGATTTAACACAACGACGATGCCATATTTATTTCCCTTTATAATTACTGAATTATTCATATCATTCTCCTTTTTTAGAACCTCATGCCTGCCACAGAAGATTGAAAGAACATGAAAAGCTAAATATTTATTGGTATTTTAATCAGAGAAAGTATCGTTATTTGCTTCAGGCACGGTAACTTCACCACCTACAACATCATCCGGTTCCTCTAAATTATAATAATATTTATATATATCGCGGACTAACTCAGCAGCGTTACTGGAGGTATTGCCATTCGGTATTACTGCAGTTACAGATATCTCAGGATTTTGGTATGGTGCATAGGATACAAACAAAGCATTATTCAGGTTAACTTTACTAATCTGAGATGTTCCTGTTTTTCCAGCCACAGTGACACCAAAATTTTTATAGAGTTGATATACAGATCCACCAGGGGCGTTCACTACAGAGTACATTCCGCTTTGAACCGTATCCCAGGTACTTTCTTTCACATTTGATAAATCCTGATATACCGCTGCATCGTTGTTTACGATCACTTGTCCGTCTTTATCTACGATTTTATCCATAATAGTTAGATTATAACAAGTTCCACGGTTTGCCAAGGTGGTTACATATCGAGCCAATTGAACTGGAGTATAAACATTACTGCCTTGTCCAATCGCAGATCGTACGGGGTCCTTATCGGAAACATGAGGTTCTGCTTCACTTAATTCAATACCGGAAGTTACATCTAACCCAAACAAGGAAGCATATTTTGCCAATCGTTCCAAACCATATTGCTCCTTAAATTTACCGGTACTATCAACACTGAGTGAGAATCCCATCTCATAGAAGAAAAAGTTACAGGATACTTTTAATGCATCAACAATATTAACGGAACCATGGGAGCCTGGGTAAATATGACACTTTGCCGGTGGATTAATCCTCGTAAACTCTCCTAAGTCAAGAATTCGATCCGTTGGCGATATGATTCCTTCTTCTAAAGAAGCTACCGAGGTAAGCATTTTAAATGTAGATCCAGGTGCAGTTCTCTGGTAAGTAGGTCGATTCATTAATGGATAAGAAAGATCATCTAATAATTGGTTGTAATAATCTGAGTCAACCTTATTCGCCAATAGATTATTATCATAGCTAGGGTAAGTAACAAGAGCAAGAACATCTCCATTCCTTACGTCGGTTACAACTAAAGAGCCACTACATGGCTCTAATGCCAACATAGCAGGTGTTATCTCCAAGGATATTAACTTGTCCTTCATAAAATCATAAGGAGAATAATGACCTGACTTTAAACTGTCAACTGTTTCCTTATTATATTCTAACACACCTTGCTCGAATAATAAAAGACAAATTTCTGTTCCTGATAATTTGTACGAAAATACTAAATTACGGTAGATTTTTTTATTGAATGTGCCATCATCTTTAAGAATATCCTTCGTATAGGAGATTAATTTGGTATATAGCTCTTCCGCACTATAATATTCATCGCCAACGTTTAATTTCGATAAGTCAATCCAGTTTTTCGAAATTGCATATTGCAGAAAGCTACTTAAACTGATTTTATCGTTACGATAATCCATTGTTGTAGGATCATCGATCGGTATTTGTTTTGTTAAGAGTATCTCCTTATCCCCTAATACTTTATAGAAATAGTCGAGATAATCCTCCATATCGCCGGTAGTATTACTTGTTTTGGTGTTATCAAAAGCAAGCAATGAATCTAGCTGAGCAAAAATGGTTTGCATTTGTGATTGGAATTTTTGATATACTTGATGTTCTAAATCGGATGAATCCGGATCAGAAAAACGATGAATATCAATAATATTATTATTAATCAATGCATTATATACTTCATAGATCGGTGTTAAAATGTCAGCAGCGCTTTCACCTTTTGAACCGTAATTCATATCTGGACGTAATTTGCCGATCAGGATTCCGGCTATTTTTTTCTCCAAAATATGGTAAGCAGCCTTTTGAAGATCACTGTCAATGGTTAGATATAAATCATTTCCTGCAGTGGGCTCTGTTCGGTCAACTACTTCGACGACTTTACCAAAGTTATTGACGGTAACAATTTCACTACCCTTAGTACCACTGAGGTATTCCTCATATTCTTTCTCTAATCCGGTTTTACCGATAATATCAGAGGAATTATAGTTCTCGTTTTTTGCTTCTTCATAACCAGCCAATTCATCAGCACTGATTAAACCGGTATAGCCGAGCATATGAGCAAAATATGGACTATCGTAATAATATCGCTTTGATTGCTGTTTAATCTCTACACCGGGCAAAAGGGCACTGTCTTCCATAATTGCGGCCACAGTTTCTTCACTTACACTTGAGGCAACAGTAATCTGTAAATATTTTGGGTAATTCAATAACAAAGCATAACGTACTGCCATGATTTTTATAGCTTCTTCTGTAGTATAATCATCAGAAATGTCAAACATATTGGTTATATTCTTCTGTCCATGTTTTAAAAACTCAAATACTTCTTCCGGTGTTGCATTTTTCTGCTCTTCTGTTAATTGATTATCTTCCAGTACATAGGTAAATGCATTTTTTAAAAATCGAGTTAACGCGGAATCTTTTACCGTAAACTCTAATTCACCTTGTTCATTTTTTATGATGTAGAACTCAGTATCCAATGTAGTACCATTTTCTTCTATAATATTGATTAATCTTAGTATTACTTCATTCCGTTGTTCATTGGAAGTTAATTCTGTACTATCTTCAATCATAACAGAATAGGATAATACATTTGTTGCTAAGAGCTTTCCCTTTCGATCATATATATTACCACGGGTGCTCTTAATCTCCCGGCTTTTGGTTTTTTTGAAATTTTGTTCGGCTACTTCTGTCGGCCCTTGAACAATCTGTAAGACAAATAACCGATTAATTAAGATAGCAATTAAGGCTATATAAATAAGGGCTATTGGTAGAAGCCTTGAAGTTAATATCTTTTTTAATTTTTCTACTACTATGTCTAGCAATTTTATGCCTCCTCATTTCTGGTTCGATTTAATCGCATATTTATCATATGTAGCAGCTTATACAAAAAAATCGAGATTACAACGGTATAGATAACCTCCGGTAATATCATACGTCTTAAATAGTATAAGATATTTAATCGGCTTCGTAATAAAAACTCAAAGATATAATAAAGGAAGCCGTAGATTAAATCACTTACAGCAACGAAGATGATCGGTAGGGTGTAATCATCTTCAGAATATATCTTATGAGAAAAGCCGACGAAATAACCAATCAGCATATAGAACAATGCATAGAGACCAACCACATTGCCAAAGCTTAAGTCTACTAATAGACCGCTAAAAAGGCCTACAAAGAGACCGGTCATTCTGCCTCGCATATAAGCCGTTGATACTACTAATATGAGTAATAGGTTTGGCATTACCTTCGCCATGGCGATGTAATGAAACATGGTACTCTGGATTAAAAAACATATTATAATCTCAATTGCAATTACAATCAATCGTTTCACAAAATTACCTACTTTTTACTAATCTATTAGGGGTTCTTTCAGCTCTGTTATAATAAGAACCTCTTCCAACCGTTCGAAGTCGACTACTGGGGTAAGATATGCTGTTTTTGTCATATTACTTGGATCTAGTTTGATATCACTGATATATCCAATCAAGATACCCTGTAAAAAATTCGGGCTGATATGTGAAGTTACCACTTCATATCCGTCAGCAATCTCAGCATCCTTACTAATTAATTCAACTCTTATTTTGCCTGAATCCAGAAGCTCAAGATCTCCTTTTACAAAACAGGTATCTGCTGTTTTTAAAAACATACCACTGACATTACTTTTGTCATCAATGATTGATCTGACAATGGAGTAATTTTGATGTACCTCGGTAATAATTCCAGCTAAGCCATTGCCTGCTAAAACATTATTATCTACTTCCAGCCCATCCTCACGACCCTTGTCTATGGTAAAAACATTATACCAGTTGTTAGAGTCTTTACTAATTACTCTAGCAGCTACTTTTGGATAATCAGCATATTTTTGATCTAGTTCATATAACTTACGTAAACCGTCTAATTCATACTTGTCCTGTAAAAGGATTTTATTTTCATAAGTTAATACACTGACCTGATCTTTTAATTTTTCATTTTCTTCGAGTAAGTCATTCATACTTTTCAAAGTATCCATCTTATCGGTTATAAAACTTCCAATTGAATTAATACCTCGCTGCATCGGTGAAATCACAGTACCTACTGCCGATTTCAACGGTGTTAATTTTTCACCATATCGAAAAGATATAAAAATCAAACAGATACAAAGTATAATGCACACGATAAGAACATGTTTGGGATTGATATGGATTTTTGTTCTTCGTCTCATATTATCTCCTATATCTATTTTATTAATTTAGTATTGTTGTTTGTCTTAAGGTCCCTGCAAGGGAAGATAGCTTATGATCCTCCATGATTTTACCTAAGCCGTTTACTACGGTATTAGCCGGATCACTGCAAATATTGATTTTTAAATCAGTTTCCTGACGGAGTAAATCATCAAGTCCCGAAATCTGAGCAGAACCTCCGGTGATATAGATGCCGCTGTCAATAATATCGGAAGAAATTTCCGGAGGAGTTCTCTCTAATATTATTTTTATCGCATCTATAATAGAATATAGATATTCGTAGATAGATTCATATACTGTATCAGAACTGATTTCCATTTCTGTCGGCAGACCGTTTACAACGTCGCGGCCAAATACTTTAATTGATGCTTGGAATGAACTAAATGCACAGGCGAGCTTTTTCTTAATATTCTCTGCTGTTTTGTCCCCGATTAAGAGGTTGTATTTTCTCTTAACAATATTTTTAATTGCTTCGTCAATCTTGTTACCGCCAACCGGTATTAACTTACTGAGTACAATCCCGCCCAGAGAAAGTATCGATACTTCTGTGGTGTCCGCACCGATATCAACAATCATAACACCTTTTGCTGTGGTGATATCAAGACCGGCACCGATGGCATCAGCGATTGGTTTTTCTACTATCTTAATTTTACCTGCTTTCATATTGGAGCTGGCAATTAAATCATAGAAGGATCTACGTTCTACTTCAGTAATATCAGTAGGGGTAGCCACAATAAAATCCACAGAACCTAAACGACGATTTTTATTAATACGTAACATTAAATGATTTAACATTGCTAGCATGTTTGCAACATCTGCGATTACACCATTTCGTACCGGATAAGTAACTAAGATATTGGATGGTGCTTTTTCATACATCTCGAAAGCTTCATTACCGGTAGCTATGATCGTTTTACGATCGGCAATTGCGATGATATTCCGCTCATCAAGTACAATTCCATCACCCTTCTTGTAAATTTTTATCGTGCTTGTACCAAAATCTATTCCATATGCTTTTGACGACATAGTTAATCCTCCTATTACTAACTAAAATTAAATAATCAAACAGGGATAAGACTAGTCAAGTAATTATATGAGTCCCTGTTCTTTTAAACTAATATATCTATTATCACCAATAATAATATGATCCATAAGTGTTATGCCGATTAAATTACCAGCTTCTTTTATTCTCTTAGTAACTCGAATGTCTTCTGAGCTAGGGGTTGGATCACCACTAGGATGATTGTGTAAGAGAATGATATTAACAGCCTCATATTTTAATGCTGACAGAAATACTTCCCTCGTAGGCATAATTGAGGTGTTGACGGTACCAGTGGAAATGACCATATCTTTGATGATTCTATTCTTCGAGTCCATCATCAGTAGAAGAACCTGTTCCGTTGTCAGATGACGCATGTCCTGCATAAAGTAATCAGCCACTGATTGTGGAGTGACAAGTTTTAATTGCTCTTTATGTGTTTCTTTCGCCATTCGCTTGGTGAGTTCTGCAATGCAGAGTAGCTGAAGTGCTTTTACTCTGCCGATACCACTAATGGTTCTTAACTCTTTCATCGTTACGTAATTTAGACCTTTTAAGCCTTTGTAAGTGGTGCTGTTTAAAATATGAATTGCCAGATCAACGGAACGTAAATTTTTGGTACCGGTACGAATAATCACAGCAAGTAATTCTGCATCGGTTAAAGCTTGCGCTCCATAGGTTTCACATTTTTCATATGGTTGTTCAGAAGAAGGAAGTTCCTTCACGGTTAAATAATTTGTATTCATGATACCCTCCAATTACTTCTCTCTCCAAGAAATCAGTTGGTTCATGATTAGTGGTTCTACAGAAAATGATTATATCCTTTTATAAACAAATATAGATGCAACCGCACCTATAATACTAGCAACGGTAATTCTTATCTGCAGACCAAAGCTTATGGTAATAACGCCAAGATTTAATCTTACGATATTATCCTTTCCCGGATCGCCGATACCAAAATCCATACCATAATTCAACCAGCTTAATCCTTTCATCTCCTTTGTTAAGTAGCCTAAAAAGCTACCGATTACAATACCAGCAAGAATAAGTAAGAATAATGCCCAGTTGTTTTTGCCGTATGTTTTTGCCACGGTTTAGCGCCTCCTTCCGGTTATTTCAGTAAATGTTATAATCTCCCATAATCATAATCAGAAAATTATTATACTACATTTTATCACAAGAATGGTAATTTGTATATAAAAAATATGGAAGGAAAGCCAAGCGAAGTTAATCATATTACAGCATAATCAGTCCTTGTTCGTATAATTTTTGAACGGACATCATGATACCAAATTTTGCATGATACCAGGTTAAACCTCCCTGAAAGAATACAGTATAAGGGGGTTTAATCGGTGCGTCAGCGGAAAGCTCAATGGATGAACCCTGTACAAAAGCACCGGCAGCCATAATTACGTCGCATTGATAACCAGGCATTGCCCATGGTTCCGGAGATACATAACTATCCACAGGGGCAGCTGCTTGAATACCCTTGCAGAAAGCAATGACTGCTTCTGCTGAATTTAATGTTACTGCCTGTATGATATCAAAACGATCCTCGGTACCGTTCGGATGTACTTTATACCCTAGTTTTTCATAGACATTTGCTGCAAAGATGGCTCCTTTTAATGCACCGGATACAACCTGAGGTGCCAAGAATAATCCTTGAAATAATAAAGCATTCAATCCAAGAGTAGCACCAACTTCCTTTCCGAGACCGGGAGCAGTTAATCGATATGCTGCATTCTCAATGTATTCTGTCTTGCCCACAATATAACCACCGATGGGAGCAAGTCCACCACCGGGATTTTTTATCAATGATCCAACACACATATCTGCCCCTACTTCAGTTGGCTCATGAAGATCTACAAATTCACCGTAACAATTATCCACCATACAAATGATATCTGGTTTCAGCTCTTTTAAAAAGGCAATCAATTCACCTATTTTCTCTACGGATAGGGTTGGTCTGTCTGCGTATCCTTTTGAACGTTGAATGGTAGCTAATTTCGTTTTTTCATGCACAGCTTTTCTGATTTGCTCCCAGTCAAAGTTTCCGTCCGGCAGGAGATCCACCTGGCGATAGGTGATACCAAATTCAGCGAGGGATCCCTTCGTCTTAGTAATTCCGATGACACCCTCCAGCGTATCATAGGGTTTACCAACTGGTGATAAAATCTCATCTCCAGGCCTTAAATTACCGGATAGAGCTACCGTAAGTGCATGGGTACCACTGATTAACTGGGGTCGAACCAATGCGTCCTCTGCATGAAAAACATCGGCGTATACTTTCTCTAAGGTATCTCTTCCAATATCATTATATCCATAGCCGGTAGTAGCTGCAAAATGTACGTCACTAAGACGATTATCCTGCATGGCTTTTAACACCTTCATTTGATTTATTTCTGCATTATAATCAATTTGAGCAAAACGTTCTCTTAATGTTTCTTCTGTGGACTGACAAAATGCTATCACCTTCGGATCAATCCCTAAAGACTCATATGTTTTGTTTATTTCATTTGTATTCATAAAATCATGCCTCCTTTAATTCCAACTGCTTTTATACCCTTAGAGAGCATAATTTTATCAGGGAATGTAGTATTGTTAAGTACGATCAGTGAATCTTACGTTTACTTTCTTAGTAAATTTTCGATGGTTATACATTGTTCTACTGATGTAGACTGTAAAATTTTTATTATTTATTAGGTACATTAGCCAAAGTTTTTTCTTTATAAAAGTTTTAGCTCTCGTATTCGTAATTAAGATTATATTGGAATTATTCAATATTGAAGTTATTTCAATATTGTAGTTATTTTTATATTGTAATTATTTTTATTGTAATTATCTTAATATTGTAATTATTTTATCTTGTAGTTAATATTATTTTGCATTTATCTTTGTACTTGATTTTACTTTGTAATTAATTTACTTTGTAATTAATTTACTTTGTAATTGATTTACTTTGTAATTGATTTTACTTTATTTTAATAAGCACCACAAGAGCACCAAACGATCTATTTAAAACCATTACTGTAAAATTACTATCCAATGTATAGTAAAAATCATTTCATTACATTAGTTTACATAATATTTTTACGTATTCTATTTATAAAATTATTTTTTTCTCTTTTAGAATATGAATCATGGCATCCGGTATTTCTGCATCAGATGGATACTGATCCTTATCTAGCCAAAGTACATCCTTTTCTCGTTTAAACCAGGTAATTTGTCGTTTGGCAAAATGCCTGGTTTCTTTCTTTATGATATCGATCGCTTCCTCTAGGGTACACTCCCCATCCAAATGGCTGAGCAGTTCCTTATATCCTAATCCTTGCATGGAAACAAGATCTTTTGTATAACCCATGGCTGCCAGTGTCTTTACTTCCTCAAGCAAGCCTTTTTCCATCATAAGATCTACTCTATGATTAATGGTATGATAAAGTTTAGCTCGATCTTTTGTTAAAACAAAATAACAGAATTGATAGGGAGAGGTCTTAGTTCTTTGCTCTGCATTATGGGTTGAGATTTGACCACCGGTCTGGTGAAGGTATTCTAAGGCACGGATGACTCTTTTTATATTATTAGGGTGAATCGCAGCTGCACTCTCCGGGTCCGACTTTTCCAGAAGATTATGCAAATACTCATTTCCGTGTTCTTTCGCTAATATTTCTAGTTCACTACGGTAGCTGGTATCAGTTTCATTTTCTGTAAAATCAATATCGTATAATACCGCTTGAATATAAAAACCTGTCCCCCCTACGATAATCGGAATCTTTCCTTTTCCATATATTTGTTCCATAGCACGCTTGGCATATTCTTGAAATTTAACGACATTAAATTCATCTTCCGGCTTTAATATGTCAATGAGATAATGTGGAACACCGGACATCTCCTGCGGTGTAATTTTTGCTGTTCCGATATCCATAAATTGATATACCTGCATGGAATCAGCTGAAATAATTTCTCCATGAATCATCTTAGCTAATTGGATCGAGAGTGCTGTTTTTCCGACAGAAGTAGGTCCGGTTAAAATTATTAATGGCTTTTTATCCAACTAAGTACCTTCTTTCATATAATACGTTTAAATTTTTTCTCTAATTCATATTGACTCATAGAGACAATGACAGGTCTTCCATGGGGACAATGATAAGGATTTTCTAGGGTTAAAAGTTCTTTTATTAATGCATTTGCTTCATCATAGGATAAGACATGATTGGCCTTAACTGCTGCTTTACACGAAAGGGAAGCAGCCCGTTCCAGAACTGCATTCGGTGTAGCGCTGCTAATTTCATCGGTTAAATCATCAATGAATTCTAAAAGAAGTTCCTTCTCAGAAATGTCAAATACATCTGCCGGAACAGCTCGAACGGAAAACTCATTGCCTCCAAAAGGTTCGATTTCATAGCCAAGACTCGATAAGGTATCTTCATATTTTCGGAGTGCTTCCTGTTCTCGTATACTTAAGGTAAGCACGATTGGCGGTAATAGCATCTGAGACTGAAAACTCTTAGTCTGAACTGTTTTCATTAATCTTTCAAATAATACTTTTTCATGAGCAGCATGTTGATCGATGATAAACAGTTCCTTTCTATATTCAACTAGCCAATAGGTTGCAAATACTTGCCCAATGATACGATGTTCTTCTATCGCTTTCTGAGATAAGAACGGTGCACTGCTGCTATTCTCCTCATCGGAAAACAGAGACAATTGCTTTACCGACGATGAAGATGCATTAGGATCTGTTAAAATTGTTTCAGTTTCAGATGAATGCTTCATTGGCGATGAATGAGTATCCGTGTTTTTCTCCATATATTGACTATTCTGCAAAATAGCTGTTGATCTTGGTGGCACAATAGGATTTACAACCTTATCTACATGGATGGATTGGTCTGTTGAAGTGTTACTTTTAGAATCTTTGGCTGAAGTATTTAAACTAGCCTTTTCGGGATAAGTACTTTGCTCCATGAATTGGTTTTGATTATATGAGGAAAACTCTCTTGGTATTGCTTGCTCGTAGACTCTTTTTATTTCCGGTAAGGGATTCTTTCCATTGGAAGAATAATGGGGTAAAGGTATGTTTTTCCTACGGTTTTCCTCAAAAGGCTCCGGTAGCTGTTCCAGGGTCTGTTTTTCCTCTTTTTGTTTTATTAGTGTAATATCGGGGATTAATTCTTTCCCGGCAAGAGCATTCTTTAAGGTCTCTATCAAAGCTTGGTAAACCTCATCACTGTTTTTTAAACGAATCTCCAGCTTTTGCGGATGTACATTCACATCAATTTGCATTGGATCAATGGAAAGATAAAGGGAAGTAAAGGGATACTTATGCTGCATTACATATGGTTTATAAGCATCTTCAATTGCTCTTGTGATAACAGGACTTTTAATATAACGTCCATTAATAAAATAATTCTCAAAATTACGGTTCCCTCTATTGATTACTGGTTTTCCTATAAATCCTTCGATCGTTAGTTCTGAGGATTGATAAGATATAGGCAGTAAATTCTTTATTATGTCCCTTCCATAAATATGGTAAAGGATATCTTTACTACTATTATTGCCGGAAGATTGCATCTTAACTTGATTATTCATAATAAATTTGAAGGAAACCGCCGGATGGGAAACAATCAGCCGTTCCATCAAATCACAGATATATCCGGCTTCGGTGACTGGTGATTTTAGAAACTTTCTTCGGGCCGGAGTATTATAAAATAAATTCCGGACCAGAATGGTAGTTCCACCGGGACAACCAATTTCCTCCATCGATTTCTCAACACCGCCTTCCATGATATATCGGTAACCATGGAGGGAGGAGGAAGTTTTTGTGATCAGTTCTACCTGTGCCACTGCTGCAATACTAGATAATGCTTCTCCTCGAAAACCAAGACTGGTTACCGTAAGAAGATCCTCCGCTGACTTAATCTTACTGGTGGCATGACGAAGAAAGGCAAGTGGGATATCTTCCTTACTAATCCCTGCTCCATTATCCGTAATGCGGATGAAGCTTAGGCCCCCTTCCTTGATTTCAACAGTTATTGCATTCGCTCCGGCATCCATGGAATTTTCTATCAGTTCCTTAACGACAGCACTGGGACGTTCAACTACTTCTCCGGCAGCTATTTGATTAATTGTAGACTCATCTAATAAATGAATGAAGGACATGATCTACCTCTTATATTCTATCTTTTAGTTTCTCTTGCAACTGATACATTTTATTAAGTACTTCAATTGGAGTTAGCCGCATCAGATCCATATCCCTAATCTCCATCAGAATATCTTCCTGATTGGTAAATTGAAAGATAGAAAGTTGATCCGGATGTTTCGCTTTTTTCTCTTTCTTTAACTTCTTAGAAGAAGTTTCCACCATTTCCTCCTGGAATAATTCTTCCTGAACATACATATCTTCTTCACAAGCAGATGGAGCAGGACTTAAATTCTTCGCCTTTAATGCTAGGTCATTGCCGGTTAGCTCTACTACTATTTCCGAAGCCCGCCGAAGCACCGTTGCAGGTACACCAGCTAATTTAGCAACTTGAATTCCGTAACTTTTATCAGCACCGCCCTTAACAATCTTACGAAGAAACACAATGTCCTCTCCCTGTTCTTTGACAGCGATACAATAATTATTTACTCCTTCAAGTCGGCCTTCCAGTTCGGTAAGCTCATGATAATGAGTAGCAAATAAGGTTTTCGCTCCTAAGATATTAGGGTTACTGATGTGCTCTACCACAGCCCATGCGATACTTAAACCGTCAAAGGTACTGGTGCCACGGCCAATCTCATCAAGAATCAGAAGAGAGTTTTTCGTAGCATTCCGTAATATATTCGCAACCTCGGTCATCTCCACCATAAAGGTACTTTGTCCTGAGGCTAAATCATCGGAAGCACCTACTCTAGTAAAAATTCTGTCAACGATACCGATTTGTGCACTATCGGCTGGAACAAAGCTTCCAATCTGAGCCATTAATACGATCAGAGCAGTCTGTCGCATGTAGGTTGATTTACCTGCCATGTTGGGTCCGGTAATAATAGATACTCTGTTGTGTTTATTATCCAGTAGGGTATCATTGGCTACAAACATATCATGGGAAATCATGCGTTCTACAACTGGATGCCTACCATTCTTGATATGGACAGATCCACCAGTATTCATGACAGGTTCCACATAATTATTATGTTCTGCAGTCAAAGCTAAGGAAGCAAAGACGTCGATCTTTGCAATCGCTTTTGCACTAGTTTGAATTCGTTTCACTTCATCTGCTATTTGATCTCTGATTTCACTGAATAAATTATATTCTAGAGTAAATAATTTATCTTCTGCACCTAAGATGATATCTTCTAATTCCTTTAGTTCCGGTGTAGTGTAACGTTCAGCATTAGCCAGTGTCTGTTTACGTATCCAATTATTTGGAACAAGGTTTTGATAGGAATTGGTAACTTCAAGATAATAACCGAAGACGCGGTTGAATTTAATCTTTAAATTCTTGATACCGGTTGCTTCTCTCTCCTTTGTCTCCAAATCCATGAGCCAAGTCTTTCCTTCCGTCTTAGCACTGCGAAGCCGATCAACCTCATCGTGATAACCCTCTTTAATGATTCCTCCTTCTTTGACACCAAGAGGAGGTTCTTCGATCATGGAATTATTAATCAATAAACAGATATCCTCCAGGGTATCAAGCTCCTCATAGATATCTTTTAATAAACCATGATCAAATCCTTGGAGTAAGAATTTGATATGGGGAAGCATGGAAAGAGAGGTTTGAAAAGCGATCAAATCCCTTGGTCCGGCACTTTTATAACTGATTTTTCCCATGAGTCGTTCTAAATCATAGATTGGATTTAAATACTCCCTGATTTCTTCCCGTATGATCATATTTTCTTTTAGTTCACGAACAGCTTCATGACGAGCTTTGATCATATCGTAATCAATCAAAGGTTGTTCCATGAAGCTTCGAAGTAATCGTGCTCCCATGGCTGTTTTGGTTTTATCCAACACCCAGAGAAGGGAACCTCTTTTTTGCTTTTCTCGCATGGTTTCAATTAATTCTAGATTCCTTACGGTAGAGCTATCTAAAAGCATAAATTTATCATAAGTATAAGGAGTTATTCTAGTGATATGGGTTAATGAAATCTTTTGTGTTTCATTTAAAAATTGCATGATACATCCGGCAGCAATTACCCCAATGGTATAATCTTTCAAACCAAGTCCATCCAGAGTTGATACACTAAAGTGTTCTCTTAAAGCTCTTAGACAGAGTGCATCGTCAAAATACCATGGCTCCAAAGGGGATACCGCAATTTGGCTGATGTTCTTTAAGGTTTGAATATCAAATCCACTGACTAAGAAAGATGCATTGCATATAATCTCGGAGGGAGACCATTTATAGATCTCATCCATTAATTTACGATCGTTATCAACCTCAGTAACATAGTAATCTCCGGTTGTAACATCTACAATAGAAATACCGTATACATTAGTTGTATGTACAACAGCCATCAGATAATTGTTCTTCGTCTCATCCAATACCTGTGTATTTAAATTCGTACCAGGTGTAACAATACGAACGACTTCTCTTCTTACAATTCCTTTTGCGGCCTTTGGATCTTCCACCTGTTCACAGATTGCTACTCGATAACCGCGGCTGACCAATTTACTTAAATAGCTCTCCACTGCATGGTAAGGGACACCGCACATCGGTGCTCGTTCTTCCTGTCCAATGCTTTTACCCGTTAGTGCTATCTCCAATTCTTTTGAACAAGTATGAGCATCTTCAAAGAACATCTCATAAAAATCACCTAATCGATAAAATAATATGCAGTCCTTGTACTGCTCCTTAATCTGCATATATTGCTGCATCAGGGGGGTTAATTGTGTCATGATTTTTATCCTTTCAGTGTTTTAATTACAGGATCAACCACAATTCGTGGTAAATCGCGAAAAAGAAACCATTACAATTATAACATAACGTCTTCTAATTGCAATGGTTTGTAAATCATACGTTTGTTTCGAGTCTTATTCTAAAACAAAATCATCGGATAAATCCTTACCATCCGCTGCAGTGGTAGCCAGTATGTCGCAGCGTTCATTCATCGGATGTCCCGCATGTCCTTTCACCCAACAGTAGGTTACTTTATGAGGTTCCATGGCTTTTAGCAATCGCTTCCACAGATCTATATTCTTCACCGGTTCATTCTTACCTCGTTTCCAGCCTTTCTTAATCCAGCTATCCAACCAATGTTCATTGAAAGCTTTCACCAGATATTGTGAATCAGAATAAAGTGAGACCTCACAGGGTTTTGTCAAAGCTTCTAAACCAATGATAGCAGCCATAAGTTCCATTCGGTTATTGGTTGTCTTCTTAAAACCACCACTATATTCTCTGCTATGCTCTACCCCTTTTGAATCTATAAATACGATGATGGTACCATATCCGCCCGGTCCTTCTGGGTTTCCCCGTGCAGAACCGTCGGTGTAGATGTTAACATTCATTTTAACCTCCATTTAAAGTAAGCCTTATTCTATTCCATAGTTATTAAGTAATATTGATCCATTCCCCAGTGGTCTGAAATTGTTCTGCCGCTTGTTCCGCTGATTGAATAATTTCATCGGAATAGCCCAGTAACCGGAGCAATTTGATTGCATTTTTTGATACTGCCCGTCCCGGATACAATTTATAGTCAAATATAATACGATCCTCTTTAATCTGCTCTTGAAAATGATAATTAGAATAATATTTTTCCAAAATATGAGTTAATTCAATATCATGAGTGGCTGCAAATATTAATGTGTTATTTTGGGCCAGGGAAGCTAATATACGGGAGGAAGCAGCTATTCTTTCTAGTGTGTTTGTTCCTCTAAGGACCTCGTCCACAAAACAAAGAGTTGGTATTTCTGGATTGACCCTGTCAAGGATCCGCTTTAATGATTTTATCTCAACGATATAATAGCTTTCTTTCTGAAAGATACTATCCCTTAGGGCCATGGAGGAATAGATCTGAAAAAAGCTTGCTTTATAGCTAGTAGCAATGGCAGTGTAAATAGATTGTGATAGGATTGCATTGATTGCAAGAGTTTTTATAAAGGTTGATTTTCCGGAGGCATTAGAACCAGTAATTAATACACTGCGGTTTTCTTTGATTGAATTTGTAACAGGAGATTCAATCAGTGGATGATAGAGATCGGTAACTTCAATCCTTGGCTTTGTATCCTTTACTAACTCCGGTTCACAAGTGTAATCCATCATCTCTCGAAAAGAAGCTGCGGCAATCATACTATCTAAAAAGCCAACTTTTTCAAACATCTGATTTAAGGTATCTCTATTCTTTTTCAAAAACTGAAGCATGGAATTAAACTTCATAATATCAACGTGAAATAACATACGGAAATAGTCTATAAAGATATCGGTGATATTTCCGGTAACGCTTTTTGAAGTCAGCATCCCGGCACCTCTCTGAAAACTTTTAAATACATCCGCTTCTTGTTTAATAGACGCAAAATATTCCTTAAGTTCCGGGATATCTAATTTACTAATTCCTTTCACACCTTCTAATAAACGCAGAATTAACGAGAAAACAGATAAATACAACTCTATCTCTGCTTTTCTTTTGTAATACCTTAGAATATTATTTGTAATAAATGCTAAAGTTAAAAAGCCACCCAGGGGAGGATTTACAAACACAAAGATCAGGGAAGCAATTAACCCGAAAGCCATGATATAATGGGGAATATTACTTTTTTGCTCTAGGTCATTTAAGCGGTTAATGTATTCGTATACGGATATCGTTCGTAATTTACCAATTTTAGCTAGTGCTACCTGTAACTCAATCCGTTTACTCTCCTGTGACTGAAATAATTTAATAATACGATCTCTTTCTTTTAATTCCTCTACGGAATAACTAGGCTTTCGGAGCATTGCATATAGGTATTCTTCTCCCATGGAACTTTTCGTATTATTGATTAACATAAAAATTTGATCCATGTCAACATCATTCCATGTAATATCATCAACATCAAGGCGATCATCCATGTGCTCATTATAATAAGCCTGTAGAGACTGAAACTTCTCACTGGTATATTCCTCAGAGGGCACATCACCCCACTCGTTTTTGAATTGGATCTTTAACTTTTGGATATTATTTTTTTCGTTATAATAACTCCAAATAATAAGAAATAATAATCCGATAAGTATTGAAATAAATATCTCCATAGTTCTCCGTTCTGTCTATAGCTTTGACTTAATGTAGTATATTTCCAGTTGTTTTCCTGAATATGACTATTATAAATATCTGGATACCTTCTGTCAATCCTTATGAAATTATTATCGTTATCCATAAAGGCGATTATGTTATCCTACATCTGTTTTTATAAAGCTTTTATTTTTGCTTTCAACGTATGATTGAATCATTATGTTCATGTGTATTATTGTTTAATCATAAATCGGTAGTATTTCAGATGAGAAATTATATGGAATACTTCACTACTACGAAGGAGAAACAAAAAAGGATGCCGAAGCATCCTCTTTAATCTAATATTTCATATCAATCATTGATATAACGAACTATCTTCACAGGACTTCTATAATACATATTGGAGATCTTAATTCCTGTTCTTGGATTACTTGCATGGATTACCTGACCATTACCGATATACATAGCAACGTGATTGATGTATCCGGAAGAGCTATTACCGTAGAATACTAAATCACCAGGCTTAATGTTTGCAGCCTTTATTGAGGTACCGCCTCTTGCCTGATCCCTGGAAACACGTGGGATGTAGATACCATATAATTTATATAAGGCCTGTGTATAACCGGAACAGTCAACACCAACACCTAAGGTTGTTCCGCCCCATACATAACGATCACCCAGATATTTTTTGGCTGTAGTTACTAAGTTTGCACGTAAGGAGGATACTCCAACACCGAATTCAAGTTCATCAATGGATACAGCCTTTGGTAATTCATAGGATAAGTCAACAAACTCTTTCGCTACATAACCTACAACATCACTATCAAGACTTACTTTAACCCATTTTGGAAAATCTTTATCATAGGTTGCTACGTATTCTTCTTCGACGTATAACTCTTCTCCCTTTGCAACCTGCTCTAATACTTCGGAATCAACGGAAGCACTTTTTCTTACATTTAAACCGTTGGTATTGGAGGTTGCAATAAAGCTAGCTACTTTCTTTGCTCTTGTTGATGCTTCTTCACCAGTAATAAGAAACTGACTCTTTACATAACCGGTAACTTTACCGGATTTAATCTTTGTCCAACCATCTTTATTGGGTTCAAGGATGATACATCCACCATTTTTAGGAAGCTTTCCAACTAATTTCTTATCCTCTCCTGGTCCTTTTCGGATATTAAGATTGTCACTTACATTAGCAATAGCAATATTTTCGAAACCTGGCATTGCGATTCCATAAGTTGATAATGAGGATATTAAATCTTTCGTATTTTCAGTTGTCGTACTGTGGTACGCTTTATCTAACGGAACTGCAATTCCGGCTACTGCTACTTCCATAGCGGAAGCCTGTAGGGTATTTGCTGTATATAAAACTGCCCCTGTTGCAAAAACCAAGGAGAATTTCAGAAGCTTACTGTTCATCCTATATTGCCTCCTAATATGTTCTTATTGGTTATAGAATTATGTACTGACATCTATATAATAATATATTACATAAATGTTAAATTTATTACGTTATTATTGTACCAAACCCTAACAATTTTGTCAACTCTTTGTCACAATTATTTTAAAATATGGTCAATCTTAACAAAACTAACAAAAAAAAGCAACCGTGTAACGATAAATCGCTACTACGGTTGTTTTATTATGGTTAAAATATTTCATAAATTTTAAATTATATAATGATGCAGATAAGGCCACCATTGCTATCATTGATGATTTTCTGCATGGTTTCCTGGAGTTTTAACTGGCTTTCATCGGTTAGTTTATTAACTTTTGCATTAATACCGTCTTCTACTAATTGACGAATTGTTTTACCAAAGATATTAGTATCCCATATACCATCCGGATTTTGCTTTGAATTCTCATTAATATAATTTACCAGATCCTTCGCTTGCTCTTCACTACCTACAATCGGAGCTACCTCGGTAATAATATCAGCTTTTATCATATGGATGGAAGGAGCAGAAGCTTTAATCTTCACACCGTATTTATTTCCATGTTTCATAATCTCAGGCTGCTCTACGGTAATTTCCTCTTTGATTGGAGAAACTACGCCGTAGCCTTTGGTACGAACTGACTCAGTGGCATAAGCAACTTTTTCAAATTCCTGTTTCTTTGCAGCTAGTTCTTTTAATGTAGAAATCAGTTGATATTCTCCGTTAATCGGTACACCGATTAAATCACTCAGGATCTTATAATAATAAGCATCGTCAAATTCAACATTAACCTGAACACTACCATCCTGCATATTAACCTTATCAATCTTAAACCGTTTTACAAATTGGCTATCGGTGTTAAAATTACTGGTTTTTGCATCCTTAATCTGACTGATTCTCTGGAATAAGGATTTGATGGATGAAAGTAAATCAACCTTTAACCAATGATCCTGAGGAAGCATTTCTGCCCATTTAGGCATATAGAAATCAAGCTCAGTGATTGGGAATACGGCAAGAATATTTTCCATAATCTTATGGATATCTTCTTTTTTTAGCTGTTCGCAGTTCACTGGCATAACGGTAACATCATATTGATTACTTATCTCTTCCGCCATTTTTACTGTCTCATTCGAATATGGTTTATTTGTGTTTAATAGCACGATAAAAGGTTTTCCAAGACGTTTTAATTCTTCAATTGTTCTTTCTTCCGGTACTCTGTAACTCGTTCTTGGGAGATCACCAAAACTTCCATCCGTAGTGATTACAATACCGATGGTTGAGTGATCATTAATAACCTTTTTCGTTCCGATTTCTGCAGCCTGGGTAAATGGAATTTCATGATCAAACCAAGGAGTTTTTACAAGCCGTTCATGATCATTTTCAATATGGCCAGCAGCTCCGTCAACCATGTAGCCAACACAGTCAATTAATCGAATTTTAACTTTAGTATCGTCGTCAAATGTTATCTGAGCTGCTTCTTTGGGAATAAACTTCGGTTCTGTAGTCATTATAGTCTTCCCGGCTGCACTTTGCGGCAGCTCGTCAACAGCTCGTTCTCTGCTATGGACATCTTCAATATTTGGTATTACTAAGAGATCCATAAATCTCTTAATAAAGGTAGATTTTCCTGTTCTAACCGGCCCTACCACACCTATGTATATTTCACCGCCTGTCCTAGCTATAGTTAAAGATATGCAGGGCAGTTTCATTCTATGATATGGGAAATATACTAGTTCCTTAAGATTTGGAATTAATTGTTTTTTTATATATTTTATACAATTATAAAAGGAATAAAGTCTTGACCTATCTGTCTTGGTGCTATACGTTAATTCTACATTTCTCCATCTCAGGGAAAACCTTAGCTAAACATAAGATAATAAAGTATTTAGTCCCATTCCAGAGTCTTATATTCTTTCCGTTTATCCCTTCCAAGAAGGTCTGCGAGTGCATCGTGAGCTGATTTATCTTCAAAGAGTACCAAATTGATTTGTTCCACAATTGGCATTTCTACATTATACTTTTTCGCCAGAGCAAGTGCTGCTTTCGCTGAATTTACACCTTCTACCACCTGATTCACTTCTTCCATGGCTTCCTTCATGGATTTACCTTGTCCCATTAAGAAGCCGGCATTACGGTTACGGCTATGCTTACTGGTGCAGGTTACAAATAAATCACCAATACCGGATAAACCGGCAAAGGTTTCTAATTTACCGCCCATAGTAATCCCTAAGCGGCTAATTTCAGCCATACCTCTTGTCATTAAAGCAGCCTTTGTATTATCTCCATAACCTAAGCCATCAACCACACCCGCTGCCAGAGCGATCACATTTTTTAAAGAACCGCCTAATTCAATACCTATAATATCAGGGCTAGTATAAACGCGGAATAATTCATTCATAAACATATCCTGAATAAACTTTGCAGTTGTCTTTGTCTGAGCCCCGACAACAATGGTAGTTGGGATACCACGGCTAACTTCTTCTGCATGACTAGGTCCTGATAAAACAGCGACGTCCGCCTGTGGGATTTCATCACGGATGACATCGGATAAGGTCATTAAAGTCTCATCCTCAATTCCTTTTGATACATTAACAATAATCTGGTTTTCTTTTATGAAAGGAGCAGCTATCTTTGCAGTCCTGCGTATAAATGGGGATGCCACTGCCATGACGATTAAATCTTTATCGGCACAAGATTCTTGTAAATCCAAGGTTATCTTAATGCTTTCCGGCATTTTTGCACCTGGTAAATTCTTAATATTATCCCGATTTTCATTAAGCATTTGGACTTCTTTTTCTAATGCTGACCATATTGTTACATCATGTCCGTTATTTGCTAATAAAATTGCCAAGGCACAGCCCCATGTTCCAGCTCCTAATACCGTCACCTTATTCATAAGCTACCTCCTTTTAATCTCATTATTTCGTATTGTCAATTTTTACTCTTTGTCCTAATTTGTTTTCTGTTCCATTGATTAATCGCTTAATATTGGAACGGTGCTTAAAAAATGCCAATGCCGTATAAACTAATGCAACAATTAGCATATGTATTTCACCTGGATAAAAAATAAATACCCAAAGTGGAAGAAACATCGATACTAATAAGGAACCAACCGATACAAATCTAGTTAAAGCAACAGAACCAACAAATAAAAGTAGTCCCAAAGGGATCATTCTGGGATCAAAAGCAACGATAACACCACCGGTTGCTGCAATCCCTTTTCCACCTTTAAACTTTAACCATACCGGATAATTATGTCCGATCACTACACCAAGTCCAGTATATAATTCTAACAACTTAAGCACTTCTTCTCCTGGAAAGAAGAAGTGGCTTATGATTAAGATAGGTATAATTGCTTTTAGCACATCTCCTATTAAAGTCAGAGCACCTGCTTTTGCACCAAGAGTTCGCAATGCGTTCGTTGTGCCTGGGTTACCGCTTCCATACTTTGTAATGTCAACTTTATTTATTTTTCCTATAACATAACCGGTTGAAAAGCTTCCAAACAAATAACCCAATACTAAACAAATGATGATCTTAAGTAACATACTAAGCGTTCTCCTTCCGTTCCCTTATAAAAAACTTAAGGGAAGTACCAGAAAAACCAAATGCCTCCCTGATTTTATTCTCGATATATCTGGTGTAAGAAAAATGCATTAATTCTTTATCATTAACAAAGATTACAAAGGTAGGAGGTTTTACTGATACCTGAGTGATGTAGTACAATCTTAAACGCTTCCCTTTATCAGATGGAGGTTGTTGCAAAGCCACTGCTTCTGTCATGATTTCATTCAGTACACCGGTAGAAACTCTGAGGTTTTGATTCTGAATTACTACCTCAATCACTTCGAATAACTTATGCATTCTCTGACCTGTTTCAGCAGAGATATAAATAATCTCAGCATAAGGCATAAAGGATAAAATCTCTTTGATATCATTGGTGAATTCTTTAACCGTTTGATTGTTTTTCTCGATTAGATCCCATTTATTCACACAGATTACCATACCCTTACCGCGGTCATGGGCAATACCTGCAATCTTGGCATCCTGTTCCGTAACTCCTTCTTGCGCATCAATAACCAGAACAACAACATCTGCTCGTTCTACAGCTGCTACGGTTCGGATGATACTAAAATGCTCCAGCTCTTCTTTGATTTTACTTTTCCTTCTTAAGCCGGCAGTATCTATTAAAATATATTCTTTTCCATTCCTTCGGATTGGTGTATCAACAGCATCTCTTGTGGTTCCGGCAATATCGGATACAATAACACGGTTTACACCAAGAAGTTTATTCACAATCGAGGATTTTCCTACATTAGGTTTTCCTACAATTGCAATTCGAGGACGTTCATCAACGGTTTCTTCTGTATTCCCGGATTTAAAGTGGCGAACAACCTCATCTAACATTTCGCCAAAACCAAGTTTTGACGATGCGGACACAGGGAATGGTTCTCCAATGCCGAGGTTATAAAATTCATATACATCTGGCATTAGCTTTTCGAAATTATCTACTTTATTCACAACTAATACAACTGGTTTCCCAGATCGTCTTAACATATCTGCTACTTTAGAGTCAGCATCTACCAGTCCTTGTCTTACATCAACAAGGAAAATCATCACATCCGCGGTATCAATCGCTATTTGCGCTTGCTCCCTCATATAGGTTAGCATCATATCCTTGCTGTCCGGCTCAATACCACCGGTATCTATCATTGTAAATTGATAATTTAACCAAGTAACGTCGGCATAAATTCGGTCTCTGGTAACGCCGGGATAATCCTTGACAATGGAGATACGATCTCCTGCCAAAGCATTAAACAGCGTTGACTTTCCTACATTTGGTCTGCCGATTATAGCAACAATGGGTCTACTCATATTTTTTTACTCCTAATTAAAATGCATGTCTTTCTCTTCTATCTTATATCCAATCAGATTATTATTGTGGGTATAATTAACTGATTATGGAATCAATGAAAGACTTTCCCTCTGATTGTACAATACGGATAGTTGTTTGTAAAGCATTTTCCATGTCTTCCACAGTGACATCATCCAGAAGTACGCTCTCTCCATTACGTAATAAAACCTCGGGAAGCAGTAACTGATCACCTAGTGACTTGTCCTTTAGATGGTTTATTATATCCTGTCCGGTAAGCAACCCTGCTACAGTTATATCCGTGCCAAAGAAATTGTTTTGTATTGTATAAATTTGTATGGATAGATTCGGAAACTTCTCTGAGAGTCGGTTCACTAACTTTTGAATAAAAGGAGCAGCTAGCACTCCGGTTGCTATAGAACGATTACAAACTCTATCGTCGCCTTGTAATTCATCATAATAAGCATCAAAATCATCCTGCATGGAACGAAGCATTCCAACTCCATTTTCAATCTGTGGATAATCCTCGTAATGATCTGCAGATGGAACTTGGAGTTCTGCAGTGATATACCATTCATCACTGGCATGAATCATTCGTGTTCCATAATGTTCCATTAAAATCTTCTGCCAGCGATGGATGCATTCTAAAACCTTAAGAGCATCCTCTTTATTGAACTTTTCCAGCTGTTCCAATCCTTCCCGATATTTGGTTAGACCGACAGGCACGACCGATACGCTTTGCATCAGTGGTAAATAACGAGCTAAATCATGAATGGTTTTTTCCAATTCTTCTCCGTCATTCCAACCTTTGCATAATACGATTTGTCCATTCATGGTAATTCCGCCGTCATATAACTTTTGCAGCTTTTCCAGAGAACTCCCTGCAAAGCGGTTATGAAGCATGCGACAACGTAACTCTTCATTCGTTGTATGGACTGAGATGTTAATGGGGGATAATTTATAGAAAAGAATTCGATTGATGTCCTCTTCACTCATATTCGTTAAGGTAACATAATTTCCCTGTAAGAAGGATAATCTTGCATCATCATCTTTAAAGTAAAGCGTATCTCTCATCCCCGGCGGCATCTGATCAATAAAACAAAAGATGCACTTATTACGACAGGACCGATAATCATCCATCAAACCATCTTCAAAGGTTATTCCAAGGTCTTCCTCGTACTCTTTTTCTATCTCCAGCTCCCATTCTTCCCCATCCGGCTTTTGTATCAAAATGGTTAACTGATCATCTTTGATTAAATATTGATAATCAAAGACATCATTGATTTTGGTTCCATTAATTGCGATCAATTGATCTCCTGGAGTTAATTCCATTTCTTCTGCGATGCTTCCTATTTCTATCTCTTTAATAATGTGTGCTTTTTTTTTCATAACATACACCTGTTTTTCTAATTTGTCTGCTTTTATGCAGGTTTAATTTAGTGTTACCATATTCTTGACGATAATATCCTTAAGTACGAAAACATTCCTTGGATCTCATACTGATAAGAGTAATTATCTATTTATTTTCACGAATAAATAAATCCATTTAGTTGTCTATCTATAGGTATCTTAGCGTTAAGATCATGAACTTACTATGACTGATTTTGAATCGATAAAAATGCTGCTAGGCTACCTCGTTTCCCTGCTGTTTTTCGATGAGAGAACAGCAATTCACTATTACAGGAAGTACAAACATTTGATATATAAATATGATCCGGTGTCAGTCCGGCTTCTAAAAATACTCTTTGATTGGCATACCACAAATCGCAATGATATTTTCCATTCTCTTTTTTCCGTAACATGGAGTTTGGTTCTATTAGGGAAAAAGCATTTATAAATTCCATTGCCACTTCTTCTCCGATCTCAAAACAATCCATACAGATAGAAGGTCCTATTACAGCAATGATATCCTTTGGATCACTATGAAATTCCTTTTCCATTGCTTCTACCGTTCGTTTTCCAATTTTTTTTACAGTACCTCGCCATCCTGAATGGGTAAGCCCTATTACTTTATTCTTCGGATCCACTAGATAGAGAGGAACACAATCAGCATAGGTTGTGGCCAGAGTAACGCCCGGGGTATTCGTTATCATTCCGTCGATTTCATCAAAATCCCGTTCTCTCCAAAGGCCTTTTCCGCAGTCCTGATCATCCACTAACCGGATATTGGTTTTATGAACCTGTTTTGAAATTACAATGGATTCTGGAGCGACTCCGATACTATTCGCAATCCTTTTGTAATTCTCTTTTACCATATCAGGATCATCTTCATATTCCCCAACTTTAAAACTTAGGTTCAAAGTGGAAAATATACCGCTACTCACTCCACCTAGTCGTGTTGAAAACCCATGACATAGAAAAGGTAACTCAGACAAAACAGGGAAGGTAATAAATGGTGTATTTTTATCAAAATTAATTTTAGCTGTATCTGAATTAATAAAGAACATGAAATCATATCCCTTCTTTATGTAATATATAAAATGAAATTTTATATTCCATCAAATGCATTTTTTATCAGTGAGATCTCATCCCCAAGTATCACAACTGCATCAAAACGACAAGGTGTATCCTGAGGTAATTGATGAACCATAAGATAGTATTGGGCTGTGTACGTAATCCTTCTTATCTTACCTGGTGTAATTGCTTCTGATGGAATACCGGTATTTGAATTATTTCGGTATTTGACCTCGACAAAGCATAGATATCCTTCATTTTTTGCAATGATATCAATTTCACCCATCCTACAATGAAAGTTCTTTTCTATCATTCTGTACTGATTTTTGGTAAGAAAATCAGCCGCACATTCTTCGTACCTTGTTCCGACCGCTCTTTTATTCATCCTGCATCACAACCTTATTTTTAATGCGATCCATCTGATCAACAAACACAAACACTTCCGCTACGATATCGTATAATTCTTGGGGAATATAGGAACCTAATTCAAGTTTGGATAAGGTTTCGGCAAGCTTTGCATCCTGATGCAGCGGAATTTGATGATCTTTTGCCTGAGCTATTATTTTATCAGCCAGATATCCTTTTCCGGTTGCGATTACCTTAGGGGCCGCTTCCTCCGGATGATAGGACAGAGCTATCGCAGTTTTTTTCTCGTTTGGTTTATTATTATTCTCCATCCGGATTCTCCTCCTTCGGGAAAGGTTTCATTTGTGAGTATTATTCGGATAAAATATTCTTTAGAAAACTCTTACGGTGTATGGGAGTAATTCCCAAGGTCTTGATCGCTTCGATATGCTTCTCACAGCCATATCCTTTATGTTCAGCAAACCCATATCCGGGAAATACCTTATCATAGGCAACCATAATACGATCCCTGGTTACCTTCGCAACAATACTTGCAGCGGCAATTGAGATACTCTTCGCGTCTCCTTTAATGATTGGAACCTGCTTGATTGCAACATCAGGAATGGTAACAGCGTCATTTAAGAGTAAATCCGGCTTGACTGATAGATTATTGATTGCTTGCCGCATGGCTTCATAGGTAGCCTGAAGAATATTAATTTCATCGATTCGATGAGGTGGTATACTTCCAATGCCAAAGGATACGGCAGTTGATATGATCTGGTCGTACAACTCTTCTCTACGTTTTTCGGATAATTGCTTGGAATCATTAATATACAATAGATCGCAATCTTTTGGTAAGATGATAGCGCAGGCCATAACAGGACCGGCCAAAGGACCACGCCCCACTTCATCTATCCCGCAGATAGATTGATAATCCTGATACTGTAATTCAAATTGCTTCATGGTTTCCATACGCTCTATTTCTTGTTGTGCTGCTTCATATCTATTTTTATACTGGCGACAGATCGTAACCACGCCACTTCGTTCATCTGATTCATATTGATTTAGTAAAGCAGGAATCTCATTCTCTTTTGCTTGCATAAAGGCGAGTTTGATTTCTGCAATCTTTTGCGGATGCATATTACTGGAATTCATATGTGATTTACCTTTCTAACTATGATAAAAACTATGAAGGATTTGGTTCCTTGGGTAGATCAGGAAATTCTAAGGTGATATATCCTAAACGGTTATTACGAAAATCATCCATAACAAGAAGTGCTGCTCTTTCAATATCAGGTTCTCCACCCTTTATTAAACAGCCTCTCTTTATTGCTATTTTATCTAGTACGGAGGATGCAATTTTTTGATCGGTAACTTCTTCTGTAAGTTCTATTTCATATCGCTTCACTAATTCCGTTGGATAGTTCTTACATAAGAAAAGGATGAGCTCTAAGGATAATTCTGTGGTATTAATAATAGTATCGTTGATTGATCCTATCATCGCAAGACGCATCCCCACTGCTTGATCTTCAAATTTTGGCCATAAAATACCAGGGGTATCTAAGAGTTCAATGTTTTTGTTAAGTCGGATCCATTGCTTTCCTTTCGTAACACCGGGTTTATTACCGGTTTTAGCAGAGGCTTTACCTACGAGACTATTAATGAAGGTGGATTTACCTACATTAGGAATTCCAACGACCATAGCTCTCATGGGTCGATTTAAAATCCCTCTTTTTCTATCCCGTTCAATCTTTGCTGCACAAGCTTTCATTACGATATCCTGTACTTGCTTGATTCCGTTTCCGGTCTTTGAGTTGATTGGTGCCACGAAAAACCCTTTTGCTTCAAAATATGTCTTCCAGGCTGCAGTAAATTTCGGATCAGCCATATCGGATTTATTCAGTAATATGACGCGGGACTTATTACCTGCTAAAGAATCGATATCAGGATTTTTACTGGAAAATGGAATTCTTGCATCCACCAATTCGATCACTACATCAATTAATGTCATGTTCTCCTGCATCATTCGTTTTGCTTTGGCCATATGACCTGGATACCATTGTACGTTCATTTTATTACCTCTTATGCTTCTTCTATTCTTCTTCGCTTTCTTCTGGGACTAAATTTAATTTATTAACTAAGTTAAATGGTGATAGACGTAGGAAAGCTTTACCAACAATATCATCGAATAATACATTACCCATACTGGCAAATCTGCTGTCTTCGCTATTATTACGATTATCACCAAGTACAAAATATTCATTCTCTTCTAAGGTTATTTCTTCTGCTGCTAAACCGTAATTTACCATTGGTTCCACATTAATAATATCATTGATTACTTCACCATTTATATAGATCTGATCCTCTTTAATCTGTATTCTCTCTCCGGGAAGACCGATAATACGTTTGATGTTATAATAACTATGTTCCCTGCCACCTTGTTTAAAGACAATAACATCAAAGCGCTTAGGTTTTTGAAATCGGTAGGAAAATTTATTTATAATAATCGGATTACCATCGCTAAGGGTGGTCTCCATTGAATCCCCCATCATCGAAGTCTTTTCTAACGCATAATAAATAATAAAATATGCTAAGAATATGACTGCAGCAATTTGTACAATCCAGAGGAAGACTTCAAATATAATTCTTGTAATTAGTGGTTTTTTACTTTCTTTATCAAAATCAAATTCCATATTGGTACCCTTTCCTCTGATTACGAAGGTATTTCATAGTAAATCTATTATAATATAATACCCTAAATATTGACATAATTATTTTTAAATTTTAAAAAGGGACAATTACACAAGTATTGTCCCTTCGTTGTACTATCTGATTGATTCTTTTACCTTAGCTCGTTTACCTACTCTATTACGTAAATAGTACAGCTTAGCACGTCTTGCTTTACCATGTCTGATTACTTCGATCTTCTCGATGCTTGGAGAGTGAAGCGGCCAAGTCTTTTCTACACCAATACCGTTAGATGTTTTTCTAACTGTAAAGGTTTCTCTTGATCCACCGTTTTGTCTCTTAAGTACAGTACCTTCGAATACCTGTGTTCTTTCACGGTTACCTTCCTTAACTTTCGCGGAAACTTTAACCGTATCACCTACGTTAAAATCGGTAATGTTTGATTTCAGCTGTTCAGCCTCAATACTCTTAATAATATCGTTCATTTTTGTGACCTCCTATTAAAATTAGATGTTCTTAATACGCAACTTATATATAAGAAATAATAAGTATCAGAGGACCATCTCTTCTCACAATAAAATACTTTAACATACAAGTTTCGAGATTGCAAGAACTTTTTAACAATCCTTTTGCAATTGCTCCAAAAATGCTCGTTCTTTTTTCGATAAATTAGCTTCTTCCAGCAATTCGGGTCTTCTCTGATGAGTTCTTAGAATTGATTGCTGTCTTCGCCATGTATCGATATTGGCATGATGACCCGATAATAATACCTCTGGTACGGTTTGTCCCATAAAATTCTCCGGTCTGGTGTACTGCGGATATTCTAAAAGATTATCCTGCAGAGATTCAAATTCTGCGGAAACATCATTATTTAAGACACCGGGAATTAGTCTTGAGATTGCATCGATCATAACCATCGCAGGAAGTTCACCTCCGGTTAATACATAATCACCGATCGATACATAATCCGTAACAATCATGTCCAGCACTCGTTCGTCGATCCCCTCATAATGACCACATAAGAAAATTAAATCCTCTTCTTCAGCATATTCTTTTGCAGTATTCTGATGAAAAAGAGATCCCTGAGGTGTAACATAGATTACCCTGGGTTTTTTATGGTTCATATTCTTTTCCTGTATCTGTTCGGCAATCCATTGATATGCTTTATAGACCGGCTCAGCTTGCATTACCATACCGGCTCCGCCTCCATATGGGTAATCATCGACTCTCTTATGCTTATCCGAAGAAAATTCACGGATATCAATAGCCTCAATGGAAATCAGACCTTTTTCCATCGCTCTTCCGATAATGCTGGTATTTAACCCCTGCAGTACCATCTCTGGAAATAGTGTTAATACATGGTAATTCATAAAACCGTACCTTTCTATATGAGACCATTCATCAAATGAACCGTTATTTTCTTTTGATCGGGATCAATATTTAAAATACATTCTTTGATCGATGGAAGTAATATTTCTTTATTCTCCGGTGTTTTTACAACATATACATCATTAGCAGCTGTGGTCAATACTTCGACTAAGATACCGAGTTCCTTACCATCGTCCGTAACAACAATAGAATTAATAATATCATAGATAAAGTACTCATCCGGTTCTAGCTTTACCGCATTATCTCTGGTGATTAACAAATCCTTACCTCGATATTTTTCAACATCGTTGATATTATCAATCCCTTTAAACTTACAGATTACCATTTGCTTGAAAAATTTAACACCTTCTATTTCCATCGGGATTAAATCTTTCCCGGTATCAATAAATAAGTTCTTTAATACTTTAAAGCGATTCACATCATCTGTTGTAGGAAATACCTTCACTTCACCGCGGACACCATGGGTCGTGGTGATAACACCGACTCTAAGATAATCATTCATATGCTTTTTTCCTTTACTTTTTTGTTCCTGCATTGAAAAAGAAGCTGACTACTATGTCAAATGACATAACAGACAGCCTCATTTAAAGCAGACTTAAAACTGCAACTAAGATTCTACTGCAGTATTTCGACTACTACTTTTTTATCATCCTTCGTTGCGGCTGCTTTCACTACAGTACGTATGGATTTTGCGATACGGCCTTGTTTTCCGATTACTTTACCCATATCATCGGCAGCAACCTTTAATTCTACAACTATTGCTTTCTCGGTTTCCTTTTCCGTTACCACAACCTCATCGGGATGATCAACGAGTGATTTAGCAATTACTTCAACTAATTCCTTCATTTATCCACCTCCGATGATTAAAGAATACCAGCAATCTTTAAAATTTTACCTACAGTATCTGTTGGTTGAGCGCCATTAGCTAACCATTTCTTTGCAGCTTCTGCATTAACATTGAAAGAACTTGGATTCTGAGTAGGATCATAAGTACCGATTTCCTCGATAAATCTACCATCTCTTGGTGTTCTGGAATCAGAAACTACTATTCTATAATAAGGAGCTTTTTTCTGTCCCATTCTCTTTAATCTGATTTTAACTGCCATTGTTTTCACCTCCTTAAATAATATAAATATTTATTGTAATATGCTATAGGTTGTCTATGATTATTCTAACCAAAATCTAAGACTATAACATAACAATCACGAAATTAAAGACCAAAAGGAAGCTTAAACTTACCTCGTTTTCCGCCTTTTCCCATCATTCCGGAAAATTGCTTCATCATCTTTTTGGACTGTTCAAATTGCTTTACTAATTTATTGACTTCACTGATGTCTACACCGGCACCGGCTGCAATCCTCTTCTTGCGGGAAGGATTGATAATAGAAGGATTCGCTCTCTCCTGTTTTGTCATCGAATAGATGATAGCTTCTGTCATAGATAAAGCATTTTCATCAATATCAACGTCTTTTAACTGACTACCCATTCCCGGAAGCATTCCAAGTAAATCGGTGAGTCCGCCCATTTTCTTTACCTGCTGCATCTGATCTAAGAAGTCATTAAAGTCAAACTCAGCTTTCTTCAGCTTCTTTTCTAATTCCTTCGCTTTAGTTTCATCAAAATCGGCCTGTGCTTTATCTATTAAGGTTAAGATATCTCCCATACCAAGAATACGGGAAGCCATACGATCCGGATAGAATTGTTCTAAATCAGATAATTTCTCACCCATTCCGACATACATAATTGGACAACCGGTCACAGAACGGATGGAAAGTGCAGCACCGCCTCGAGTATCACCATCTAATTTTGTTAAAATTACGCCATCTAAGGTCAGTTTTTGATGAAACATTTCTGAAACATTAACCGCGTCCTGACCGGTCATAGCATCTACCACGAGCAGTGTCTGATGTACGGTTATATTTGCTTTTATATCTTTTAATTCCTGCATCATGTCCTCATCGATATGAAGACGTCCGGCAGTATCTAACATAACAACATTAAAACCATTTTTTGCTGCATGTTCCATCGCAGCTTTTGCAATGTTCACAGGTTTATGTTTATCTCCCATGGAAAATACACTAACACCCTGTTTATCCCCGTTAATTTGTAACTGATCAATCGCTGCAGGACGATAAATATCGCAGGCAACCAATAATGGTTTTCTTCCCTTTGATTTTAATTTACCGGCAAGTTTTGCAACGGTTGTAGTTTTACCAGCACCTTGTAAACCACACATCATAAGTACAGTGATTTCATTGGAAGGCAATAACTTTAATTCAACGGTTTCTTCTCCTAAAAGGTGAACCATCTCTTCGTTTACTATCTTAATTACCATCTGACCAGGGGTAAGACTGTTAAGTACATCCTGTCCAACGGCTCGTTCTTGTACTGTAGCAACGAAATTTTTAACCACTTTAAAATTTACGTCGGCTTCTAGTAAAGCCATCTTAACTTCCTTCAATGCGGTTTTTACGTCAGCTTCAGAGAGACGTCCTTTACCTCGGAGGTTTTTAAATATGTTTTGCAGTTTATCTGATAGGTTGTCAAATGCCATATGCGATCACAACTCCTTTAATATATCGTCTGCTAATGTATTAATATGATCTAGAAGGGTTAAGTCTTTAGTTGCATTCATGGAGCTTACGAGATCTTTAATCTGTTCTAATTTATTCTTTGCGGATTGAAAACGGCTAACCAAGGATAGTTTATTTTCATATTCCTTTAATTCCAAGCTACAGCGTTTCACAATATCATAGACGCCCTGCCTGCTTATGCCCTGCTCCAGAGCTATCTCACTAAGAGACAGATCATTAAGGACATAATCTTCAAAGATTTGTTTCTTATGTTCTTTTAGTAATTCACCATAAAAATCGAACAAAATCGATAACTGTACGATTTCATCCAATTTATCGATCTGTGGTACATTGTCTTTCATAGAAACACCACCTGTAAAGTAATTTTCTTTACAGGTGGTAGTATACTTAAAATTTTATATTTTGTCAAGCATTTTTTCATTGAATGAAATCTTTAATTTAAATCTTGCAATGCTTCTATAATAAGATGATATTCAACGGATAACATTTCATTCAAATGTTTTATAGTGGGGTATTCCTCCGAGCGAAGTGCTTCCATCATCTCGAAACATAATTTCTCCATTCGTCCAAATCCTAGATTAGCAGCAACGCCTTTTAATGTATGTAGATAAACAGCAGTTTCTTTATAGTCTTTCGAAAGCAAGGACGTTTGGACGCCTTGAAAACTTTTATCCTGTATAAATTTCTTTAAAATATTTAGATAAAGGAGTTCATTTCCACCCAGTCTTACAAGGACGGATGGAACATCGATACCTATAGATTTAAGATTTATAATATGATTATTGATGTCTATATCACACCTTTCTAATAAATATTATAGCACAGTATAGAGTAAATCGTAAAACAATTCAATATCAATCGGTTTTTCTATATGAAAATCCATTCCTGCTTCCATTGCAGCAGAGATATCTTCATTCCGATCACCTGCTGTCATCGCTATGATACAAATGCTGGTTGCATCAGGATGAAAAGACTGGCGAATTGCTTTCGTTGTATCATACCCGTTCAATTTTGGCATTTGGATATCCATTAATATAACATCATAATAACCAGGGTTAGATTGCTCAAATAATTTAAGTGCTTCCAATCCATGATGTGCTGTTTCTATCAAAGCATTGGTGGTCTTAAGAAGCTCACAGGTAATTTCAAGATTAATCTCATTATCTTCCACAATAAGTATGCGATGACCTGTAAAATCATAATTCATGGATTTATCATGATGATGGGTCGGGGTCTCAACTACTGAATATCCGGTTGAGATATCAAAATCTAATTCGATCACTGTCGTAGTTCCAATCCCCTGCTTACTGGTCACGTTGATACGACCTCCCATTAAGGTAACCAGATTCTTTGTAATGGACATTCCTAATCCACTTCCGCCATACTTTTTAGCAATGGTACTATCCTCTTGCTCAAAAGGTTCATAAATATGCTTTAAAAACTCATCACTCATTCCTATACCATTATCAGTAATAGTAAAACGAAATTGAGCTCGTCCAACACGCTTTTCAACTTCCTGAATGGTTAAGACCACTCTCCCTCCAGTGGGTGTGAACTTTAAAGAATTCGTTATTACATTAATTAAGATTTGATTTAATCGAACGGTATCACCGATGAGACAATCATCCTCTACATTGGAAGTATCCAGTACAAATTCTAATTGATTTAACTCCGCTTGGGTATTGATAATAATACACATAGCTTCAAGAAATTTTTGTAAGGAAAAGGGTTCTTTTGATATCGTTAATTTATTACTATCAATTCGTGACATATCAAGGATATCATTAATTAAGGACAGGAGTTGCTTTGACGTCATGAACACCTTATCCAGATAGTTATTTAACTGATTTCGATCCAAGATAGGATTGTATGCCATTTTTGTAAGCCCTATGATAGCATAAATTGGGGACCTGATCTCATGGCTCATATGAGATAAAAACTCCTTTTTTGTCTGATTCGCTTTTTGCGCATTCAATAACGCATCTTTTAATACCTGTTGTGTTTCCTTCTCCTTAGTTAAATCGGTAATCCAGAAGATATACTGAAGTTCATTCTGGTGATTCTGAATAGGGATCACACGATATCTTACCCAAATAAGCTGTTTTGTCTTTGAGTGATGAAAATTGCATTCATATTCAAACGTAGTTTCCAAGGGTTTCGTAAAGATTGTTTCGATTAATTCCTTTTCTTCATCTGCATGATAAAATAAATGCATAGGATTCTTCTGTAATGACTTATGATGTATACCAAGAATACGATCCGTATTAGGTGATATATAATCCATTTGTTTGTTATTGAAATGATAAATCAGGAAAACATCATCAATACTCGATGTAATTAAACGGAATAATTCCTCCCGGTATAATATACTCTTGTTTTTCATAGCCATTCGATATTCAAAGTAAATTGCGAGAATTATGATACATAAAGAAAGAGTTAAAGACATCTCATTAGATATTAGAGAGATTTTCTGAGATTCCTTCGATAAGGAATTGATAGATTCCACCGATGTCGAAGCCATATGTTCTAATAATTCTTCTGTCGTATCATATAAAGGAAATAACTGAGTCTCAATGATTGAAATAACTTCCAAGTATTCTTTGCTATGTAATAAAGTTAGAATGGTTTGTTGTATTTGATCGATTTTATCAAATTGTGTGACTAAATAGGAACCCATCGTCTTATCATTCTCTTCAAGAAATTGTATTAGGGGGTCTACCTTCTCATGATACTGCCGAATATACTCTTCCTCAGTAGGAACATCCGTATTTATGTCATAGGATAAGTTACGAATGTAATGAGATCGCATGTGATGTAATTCATATCGGATCTCCCATGCCGAATTGGTGATCGCATAGGTAGTTGTTGCCATTTCTTCAGTTATGCCACCCAGTGCAGTTATATTATAAATTGATGTGAAAAATGATAGGATGGAGATGATACTTAAAATAAAAGGTCCTATAAAGCTATATTCATAAAAACGTACTTTTTTATTATTCAATTAGGTAACCCCCATACTGGAATATAGATAATCCAAAAATTTACATTTTATGACACTAATATACCATAATATTACACATAATGTCAATGGGGGTGTTCCTATGTTAATAAAAGAAAGTTATGTTTTAGAATAATGTTAGAAATGCCATTCTACGCAGAGTAAATACTCTTTTGATAGGAGTAGTACCCTGCTTAGAATGACATTTTTTATGCTTTAGCGTTTGTCTGTAACGAATAATTCAGTCATAGAAAATCTTAAACGGGATAAGCTTTACTATTTGAATCAGCGTTTGTAACATCTATCCTAGTTTTTTGCGCTTGCCTGTATTTGAAGAAATCCATAGCTACCTGAGGGAATAATGCATAGGATAATACATCCTCATCTTGTTCCTTCCAGTCAGCGATTTCTGCTTCTATTTTTTTCAACTCCGGCTCAATTAAGTCTGCCGGTCGACAAGTAATTGGTTTCTTATCACCGATTACTTTTTTCTGAACTTCTTTGTCAAACGGTTTCACCGTTTGGCCATATTCTCCGGAAAGAAGAGCTTTTGTTTCCTTCGTTACCATCTTGTAACGTTCACCTGCAAGTACATTAAGTACTGCCTGCGTACCAACAATCTGACTGGAAGGAGTTACCAACGGGGGTTCACCAAAATCTTTTCTTACTCTTGGAATTTCCTGCAATACATCATAATATCTATCTTCTGCTTTTTGCTCTTTTAACTGAGACACCAAATTGGATAACATACCACCGGGTACCTGATATAGGAGAGTTTTAATATCTACACCCATAACTTTTGGATTTAATAAACCACTATCTAAGGCCTGATCCCGAAGTGGACGGAAATAATCAGCAATCTCAGCTAATAATATCTGATCAAAACCAGTATCATAAGGGGTGCCTTTGAAGGTTTCAACCATAACTTCGGTAGCAGGTTGACTGGTACCCATCGCAAATGGTGACATTGCTGTGTCAATGATGTCGCATCCTGCTTCTACCGCTTTTAGGTAAGTCATACCGCCTACACCGCTGGTATAGTGGGTATGAAGGTCGATTGGGATTTTAACTGCGGATTTAAGAGTACTTACTAATGCAGTTGCCTCATATGGAACCAGAAGACCTGCCATATCCTTGATACAGATAGAGGAAGCACCAAGAGATTCAATCTTCTTTGCCATAGAAATATAATATTCTGGCGTATAGGCATCTCCTAAGGTATAGGAGATTGCTATTTGTGCATGACCATTTTCTTTATTGGTTGCTTTTACAGCGCATTCTAAGTTTCGGATATCATTTAAAGCATCAAAGATACGTATGATGTCAATACCATTTGCTATTGATTTTTGAACGAAATAAGCTACAACATCGTCCGCATAATGGCGATATCCTAAGATATTCTGACCACGAAACAACATCTGAAGCTTTGTATTTTTAAAACCAGCTCTGATTTTTCTTAAACGTTCCCAAGGATCTTCTTTTAAGAAACGCAGGGATGCATCAAAAGTTGCTCCACCCCAACATTCTACTGCATGATAACCAACCTTATCCATTGTTTCTAGAATGGGGAGCATCTGCTCCGTTGACATTCTGGTAGCAATCAATGACTGATGAGCATCACGCAATATGGTTTCGGTTATTTTAACCGGTCTTTTTATTTGTTCTGCCATGACTTACCTCCTGTTATTATAAAACACGAATGATTGCTTTAACTTAATGTTACAAGAACAGTACCTGCTTCTACAGTTTGGCCTGCAGTTACATTAATACTTGCAACTGTTCCATCCTGAGGTGCAACGATTTCATTCTCCATCTTCATGGCTTCCAGAATTAAGATGACTTCTCCTCTTTTTACGGTTTGACCTTCGCTGGCTTTGATATTTAATATCTTACCAGGCATAGGAGCATTAATCTTAACACTTCCCGTAGCGCCAGATGATTTCGGTGCAGCGGCAGGTTTTGCTTCTTGAACAGGAGCAGCACTTGGTGTCGAAACAGGTGTAGGAGCAGCTACTTTTACAGGAGCTGCAACAGGAGCCTTTGCAGTTACGCTGGATGCAGCATGAGCTGCTGCTGTACTCTCTTCAACAGAAACTTCATAGGTATTACCATTAACTGTTATTGTATAATATTTCATTATAAAATCCTCCTTGTATGACAGGCCTACATGACGCCCGCCTTATCTTATTCATTAAGTATTCCGTTATTTATTTGAATTCACTTTACGAATGGAACGAACGACTAATCCATCAGCAGGTACGAAGTCTCCGAAAGATGCGGTAATAGCAGCTGTAATTACCGCTACTAACTCGTTATCATCGATAAGTTCATTTTCTTCCTGCTCCACTATTTGAGCTATGACATTATCCATAAAAGCCTGGTTGTTTTGATCTGACTTTGTCTTGGTAGCTTGTGAGCCAGGAAAAACCTTTACTAAATAAACCAAAAGAATAGTAAGTAATATAATAACAATAGAAATTCCCATACCAATTAAAATATAGAAGGAATTTTCTTCAAGGCGTTCAACCAGGGAGTTCGCGGAGAGCATTGCTATCGTTCTATTCATTATTCCGGACTGTAATATTCCCATTTTTTATCACCTCATCCTATCTCGTTCCATGTTTTTTTACAGGTCGGGTTTCGCTCTTGGTAAATAACATCTCGAAAGAATATATTAAATGTTTTCTCACTGTGGATGGTTCTATGATACTATCCACATATCCACGACTAGCTGCAGCAATTGCACTGGACTGCAACGTAGCATAGTCAGCGGCCTTTTCTTTGATTACCTCACCTTTTTCACCTGCATACATGATCTGTGCAGCTAGATCAGCATTCATCATACCAATTTCAGCGCTTGGTAATGCAAATACCATATCTGCACCAATATGTTTCGAGTTCATAGTAATGTAAGCACTGCCATAAGCTTCTCCAATAATCAGATTTACCTTTGGCACGGTAGCACTGGTGAATGCATAGGTAAGTTTTGCACAAGCTTCTGCAATCGTTTTTTCTTCCTCTACGGTTGCTTTATAACCATTTACATTAGTAAGGGTTACAACAGGAATATGAAATGCGTCACAGAATTTAACAAAACGTTCTGCTTTTAGGCATCCGGCAGTCGTTAAGGAGCCATCAAAACGATCAGTTACTTTTCCTTCGCTATCCAACACTTCAGTACGATTTGCAACGGCTCCGATGGTAACACCGTTAAGACGAATGAAACCCGTAACCATATCCTTAGCATACTCAGATTTTATTTCAAAGAAATAATGATCATCGGAGAGATCAATAAGGGCCTTCTTCGTATCCCCTAATTCTGTTTCCAGTGCAGGAACTAATCGATTTAAATCGTCGTTACACTCATCAAAAGAAGCATCATCATCATTGCTAGCCGGAAGTATGGTAATAAGATCACGAATTCTATCTAACACATCGTTTTCTGTGGCTCCAACAAAATCAACCATACCGGACTTAGCTTGAAATGTTGCAGAGGAGGTATCTAATTTTTCCTTATAATTTTTATCTAAAGTATTCGGAGAATTCACATACAGTTTTGCATTCTTTGCTTCCATAAAGGTAAAATCACTTAGGGATGCAAGAATAGCTAAACCACCGCCGGAATTTCCAAAGACAGCAGTTATCTGTGGTATTACTCCGGAAGCCATAACCTTCTTCGTATAAATTTCGCCAAAACCCTGTAGTGCATCGGTTGCTTCCTGAAGTCTTAGTCCTGCACAGTCAATGATTCCAATGACCGGAGCCCCAACTTTTAGTGCAAGATCATAAATATGTGCTATTTTCTTCGCGTGCATTTCACCGACAGACCCGCCGAGTGCTGACGCATCCTGGCTATACACATAAACCAGGTTACCATCAATCACGCCATAACCGGTTATCACGCCGTCAGCAGGAACTTCTTTCTGCTGTAAATTAAAGTCTGTACTCCTTTTTGTTACATAAGCGCCGACTTCAACAAAACTATTGTCGTCAAGCAAAGAAGTAATTCTTTCTCTAGCTGACAGTTGTGCTGTATTACTCATTTTCAGCCCTCCATTTTTTTCTAATGTTTATATGAAATCCAATTTTCTGCCAATTATAATTGTAAAACTTTTTTCTCAATAAATCAAGGAAAGTTTCAAATAATATAGTACAATCTGTATTTATCATTATATATTTTCGGAAAAAACCTTTCGAATATGATCCATTGTAAAACCTTTCCGAAATAAGTAAGACATTAGCTTCTGTTTCTCCTCCTTAGGTATCTGGGTGAGCTCACCTTTATACTTTTTTGATACTGCTTTTCTGAGCGCTATTATCTCCGGTTCTTCTGGCTCCTCTTCGTTCTCAGTGAGAAGAGATAGTTCTTCCTGATAATGTTCCAGAAAAGTTTCCTTTTTAATGCCTTTTTGATACAGTTCCGATTGCATCATTAATTTACTTTTTCTTGAAACATTATTTCTGATATAATGGGAGGTATATCGGTCATCATTTATATAATCATACTCTTTCATATAAATAAGGGCTCTTTCGATGATATCCTCTGAAAATCCTGCATCTTTTAATTTCATTCGTAATTCCTGCTCAGTTCGATCCATAAATTTTAGTATTGCCAATGCTTTTTGTTTTGCTCGGGGAAAAATAGTATTCTCTAGGATCTCATGATACACGAAAGGCGATAGTTCTATTCCTTCTAATATAGAATAATTCTCTATCTCCTTTTTATATAGCTGAAAACGAACAATACCATCAATATAAATATTCACTTTAGACTTTTCAACTTCTTCCAAACGGGTTATTACCATTGATATAGTCCTTTCTATATACTTAAAAAGGCTGTTTTACGCATCAGCACTCGTCGTTGATGTGTCAAACAGCCGCTTTTCTTTATTCCAGTACTTCGTTATAATTTTTCGCTGGTGTTAAGGTATATTTTTCTCTTACTTTAATCTCTATCTCTGCAAAGATCTCCGGATTATCCATAAGATACTGCTTTGCATTCTCACGACCCTGTCCGATCTTAGCATCATTATAAGCATACCATGCGCCACTCTTGTTCACGATATTTGTATCTGCAGCCAAATCCAGAACATCACCTTCTCTGGAAATTCCTTTACCGAACATGATATCAAACTCAGCTTCTTTAAATGGCGGAGCGATTTTATTCTTAACAACCTTAATTCTTGTTCTGTTACCGACGATATCTCCACCTTGCTTTAAAGATTCAATCCTTCTAACATCCAAACGGATGGAGGAATAGAACTTAAGAGCACGACCACCAGTTGTAGTCTCAGGATTACCGAACATAACACCAACTTTTTCACGTAGCTGATTAATAAAGATTACAATACAATTAGACTTACTAATAACTGCTGTCAGCTTTCTAAGAGCCTGGGACATCAGTCTGGCTTGAAGACCTACATGGGAATCACCCATCTCACCATCGATCTCGGCTTTTGGAACCAGAGCTGCTACGGAGTCGACGATTACGATGTCAACAGCACCGGAACGAACCATGGTTTCTGTAATCTCTAGAGCTTGCTCTCCATTATCCGGTTGGGAAATATATAAATTATCGATATCTACACCGATATTCTTAGCATATACTGGATCGAGTGCATGTTCCGCATCAATAAAGCCTGCGATACCGCCTCTCCTTTGAACTTCCGAAACCATATGTAAGGCAACGGTTGTCTTACCGCTGGATTCCGGACCATAGATCTCAACGATTCTACCCTTCGGAACGCCACCTAAACCAAGTGCAATATCCAGGCTGATGGAACCGGTAGGAACTGTCTCTATATTCATATGGGTATTGGTATCACCCAGTTTCATAATAGAACCTTTTCCATATTGTTTCTCAATCTGCGCTAATGCAGATTCCAATGCTTTAATCTTATCATCCTTTGCCATATCTTTTCTCCTCCTGAATTCGAACTTATGTTCTTGTATTTATCATAACTGATTTTTGATTTGATGTCAACTACTTTCCCACTGCTAATCTGTATGGAAACACAACAATACCGGTAGGGAAACGTATTACTAATGACAATTCTTCTGTAGATCCAATCCTTATTAGAACAGACTATCATAGACTTAGGTCAGATCATGTACAGTTTAAAAGTTTGGATTTAATACGAACATAAGAATTTTTAATCTTATTACGTTAGTGATATCATAAACGAAGGAATTCCCTCTTACGATTGATGAAATAACAGAATATAAAGATATTCATATTATAGCAACATTGGGAGGAATAGTAAATGGTTTTATACGCGTAATAATTCATAAAAATTTTTATTCTTTTTATGTAAAATAGAGATTACTCGTATAATTTCTTTGGTTGGACGATCTTAGGTGAATATCCTTTATCAATTAAGGCTTGGACGATTTCTTCCTTATGTTCCTGCCCAAAGGTTTCCATCGTTATAGTCAATTCCACTGCACTATTACGATTAATGCTGACAAACTGATTATGATCAAGACGGATTACGTTTCCTTTCTTCTCAGCAATAATGTTTGCAACATTTACCAATTCACCGGGGCGGTCAGGCAATAAAACGGATACGGTAAACACTCGACCCCGTTGTATGAGACCATGCTGTACGATGGAGGCAACAGTTATAATATCCATATTTCCGCCACTTAGAATAGAAACTACTTTTTTATCCTTGCAGCCCAAATGCTTTAATGCAGCAACGGTCAGTAAACCGGAATTCTCTACTACCATTTTATGATTTTCAATCATATCTAGAAAATTAACGATGAGTTCATGATCATCTATGGTTATGATATCGTCTACATATTTTTGAATATAAGGAAAGATTACATTTCCGGGTGTTTTTACTGCGGTACCGTCAGCTATCGTATCCACATGAGGAAGGGTAACTACTTTACCTTCCTGTAAGGAAGCCTGCATACAATTTGCACCTGCTGGCTCCACACCAATTATTTTTACATTCGGGTTTAACTGTTTTGCTAGAGTAGCAACTCCGGCTAAGAGACCACCTCCACCTACCGGAGCTAGGATAATATCTACCGTAGGTAAATCTTTAAATATTTCCATGGCAATTGAGCCTTGACCTGTTGCGATGACCTCGTCATTAAAAGGATGAATGAAAGTATAGCCGTGTTCCTCTGCTAATTTGTATGCGTACTCACATGCTTCATCATACACATTTCCATACAGCACCACATCTGCTCCATAGCTTTTCGTACGGTTCACTTTGATTAGTGGTGTAGTGGTAGGCATGACAATAACAGCTTTTGCATTATACAGCTTTGCTGCATAAGCTACGCCCTGTGCATGATTTCCCGCGGATGCTGTAATGAGTCCCCTCTCTCGTTCCTCCGGTGTTAAAGTACTAATCTTATAGTAAGCACCTCTTACCTTATAAGCTCCGGTAAACTGCATGTTTTCCGGTTTTAAAAATACTTTATTCCCAGTGGTATTCGAAAAATAATCGCTGTAAATTAACTTCGTACGAAGGATTACTTTCTTCACGGCTTCCGTTGCTTCTTCAAACTTATCTAAGGTCATCATAATGTTATCTCCTATTCATTTTTTTGAAATAATGCGTTCACAAAATCTTCGGCATTAAATTTTTGCAGGTCATCAATTTTTTCTCCTATACCAATATATTTTACAGGAATTCCAAGTTCAGACTGGATTGCAATTGCTATTCCACCTTTTGCAGTTCCATCCAATTTCGTTAATACGATACCAGTGATATCTGCTACTTCGTTAAATTCCTTTGCCTGAGCCATCGCATTCTGACCGGTGGTGCCATCGAGAACAACAAGGGTTTCACGATAGGCATCCGGATATTCTCGTTCGATGACACGATTGATTTTTTTTAACTCTTCCATTAAGTTCTTCTTATTATGAAGTCTTCCTGCGGTATCGCAAAGCAGAACATCTACGTTGCGGGCTTTTGCAGAAGTAACTGCATCATAGATAACTGCAGCTGGGTCAGAGCCTTCTTTTTGGGCAATGATTTCAACATTTGCTCTATGAGCCCATTCAGTTAATTGCTCAATCGCCGCTGCACGGAAGGTATCTGCCGCTGCTACCATTACCTTTTTCCCTTGATCTTTTAGCTGACCGGCAAGTTTTCCGACAGAGGTAGTCTTACCTACACCATTGACACCAATTAATAATACTACAGCCTTCTGCTTCTCAAATTCATAAGCTGTTTCTTTTAACTGCATCTGCTCTTTCATGCTATTAATCAATAATTCTCTGCACTCGCCGGGATCTTTGATTTTATTTTCTTTGACTTTCTTTCTTAAATTATCCAAGATCGCAGTCGTTGTATTAATACCAAGATCTGCCATAATTAAAATTTCTTCCAGTTCTTCATAAAAATCATCGTCAATGCTGGAGAAGCCGCTGAATATAGCATCAATACCGGACACGATACTGTTTCTTGTTTTTGATAACCCCTGTACCAGTTTACTGAAAAAACCCTTTTTATTCTCGCCCATATTAACACCTGTACCTTTCAGTTTTCTTCTTATTTTTCTAAATCATTTTCTATTAAATTAACAGATACCAAGGTGGATACACCTTTTTCCTGCATGGTAATACCGTATAGAATATCTGCTGCAGCCATTGTACCCCTTCGATGGGTAATAATAATAAACTGTGTATCCTTTGTTAATTTATTCAAATACTTAGCAAAGCGTTTTACGTTCGAGTCGTCTAGGGCAGCCTCAATCTCATCGAGTAAACAGAATGGGGATGGTTTCAAGTTTTGTATTGCAAATAATAATGCTATCGCAGTCAATGCTTTCTCACCACCGGATAGTTGCATCATATTTTGCAGTTTCTTACCTGGAGGTTGTGCATTGATGCGAATTCCTGCCTCTAAGATATCTTCATCTTCTGTTAATTCAAGATCCGCTTTACCACCACCGAATAATTCTTTAAATACTACATCAAACTGATCGTTGATCGCTTTGAATTTTTCAGCAAATTGCTTACGCATCTCAGCATCCAATTCTTCAATAATCTGAATTAAAGCTTCTTCTGCTTTGATCAAATCATCCTTCTGTAAGGTTAAGAACTCAAAACGTTCCGTTAAATTCTTAAAGTCTTCAATTGCATTCACATTAACGTCACCGAGTTCTTTGATGTTCCCTTTGATTTCTCCGATGAATTTTTTAACATTGGCCAGACTGATTTCCTGATCAATCGGATAATCAAGTGCGGACTGGTAGGTCAATTCATATTCTTCCCACATATAGTTTGTCAGAAGATCTAGCTGTTCTATCATCTTATCTTTTTGACTATTTAAACGATAACATTCTTTATCCAGTTCTGTCATCTTTATGGATAATTCTTCTCGTTTTGTGAAGAAGTTCTTATGAATGGATAGAATTGATTCTCGGTGTTCATTTTTCTTTTTAATACTCTCTTCGTATTCCTGAATGGAGCTTTCGTATTGTTTTAGTTTACGCTCGGTCTCCTCTAAGGAAAGTCTTTTTTCCTTTAATGTATCCGCCGTTTTATGAATTTCGGACTTTAACAAGGATTCTTCCTCATAGAGCTTATCCATTTCTTTCTTAAGACGTTTTACATTCTCCATTAAGAATTGACTATTATGCTCCATTGAGGATAATTCCATTCGCAGGGATGACACAGCTTCATTGGCTTTCCCTTCCTGCTCTCGAAGATCATTTAATCCTTGTGTTAAATGTTCTATACTTTCTTCTATTTCTTTGTTCTTATTCGAATTTTCGATCAAAGAAGTTTTTAACCCATTTAATTTATCCTGTAGATCGGCTGCCTGAAGTTCGATCTCCTTTAACTCACGAGCATATTCAAGATAAACTGCTTCCGCTTCTTCCTTTTTGGAACGTTCTCGATCGATATTCATCTTCGCAGTGTTTTGTTCCAAGAATTTTTCCTGAAGTTCGGTTTTTGTATGATCTTGATATTGACGTAATTGTGTGTTATTTTCTTTTTCTTCTTCTTTCTTCTGGGTTAAAGTCTTCACTTGATCGGATAAGGAGGAAATTGAGTCTTCCAGCTCTTCTATTTCGCGTCGTCGCCCCAGCAAATTACTGGCGTTCTTATAGGCTCCACCGGAGATAGAACCACCGGGCGTTAGCAATTCTCCTTCGATCGTTACGATTCGTAAGGTATAATGATACTTTCTTGCTAAATTTGTAGCATGATCAATATGATCTACCACTATAATTTTTCCAAGTAAGTAGTCAATTAATGCATTGAATTTTGAATCTGCTTCCACTAAATCAGCAGCAACACCAATAACGCCTTCTTCCTTTAAAACTTTTTCATTATGTAAAGAATGATTCGAGGAGATATTCGTTAGGGGCAAAAAGGTAGCTCTACCATATTTATTTTGTTTTAAATAATTAATTAATTGTTTGGCAACAGCTTCATCCGAAGTAACAATGTTTTGAATAGAACCTCCGAGAGCGGTCTCGATGGCTGTTTCATAAGATTTATCTACTTTTATGATATCAGCTACGACACCGAGTATTCCTGGGATACGGGTTTTCATCTCCATTACTTTACGGATACTGTTTCCGTAACCATCATAACGTTCGGTTAGGTTCATGAGAGAATCAAGACGTGATTTTTCTACAAGATTCATCTGCTGCTTTTCGTTTAATTCTAATGTATATTGATCAATAACAGACTGGGAAGCCATCAGTTTTTTATCATAGGCAAGATTTTCTTCCTGTAACTTTGCGATATCCCCTGCAATCTGTGTAAGATTTTGAAGCATAGCAGTTAAGGATTCTTCATACAGACCATCCTCTAACTTATTCTTTAACAGCTTCTGATTTAACTCAGCCTTTCGTAAGGTATTCTGCTCAAGCATGGTTTCATAGCGTTGCATATTACCTTTAATTCCAGAATTCAAGTTTAAGAATTCAAAGATACTATTATTGTTTTGATCAATTTCCTTACGGTATTTTTCCGTTGCTTCCTTGATACGGTTTAATTCTTTTAAAGCCAGACTTAAATTATCATCAATTGTAGAAATTTTCTCATCAATGCTTTGCTTTTCTTCCTGATACTTTTCTTCTTCTGCTTTTTTTATTTGAAGCTCTGCTTGTATTGATCTTATTCTAACATGATTAAATTCTTCTGATTGAGTTATCGAGCTGATTTGTTCATGGAAAACCTTAATTTCACCTTCTGATTTTTCTTTATATAGTTTATAATCATGAAAGGTATTTTTCTCCATTTCAATAGAAGCATCCATCTCTTCTAATTGCTTTTCCAGTCGAAGATATTCTTCCTTGGTATTTTCATAGTCAAGGTTTGCCTGTTCTAAATCCCCGGAAGCAATTGCAAACTTTTCCTCCAATTGTTCTTTTAGAGATCGTTGACGCTCATATTCTTTCAGGAATTGATTTACTTCCAACCCTTTTAATTCTTCCTTCAACTTTAAATAAATCTTAGCGGTTCCTGATTGCTTTTCCAAAGGAGACAACTGTTTTTCAATTTCTTTTAGAATATCTGTAATACGATATAAATTCTGCTTCTCTTCTTCCAGATTCTTTTCAGCCGCATACTTTCTACGTTTGAATTTGACGATACCTGCTGCTTCATCAAATAGTTCGCGTCGATCCTCCGGTTTTGAACTTAAGATTCGATCAATCTGTCCTTGTCCAATGATCGAATAACCTTCTTTACCAATTCCGGTATCCATAAATAATTCCTGAACATCACGAAGACGGCAGGAATTACCGTTGATTAAATATTCACTTTCTCCAGAGCGATAAACTCTTCTTGCTACAGTTACTTCATCATACTCGATGGACAGTTTATGATCGGAATTATCCAGGGTAATGGAAACATAAGCATAACCCAGAGGTTTTCTTGTTTGTGTACCGGAGAAAATTACATCCTCCATTTTTGCTCCTCTTAACTGTTTTGCACTTTGTTCCCCTAATACCCAGCGGACAGCATCGGCAACATTACTTTTACCACTGCCATTCGGTCCAACAATGCCTGTAATACCGTCATGAAATTCAAGAACTATTTTGTTAGCAAAGGATTTAAAGCCATGAATCTCAATTCTTTTTAAATACATTTATTGTCTCCCATCCAATTATATCTGTATTTTATAATCGTTATTTTTCTGCAGTGTTAATATTGCCTGATAAGCAGCCTCCTGCTCCGCAGCTTTCTTTGTTCTTCCGGTTCCAATACCTATTTTATCATTGCCTAAATAAACAGCTACAGTGAATGTTTTATTATGATCAGGTCCATCCTCGGAAATTAGTTTGTAGCGGATTTTTTGAGTATTATTTGTTTGGATAATTTCTTGTAAGATAGTCTTGCTATCGAAAAAGAGAACTTTGTCTTTAATGTTGGATAAAATAGAACGAGTAACAAACTCTTTTGCATTAGTAAAACCACCGTCTAAATAAATAGCGCCTATAATTGCTTCTAAAGAATCAGAAAGGATGGAATCACGCTCTCTTCCTCCAGTAGCATCTTCGCCTTTTCCTAACAACAAATGATCTCCTAAAATTAAGTCTCTAGCACAGGAGGAGAGCGTCTGCTCGCACACCATACTAGCACGCAGTTTTGTCAAATCCCCTTCAGAAAGTTCAGCATATTCTTTATATACGTATTCACTTGTTACTAACTCAAGCACAGCATCACCTAAAAACTCCAACCGTTCATTGTTATTTTCTTTACTCATACGCATTTCATTGGCATAGGAGCTGTGTGTCAAAGCACGATTTAAAAGTGAAGCATCCGTAAAATGATATTTAATCTTTTCTTCTAATGCTATTTGGGAAGCATCTGATTTCTTGTGTGTGTTCATTGAAACCTCCTGCTTAATCAATAATTTCCTATATGAAAAGCCCAATTAAATAAGGCAAGCCTTATTTACAGGGCTTTTACATAGCACTGATAAAAATATCCTAAAAATGAACATTAATTAAGAGCATTTTTGATCTGATCTACTGCATCAGCTACAGTGATGATATTCTCTGCTTCTTCATTCGCAATTTCAATATCAAACTCTTCTTCAATTCCCATAATAATCTGAAATACATCAAGGGAATCTGCACCTAAATCATCTACAAAGGTAGTCTCCATTGTAATCTCATCTTCATCCACGTTTAATACTTCACTAATAATTTTTTGTAATTTTTCAAATTCCATTTTCATTCACCCTTCTTTTACTATTATTCATTGTTACTTAAGTTATTTCTTAATTTCTCATTCATGTTCTGTTCAGTAAAGGTTACACATTGAATGATTGAATTTCTGATTTCAATACTTTTTGCATTACCATGGGCTTTTACAACCAAGCCATTCAATCCAAGCATTGGCGCCCCACCATACCTTGATGCATCAAAATCCTTTACTGTTTCTTTGAGAGCCGGCTTACATAAAAGTGCTCCAATTTTGCTCTTGGTTGTACTCATTAATCCTTCTTTTATTTTACCGATCAGTGCTGAACCAAGTCCTTCATAGAGCTTTAGGATGACGTTACCGACAAATGCTTCACAAACGATAACATCAGCTGCACCATAAGGTATTTCTCTTGCTTCAATACTGCCAATAAAATTAATATCATTACAGTTTTTCAGAAGCGGGAAGGTTTCCTTTACCAACATATTCCCTTTTTCCTCTTCTGCACCGATATTTACGATAGCTACTCTGGGGTTTTTAATACCTATTACATTCTCCATATAAATGGAACCCATCTTAGCAAATTGAACCAAATGGGTGGATCTCGCATCAACATTTGCACCACAGTCAATCAGTAAGGAAACTCCATTCATGGTAGGAATGACGGGAGCGAGTGGAGGTCGTTCAACTCCATTCATTCTGCCAACAATCAGCTGGCCTCCGGCAAGTACTGCGCCTGTGCTGCCTGCGGATACAAAAGCATCAGCTTCGCCCTTTTTCACAAGATTTAATGCAACTACGATAGAAGAATCTTTTTTACGACGGATTGCCATAACAGGAGCTTCGTTATTTGTTATAACATCCTCAGCAGGAATGATTTCCAATCGGGATATATCATACTCTTGCCCTGTTAATTCTTTCTTAATCAGATCCTCTTTTCCTACCAAAAGGATTTTAATATCTTTTCTGTCATGAACAGCAAGTACAGCACCCTTGATAATTTCACCTGGGGCATTGTCACCACCCATTGCATCTACTGCAATCGTAATCGTCTTTTGCATATTCACTCCTATCTGCACATATATTATGTGCTTTTCATGTTATTAACTTACAATCCTTTGTAAATAATTCTTATTCCATTCGATCAAATACTATGTTCTTTTTCAGGCTTTCCTTTTCACAATTATGTACAAAATAAGCGGTAAGCTAACCTAAAAATAAATATACTCGATATTATACTAAAAATCAACCACAATTTATGAAAAAAGAAAGCTTAAAAATCTGCAAAAATTTTATAAAATATAAGAGGTTACCTCAAATATTGAGGTAACCTCAGATTTTTGACTTAAGCTTTTTGGTAGAAGAATGATTTGTAATTCTTAAAACCTAATTGCTGTGCCTGAATAATTTGCTCCGTACTGCCAACGAACAATAGTCCATCCTTTTTTAATGCAGCATTGAAATTGGTATAAATCGTATTCTTTGCTTCATCCGTAAAATAAATTAATACATTACGGCAAACGATTAAGTCACATTCGGATGGGTATCGATCCTTTAGTAAATTATGTTGTTTAAATTCTACACAGGATTTCACTGCATCAGAAATCTGATATGTTCTGTCATTAATTTTATTAAAATATTTATCAAGATACTCTGCAGGTAAAGATTTTAAGCTTTTTTCATGATATAAACCGATGGAAGCTTTTTCGAGTACTCGTTTATCAATATCCGTTGCAAGTATCTTGATTTTATTCAAAGGTAGAAACTTTGAAAGCAGCATAACCAAGGAATAAGGTTCATCTCCGGTTGAACAGGCAGCACTCCATATTCTTAAATTTGAATGGAAATGGTTCATTAGATAAGGAAATACATCCTTTTCTAATAACTGCCATTGATCCGGATTACGAAAGAATTCAGACACATTAATTGTGATATAATCCATGAACTCATCATATGCTGCTTTATCCGTTTTTAGCTTAGTTACATAGCCGGCGTAAGTATCAAACCCATGCTTTGTAATTAATGCATCAATTCGTCTTTTCATCTGTCGTTCTTTATAGGAATTCAAATCAATGCCGGTAAAACTTAATATGACCTGTTTGAATACTTCATAATTATCCTGCAAGTCTTTTTCTCCTATCTTTCAGTGGCAGTGATTAAGCTTCTACGTAAGGAGCAGCTTCACCTGTATTCTCGCTGTCAGCAGTTAAAGCTTTTATGCTTAAACTGATTTTTTTATCATCTGCATTAAAATCAACTACTTTAGCAGTGATTTCCTGTCCAATTCTTAATGCATCAGCAGGCTTTTCAACATGCTCTTTGGAGATCTGTGATACATGTAGAAGGGCATCTACGCCAGGCTCTAATTCAATGAATGCACCGAAATCAGTCATACGAGCAACTTTACCGGTTACTTCAGTTCCAACTGCATATTTTTCCATTGCATTTGCCCAAGGATTTTGATTTGCAAATTTTAAGCTAAGAGCAATTTTTTCGCCCTGAATATCTTTGATGTAAGCTTTCACAGTATCGCCTACTTTAAATACCTTCTTAGGATTTTCTACTCTACCCCAAGACATCTCAGAGATATGAAGAAGACCATCTGCTCCACCAAGATCGATAAATGCACCGAAATCAGTAATGTTCTTTACAGTACCTTCTACTGTCATACCAACCTGAATTTTTTCAAATAAATCTTTCTTTAATACTTCTCTCTTCGCAACTAATAATTGTTTGCGGTCGCCGATGATTCTTCTCTTCTTAGGATTAAACTCAGTGATAACGAATTCAATCTGCTCACCAGCATATTTCTCTAAATTCTTCTCATAACTGTCAGAAATTAAGCTAGCAGGAATAAATACTCTTGCTTCATCAACAATTACACTTAAACCACCGTTTAATACTTCAGCTACTCTAGCAGTCAATACTTCTTTATTATTGAATGCTTCTTCCAATCTCTTATTGCCTTTTTCTGCAGCAAGTCTCTTATAAGTTAATGCAACTTGTCCTTCTCCGTCATTTACCTTAAGAATCTTTGCCTGCATTTTATCACCAACATGAACTAATTTGGTTAAATCAACATTAGGTGTGTTTGTATATTCACTTCTAGTGATAATACCTTCCGACTTGTACCCTATATTTAATATGATTTCATCTTCTTTCACACCTAAGACGATTCCTTCTACAACCTCACCGTTGCTGATCGCTACTACTTTTTCTTCCTCTAATAATTGTTCAAAACTCTTCTCTGACATACCGGTAAGAACCTCCTTGATAATATTGTTTGGGGTTGATGCCCCTGCTGTAATACCTACATTACGATAAGATTTAAATAAATTTAAATCCAGGTCACTAAGTTTCTGTATATAGTAAGTATTTTCACATTCCTTTTTACAAATTTCATAAAGCTTTCTCGTATTGGAGCTATGATTACCACCAATGACTAACATAGCGTCGGAGGCTTTCGCTAACTGGGCTGCCTCGGTCTGTCGCTCTTGTGTAGCATTACAAATGGTATTTAAAACAAATATATCATAACCCTTTTTTGTTATAATTTCAACTAAATCTTGAAATTTCTTGTAATTAAATGTCGTTTGAGATACAATACAAACCTTTGTATTCACCGGAAGGTTAATCTTCTCTGCTTCTATTACATTCTCAACGACAGTAAAACCACCCTTGCACCAACCTATGATCCCTTCGACTTCGGGATGGGATGGATCTCCGATAATGACAATGTGATATCCATCTTTACTATGTTGATCCACAATTTTATGGATTTTACGAACAAAAGGACAGGTTGCATCTATTATTTCAAATCCCAGGTCTTTTAATTGCTGATAAGTAATCTCAGGTACACCATGGGAACGTATAATTATTGTACCCTTGGCATTCCCTTTTAATTCTTCCAAAGTCTCAATCACCTTAACTCCTTTTTCCATAAGATCATGTACGACTTCTTCATTATGAATAATGGGACCAAGTGTATATACATTGCCGCCTTTATCAGCTTCTTCATAAACCAGCTCGACCGCTCGCTGTACTCCAAAGCAAAATCCAGCACTTTTTGCAGTTGTTATCTTCAATCTATCAAACTTCCTTTACTATACTCTCTTATTAAAATATTCTATTATGGATTGGATCACTTCGTCAATGGTCATATTGGAGGAATCCACCAAAATTGCATCTTCTGCCTGTCTTAAAGGTGCGAAATCCCTTGTAGTATCCCGGTAATCCCGGTCAATAATGTCTTTCTCAATCTCATCAATATCACATGCAATTCCTTTTTGACTGAGTTCCATCCATCTGCGTTTCGCTCGCTCCTTGGTGCTGGCAGTAAGATAAATCTTTAAATCTGCATTCGGTAATACATAGGTGCCAATATCACGACCATCCATAATAACATTTTCTTTATTTGCTAAATTTTGCTGAAGTTGGACCAATTTTAATCGAACTGATTTGTTGACGGAACTTAAAGATGCCATATTGCCAACTTGTTCTGTACGAATGAGACCATTGACATTCTCTCCGTTTAGAATAACAAGCTGTTCTCCGTTTTGATATTCAATGGAGACATCAACCTTTTTGCATGCTTCTTCCATCTGATCTGCATTATTAATATCTACATTATTCTGAATGAAATACAAAGCCATCGCACGATACATTGCACCAGTATCCACATAGATATAACCTAATTTTTTTGCTATGCTTTTTGCGATCGTACTTTTACCGGCTCCAGCCGGTCCGTCGATTGCTATACTATAGTGTTTCATATATTATCCTCCAAGTAACCGGAACATAAATTCCTTTGATCTTTAAATTATATAATTATATGTTTCGTTTCTTTTCAAACTGAAATTGCATTCTGTGTATTGATAGTATATTTGAATTTATATCTTATACTAAATCTAATTTACCTATTTGTATTCGATGGAATTAGCCGCTAAATATGCTGTTGACCAGGCAATTTGTAAATTAAATCCACCCGTCAGGGCATCCAAATCGAGAACTTCACCAATAAAATAAATACCTTTTGCTAGTTTAGATTCCATCGTAGACGGATTAATTTCTTTTACGTTGATACCACCTTTGGTAATTACCGCTTGATTGTAATCACTGAGTCTTGTAATATGAAATTTCATGTTTTTTAAAGTGGAAACCAAGCGTAGGCGTTCTTCTTTTGTAATAGAATTTACTTTTTTCTCAGGATCTATTTCACTTAGACGAATAATAACATCTATTAATTTTTTTGGCAATAGTTGGTCCAAAGAATTCTTATATTGTTTATTCTTAAATTCTTCAAAGTCTCTCAAGATTCGTGTATCCAACTGTTCTATCGTCAGCGCAGGCTTTAAATCTATACTTAATTCCAAGGCTTCTTGTTTCTGAAGATATGGTATAATATAACTGCTGGCACTTAAGATAACCGGACCGCTTACCCCAAAATGAGTAAATAATAATTCTCCAAAATCACGGTATACTACTTTTTGATCTGATGTTGTTACATTCACCTCAATATTTTTTAAGGACAATCCCATCAGTTCTTTTACATAATCCTCACGAACATGAACCGGAACCAACGAAGGGAATAATTTTGTGACGGTATGTCCTATTTCTTTTGCAAATTGATATCCATCCCCGGAGGAACCGGTAACAGGATAGGATAAACCTCCGGTTGCAACAAAAAGTGCATCACCCAAGATTTCTTTTGAATGATCTTTTATCATAATGCTGTGAAAGCATCCATCTTTTAAGATTATTTTTTTAACTTCACTTTGATAATGGATCACAACAGACTGTCGCTCTAATTCTTTTCGCAAAGCAGTAATTACATCGGAAGATTTATCTGACTGAGGAAATACCCGGTTTCCCCGTTCTGTTTTTATCGGAAGCCCTAGAGTTTCAAAAAAGTCCATTGCATCATAATTACTGAACTGGCTATAAGCTCGGTATAAGAATTTTGGATTTGTCACTACATTATCAAAAAAGGTATTCCGATCACAAGCATTGGTCAGATTACAACGTCCTTTTCCTGTGATAAATAATTTTTTCCCAAGTTTTTCATTTTTTTCAAAAAGTTCAACTTTATGACCATTTCGTGCAGCGATGATAGCTGCCATCATTCCTGCCGCTCCGCCACCAATAATTAATACTTTACTCATTGTGTCACCTGATATGCTTTCAATTCTATATTTTTATTTTTATCATTCATATTTTATTATTTCATTTCTATATTTAATTAATTAGTTTCTATTATTTTTTTATTCTATATTTGGTATATGTGATGATTATTCTACCTAATGAATTTAGTGGATAATTTTACGTATCAATACATATTACAAGATAACATAATATTGGGTAATTGTCGAATACAAAATGATGTATCGCAATTACCCAATTAGTTTTATCATTATTTGATTCGTTAATTCGCGCCTAAATATACTTCATTAAGATCCAATTCAATATGGCCACTGATATAAGCCTTTCCTTCTTTTCGAAAGATTACTTTGTTATAATCTTTTAAATTGTCAATGAGGCTTTGAGCGATTGCATCCAGGATAGCTGCTTCAATACCAGCACCTACATTACTAAGGGGCGGTTGATCTCCATAGAAACTTACAATAACAGAATCCCCTTCTGTAGATACTTTTTCAATTCCAACATTTAAGGATTTGTCTGCCATAGAATCTACGACCTGATCCACAATCAACGTTGGTGTAATTTCATTATCTTCAGGAATCAATGCTGTAACTGGTTCAATCTCTCCTGTATCATCGTTGATGGAATAGATATTTAGTTCTAAGTTGGCAGCAGGCTCTAATTGTGTCGGTGTTATGGCTAACGTATCCGCCATGATTTCATCCGATGTTACTTCCTGATCTGTTGTGTCTTCTTCTGCATCCTGATCAACTTTTTTTGCGCTATCTTCCGGTATTTGCGTGATGTCAGCCTCAGTTGTCTGATCCTCTTTTTCGGAACCATCAAACGTATTAAAATGAACTTTATTACATCCGGTTAATAATAAGATGCATAATAGTAATGTTATCCATATGAATTTCTTATTGGAACGTTCCATAATTACCTCCTTCATAGAAACCTCAATAAAAATCATTTGTTTGATACTACATTATTATACATCTGTGTCATTTCTATGGTATAATTCAAAAATTTTCAAAAAATACATGAGTTTCTCTGTGAATTATTCTATAATTCGTAAATATTTGTAAGTTAATTCTGTTGAATAAGACATCTTCTTAATAAGTCCAACCCATAAATAACACTTTGATCTCTGACTTTTTGGCGGTTCCCCTGGAAACGGCATTCCTTTACTGTAATCGTCCCTTTCAGGTAACATGCAATGTAGACCAAGCCGACTGGTTTTTCATTTGTACCACCCTCTGGTCCTGCAATACCGGTGATGGCTATTGCAGCTTCTGCTTTCGCAGCTTTCGCTGCACCTTGGGCCATTTCAGCTGCAGTTACTTCGCTCACTGCACCGTATTTTTTTAAGGTTTCACTTTTAACGAATAGATTCTTACTCTTAGCTTCATTGGAATAGGTGATATAGCCTTCTTTTAATATGGAGGAAACGCCGGATACATTAACTAATTTACCAGTGAGTAAACCTCCAGTGCATGATTCCGCAGTCGCTAGAGTAAAATTCTTCTCCTTAAGGAGCTGCACTACCACATCTTCTAAATGATCTTTTTCTTCTGTTGTATAGATATTATCCTGAAAACGTCTTTTTAATTCACATACGATAGGAAGCGTTAATGCTTCTGCTTCTTCGATGGTTTGTGCACTGGCAGTAACACGAAGATGAACTTCACTGTCCTTAGCATAAGGTGCAATCGTTGGATTACTTTGGTTCTCAATTAAATCAAGTATCATTGTTTCAGCCATACTTTCACCGATTCCACAGATTTTGATCATCCTGGAAAAGAGAACATTACTTTGCAGACCCTTAAGATAAGGCATAATTTTCTCATCGAACATGGGAATCATCTCGTTTGGAGGACCAGGAAGTAAAACAATTGATTTACCATCGATTTTAATAATTGTACCGGGGGCTGTTCCGTTATCATTATCTATTACAATGGAATTCTCTATGATTAAGGCTTGTTTCCAATTGTTCTGTGAAATTTTAGTCATTACATCTGAGGGAATCGGTTCGCCTTCCTTAAGACCGAATCTTTTCATAAAATACGAAAGGATCCGCTGTCTCGAGTGTTCATCAGGTAGTAAATTACGTTCTAATACCTTTGCAACTGCTTCTTTTGTTAAATCATCCTGGGTTGGTCCAAGTCCACCGGTTAATATGATAATCTCTGATCTTGTTAATGCAGTTCGGATTATGTCACAAAGTCGGTTCTCATTATCTCCGACGGTCATTTGATAATAAACGGAAAATCCAAGTTCTGCACATCTTCTCGATAAATACTGTGCATTGGTATTTACAATATTGCCAAGCAACAACTCGGTACCTACACTGATTAATTCAGCCTTCATTCCTATCCCTCCTTAATTAATAAAACGAAAGGAGGTGCTGTAACTGTATTGCATAGTCAATTAATATCTTCGACTATAATCACAATTACAACCCCTCATTTTATTGTTATTTCATATCACTAATTACTTTACGATTCTTCACCATATAATCCACAAGAGATATTATGGTTAATGCCAGAGAAGTATAAATAGAAATTTGTTCCAGAACATTAAAGAATGTATAATCTAAATTAACAATTAATAATACACTCATAATCATCTGGGCATTGGTTTTTAGCTTTGCAATTTTGCTGGCAGCTATTACTATTCCACTATCTGATGCTACTAAACGAAAACCACTGATAATAAATTCCCGTGATATTATCACAATAACGATCCAAGAGGATATAGAGCCAAGTTCTACAAAGCAGATTAAAGCTGCAGAGACGAGCAATTTATCTGCAAGAGGATCCATGAATTTACCAAAGTTTGTAATAAGATTATTTTTACGAGCCAGGTAACCATCTAGAGCATCGGTCAGTGATGCTAATATAAAGACAAAAGCTGCAATATATTTTCCGTAAGGTATCTCGGGAACTAACATAAAAACAAGGAAAACAGGTATCATGCATACCCGTACAATCGTTATTTTATTCGGCAAATTCATTCATTTCTACCCCCTGTGCTTAATTCACCAACTAAATCGTAACCGTTTGCTCCGGTAATTACAGCTTGAACCATGGTTCCTGAGATGATTTCCTCCGGTGCAGTGATAAAGATAAATCCATCTACTTGAGGAGCATCCATATAAGTTCTACCGATATAAACATTCTCTTCTTCTGCAATTTTACCTTCGATCATAACATCAACAGCTTTACCAATAAAATTTGTATTCTTTTCAAAGATCACGGTCTGCTGAAGCTTCATCAATTCTTTTTGTCTCTTTTTCTTGACTGCGGCAGTAATCTGAGGTTTTAGTTTTGCTGCGGGAGTATTCTCTTCTTTTGAATAAGTAAATACACCCAGCCGTTCAAACTTCATCTGCTCCACAAATTCCTTAAGCTCTGCATGATCTTCCTCTGTTTCCCCAGGGAAACCTGTGATCAGGGTTGTACGAAGACAAATATCAGGAATGTTCTCTCTTAATTTTGATATGACAGCGATTAAATCCTGCTTATTGGTTCGTCTACCCATCTGCTTTAATATTTTATCAGAAGCATGTTGGATTGGGATATCAAGATAATTACATATCTTCGGTTCGTTCTTGATTACCTCAATTAATTCATCCGTTATTTCTTCGGGATAACAATAGAGAACTCGTATCCACTCCAAACCTTCAACCTTACATAATTCACGAAGTAATTTTGGAAGAGCTTTTTCACCGTAAATATCTTTTCCGTAGAGGGTTGTTTCCTGAGCAACCAGAATTAGTTCCTTCACTCCCTGAGATGCAAGGTAATTCGCTTCCTTTATTAATGTTTCCATTGGAACACTTCGAAAGTTTCCTCGAATTTGTGGAATAATACAATAAGTACAGTGTTTGTCACAGCCCTCTGCAATTTTTAAATGAGCGTAGTGACTTCCAGATGTAAGTACACGTTTTCCTTCGGTAATCGGAAGATTGTCTAACGTTTCAAAATGAGAATGTTTATCCCCGTCTGTAATCCCATTGATGACAGTGATAATATCAAGGAAACTGGAGGTTCCCAGTAAAGCATCCACTTCCGGTATTTCTGTCAGTATTTCTTCTCGATATCTCTCAGCAAGACATCCGGTTACAATAATTCCTTTTGCACTTCCGGATTTTTTATATTCAGCCATCTCTAAGATGGTATCAATACTCTCTTGTTTTGCATCGTTAATAAAGCAGCAGGTATTAATTACGATGATATCCGCTTCTGTTTCATCATTCGTAATTCGATAACCATTTTCCTGGATTAAACCAAGCATTGTTTCACTATCAACCAGGTTCTTATCACAACCCAGGGAAATAAAAAATATATTCATTCTAAAATCTCCTTAAAATATTACAGTATGTTTCGTAGATCGCGTCTCATTTTGTATTGTATCAGTTTTTTGCATAAAAAGAAACAGCCATCTTTTTGAATTGAAATTTCATTTGCTCTAAATATTTTGCCCGTTTTCTGGCGGAACGAAACGGTTTATAATCACCAACAAAAGAGGTATCGATAAATTTATTGATACAACGGATGTCTCGGCTTTTGCTTAAGCTTCTAAGCCCTAATTCAATGTTTTTGCGTATTCTTACCATTGCCTTACTGTGATCAATGGTGGTGGTTAAAATACCTTCCTGGAACGTTAACTCATAAACAGATTTATAACTATAAATTGGTAGACCGATATTACCCTTTACACTATATTCTTTGATTACTTCATCAGCAATTAATATAGTGCCATTGTAAAAGATTGGCTGATTTTGATAACATTGCTCAAGGGTATCCTTTGAAGTTGCAAATGCAACATTGTTGTATAATACAATGGTATCTAAATAAAGTTGATAATCTTCGATATGAAATTCTGCTCGTAGCGAGAATTCCGATGGATTACTTTGATCCTGTATCATACCTAACAGGTATGGATGTATGATAAATTCATTTTCACATTGTATAATTGTATGGTTTAAATGATGAAACAGAATCTGTTGCTCTTGGTTCATAACTGCCCATTATCCTTCCTTATTGATTATCTATGGATTCAACGCAATTATTCATTAACATTGCGATTGTCATCGGACCTACACCTCCGGGAACCGGTGTAATTGCACTTACGTTGTTAAAGACATCGTCAAAGTCTACATCACCACAGATTTTATTATATGCATCTCGATGAATTCCTACGTCGACGACAACAGCACCTTCCTTAACATAATCCTTCGTAATAAACTTCGGCTTCCCTATGGCAACAATCAGAATATCGGCTCTCTTTGTTACTTCCTTCAAATCTTTCGTCCTGGAATGGCAGATCGTTACTGTAGCGTTTTCTCTTAACATAAGAAATGCCATTGGTTTCCCAACAATATTGCTTCTTCCAACAATAACACATTCCTTACCTGACAAATCGATTTTGGAACGCTTCAGCAATTGAATCACTCCGGCTGGAGTACAGGAAACAAAACCCTTATGGCCAATACTTAATGCCCCGACATTTTGGGGATGAAATCCGTCTACATCTTTTTTGGGGTCAATCGTATTAACTATGAAATCTTCATTCATATGCTTCGGTAATGGAAGCTGAACTAAGATTCCATTAACCTTTTCATTCGCATTTAAATCTCTTACCAGGGAAAGCAGCTCCTCTTGCGTAGTAGTATCTGGGAGCTCATAGGATAGGGAATTGATACCGATGTATTCACAAGCCTTTTTCTTGTTTCCTACATAGACTGAGGAAGCAGGATCATTTCCGACTTGAATTACGGCCAATGTGATTTCGATCCCTTGAAGCTTTAACTGTTCTACTTTATCCTTTAATTCATCCTTAATATCGGCTGATATTTTCTTACCATCTATGATTACTGCCATGGTTGATCTCTCCTATTCCAATTGCTATATTTTTCCGATTGCTTAAATCATATTTATTCTAATATATTCTTACGAATATCACAAGAAGTATTTGCATTACCGATGATATTCTATAAAAATCTATGGAATTGCATATCACTTCAGTAATATCTATTATATGAAATCGGACATACAATAGGAAGGTCTTGAGGTGTTCCATCAGTAGGAAAGACAATTCCTTGTATTTATTTATAAAGCAGCTGTCATATCGGCAGCTGCTTCCATAATAAAATGCTATTAACTTCTGTAATAATTAATGAGACAACCACTCAGAATTATTTCTCTCTCATCGTCGGTGAGTTCTCCCAGTCGTAATGAGAACTCCTTCATTCCTTTGTTAACGACATAAGCTTTGATCTCAGAATGCTTTTCGGCAACCGCTTTTTTTACATCTTTTAGGAAGAGATAATCCCCATGATCAAAGGTTAGTTCTCCGTCTAATAAGAAAGGAAGCATACCCCAATTAATCAGATTAGAACGATAACGCTTAGTTGCATATTCCTTTGCAATATTAGCAAAACCTCCGAGTACTTTCTGACAGCTGGCTGCCTGTTCTCTTGCAGAACCATCCCCTGGTTTCACAGCATAGATAGTACTACCAACCTGAACGGTCTTTGGGTCAATAGCAAAGGAACCGGAAATAATATCGTAGACTTCTTTTATTTCTGCATTAGAGGAAAGAATGTCCTCTCCGGCGATTCTGGCTTTCTCTACTTTTTGAATATCCTTAGCTCTTCCAACATAAGCAGGATCCTTACGGGACAAAGTATATTCTGCGAGACCTAAAGGATTGGAGCGATAGGAAGAGGTTTCACCGGATGGGATTAACTCATCGGTTGTGGTAACCGGATCATGGATAACGGATACTACCTTTAAGATCATATCTTCCGTCAATTCTGACATGACTGGCCAATCTACGATACCTGGCCCAAATTTTAAATCTACAGAAGGATCCGCTTTACCGACACCATTATAAACACGATTTTCGTAGATACTACTGTCGTAGAAATATTTCGGTTTTGTATAATTAACATCAATATGCTCAGCTGATGTTAAATAACCCTTATTTGCAGCGGTCGCTGCGATCGATCTCGCATCCATTAAAGCTACAGAAGCGATCTGTCCATTGGTTATCTTAGACCCTTCTCTATTCGGGAAATTACGTGTAGTATGGCGGATACTGAAGCCATTATTTGCAGGAACATCACCTGCACCAAAGCATGGTCCACAGAATGCAGTACGAATGGTTGCTCCGGTGGACATTAATTTTGCTACGGATCCGTTCTTTACCAGTTCCATGAATACCGGTTGACTGGCAGGATATACGCTGAGTGAGAATTCATCAGTACCTATGTATTTTCCGTCTAGAATATCAGTTGCATCACAAATATTTTCAAAACCACCACCAGCACATCCGGCTATGGTTCCTTGGTCTACATAAAGCTTTCCGTTTCTTATTTTATCCTTTAAGGAATATTTCACCTTGCTGCCTAAACTAACGATTGCTTTTTTCTCTACTTCGTCCAGAATATCGGTTAGGTTGGCGTTTAAATCATCAATGGTATATACATTGCTTGGATGAAACGGCATTGCGATCATTGGCTTAATCTCTGATAGATCCACTGTAACGAAACCATCGTAATATGCCACTGCTTTCGGTGCCAATTCTTTGTAATCCTGTGGTCTGCGATGGATCTCATAAAATTCCTTAACCGATGCGTCTGTTACCCAGATAGAGGATAAACATGTAGTCTCGGTTGTCATAACATCAACACCAATACGGAAATCAACGCTTAAATTTTTAATTCCATCACCGACGAATTCCATTACCTTATTATTTACATAACCGTTGGCAAATACAGCACCTATAATTGCTAAAGCTACGTCCTGAGGACCAACTCCTCTTCTAGGAGAACCAGTCAAGTAGATACCAATTACTTCGGGCATATTAATATCATAGGTACGACTCAGTAGCTGCTTAACGATCTCAGGTCCACCTTCTCCTATAGCCATTGTACCAAGGGCACCATAGCGGGTATGGCTGTCGGAACCAAGGATCATATTTCCCCCTGCAGCTAGCATTTCTCTGGCATATTGATGGATGACCGCTTGATGAGGAGGAACATATATACCACCATATCTTTTTGCACAGGATAATCCAAACATATGGTCATCTTCATTGATAGTACCTCCAACTGCACATAAGCTATTATGACAATTGGTTAATACATAAGGTACCGGAAATTGTTCCAGTCCACTGGCTCTGGCTGTTTGAATGATTCCAACAAAAGTAATGTCGTGGGAGGTTAATTTATCAAACTTAATTCTGAGCTTATCCATAGATCCTGAGGTATTATGGCTTTTTAGTATCTCATAAGCCATCGTTCCCTGCTTAGCAGTTTCCATATTTATATTAGGTTGTCCTGATTTGGTTTGCAAAGCAGGGATGGCATCAAAATCATCTTCAATAATCTCAGTTCCGTTTAATAAATATACACCTTTCTCGTATAATTTTATCATCCTTTATCCTCCTATTAACAATACAATTTCTATTTTAATCTTATCGGTTAATCAACATAGCCTTCATCTAAATAAATATTGAACTCTTCATCACATACAATCGTCGAAGAAGGTAATATACCGTTCTTTGCTTGAACAGAAAGTGTTATGTTGTTATCATCTTTTTGATCAAAAGAAACATTAATATTTCCCTTTAATACATCATTAAAATAGCCTGCATCAACAAACATTTCTTCCTGATTTTCCAACTTGAACTTAATCTCTAAATTCGCTTGCTGTGGATATAAGTCAATTTGATCATAGAATAAGTTCTGCTTTTTACTTGGTTCCAGATTTTCCACTTTCAGTTCTTCAGTAAAAGGTCCTTCCACATTAACAAAATAAGCCTTTACATATTCTATCTTTACATCAGAATTGTTGTTAATAATCAAGAAACCACCATCTGTCTCTACTAACATAAGAACCGTGATGACCAAGATTATTACAGCAGATATGATACCAATCAGCTTATAATTATACTGCTTTCCCTTTGTAGACTGTACTTTTGTTCCTTTTTCACTTTTCATTCTATAAACCTCCATTATTACTGCTTTTTATCAGACATTCTTTATGATAATCGGTAAAGAAAAAATAATCAAGTCTTATTTTGTCAAATCCTTCAATTGAAACTAAGTTAGTACCGTTTCGTTTCATTTTCCATGGGACGTTTTGACCTTCACAAAAACTCAAAAATAGTTATTTGCATTATTTTACATTTGATTATCCTCCTTCCCCATCTGAATGGGTACTTATTTGAGTGTCTGATAGGAATAAATAATATCGCATGAATTCTTATTAATATTACTCTACCATATCATTTTCTCCTTATGTAAACAAATTATTTTACCCAATAGTATAAGGCTAATATTTCCATCCGTCAAGAAAAGCTCAAATTATGGAACGAGAATTCCTCGTTGCTTGACTATAAAGTATCCGTGGAATATAATGGAGCAAATAGGAAAGCTTGGAGGTAACTATATGAAAACGTTTATGGATCAGGATTTTCTCTTGTCCAATGAAACTGCAAAAAAATTGTATCATCAATATGCTAAGAATCTCCCTATCATTGATTATCATTGCCATATTAGCCCCAAAGAAATTGCGGACAATATCCGATTTGATAATATAACCAAATTATGGTTAGGAGCGGATCATTATAAATGGCGTCTCATGCGTGCCAATGGCATCCCTGAATACTATATCACCGGTGAAGCTACCGATCGTGAAAAATTTGATCAATGGGTGATTACTTTAGAACGAGCCGTTGGCAATCCTCTATACCACTGGAGTCATCTGGAGCTTCAACGTTATTTTGATTATTATGGGGTATTATCATCGGAGACTGCAGATGAGGTCTGGGAACTTTGCAACAAAAAACTAGCGGATCCCAATATGAATGCGAAAAATATAATCTCATTATCTAACGTTACGGTATTATGCACCACCGATGATCCGATTGATTCTTTAGAATATCATAAGGAAATTGCCATGGATACAAACTTTACTACTAAGGTTCTACCGGCATTTCGTCCGGATGAAGTTATTGCAATCGAAAAGGCTTCTTATCCGGATTACTTGAATAAATTATCGAAGGTTAGCAGTTGTATCATTTCAGACTTTTCTTCACTCTGCGAAGCAATCAAACTTCGAATGGAATATTTTAATGAAGTGGGATGTTCCGTTTCCGATCACGGCCTTGACTTTGTAATGTACTACCCTTCGACTCCTGATGAAGTTGATGCGATCATAAAGAAAAGATTGGCTGGAGAAACTTTGACGCAGATAGAGACACTCAAATATAAAACTGCCATATTAATTTTTGTTGCCAAGGAATATCACAGACTTAACTGGGTTATGCAGCTTCATTATGGTGTAAAGAGAGATAATAATACTCGTTTTTATCAAAAAATCGGAGCGAATACAGGTTTTGACTGTATAAGTAATTACTCTTCTTCCGCAGAACTCGCTAACTTCTTAAATGCCCTTGATACTACAAATCAACTACCGAAAACAATTTTGTATTCCTTAAATCCAATCGAAAATGCTGCGATTGATACTGTTGTCGGTTGTTTTCAAGATCAGTCCGCAGTAGCTAAAATTCAACACGGATCTGCTTGGTGGTTTAACGATCATATCACCGGAATGAAAGAACAAATGTCCTCTTTGGCTAATCTAGGTCTATTGAGTAATTTTATCGGAATGCTGACAGATTCAAGAAGTTTTCTTTCCTATACAAGACATGAGTATTTTCGCAGAATCTTATGTGATATGATAGGTACTTGGGTTGAAGCAGGAGAATTCCCTAATCAGGAAAGAATTCTTTCGCAACTAGTTAGTGATATTTCTTATCATAACTGCAAAAAATATTTCAATTTCTAAAATGAAACCTAGATTTTTAGATACATAGGAATCAAGTAAGGCTATTCTCTTTCCAACGCTGCAGACAATCGGTAGAGAATAGCCTTTTTATTATGTACATTGATCAGATTCGCTAATTAACGAAACAGGTTTGTCTCATACCTCATGCGAAATTCATCGACCGGCATTGGTTTGGCATAATAATACCCTTGGGCATAATTACAACCGATACTTTTTAGGAATTCCACCTGGGCCAGATTTTCAACCCCTTCACAAATCACCTGCATATTCAAGCGATCTGCCATCTCAACAATTTTTTTCATTATAATACTAGTTCGTCTTCCATCCGCTAATTCATTTAAGAAGCACTTATCTAGTTTTAATGTATTGATTGGAATTTGATTGAGCATATTCAATGAGGAATAGCCGGAACCAAAATCATCCATTGATACTAAGAAGCCCATCTCACTCATATCATTCATGAATTGAGGTGTATTGTCTAAATCCATGAATGCGCTTTCAGTTAGTTCCAGTTCGATCATTGTTTTGGGAATTTGATACTTTTTCATTAAAGAATCCAGTCTCTTTAGATAATCATTTTTTCTTAAATGATTTCTTGACTGATTAACAGATACCGGTACCACGGAAATACCATGGTCGATCCAATAACGGATTAACTTGCATACCTCTTCGAGAACATAAAAATCCAGCTCAATAATAAAATCATTCTTTTCAAAAACAGGAATAAAAACATCGGGCACTAGAAATCCATTCGTCTTGGTATTCCATCGAACCAACGCTTCTGCTCCAACTATCTTATTTTGGAAGATATCGTATTTTGGTTGGTAATAAATGATAAATTCCTTCTCAGATAAAGCATGTTCCATATTTTCTTCAACCATCTTTTCGTTCATGAAACGCTTTTGTATCTCTTTATTAAAGAACGCATAGCTATTGACGGTATTTTTTGCCTGTGCACGAGCTAAATCTGCTTTGTCGATAGAAAGATAGATATCTTTTTCCGAGATAGTACTGCTCTGTTCATGATGATCCAACTTATAAAGATAAATTCCGCTGCTATAAGATAAGCGAACTGTAAAATCATCTACTGTACAATATTCTAATTTTATATACATCTTTGACAAATAATCAGTGATATCATGTTCATTATCGAAAGGTAAAAATAATACAAAACGGTCTCCATTATGTCTTGATAAAAGTGCTTTTGAAGGAAGCATTTTTGTCAAACTGACTGCCAGTTGTTTTAAAACCAGATTTCCATATTCATATCCATAATTCTCAATAACATATCGAAATTTATTTATATTAATAGATACCATGGCATAATTCATCTTTTGATGTTTATTTTCTATTAATACTTTACTAACCTCATAGACAAATTTATTAATATTCCATAGATCCGTTATGGTATCCCGATCTGTGAATTGGTTAAGCTTTTGATTAAACTTATGCATCTGAATTATATAAGCACATAATACAATACCAAGCAGCAGTATCAGTGATAATATAATGAAGTGAAAGTAACCGTCGTTCAAATTGTCACCACCATATTTTACATTTTTCACTCAATTATAACAAATACATACTGCCAACACAAGGAATATTTAAGAGATACGTCATTATTTGTGCTTATTTGTACTTATAATAGCTATTAATGGTTTAACCCTTTTTCTTTATCAGAGTTATGAAACATCGAGACGAATCCCATAAAAAGGCTTACCATAGCTATAAAGAAAGGAAGAATTATAGAACTATGGGAAGCGGAATGACTAACGATAGATGATACACATAAAAGCATAGCGATAAAGCATATCATAGCGAATAAAAGTCCCTCTGTGAAACGCTTATATTTACTAATTCTGTATCTGTTTACTATTTTTTTCAATATTGATCAACCTGCCTTTCATTAAAAATCTGATATTATACTGTTCTATTATATAAACGATTCAAATGGAAGAAAGGTTGCATTATTTTTTAATTATTTTTATTATTATTTATTATTTTAATTATTTTGATCTACTTCTAATTAACTGTTCGAAATCTTTCATTGGGATTGGTCGATAAAAATAATAACCTTGTGCCATATCACAGGAATGTTCCTGAAGAAATCGAACTTGGTCTTCTGTCTCCACTCCCTCCGAGATTACCTCCATCCCCAAGCCTTTTACAAGTGATATAATACCGGAGATAATAATCTCATCTTTTTGCTCCATTTTATTCTGCATAAAGAATTCTTTATCCAGTTTAATAATATCAACCGGTAAATTCTTTAAGATATTTAAGGAAGAATACCCAAATCCGAAATCGTCGATGGAAAGTAAAAAACCTCTGTGATGCAACTCATTTAGAACTTTCACTGTAAGTTCCAAATCATTAAGAAAGATACTCTCTGTGATCTCAAGTTCTATTAAGTTCGGTGGAATTCGGTATTTTTCCACGAGACGGTCCAGTTTTTCGATAAAGAAAGAATCCGTAATATGTACTCTTGATAAATTAACGGATATAATAAAAGGATCTTGTCCAAGGGACAACCATTCTTTAATTTTACGAAAAACAATATCATAGACATAAAAATCTAATTCCTTTATGAAACCGTTTCGTTCAAAAATCGGGATGAATTCAATTGGAGGCAATAAGGTTTCATCTGACATTCTCCATCGAACCAAAGCTTCTGCTCCGATGATTGCTAGATTATTCAAATCTACTTTTGGTTGTAGAAAGACTTCAAATTCATGATTCGATAAAGCCTTATACATCCGCTGTTCAATCATCTTCTCTTTTTCCATTCTGGTATGAAGTACCTCATCATAGATAACCCATCTACTGGTAAGAGAACCTTTTACTGTTTTTCGAGCCATATTTGCTTTATCGATAGCTTCACTGATTAATGCATCACTTGAAGTAAAAAAGTAAATCCCACAGGTTAGTATTGGATTTAAGGTAGGAAATTTGGTTTTTATGTTTTTAAAAAAGCTATTACCAATACACTTAACTCTCTTCAGAATGTCATCTCGATTTTCATATTTTAGTAAAAGAAGAAATTTATCTTCACTGATCCTACAGCATAATTCATCTTTCACAAGATATTTACTAACTTCGCTGGAGTAAAAGGTAAGTACCTGATCACCAACCGCATAACCCCATTCATCATTTATATTTTTAAAGCGATCAAAATCGGTATAAAAAATTACTAGTTTCTCAGAAGGTGTTTTCGCAATCATTTTCATAGCTTCGACTTCAAACTTCGAGAAAGTCAATAATCCCGTTAATGGATCCTTCGCCTTTACTCTATCAACAAAACCTGTGACATCAGAGGAGCAGACTAAATTAATTTGTTCACCGTTTGGCAGATCTACCAGTGTTGCTGTGGTGCTATACCAAGAATCCGTGTCTTCATTATAGGATTCACTCGAAACTCTTCGGTTCGTCTCACTGAGTGACTTCAATGGACAAGTGTCACAAGGTACATTTTTACCAAAGATAGCCTTATAACATAAATCTCCAACTTTAATATGAGGAAAAGCTTGTTCGGTATAACTACTTAAAAACATCAGTTCATAGGTACCTGGCTTAATAGCAAAGTTGTTCAGCTTTTGATTGTCAAGCATGGCTTGAGTAAAAAATATTTCATCCTTTAATTCCTGTTTGTTACGAAGTTGTATGATAAAATTACTAATTAGCTTCGTCAACGTATACAAAGTATCAAGCTCAGATTTATTCCAGATTCGATCTTTCTTACAATCTTCATAGTTTACGCTTCCAATAAATACATTTGAATCATAGATGGCACATTGTACAACTGCTTTAGTACCCATAAATTCATAAAAGGCTTTTCGCTCTGGAATTGCATTAGCAAATGATGTATTATTACAATAATACAGACCGGATTCATGAAATAAACTAATATATTCATCTATTGTATCTTTGGTCTTTATAATCGGACATTCATTAGAAGCTTTCATTCCATTGATCTTCCATTCATAAGTTACCTTTGATTCTGCTAAATTTGTCTTTACCTCAAATACAGAGATACGGGATAAATCATAATACTTTCCTATTTCCGAAAAAATCTGTTCAATGGCTGTACCGATTTCCGCTGCTTCATTAACAATATCAAATGCAAAATTGATCAGCTTTTTATCAACACTGGTTAAGGTATCGATTGTATTCGTCTTTACAGGGTTTATTTTCCGAATCGTTTCACCTTGATGAACTGAGTTGCTTAACTCGGATTGATACATCACATAATTATTTTTACCATTCTGCTTCGCCTTATATAAGGCAATATCCGCATTCATAAACAATTTCGCATAGGTTTTCCCGTGATCAGGAAAAATAGCGGTACCAATACTAACTGAGATACCTCCGGATTTTAACTCAGTTAGTTTATCCTTTGTCATAGAAAGAACTGCCTTCGCTGCACTACCTAAATGTTCGGTGTTCTTTAAGCTTTTAAAAAAGACAATAAATTCGTCTCCGCCAATCCGACCGACAATATCCGTACTGGCAAATAGTTTACTTAGATCGGAGGTAAAAACTTCCAATACAGTATCCCCGTATAAATGCCCCCATTGATCATTAATTTGCTTAAAGTTATCAATATCGATGATCATTAGACCATGAATATCGTTCGTTTTTTCATGATTACAGTATTCTAGATAGGTTTCTATTTTTTCTCTTGCTGCTGACTGATTATATAAGCCGGTTAAAGGATCCAGTAAAGTTTTTTGTACCAATTTTTCTTTTTCTTTTTTCTCTTCATCGATATTTGTGGTTTTACCAATGATAATATGCGCAATCCCACTGGAATTCCTAATTGCAGTACCCTCATAACGCATCCAAATATACTCATAGTGTTCTCCTAAGGTACGAATCTCGTAATGTATATTATCTTTTCCTTGATCCATGCTATCACAGTATTGATTAAATACATCAATATCTTCATGATATATCAGATTGCGGTTTATCATATAATTTCGATAATCTGGTATTTCCATATCAATGGAGGTGTTTTTACCGTTCGACTTTCTGGAGTGCTTTAGAGATTTGGTATTAATGTTGTATTCCCATATCGCACAATCTGCTAATTCAACAAGTATTCGGTATTTTTCTCTTCTTAGTTCCAATTCTTTTTCCATTTGGATTCTTGTAGATATGTTAAAAAAGGTAAGGATAACACCGACAATCATGTTATTCATGAGTTGATAGGGATGTATTCTTACCAGATAATTGAGATTATTGCAATCAAGAAGTTCCAGTTCAATCAAATTATTTGTTGGATGATAAAAACTCTCTTGTAGACTTTCTTGGTGTGACATATTTTTTGTAAACATTTCAATATAATCATATAAATTCTGGTTGAATTGTATGAAAGTACATTCTTTATAGGTCCTTCCGATATCCTCTTTCACAACACCAGCAATTTGATTCATACTAGGTGTCATATAGGTTATAACGCCCTCATTATCAAGAAAAATTGCTGCTATGTCTGCATTAGTAATAATCTTTTTCATTTCCGAACTATTTAATTTATTTAATAAGATATCGGTGCTATTACGAGAGGTTTTCAAGGTGTAAGTCTCCTTTTAATGTAATTCGTCATATTTCATCATATTTTCCCAAAATATTCAAAATGATTATAGAACAAATAACCTAATATATCAAGTGAAAAGATACGAAAATTCAAGCTAGGAAAGATAGAAATAAAAAATCGGTGAATAGCTTCACCGATTTTCTGGAATAAAATTATTTATTTCAAGGTTTCATCTAATTACCAAATAACCATCCGTCTACAATTTTTTCAAAACAAAATTTGAAGTTAATCTTTTTGACGGGCTGAGTCGTATAAATGGGAATCTCAGCATAAAGAGCATCATTGATATAATATTTTGCATACCCTACAATAGAATCCTTTTCCACCGGTGCTTTAATATAATCCGGAATATCATACTTTACAGATACTTTCTCATCATCACGCATTAATAAAGTCAAATCTCCTTTGATACTTAAGGTTTCATATTTTTGTTGACCTTCCATTACGGGCAAGGGGTTCAGTGCTACATCGTCGAATATTTGCTTTAGTTTATAGTTTTTGATACCATAATCCATAAGTTCTTTTGTGTCCGCCCATTTTAGACTCTTGTTAGGAGGCCAACCACAGCCAAGTACAACAGAGATTAGCTCTTTGTTATCGCGTTTAATTGCACCTACAAAGCAATACCCTGCTCCGCCGGTAAAACCAGTTTTTACTCCGATCGCACCTTCCATCATATACAAAAATCTATTTTTATTTGTCACAGTGAAACCTCTTCCTTTTGTTATCTCTTTAAAATTCCAAGAAGATGTGTTGGTGATATCTATAAATTTCTCATTATGAACGGCATAACTGGCAATGACTGCTAAGTCTCTGGCGGTGGTATAATGTCCTTGAGCGTCCAACCCATTTGGTGTTACAAAATTGGTATGATCGCAACCTAGGCTTCTTGCTTTATCATTCATCATAGTCGCAAAACCTTCAACGGATCCACCCACATGTTCTGCGATTGCAACCGCAACATCATTATGACTTTCTAACATTAAAGAATATAATAAATCTTTCAGATAATACTGCTCCCCTGAATTAATGTTCAATTGAACATCAGGCATTTTCGCTGCATATTTGGATACAGTAACGATATCGCTTAAATTAGCGTTTTCTAGGGTCACAATGCAGGTCATAATCTTTGTAGTGCTTGCCATAGGCATTTCATTATACCCGTTTTCTTCATACAGTACTCTTTGATTTGAAGCATCCATAAGCAGAGATGACAATGCATGTAGGCTTAGATCTTCTTTTGCTGTGTTCGTTTCTTCCTGAACTTCTGCCTTCTCGCCTTCATCTAGGAGCTGTTCTTGTTCTACAATTTCGTTGTATTTCTCCTGACTTTTGGAGGCTCTTTGATTTTCATTTTTTAATTCTTTTAAAAAATCTTTTTCTACCTGAAATCCTGAATATTTAATAATTTCATCATAATAGTTTGTAAGATTATGATATTGAACCGTAACAGTTAAAATCAGAACTCCAAGACAGGGGAGGATGTTACTTAACTTTAATTTCATTGTTATCTTCCTATCAATTCCTTACTTAAAATTTATTTTAAAATCGATAGAATATTCATCATTTGGATGAAGTTTCACATGAAATTGATCTATGAGAACGGCATCAAGTAACTGCTGAACATATCTTAATTTTGTGAATATCTAAAACATATTCAAATTAAAAGATCCAATGGAAACTTTATATCCGGGTTCCCATTGGATTCTTTCTTCTTGATAAATGAATAAAACACTTTATTAATAAACAACGAGATTATGCTTGAACTTTCTTATTTTTTAATAAGATAACAGCAGCAGCTGAACCAAGAAGAGCAACAAATGATATAATTGCTAGGGTATCGGAGCTACCAGTCTTAGGAACTTCTGTTTCGGCAGTAGCTTCTGCAGGAACTTCTGCAGCTTCCTCGGGGCTTTTGGCAGTAGTATCTTCTGTCACTGCAGGTGCAAGAGACGAAGCAGCATCATCGGATAAGAAAACATCTTTTACGGTATAAACACTGGTACCACCATCTAAGCCCATAAGGTTAACCCATGATAATAATGTGATTCCATTTTCCTGAACAGGAAGAACAACATCTTGATATTCTTCTGTTAATGTAATTCCAAGATCTGCAAGAGTAAAAGTATAAGTATCGGATACTGCGATTTGTGCAGCAGCAGTATCTCCGGTTGCTTTTACGATAATATGAAGATAAGGAACTTCAACAGCAGCATCACCGCAATTTAATTGTGTCCAGTTACCAGGTCCTTGTATAATACCATCTACTACCTCACCTGCATTAATAAAACCTGCGTTTTGAAATTCTCCATCCTTAATAATCTCTGTGGTAGCTGCCAATACATTTGCTGACATTAGCATCATCAGACATACGAATGCAACCATTGTTGTGAAAACCTTTCTCAATTTAAAACCTTTCATTATAAATCCTCCTCATAATAAATAGTTTAACGTTAAACTGCATAATAAATATTTATGAAATGAATCTATTTTGTACATTTTATGTAAGTTTAACGTTTAACCTAATACTACCATTTGTTACATTTATTGTCAAGCTTCATTTCTAAATATTTTCAAATTATCATTCACTAACATCTTTACTGTTAATTTTTTACGAGTTATAATGAATTAACCAATACGAAAAAATCCCTATTCGATATTGTAATCAACATTATGGTGTATAAAGGAGATCTTTCAATGTCTGAAGATAGGAATTTAGATGATAAGATACTTAATGAGGATCCGCCAGTAGAGACGGCGAATTGTTTTGTTCATGATATTGTGGTTATACCTAATAATGAGGTAGAACCCGCTTCACCAAGTGAGTTGGAGGTACCTGTACATAATGTGACATCGGATCAGAATATAGATCTAATGAAAGATAATAAAATAGATGAAGTGTCTTCCGAACCATTGGAAAACAAAGGGATGGAGGTAAGTAATCTTACATCTCCTGATCATAATACTTCTGACTATAATACTTCTGATCAGACTACTTTAAATCAGGATACTTTAGTTAATACTACTATAAGCAAAAAAAATCATAAAAAAATAAAACAACAAAGAAATATATATAGATCCTTAAGACTCTGCTCTATCATTGCTTTTTTTGTATTTACAGGATTATTTCTAAATGAAATTTTAATACAACCCTATTATTCCAACAAAGTGATTCAAGAGGTTCAAAACCTATATCAAAAGGAATCAGTAGTCACTCCGGTTATTAAATCTGATAAGACAAAGGAGGAAAACGCAGAGGATACTCTATCAACGGATGAAGTTGAACAGCAGATTCCAATGCAATTAGAAGGGGATTACTTATCTTCTCTTCCAGCAAATGATCCTAATCGTGATAACCTACGCAGACTACTCCAATTTAAGGAGTTACTCAATGTAAATTCGGATGTAAAAGGATGGTTAACCATTCCGGACAGTAATATGAATTATGCAGTTTTACAATCCGCTTCTTCCGATCCGGAATACTACCTGACGCGAAATATTTACAAAGAGAATGATAAGAATGGTAGTCTTTTTCTAGATAAGAACTCTTCTATTGAAAATAATACAAAGAATTTTGTTATTCATGGACATAACATGAAGTCAACCGATAGCATGTTTCATCATTTATTGGATTATAAAAAGCTGGATTTTTATAAAGAAAGACCGGTAATTACATTTGATACTATATATGAGACTGGAAAGTGGAAAATCATAGCGTTGTTTATTACGAATGGTTCCTCTGAAAAAGAAGAATTATTTAATTATACACGTTCCACCTTTGACGATAGTTCGGATTTTTTAAATTTTGTATATCAGATCAAAGTGCGTTCTCTTTATCATACTACTGTAGACATTAATCAAAACGACCAACTGCTTACCTTATCAACTTGTTCTTATGAACTGAATGACTACCGAACAGTATTGGTAGCTCGTAAAGTCAGACCAGACGAAGATCTTACTGTAGATGTTGATCGTGTTACGAAGAATGAAAATCCTCTCTATCCGGAAAGTTGGTATAAGAATTACGATGGTACTCCACCGGATCTTGCCACCTTTGAAGAAGCTTTGGAAGCGGGGCAAATCAGCTGGTACACACCTGTAGAATGATAAAATGAAAAGAAAATAATAACAAGGTAAAAAAATAGAGCAGATAATCGTCGATTGTGATGATTTCCTGCTCTATTTCTATCCTACTTTCTATCTTGAGAAATCAAAATAGATTGCAATTATAACCTGCTTTTAAAATCTTCATAACCAAATTGCTTAATGATCTTAAGTCCTTCTGCTTCCGTATGATAAACAATGGAAGGAAGGTTAACTCCATTAAAGGTATTATTCTTCACCATAGAATAAATCGCCATATCACAAAAGACTAAACGATCACCCGGCTGTAAAGGAGCTGGGAAGGAATAATCACCAATAACATCACCAGCAAGACATGTTGGACCGCCTAGGCGATAGGTATAAGGATATTCACCGGATTTACCGGAACCGATAATATTTGGTCGATATGGCATCTCCAATACATCGGGCATATGACAAGCTGCGGATGTATCAAGGATAGCAAGAGGTATACCGTTTTCTAAGGTATCAAGTACCGTACTCACAAGAAAACCGGTATTTAATGCGATAGCTTCACCGGGTTCTAAATATACCTGAACCTGATAGGTTTCTTTGATATGATTAATACAGCGTACCAGAGTATCTATATCATAGTCCGGTCTAGTGATATGATGACCACCACCAAAATTAATCCATTTCATTTTCGCTAAATAAGGGCCAAACTTCTCTTCCACTACTGCCAGAGTCCGTTCCAATACATCGGAATCTTGTTCACACATGGTATGAAAATGTAGTCCATCGATTCCGGTTAAATCTGCTGTTTTTAGCTGATCAATCCGAATACCAAACCGCGATCCCATAAAACATGGATTATAAAGGTCTGTTTCGATCTCAGAGTATTCGGGATTAATTCGGAGTCCACAGGATACCTTACGGGTACATGCACTCACTTTACTTTTATACTTCTCCCATTGGCTGATGGCATTGAATACAATATGATCACAGAGGGATAATATCTCATCAAATTCCTCTTCCTTATAAGCAGGAGAAAATATGTGTACTTCATTACCCATCTCTTCATGACCTAATTTAGCTTCAAATAGTGAGCTAGCGGTTGTACCACTAAGGTACTCTCTTATGAGAGGATACGTTGAATACATGGAAAAAGCCTTCTGTGCTAATAAGATCTCACATCCGGTACGATCCATAACCTGTTTTAGTATGGATAGATTGTTTTTTAATAATTGTTCGTCCACTACGTAGGAAGGGCTTGGAACTTCGTTAAAATTTATGTTCATCTAAAACTCCTATCATATATTAAACTTAATCGTTCAGTGCCATAGACAAATCGATCATTTGAATATGTAATGATTGTATGTTTATTTTCCAATTGAGTATAACTTTACAGCAGGGAGTGCCAATACATTTTGCATGAAAGCTTCTTAATCCATTACGATCCAAGGTTGTTCTTCTATTTCATCAATCACATTATTTTGGGTTATACAACATAATTGCACCGAGACTGCTTATATCAGTATTTCTCAGTAATATGAAATTCCTCGCACACTGTGAAAGATATGCGAGGAATACTTTATTAGTCTACCAGTTCCGGTGTTAAGGTCTCTTTCCAAGGTAAGCCAAATTTGTTTAAGGCATCCATAAATGGATCCGGATTAAATTCTTCTACATTGTATACACCAGGTTTTTTCCATTGCTTTGTCAGTACCATCATAGCACCAATCATAGCAGGAACACCAGTAGTATACGATATCGCCTGAGATCCTACTTCTTTATAACACTCTTCATGATCACAAACATTATAAATATAATACTGTTTTTCTTTTCCGTCTTTGATACCAGTGTAGATACAACCGATATTGGTTTTACCTTTGGTTCTAGGACCTAAGGATGCAGGGTCCGGAAGAACTGCTTTTAAGAACTGTAAAGGCACAATCTTATGACCTTCATATTCAATTGGTTCAATGGATGTCATACCAACATTCTCTAACACCTTTAGGTGTGTCAGGTAACGCTCCGAAAAGGTCATAAAGAAACGAATTCTCTTTATGCCAGGAATATTAATCGCCAGAGATTCCAGTTCTTCATGGTGCAGTAGATACATATCTTTATCACCGATTTCAGGGAAATTATAGACTCTCTTTATTTCCATTGGTTCTGTTTCGATAAATTTTCCATCTTCAAAATAGCTGCCGTTTGCTGTAACCTCACGGATATTAATCTCAGGATTAAAGTTCGTAGCAAATGGATAGCCATGATCTCCTGCATTGGCATCTAAGATATCAATGGTATGGATTTCGTCAAACTGATGCTTTAAAGCATAGGCTGAGAATACGCCAGTAACCCCAGGATCAAAGCCACAACCGAGAACAGCAGTAATTCCTGCTTTTTCAAAACGTTCTTTGTAATCCCATTGCCATTTATATTCAAACTTAGCTGTATCCAAAGGTTCATAATTAGCAGTATCTAAATAATCTACCTTTGTAGCAAGGCAAGCATCCATGATAGTCAAATCTTGATAAGGAAGAGCCACATTAATAACGATATCTGGTTTTACCTTCTCAATTAATGCAATTACTTCCTCAGTTTTATCTGCATCTACCTGTGCAGTTGTTATTTTTGTTTTTCCACCTTGTAATTTTTCCTTCAGGGCATCGCATTTTGCTACTGTTCTGCTAGCAATGCAGATTTCTTCAAAAACATCAGGATTTTGACAGCATTTATGAACTACAACACTCGCTACGCCGCCTGCTCCAATGATTAAAGCCTTTCCCATGATTTCTTCCTCCTAATAATATTCTGACGATTACTTTCTTTTGTATTTTCTGCTGACGGTATAACGTCCTGCGATATTTATTATTCACCTAACTGTTCTTTCACATAATTGGGAAGAGCAAAAGAACCCTTGTGTAAATCGGTGTTATAATACTTAGTTTTTAAACCCAAAGCATTCCACTTTTCCTCATCTAGATCCGTTAACGGATCAAAATGTTTGGATGCAAATCCGAATAACCAATGTCCTGACGGATAGGTTGGAATATGCGCTTGGTATACCTTTGCTATAGCAAAAGTCTCTTTAATTCTTTGATGAGCACGTTTCATTGCTTCCACATACTCATCGTAATAAGTGCTCTCATGCTGATTTACGAGAATTCCGGTTGAATTAAGCGCATTGAAGCAGTTACCATAAAATTCTTTTGTAAATAGTCCTTCTCCCGGGCCAAAGGGATCGGTTGAATCTACAATAACTAAGTCATATTCGTCGGATTTTTTACGAACAAATTTCAAACCATCTTCATAATAGATATGAACTCTCGGATCATTTAACTTGCACGCAGTCTGCTGTATATATTTACTGCAGACCTCAACAACCATGGGATCTATCTCTACCATATCGATTTGCTCGATGGATTCATATCTCGTCAACTCTCTGATTGTTCCCCCATCTCCAGCACCAATCACAAGTACCTTTTTGATACCGGGATTTGTAGCCATGGGAACATGAACAATCATATCATGGTAGATAAACTCATCCTTTTCCGTTATCATAAGATAACCATCCAAAGTTAAAATACGACCGAATTCATAGGTATCCATCACCGCAATATGCTGGAAATCACTTTGTTTATTTACTAATTGTTCTTTCACCTTGAGGGAGAAATTAACATGTTCTGTATGATGTTCTGTGTACCATAATTCCATTTATACTTCCTCCACAACGTTTATATGTTCTACTTTCATATCCTCTGTACCGGTTACGGAACTGCCTTTTTTCTTTGCATATATAATATAATCCAGAATGTCCTTTGTAATACGTTCTCCAGGAGCTAAAATCGGAATTCCCGGTGGATAACACATAACAAATTCTGCTGATATCTTATCTACACTATCTTTAAGCTCTAAGGATTTCTTGTTGCTAAAGAAAGCTTTCTGTGGTGTTAGCACTACGTCCGGATCAATGTATTCATGATTGAGCATTCCAACCTTGTCTTTTCCGTAAATTCTTTTTATCTCAGAGAGGGAAGAAATCAATCGTTCTATCTCAAAAGCACGATCTCCGGCAGAGATAATTGCTAGAATATTCCCAATATCACCAAATTCAATCTGAATACCATATTCATCCCGAAGTAAATCATAAACTTCTACTCCGGCAAGTCCTATGTCACCGGTATGAATGGAAAGCTTCGTCCGATCAAAATCATAAATGGTATCTCCATTGATTAGTTCAGAAGAAAAGGCATAATAGCCACCCAATTTATTAATTTCCGTTCTGGCGTACTCCGCCAGTTCAATTGTTTTTTCAAAAATTTCTTTACCGTGTAATGTCAAATGCTTTCTGGCGATATCCAGGGATGAGAGCAATAGGTAGGAACCGCTTGTAGTCTGTGTAAGATTGATCACTTGTCTTACGTAGCCTGCATTTACGGCATCTCCACATAATAAAAAGGAGCTTTGTGTTAAGGAGCCCCCAGTTTTATGCATACTAACGGCAGACATATCGGCACCGGCAGCCATAGCACTTAAGGGTAAACCATCTGCAAAATAAAAATGAGCTCCATGGGCTTCATCCACCAAGACAAGCATTCCATTATTATGGGCTAAGGTAACAATTTCCCTTAAATTAGAGCAAATACCATAATAGGTTGGATTGTTTACAAAGATCGCTTTCGCATCAGGATGTTCTTTGATCGCTGTCTTTATATCCTCCACAGACATACCAAGAGGAATACCAAGTTCTTTATTAACACCGGGATTGATGTACACTGGAATTGCACCGCAAACAACCAATGCATTAATAGCACTACGATGTACATTTCTTGGTATAATGATCTTTTCCCCTGCTTTACAAGTAGACATGATCATTGCCTGAACAGCACTGGTGGTACCATTGACCATAAAAAATGTTGCATGAGCACCAAAGGACTGTGCTGCTAATTCTTCCGCTGCTTTAATAACAGAGACCGGATGAATCAGGTTGTCCAAAGGTTTCATGGAGTTAACATCCACCTTTAAACAGCTTTCTCCTAAAAATTCCGTTAACTCTGCATTTCCTCTTCCACCCTTATGGCCTGGAACATCAAAAGGAACCACACGATTTCTTTTATGTGCTAATAAAGCCTCATGTATCGGTGCATTCTGTTGAGTGTATTTTTTCATCTGCATTCACCATTCTAATATATATTTACGCCGCTAAAAATCTCAATCATTTCTTTACGAAGGTTACTCGTAATCTCAAGACGTTGCTTTGGCGGCAACTCATAAACATCGGTATTAAAAAGATAATTCTGTAATTGAATTTCTTTGATTAACATTTTTGTGTGAAAAATATTCGATTGATATACATTCACATCAATCGCGTCGTATTCTGTTAAGGTTACATCATCAATATAGTCTTGAATGGATGTTATATCATGATCGATGTAATATTTCTTGCCATGAACGTCTCTGGTAAATCCTCTAACACGATAATCGATGGTGATAATATCGGAGTCAAAACTTGCAATCAGATAATCCAGAGCATTTAAGGGAGAAATCTCCCCACAGGTGGATACATCAATGTCGACACGAAAGGTTGAAATAGAATTGTCCGGGTGATGTTCCGGAAAGGTATGGACCGTAACATGACTTTTATCCAGATGGGCATGTACCGTATCTCGGGGTACATTTTCCTTCGGAGTATTGCTATATTTTCCCTGATTACAAGATTCATCAATATGTTCTGAAGATAAGGATCCTTCTGCAATGAGTATATTTACGGATGCTCCTTGGGGATCATAATCTTGTTTCGATATATTTAATACATGTGCTCCGATCATCTCGGTGACATTAACTAATATTTTGGTTAATCTCTCGGAGTTATATTGTTCGTCAATATACGCAATATAATCCTTTTGCTCTCTCTCACTTTTTGCATAGCATACATCATAAATGTTGAAGCTAAGAGTCTTTGTGAGGTTGTTAAAGCCATATAACGTAAGCTTCTTATCCAAACCTAACATCACAACCTTTCTTTCTCGTAATTAAACTGCTATACACTATAATAACAGCATGGACTATTATACAAAAATGTATTCAAACATGCAAGCATTATTTTTACTATTTCTAAACTCAATGTTTAGTATTACTGTTCTTTTTAGAGGAAAAAATAAAAAACTGGCGTTTTTTATTTTTTTACTTAGTGCTATCGGAATGATTCATTTCACACTCTGCCTCTAAATGTAGTTCATATGGAGAAATATTACATATATGATCAATTACTTCTGAATTAATTACTAGATATCAAGCTTCATCTGCATCTCTTCTTCTGCTTCAATTTTAAAATCCTCTAACTTCTCCGGTTTCATAATTGGAAGTGCATCAAGGGATTGTATTCCGAAGCTTCGAAGGAATTCCTCCGTAGTTCCGAATAAAATTGGTCTTCCGGGTGCATCCATTCGTCCCATTTCACACACAAGATTATATTCAATCAATTTATTGACCGCATGGTCCGATTTAACACCACGGATTGCTTCAATTTGCATTTTGGTAATCGGTTGCTTATAGGCGATAATGGATAAGGTTTCTAGCAACACATCGGTCAATATATGTTTTTTCGGTACCCTGGTAATTCGGATGAGTGCTTCGTACATGGACGGCTTCGTACACATCTGATAGGAACCTTCCAACTCAATTATATGTATTCCTCGTTCTTCTGTTTCATATTGGTCCATCATATTTTGGATTATTTTCCGTGTCGTCTCTTCATCATGCTCGATAGCAGCTGCAATTCTTGTTAAATCTACCGCTTCACCCATGGTAAATAAGATCGCTTCAACCACAGCCTCTATTTTTTTCAGTTCCATTAAAAACCCACCTCTTCCATTGGTAAGATATCTGTAGCTAAATAAGTAATGAGAAAATCATCAAATAAACTTTCCTGTTCAATACGAACTCGTCCAATCTTCATTAGTTCCAATATTCCTAAGAAGGTTACAATTACCTCCATCTTACTGGTTTGCTCTTCTAACAATCGACGAAAAGAAAAGTGCTTATGCAGTAAACCATATTCCTGTATTTGTATTAGTTTTTGCGATAGATTGGCTTCTTCTTTTTCGATCCGTCCAAATTTACTTCGAATAGGATCAATTTTATCTGTTTGCTTTTTTATAATGGATTGAAATATTGTGTGGAGTTTGGATAAGGTGATATCTCCAAGAAGGCTGCTAACATCAATTTCTTCCTCATAATCCGTTATTTCCGAAGGTATGGTTGGTGATTTAAATAAAGCCTTTGCTGCATCTAATTGCTTATCCTTTAATTCCTCTGAGATATATTTAAACATTTTATATTCCAGCAAACGATTTACTAATTCCTGTCTCGGATCGATTGCTTCCTCTTCTTCTTCCTCTTCCACTGGTAGAAGCATTTTAGATTTAATATTAATGAGGGTTGCTGCCATCACGAGAAACTCACTCATAATTTCAAGATCCTTGCTTTCCATCAGTTTGATATATTCAAGGTATTGTTCGGTGATTACCACGATTGGAATATCATATATATTTACTTTGTTCTTGTCAATTAAATGAAGTAATAGGTCGAGAGGTCCTTCAAAAGCCTCTAATTTAATTGGAATACTCATATATCTCCTTTCGTAGTTCCTCCATATTGTAACACATAAAAATAATGACTTATGAGATTATTATTTTCTTACGAATTATTGATTCCTTAATATATACTAATGAGATCATTATATACAAATGATTTCGATACGAATGAAAGAAAGTACATGAAAGCTTTTTATTGATATCACAGTTCGTCCTAACCGAATTATGAAGTTATGGATTTCATCGTTATCTTAATTAACTCCGGTCGGTTAAATAGTCGTAGCATATAGGAATGGGTTCCAAGTCCTCTGGATACGATCATTTCACTATCAAGGTCTCTATATTTACCGGAATCATATTTGGGAAGTACCTTAACCTGGGGAGAAATCAAACCACCGATCATTGGCAATCGAACCAATCCTCCATGAAGATGCCCCGCCACGACTAGATCTGCACCCCAAGTAATATATTCTTTAAAATAAACGGGATTATGGGCGATTAAGATATGATATTTCATCGGATCTTGGGGAGGTACCAAATCTTTTAAATATGAAGATTTTAATTTTGGTACATCACTACGCTTATAAAACTCCCGATCAATACTAATCCCTGTAATCAAAAGAGAACTCTGACCGTTTGAGATTGACTTCGTCTCATTGTCTAAGAAAATTACTCCTACCCGAATCAGTTTTTCTTTATATTCATGCCAATGATACTTGTCCTCATCAGTGATCATTTTTTGCTCATGATTACCATAGCCATAATAGATCGGATAATTTCTGCTTAATTGTTCGATTAATGAATAAGCCGAGCTTGGAATGCAATCCATTTCTTTTGAGATCATATCTCCTGCAATAAGAATATAATCCGGTGCTTCCTTTTCAATGGCCTTAATTAATTTCTGATTGTATTTTCCTATGCATTTGTTATGAAGGTCAGAAAGCAATACAAAAGATTTCCCGTCAAAATCCTGCGGAAGTTTTTTTGATCCTATCATATAATTTGTTGTTGTTAAAAATTGCTGCTCTATCTTAGAGATTACGATACTTATCGTAATAATCACTATAATTGATATAAGGAAGCCCATAGTTACTCCTTCTTAATACTCCGATCTTAACTATTATACTATACTAGGAAGCCGAAGTCGTGTCAATATTTTGTATACGAAACTAAGGCGGACAACTACCTACAGAAATTGGATGATAATAATTCTAAGAAAATATGTAATTATCCATAAAAAGAGATCCCAGTTGGGCACTGAGATCTCTCATTTTTTTATTTGGATAAGAAGAATTTCTTTAATACCTTATTAAGATAATCCTTAAAACCTGCCTTATTAATATTCTGGGTAGCTACAATATCAACCGTTCCTATTTTTTCATTGTCATAAAAATAGGTAACTTCACCAACTTTATCACCTTGGGCGATCGGAGCAGATATCTCATCTACCAATTTCACTTCTTTACGGATATTGTCAGGACTCTTTCCTTTAAAACATACATAGGAAAAAGTTCCATTGACCTTACCTAGAATGGTATCCTCAACACCCTTATTCACTTTCACAGGATCTAATACGGTATCGATATTTTCATCCTGGTATACACTACAGTTTGCAAATCCATAATTAAGAAGTTTTGCTGCTTCCTGGAAACGTGTTTTGGGATCCGGAGCAGCTAAGATGACAGCAATCAAATCCATGTTATTTCTTCTCGCTGACGCTGAGAGACAATATTTTGCTAAACTGGTGGATCCTGTCTTTAAGCCGGTGATTCCATTGTAGGTACGTACTAATTTATTCGTATTGGCTAAACCAAACTCGGTTTTGCCTTTTCTGGTGGTATGAACAAAGGTGTCCATCCAGATGGTTGCATAATTACTAATTTGTGGGTGTTTGGTAATTAGCTCTCTGGACATTAGAGCAATGTCGTAAGCGGAGGTGTAATGACCGTCCGTATCAAGTCCGCAGCAATTTTTAAAGTTTGTATTTACCATACCAAGTTCTTTTGCTCTTTCGTTCATACGTGCTACGAATTCTTCCTCAGATCCTGCTATATATTCTGCCATGGCAACCGATGCATCGTTGGCACTGGCAACACTGATACATTTGATCATAGTATCAACATTCTGTGTTTCAAAGGGTTCTAGAAATACCTGCGAACCTCCCATAGAGGCTGCATGTTCGCTAACGGATACTTCATCGGTCAACTTGATCTGTCCGCTGTCCAAAGCTTCAAAAATTAATAGAAGGGTCATAACCTTCGTAACACTGGCGGGCTTTAATTGTTCATCCTTATCTTTTTCATAAATAATCTGCCCCGTTGAACCTTCGATTAAAACAGCGGAGGGAGAAGCCAATTCAAGACCAGTATCCACTGTTGTTGCAGCCTCAACCGCTTCATCCGTTGTTTCCTCTGCTGAATTCTTTACACCTGCTGCAGTTGAAATAAATGGTATAAATAAATAAATCATTAAGGAACATAAAATAAAAAAGGAGATAATTTTTTTCATTTCGTACTCCATAAATTTCTTTACTACTATTGTAATCCATGCAGTCCTGTTTTAGACCAATCCTATAAAATAAATATAGGATAACCAATAAGATTACCCTATATTTTTGATCTATTCTACCTTGATGGTACAGGACAACTCTTTTCCCTTTACTTTCACTGTAATAACCGTTCTTCCTTTTCGTAAAGCTTTAATTTTACCGAACTTAGTAATTTTTGCTACTTCCGGGTTACTGCTTTTGTAGGAAGGAAAGGATAAAACACCTTTTACCTTCAGATGATACGAATCTCCCGGAGCTAAAGTCAATTTTTTCTTGTTCAAATCAACGACGCGAACCCTGCATTTTAATATTTTATCATCCACTTTAACTTTGATGAAAGCTTTCCCCACTTGATGAGCGGTTACTTTTCCGTTAAAATTTACCCCTGCCACACGAAAATTCGTAGATGAAAAGGAAATACGTTTGTTGATTCCGAAAACGTAGAGCTTAAATTCTTCCCCTTTCAAAAGAACGATATCTTGTTCATTCAAATGAACGGAAAAAGGTAAATCTGGAAAGTTTCGATAAAACAATGAAGTATTCTGTATAAATAACCGATATAACATTAACACTGCAATTACAGCAACAATGATCGGAAACAAACCAATTTTTTTCTTGGGTCCAAACATAAGTTAATACCTATAATGCTTCCTTGTTATCATTGTATGAATGTTTGACTTAAAAATTGCCTTCTATTACTTATAACCTAACGGTCATATTCGGTAACTCCCTGCTCCGTAACAATAGCATATACATATGGATTTCGTTTTGGCTGCTTATTATCGATCACAAATGCTTTTGCTAACCGATCCTTTGCCTGCATTAGCTTATCTTGATCATTGGCATAGAGAATTGCTAATGTTTCTCCTTGTTTTACAGGGTCCCCTAATTTCTTTTCGATGATGATTCCTACACTTAAATCAATAATGCTTTCTTTTGTTTCTCTGCCACCACCAAGGACTAGGGAGGTCATTCCAACCTCATCGGTATGAATGTATGAAACAAATCCATCTTTCGGTGAAGGAAGCAAAAGTGATAGCGTTGCTTTTTCAAAAGAATCAGGTTGATATACTGCTTCACTATCTCCACCCTGAGCACGAATAAATTCTGCAAACTTATCCAGTGCACTTTTATTTTCTATTGTTTGATATAAGAGTCTTCTTGCTTCCTCTATCGTAGCAGCTTTACCAGCACCTAGCATCATATAAGAAGCTAAAGTAATGCTGACTTCCAACAGGTCGTTTGGTCCTTCTCCTTTTAGAGTTGCAATGGCTTCCATTATTTCTAAGGTGTTTCCAACGGCTTTCCCCAAAGGCTGGTTCATATCTGTAATAACTGCATAAGTCTTTCTTCCGGCTCTCGTTCCGATTTGAACCATGGCTTTTGCTAAGCTTAAGGAATCCTCATAACGTTTCATAAAAGCTCCGCTTCCGGTTTTAACATCCAATACGATGACATCGGATCCGGATGCTAATTTTTTACTCATAATACTACTGGCGATCAGGGAGATATTATCAACCGTAGCTGTAACATCTCTGAGGGCATAAATCTTTTTATCTGCAGGAGCTAAATTTGCAGTCTGTCCTACAATCGCCATCTTTGTACGATTTACATTTTCCACGAATTGCTCGGTTGAGATTGCAGTAGAAAAACCAGGAAAGCTTTCTAATTTATCAATGGTACCTCCGGTATGTCCAAGTCCCCTTCCGGACATCTTAGCAACCGGAATCCCAAGAGCTGCAACCATGGGTCCAAGAACTAAGGAAGTCTTGTCACCTACACCTCCGGTACTATGTTTATCAACCTTCACTCCTTCAATTGCAGATAAATCCAGCATATCACCGCTCATGGCCATCGCTTGGGTCAGTGCCGTAGTTTCATCTGGATCCATTCCATTAATACATACCGCCATTAAAAAGGCAGACATCTGATAATCCGGAATTTCACCCTTGGTAAATCCATTCACCAAAAAAAATATTTCATCTTTTGTAAGGGCTTCCTTCATCTTCTTTTTCTGAATCAGATCATACATTCTCATCTCTATTTTCACTCCAACTACTATAATTTTTATGTGTCATCATACCATATTGTATTCACTTATTATATAACAAATAAGGGGAAATTAATATCATGAAATTCAAAATTCAATTTGGTTTACCCCTAAGATACGGATATACAGACATTCTTTAGCGAATTAGATTGACGAAGTACGAAAAAAAGTATAAAATAGATGAAATAATTTAAGGAGAATTATAGTAAATTCTCTTACTATTCAACTTGTAAATAATGTTATTGACCTACTGATCAATGTTTACAAGCTATGGAGAAAGGCTGGTTAATATTATGAGTTTTAATTTTATAAAAGAAGTGATTTCACCGGAAGAGTTAATTAAAGCATACCCCCTTCCAGCGAAAGATATTATCCGCAAGAAAGAACGGGACAATCAAATCAAGGATGTTATTACCGGTGCATCTAATAAATTTCTAGTAATTATTGGTCCATGCTCTGCGGATAACGAAGATGCGGTATGTGATTATATTCAAAGACTATCCAGAGTACAGGAAAAAGTTGAGGATAAGCTTATACTGATACCAAGAATTTATACAAATAAGCCAAGAACAACCGGAGAAGGGTACAAAGGAATGGTTCATCAGCCTGATCCGGAGAAGGAACCGGATTTACTGGAAGGTTTGATTGCTATGAGAAAGATGCACCTAAGAGCGATAGCAGAAACAGGACTGACTGCTGCTGACGAGATGCTATACCCTGAAAATTGGCCTTATGTTGAGGATATCTTATCCTATGTAGCCGTTGGAGCCCGTTCGGTAGAAGATCAACAACACAGATTAACCATCAGCGGTATGGATGTACCAGCAGGTATGAAGAATCCTACCAGCGGAGATTTTTCTGTTATGTTAAACTCCTGTGTTGCCGCTCAAGCTAGTCATACATTCCTTTATCGCGCTTGGGAAGTAAACACTTCCGGTAATCCATTGGCTCATACCATTTTAAGAGGTGCGGTAAACAAACACGGACAGAGCATACCAAACTACCATTATGAGGATCTAAATCTTCTAATGAATATGTATAATGAGAGGGATTTGATAAATCCGGCTACCATAGTGGATGCAAATCATGCAAATTCCAATAAATTATTCGCTGAACAACCAAGAATTGTGAAGGAAGTACTTCACAGCCGTAAAGTATCTTCTGATATCGCAAAATTAGTAAAAGGTGTTATGATTGAAAGTTATATCGAGAGCGGAACTCAAAAAATAACAGAACATATCTATGGAAAGTCCATTACGGATCCTTGCCTTGGTTGGGAAGAGTCAGAAAAATTGATATATACGATAGCCGATCACATTTAATCCTGTTTTTAATAATTTAAAAGATAAATTGCAATAAAAGCAAATAAGTAAAAGCTGTTGTAAACAGAACTACCATATATCATAGAATTATTTTATTCATGAATATGAAGTGTTCTTTACAACAGCTCTTTTTATTTATTTCATTACTGACATTGTTTCAATCATCTTTTATATTTTACTGATTATTATTTTACTGATTTTATTCTAATGATTTTTATTTTACTGATCTTTGTTTACTGATCTTTATTTACTGACCTATGTTTACTGATCTATATTTACTGATCTTTGCTTACTGATCTTTATTTACTGACCTATGTTTACTGATCTTTACCGTATGAAACTTCAAATCAGTGCATTGAATATACTCAGATCTATTTTTATTATCCAAAATGTTTCAATTACTTTAATGATGTAAAACCTTTCATCTTATTATGCTCTAGGATGCGTATTCTGATATACTTCTCTGCTATTTTTATATCTTGGCATTAAGTAAACCTGCGTTGTACTAATATCCGAGTGACCAAGAAATTCTTGTACACTTTCTAAATCAGCACCATTCTGAAGTAAATGAGCCGCAAATGAATGACGAAATGTATTCGGCATGATATCCTCAAGTCCAGCAGCCTTGGAGTAGAATTTTAAGAGTTTCCAGAAACCCTGACGGCTGATTTGTTTCCCTTGATGGTTTAAAAATAATATATCATTTTCCATTCCCGAATTCTGTTTACGAATTGCTAAGTATGCATTCATAGCATCAATGGAGGATTTCCCTATGGGGATACTTCGTTCTCTTCTCTCACCACAGGTAACAAAACCATGGAGTACATTGACATCTTCAACCCGAAGTGCTAATAATTCAGAAACCTTCATACCAGTAGCATACAATAATTCTAACATTGCCTTATCCCGAATGCCTTTCTGGGTAGCGAGATCTGGTTGCAACAAGAGCTCTTCCATCAGATTTAACTCAAGAACTTTGGGAGCTTTCTTTTTCACTTTCGGAGGTTTAATGCGTTCTGAAGGATCTCCATTGATGCGTCCATTTTTCATCAAATACAGAAGAAATGCCTTCATCGCAGCGATATTTCTTGTCACTGAGGCAGGAGAAAAACCCTCATTTTCCAAGGATAAGATATAGGAATTTAAAACAGTTTCAGTGATTTTACTGGTAATTGTTATTTGTTGTTTTTCTAAAAATACCAATAATTTGTGTAAATCATTTCGATATGCTTGTACCGTATTACTGGAAGCACCTTTCACTTCCTTTAGATAAGTTAGAAAATCAAGATAATCCTGTTCCATACTGCACCTCCTAAGCTAGAAATACTATACTCATGACTAATGTAATAAATGAAGCGTTTTTTGCAAAAGAAAAGCACCGATATAAGCTTCCATTATACTTCCCAACAAAAGAACGATGGCTAGAAGCAATACACTGGGTAATTGCTCCTTCACAAGCTTCAGCTTATTATTCACATTATTTTTATATTCATGATACATTGACCTGCATAAGTTATAACCCTTATATAAACTAAACAGTGCAACCGGCAAATATAGTAAGCCATGGGGAAATGCGTAAACTAATATAATCAAGATCCCTTTATAACCATACTGCATCGTAATTGCTGATACAAAGAAGCCGGTGGTAAATCCAAAGGATAAAATCTTATAAACCATATATGGAATTCCGAGAATGGTAACACTGGCTAACCAGAATACGAAATATTCACGAAAGTTATTCCCTAATACATAAATCAATAATGCAAAGTAATCTATCTTCATGGTACTGATACCAGTAAAAATATCACTTTCATAACTTACCATCTGATCATAATAGGAGGTTTGAAATACATTCGCACATATCACACCTACAATCACACCAATGATTAATAGTAGAACTGCTCCTTGTACAGCACTAAGATGATTTAAGGTTAATTTTATTTGTTTCATCGCCTGCTCCATTTCATATCTGAACTTTTATTTCTATATCATAGATATGATAAGAATATGAAATTAGAACAAGCTTAAATCTTAAAGTCCTTTCTTCGCTTTGAAAGCTAATAACCCGGCAATGGTTTTTGCATCCATGATGGATCCATCTAAAATCATAGAGGTCAACTCCTCTAGGGAATAACGCTCTACGGTAACAAATTCATCTTCATCAAGGTTTTGCTCTGATACTGTGATATCTTCTGTATAATAGATACTGATTTTCTCATTGCTAAAGGCCACTGTAGTAAAGAGATCAATCAGGTGATTTGCATCTCCTGCTTTATATCCTGTCTCTTCCTCACATTCTCTGATCGCACAGAGGGAAGGATCCTCTCCTGCATTTAATCCCCCAGCTGGGATTTCCAAAGAGTAGCTATCGATGGCATTACGATATTGACGTACCATAAGAATTTTACCATCTGCATCAACCGGTATCATCGCAGCAGCCCCTCTATGACCTACAAAATCAAAATAAGTTTCTTTTTCACCGTTAATCTTCATTCTATCCCGGTAAAAATCTACGATACTTCCCTTATGAAGTAATTCTCTATCTAAACGTTGATATTGATTCATCATTCACCTCATGTATTATTTTTTTTGACTTAAAGCTACTGCCTTTTCATAACAACTGTCGGTCGCTTTTATAATTGCATTTCGAAATCCATGCTCTTCTAATGCACTAACCGCTGCAATTGTGGTGCCCCCTGGGGAGCAAACATTATCTTTTAGACGTCCCGGATGCTCCTTCGTCTCTAAAATCATCGCAGCTGCACCTAAAACCGTCTGTGCTGCAAGTGTATATGCTTTATCTCTGGGGATACCATATTTTACGACGCTATCGGCTAAAGCTTCGATAAACATATATACATAAGCAGGTGAACTTCCGTTTGCACATACTACCACATTCATTAAGTATTCCTCAAATACCTCATATTTTCCAAAGGATGAGAAGAAGCGATTGATGATTTCTTTTTCCTCTTGAGAAAACGGATCTTTGGAATAACAGATACCGGTCATACCCTGTAACACCATGGCAGGGGTATTTGGCATTGCTCTGACAATCCGAACGGAAGCGGATAACCCTGTTTTGATGGTTTCAATCGTAATTCCTGCAGCAATTGAAATAACTACGTGATTTTCAGTGACCAAATCTTTTATCTCATTTAGTACTTCCGGAAAGAATTGTGGCTTTACTGCCAAGACAAGAAATTTACATTGATTTACTACGGAAATATTATAAGAAAGACCTTCCACCTTCGTTTCATCCTTAACAAAATTTCTGCGATTTTCGGATGCATCCGTATATATAACCTCTTCAGGTCCAAAGGTTTGAATTGCTGCTTTTAACATCGGATATCCCATATTGCCGGCTCCGATAAATCCAAATAATGCCATGCTTTACCATCCTATTCCGATTATAGGTTACTCATACATCCATCGAAGTAATATAACAACGATATCTTCGAGGTTTCCAACGAGTTGCTACAATCATTAAATTAATTAGATTACAGATATTTTAACATAGAATAGAAAAAATAGGTAGTGTTTTCATTGAATACACTACCTATCATATTATACCAATCAATCTATGCTATTGTATTGACAAATGCTTCAATTCGATCAAGGCCCTTCTTGATCTGATCCAATGAGATAGCGTAGGATAAACGGATATGATCAGCAAAACCAAAATCATCACAAGGAATAACAGCAACATTGAAATCTTCAATTAATATCTTGGCAAGATTTCCTACAGTACCTACGTTAGAGCCCTTATATTCCTTTTCAAGAGTTTCACTGATATCAACGAACAGATAAAAGGCTCCTTGAGGTTTTAGAGCGGAGATTAAGTTCATTTGATCTACTCGTTCAGACATATAATCTCTACGTTTATTGAATTCTTCATTCATCTTAAATACTGAATCCTGCGGTCCCATCAATGCTTCGTAGGCTGCTTTCTGAGCAATGGAATTGGGATTGGAGGTCTGATGACTCTGTATGCTTCCCATCAGTTTCGCAATCTCCTTTGAAGAACCGGTGTAACCAATTCTCCAACCAGTCATAGAATAACTCTTTGCTACACCACTACAGGTTATGGTACGTTGATAGATTTCATCGTTTAAGGATGCAATGCTAACCGGTTGATCATCACCATAGATCAGATTTTCATACATTTCATCTGCGACTACATAGATGTCTCTTTTTATAATAACATCTGCAATTTCTAACAGTTCTTCTCTTGTATATATCATACCGGACGGATTATTCGGTGTATTTAGAATAAAAGCTTTCGTCTTATCAGTACATGCTGCATCAATTTGTGCTGCAGTAACCTTATAATTTTGTTCTTTTCCTGCACGGATAAATACAGGAACACCATCAGCCAATCGAACAATTTCTGGATAGCTTAACCAATAAGGAGAAGGAATAATAACTTCATCACCGGGATTTAGAATAGCCGAAAAGATATTAGTTAAAGAATGCTTTCCACCATTGCTGATCACAATTTGTGATGGCTCATAATTTATTCCATTAAAATGTTTGAATTTTTCGCAAACTGCTTTTCTTAGTTCCAGGGTTCCTTCTGCTGGAGTATATTTCGTAAATCCATCATGAATTGCCTTAATTGCAGCTTCGCAGACATTATCAGGAGTATTAAAATCCGGTTCTCCTGCGCCAAATCCAACGACATCAATACCTTTTTCTTTCAGTTCCTTCGCCTTTGCAGTAATTGCCAAGGTAGAAGAAGGCTTCACGGCTTGTGCTTTTTTTGATAACGTTAATGACATATTTTACACCGTCCTTATTTATTGTATATAATATCCATCTCTATGAATTTTCTAATTCATTGTAATATATGGATTTTGTTATTGTCAACATAAATATATAAAAAATGGAGAAAAAAGTTTACGTGGCGCTGTCAAATGTCCATGTAACACGGAATTATTGTGTATTTTGTGCATGAATAATCAGGGACAGCTTATAATATCTTATTCATATGAATAATTATAAAAGAATAAGTCTCTTCATAAAAAAAAGATGTATAACAAACATATATTATTTGTTATACACCCCTTCTTATTCATCATAATAGAGTTGATACTCAGTTCTGTGAATTACTTCGCATAATCTGTTACTCTGGATTCTCTAATTACATTTACTTTAATTTGTCCTGGATATTCTAATTCACTTTCAATCTTCTTGGATAAGTCACGAGCAAGTAAAACCATATCTGCATCACTTATCTGCTCAGGTACTACCATTACTCTGACTTCTCTACCTGCTTGAATAGCGAAGGACTTATCTACTCCCTTAAAGCCATTGGTAATATCTTCAAGCTGTTTTAGTCTGTTCGTATATGTTTCTAAGGTCTCACGTCTTGCACCTGGTCTTGCAGCTGAAATCGTATCTGCTGCTTGAACGATACATGCAATCAGGGATTGGAATTCCACATCACCATGATGAGCTTCTACTGAATTGATTACGACAGCTGATTCTTTGTACTTCCTGCACAAATCAACACCAATCTGTACATGGGTTCCTTCCATCTCATGATCCACTGATTTACCAATGTCATGTAATAAACCTGCACGCTTTGCAAGTCTAACATCAACACCGATTTCTCCGGCTAAAAGACCGGATAATATTGACACTTCAATCGAATGCTTTAATGCATTCTGTCCATAACTTGTCCTAAACTTCATCTTACCGAGAAGTTTAATCAGTTCAGGATGAATACCGTGAACACCTACCTCTAAGGTAGCTGCCTCTCCCGCTTCCCTAATCATTACTTCGACTTCTTTTTGAGCCTTTTCCACCATTTCTTCAATTCTGGCAGGATGAATTCTTCCATCCACAATCAGTTTCTCAAGTGCTATTCTAGCAACTTCTCTTCTGATCGGGTCAAAGGCAGATAGAATGACAGCTTCTGGTGTATCATCAATGATTAAATCCACACCTGTCATTGTCTCTAAGGTTCTGATGTTACGTCCCTCTCTACCTATGATTCTACCCTTCATTTCATCGTTAGGAAGCTGAACAACCGAGATTGTTGTCTCAGCAACATGATCTGCAGCACATCGTTGTATCGCTGTAACTACATAATCCTTTGCCTTCTTATCCGCTTCTTCTTTTGCTTTGCTTTCTAATTCTTTAATCAGCACAGCAGTTTCATGTTTTACTTCATCTTCAACAGTCTTTAATAGATATTCCTTAGCTTGTTCGGAGGTAAGTCCGGAAATCTTCTCTAACTCCTGTAATTGTTTCTCATGGAACTCTTCTACTTCGAGTTTAACTCGGTCTAGTTCAGATTCCTTAACAGAAAGTTTAGTTTCCTTCTTTTCCAGTGCTTCAGTCTTTCTATCTAAAGTTTCTTCTTTGGATAGAACGCGCTTTTCATAACGTTGTATTTCTGCTCTTCGTTCCTTAGTTTCCCGCTCGAATTCATTCTTCGCTTTTAAAGCTTCTTCTTTGGCTTCGAGTAGGGCTTCTCGCTTCTTAGTTTCCGCTGTTTTTAAAGCTTCATCTATGATTTCTCTTGCCTTTTCCTCTGCACTGCCGATCTTTGCTTCGTATACTTTGATACGATAGGCAATAGCAATTTTCCAAGTAAGAGTAGCTACTATCACCAAGGTAATTAATATAGCAATACCTATTTTTAAAGCCTCTTCTAACACAGGAGCACCTCCTTATTTAGTTTTCATTGTACGAAAAATATACAACATATAAATATTATACTGTTTTTACTAAGATGTCAAGTATACTCTCTAATTAATTATCTAATATGTCAAAAAATAGCACAATTTTTAGTATAATTACTTTCGTTGTGCTATTTTTTTGAAAATTATATTCAATTTTAGGAAAATGAACTAAAAGATTATTACTTAATCTTCCGGTCAGAAGAGACGGATCCTGAGAATTAATCTCTTCCACCAATACTTTTTGTACGGTATGTTCCTCTTTGGTAGCGGCTTTTGCGGAGCCTAACTGTACTTCCTTCAACAGTCGGTCAAAACGTTCTTTTGCTACTTCATCTTTCACCTGATCTTCCATTGTAGCAGCTGGAGTACCGGTTCGTTTGGAATAGATAAAGGTAAAGGCACTATCATAGCCCACCTGTTTCACTACATCCAGCGTCTCTAAGAAATCTTCTTCCGTTTCTCCCGGAAATCCAACAATGATATCGGTAGTTAAGGAGATATTCGGCATTGCGTTTTTAATTTTTGCTACTAATTCAAGATAACTTTCCTTGGTATAGCGGCGATTCATCAGACCCAATAATCTGGAGCTGCCGGATTGAACGGGAAGATGAAGATGATTACATATTTTTTTGCTGTTTTTCATAACTTCTATGAGAGAATCGGATAAATCCTTCGGATGTGAAGTCATGAAACGGATACGTTCAATTCCTTCAATCTGTTCAATTTCCTGCAAAAGTTCGGCAAAGGTCATCGGAGTGTCCAAGTTTTTACCATAGGAATTTACATTCTGTCCAAGCAGCATAACTTCGACTACTCCGTCGTTGGCAAGAGTTTTGATTTCGCCCAGAATATCCTGGGGATTTCTGCTGCGCTCTCTGCCACGAACATAAGGGACGATACAATAGCTACAGAAATTATTGCAGCCAAACATAATATTAACTCCGGCTTTAAAGTTGAATTTTCTTTCATTTGGAAGATTCTCAACAATCATGTCGGTATCGTTCCAAAGATCAATTACCATTCTCTTAGAATCCAGATG
>JAQZBN010000119.1 GCA_029238935.1 Herbinix sp.
TTCTATGGTTCTTTTTATTGCAGGTATATTCTTATTCTGAGATATAATAAAACTTATGAGCATCTCAAAGGGTTCTTGCCTTAAGATACGAAGCCCATTCCCATACTCTGCAGCGGCCTTTAAGAAAGTATCATCTCCATTGGTTAGATTATCAACAATTTGCTGGTAATTATAATCTAAATCAAAGTAGTCCTTCCATACTTCTTCAAATTCTTCTTCACTGCAAGTAATTTCTACTTTATCATTATCTATCTGGGTTAATACAATATATTTACCATTAGCTATAAGACTGTATTGATTCTCATTGATTTTATTCATTCGGAAACACTGCCCGGAATCGGCGATCTGTTGTATATTAAAATTTGGTGATTGTATCAGCATATGATTCCTCTCTATTATACTATAACACTTTATTGCTATCTGATTTATGTTAAATTACATTATATGGATTAATAAGTGAACTGTTTCTTTGCTATTATAATTATAAATTATAGAACCTTATTACTTAACATACAAGAGTTAAGTTTTGTAATTATTCTATGGTTAAGAATTGTAAATTAAAATTAACTATGGATTTGAAAAGTGCAGGTGCTCAACAATGTTTATAAAGCCGAATTCACACTTTTCAGAATCAAAGGGAAGTATCAGAAAAGCGGACAGAACAGACTTACAGTCACAATTATAAAGGGGCGGGATAATTCGCCCCTTTATAAAATTTTAGATTATTAAATTTCGGTAAGTTCATTATATTTACATGATTTCTTGGAACCACGAAATCCAAGTTAAGTACAAACCCACTTTTCAAGCCTACGCTCTTGATCTTTTCTTGCAAAGTAGAAAACGAGTAACAGTACTGTAACGATAATAAATGGAATTGCTCCTACAATACCGGTTGGAGCAGGTCCGATAAATGGATTCCCGCCATCTACAGTGAAATACATTCCGATTGCGCCAATACTGTTCATTGCACCATGTCCTAAAACTGCCGGAATACAGCTCTTTGTCTTCATGGTAACGTATGATAAGAAAATTCCAAATACAATACAGAATCCGCACATTGCTGCAATTCCCGTGAAAGGAAATCCCGGATAACCTACACCGAAATTATGTCCAATTGCAGTAAGCGGAGCGTGCCATAATCCCCAGATTACACCGTTTACAAAAAGCATTGGAATAGCCGGAAGCTTCTCAGACATTTTCGGTAATAAGTAACCTCTCCAACCCCATTCTTCACCAAAACATGTGATAAAATTCATAATCGGTCCTAAAAACAACGCCTGCACAGTTTGAACAATCAACAAAGTAGATAATGGTGTTGGAATGTTCACTGTACTGGCTCCTGTCGCTTCTAACGTCATCTGCATATAGCCGTAATCCGGATCGAAGTGGCTTGGGAAAATCAAGAAATACACCAACGCGCCAAGTAAAGTAAGGATTCCCGGCCCGAAGTATGCCAATAAATAGGTCTTAATATTTCCTTTGAAATGCGGACGAAGCCATGCATTTTTAAAACCTTCTTTGGTAATGAGTCTTGTTAAAAGTACGCAGATTGCCGGAAAAAACATCGCCACCGCTACTATTAACTGGGTAACCATAGTTGCTGTGGCACTTTCATTATTCAATAACGGATATATAATCCCCACGCAGTATCCAGTTGTGAGAGTAAATGTCAACACTAAAAAAATTATAATTCTTTTGGTTTCTAATTTAATATTTATATTGTCCATAATAATACTCCATTCCGAAGCGTTTACGCTTCTTATTCGTTGATTTTCTTGGTTAACTCATCATAAATTTCTTTTGTGCTTTCCTCATCTTTTCCATTGATAACAAGAATTTTCTCATCTACCGTTAGGACAATACAGGAATCACATGCTGTGTACGAATATCTGGTGTAATCGCCGAATTCGCTATTTTCAAATTCGCCCATCAGTATATTAACACTGCCAAAACCTAAGGTTCGCTCACCTGGCTCATCCTGCTCCCGATACTCGACATTATCAATATCAGCATATTTTACGGTTGCATTATCCCAATAAGCTGCATCTATTGTATATGAAGTTTCGCCAAACTGTACTTCAAACTCTACTGTAAAAAGAATGATTCCCACAAAGATAAGAACAACAATTCCGATTACTAATGAAACGGCAGTAAACTTTTTCTCCCATGGAGTTTGAACCGCACCCTTTTTTGTCACCGATCCTTTTTTTAACTGCTTTCTATAGTAGACATATGAATAAATGATCGGTGCAAAAGCAAGAAATAATGTTATTACAAAAAACAAATACATGAAATTTTCCATTGGTATAAACATGGTTGCCAGCAAAAGCACTCCGCCAAACACCCAAAGTCTTCCGGCAAATCGGTGTGTTTTATTCCAGTTTTCTTCATTCCTAAGTGCCCATTTGACTTTCACTCCTATGGTGTGATTCTGTTTGCATTTCGGCATGTAATTACCAAATATCACAAACATAAGGCCAAGTAGAATACGCACTGCAATATCAACATTGATTTTATTTCCTAAAACGATCGAATAAACCATACCACTAGTTAGTAGAGAGAATATCGGACTAATCCATAACACCATGCCGAAAACTTTATTGCTTTGCTCCTTATTCTTAGGGTCATTAGCTGTAATAAAAACACCGATCCAGTGAAGTATCAACATAATAATAGATAACCCAAAGATGGCAAAAATTCTGCCGCTCCATCCATTTGCCTTGCCGTCCACATTCCAATGAGTTGCGATACGTTCCGGTAACATATTCCGCATAATTAACCCTGCAATAATAGGCAGTAAAATGATGATAGAAGATATAATAAGTTGTTTTTTATTTTTTTTGATCATCTTCAAAATCTCCTTTCAAATCCGTAATCCATAACATGATTTCCTCTAAAACAGAGGTATTAAGTTCGTAAAAAATAAATTTGCCATCGCGGGTATCCCTAATTAAATCCGCATCCTTTAATACCGATAAATGGCGGGAAATACTTGCGCCCGTAACCGGAAATTTCTCAACAATTTCTCCAGCGGACATCTTGTTGTCCTTTAAGAGATTTAGTATCTCTCGGCGAATGGGATCAGCAAGTGCTTTTATTGTATTTTGTAAGCCCATTGTTTTGCCTCCTCATTTAACATTTAACCTAATTGTTAAATGTATTATAATAACTAACACTTCATTTGTCAATACCACAATAACATCTTATAGTCTCTATTCTATTTTTAAAGGAACATATTTGTCTTGTGCATTTGGTACGGAGGCAGTATTATACGACTAGATATATCCGTCTTCCTGACTTGCTTCTTGACCTTGAAATGGCAATAAATGTTTTATTTTGTGGTATAATAAAGCAGATTAGCATCTCAAAGGGCTCCTGCCTCAAAATTCGTAGTCCATTTCCAAACTGGGATGCGGCCTGCAAAAAAGTATCTCCTTCATTCTGAATACGGTCGACAATTTCCTTGTAACTATATTCCAAATCAAAGTAATCCTTCCAGAATCGGCGATCTGTTGTATATTAAAATTTGTTGATTATATTAGCATAAAATCCTCCCTTGAGAAGAATGAGTTCTTCAATTTCCTCTCAAATGTTTGTATGTATTAGGTAGTTTGATGTCTTAGGTAGCGCGTCTCATTATGTTGTATATGTATAAAAGAAGGTTTAGTTAATTTTATGTTTATACTTTGACAGGAATTTTTCAGCATCGTCATAAAGCCCTGATTGATTTGCATATTTTACATAGTTTTTTATTGTTTTGAGCCATTCCAGTGTTGACGGTTTCGTTTCACTGATTGCCTCTAATAGATCATTTAACATTATCGGGCGTTCTACTCCGGACGATAGAATACTATTAATTACTTTTTCAGTTGCTAGTTCAACAACATTTTCAATATCAGCTCCAGAATACAACTCAGTCTGCTCCGCAAGTTTTAAATAATCGATTTCGCCTATTGGTCTATTTTTTAACTTTATTTTAAATATGGCAGTTCTGGCTACAATATCCGGTGGCTGGACAAAAACTGTTCTGTCAAATCTTCCGGGTCTTTTAAATGCTGGATCTACATCCCAAGGCATATTGGTGGCTCCTATGATTAATAATTTATCAGTATTGGAATCTATGCCTTCAATTTCCGTCAGAAGCTGGTCAATAACAGGACGCATATGTTCAGAATTTAATTTGGATCGATTATATCCTATCGTATCAATTTCATCAAAAAATAGGATACAAGGTTTTTTTGCCCTTGCTTGAAAGAATATATCTTTGACATTCTGTTCACTGATGCCAAGATATGGATTAAG
>JAQZBN010000066.1 GCA_029238935.1 Herbinix sp.
TTATAGATCATAAGTCACCTCCGGAAAGTAACCATTATAATCTACTTTTGTACATTCTTAAATGATCGTTTTTGTACATTCTTATTGTATCATTTATAACCATATTTTTTATACATTGTTATATTCTTTCTTCTGATTTTATGGTAAAATAGATTATGAAATGGATACTTGAGGTGAAGACTTGCAGGAAGATGGTTTAATACAGGGTAACGATATGAGTAATCAAACTACAAATGATAGAAGAAAACGTATTAAAAAGATAAAAATTACTATTATTATTATTGGTATAGTATTATTAATAGCACCTACTGTTATAAGTATTATATTATGCGTCAGAATGAATCAGATGCAAAATCAAATTGATCAGCTTATGGTAACCTATGATGGTAAGTTAAACGGTTCAACGAATAAGATTTTTGGTAATATAAATTATGCCTATGCGGCACTACGAAACCTTGAGAATGCAGACCCATTGATAATTGAAAAGCCGAGCGTTGGTTCATTAACTAGGAATGAAACTAAGGATATTTCTGAATATGGAAATATGCAGGATAATGAAGATAAGAGCAGTAGTGATATATCGATTGATATAACTGAGGATATCATTATAGCAGAGATTCAGGATAATAAGAACTCGATTGTCAATACGGATAGTCAAGAGGAGAATATAGATATTCCAATCAATGAACAGGATAAAAATACGAATGAAGTATCTCAAAATCTGGCTGATACTTCTGCATTGTATCCGAATAATTCAAGCCAAATAAGTCCGGAAAGTACCATAAACGGCGATAATACAAATGGATTCTACATGAATGGTTTAAATATCAATGGAACTATCGGTAATGGGTCCATCGTATATCATGACAATAACAATAGTACGGATAGTAGTACAAATGTTACAAGTACAAATGCTACATATGCAAGTGATAATAGTATATCTATTAATAACAATACAAAGGATAACCAAGCGAATACCAATGGTGATCAAGATGAAGTAGTTAGCAATAGTGACAACATTTATAATAAAGACGATAATAATAGTGTTGTTAATGATTCAAATATTATTACTACGACAGGGGATAAATCTAAAGAAGATAATGACGATAAAAAAGGTAACAAGGAAAATCATAAAAAAGGAAAATATGAAAATAAGAAAGTATATCTTACTTTTGATGATGGACCTAGTAAATATACAGATGACATTCTGGATCTCTTGGCCGAATACGATGCGAAGGCTTCTTTTTTTGTTATTGGTAAAACAGATAAGTATTCGAAGAAGATGTATCAGAGGATTTTAGAGGAAGGCCACACCTTGGGAATGCATTCCTACACTCATAAATATGAGAAAATATATAATTCCATTGAAGATTTTGAGAAGGACTTTACAAAACTATTTCATTTGTTATATGATACTACTGGATACAAACCTCTGCTATTTCGATTTCCAGGAGGAAGCGCTAATAGCGTAAGCCGAATGGATGTAACGGAGATTATCCGCTTTTTAAACAATAAATCAATACTTTATTTTGACTGGAATGTTGACAGCCAGGATGCAATCGGCGTGAAATATACGAAGGAAGAGTTTATCAATAATATATTAAGTGGTATAGAAAAAAAGGTTACACCCATTGTTTTGATGCATGATACCGAGTCGAAGGAAACTACTCTTAAAGCGTTACCCGATCTATTGGAGAAATTAGTATCTGAAGGAGCAAAATTATTGCCTTTAGATGAAGAGGTACCACCGATACAACAGATTAAAGCGAGTTCAGTGAAATAACCGATACTTAGGGAGGAACGAAAGATGGGATTTTTTAAGGATTTGAAAGAAGACTTAACACAAGCTGTAAATGAGCTATTACCAGGGGATAATGAAAAACAGGACGAAACATTAGATCAAATGGTAAATACTCTAGATATGGAAGAACAGGAAGATACGATTGAAAGCACTAATGACGACATACGCGAGTTATTGAATGAATTTACAAAAGAAGAAGGCCCAGATGAGGACAGAAACTTCCCACAGGAATTATCACTAAATTATGATACGATACAGAATGATATAATAATTGATGATAGAAAGGAAGAAGAGGGCGAAGTGATGGAAGATAATATTGATTTAGAATTATTGAATGTTTTAAATGAGGATGAAGTTGATAAAAAAGAGGTTCACACTACATCAGTAAAGAAAACCACATCAGTTATGGATGACTCAGTTACTATAATTTCTAAGGGTACCACGATCAATGGCAGCATATCATCGGATGGATCTCTTGAAATAATGGGGGCGGTTACTGGTGATATTGAGTGTCTTGGAAAACTATCCATTACCGGAAAAGTGGTAGGTAATTCTTCTGCTTCTGAGGTTTATGTAAATACAGAGCGTCTCCAAGGATCAATTAACAGCGAAGGTAGTGTTAAAGTAGGATTGGGCACGGTTATCATAGGCGATATCGTTGGCTCATCCGGTGTTTTTGCAGGAGCTATCAAAGGGGAGATCGATATTAACGGACCTGTAGTCATTGATTCAACCGCTATTATAAAAGGTAATATAAAAGCGAAGTCTGTACAGATTAACAACGGTGCTGTTATTGAAGGATTCTATTCCTTAAGCTATGCTTCTGTTGATTTGGATAACATTTTTGAATAGTATTGATTTAATGTTTGTAATATCACGGGTTTTGTGGTAAATTATTATAGATGTAAAAGGATATAGAATTTACCACAGGAGGCAGAGATAGCGCATGAAAGCGTATGACCGAGTATTGTTAAAGTTAAGCGGAGAGGCTTTGGCTGGAGATAAGAAAACCGGATTTGATGAGGCGACCTGTATTAAAGTTGCAGAACAAGTGAAGCAGCTTGTGGATGCAGGAATTCAAGTTAGCATCGTGATCGGTGGAGGTAATTTCTGGAGAGGCAGATCCAGTGAAACAATAGACCGAACAAAAGCAGATCAGATTGGTATGCTTGCAACTGTAATGAACTGTATCTATGTTTCTGAAATCTTTCGATTTGTAGGAATGAAGACTCAGGTATACACCCCATTTGCTTGCGGTAGCATGACAGAACTTTTTTCTAAAGATCGTGTCATCGATTGCATGAAACAAGGTGGTGTAGCATTTTTGGCAGGTGGCACGGGACATCCCTATTTCTCTACTGATACTGCAACCGTATTAAGAGCTGTAGAGTTGGATTGTGATATTATACTAATGGCGAGAGCGATCGATGGTGTTTATGACAGTGATCCAAAGGTGAATCCAGAAGCAAAGAAATTTGATGAAATTGCTCTACAGGACGTTCTGGATAAAAAACTAGGAATTGTTGACTTAACCGCAACGGTTTTATGTATTGAAAATCGTATGCCTATCTTATTGTTTGGTCTTTCGGAAGAGGAAAGTATTGTAAAAGCAGCAGAAGGAAAATCAAACGGCACACGAATGACCGTATCATAATCGGCTTTCATATCAAATTTTCTTATATATTACGGCCAGGCCGACATATAGAATGCGATTTTCCCTTATAAACAGCATTCTATTTCATATGTAAAAAATTAAAAGTATAAAGTTAAATTAATCGGAGGGATTGAAATGGATAATAAGTTAGATCAATTTAGAGTGAAAATGGAAAAATCAGTAGAAGCCTTAAGAGAGGAATATTCAACAATTCGTGCCGGAAGAGCAAATCCACATCTTCTAGACAAATTAAGAGTGGATTATTATGGTCAGCCATCACCAATCCAATCAGTTGCGAATATTTCAGTACCTGAGGCAAGAGTGATCCAAATTCAACCATGGGAAAGCAAATTGATCAAAGAAATAGAAAAAGCAATCATAAATTCAGATCTGGGACTGACTCCAAGCAACGATGGAAAAGTAATCCGCCTTGTTTTTCCTGAGCTAACAGAGGATCGTAGAAAAGAACTTGTGAAGGATGTAAAGAAAAAAGCTGAAAATGCAAAAATAGCTGTCCGTAACATTAGAAGAGATGCTAATGATTTATTCAAAAAGCAAAACAAAGCAAGTGAAATCTCTGAAGATGAATTTAAAAATTTAGAAGATAACATTCAAAAATTTACGGATAAATATATTGTGGAAATTGATAGGACAATGGAAGATAAATCTAAGGAAATACTTACAGTATAATATTAAGTATTGTAGAAATGAATCGGGACGTATTTTGTCTTATGCCAAAATACGTCCTGTTCCTATATTTTTATAAAATCGGGAGAAGAATATGGATAGTAAAGAATGGAATATACCATCCCATGTAGCAATCATTCTAGACGGTAATGGTCGGTGGGCCAAAAAAAAGAGGATGCCCAGAAATTATGGTCATGCACAGGGTAGTAAAAATGTTGAACGAATCTGTGAAGATGCTTATCATATGGGAATCAAGTATCTTACAGTATACGCATTTTCTACAGAGAACTGGAAAAGACCGAAGGAAGAAGTTGATGCATTAATGAAACTTCTAAATACGTACTTAAAAGATTCTATTAAGACCAGTGAAAAGAACAACATGAGAGTGCGAATTATTGGAGATATCAGCAAATTGTCGGATGAGATGAAGCAGAGTATCCACGCGCTGGAAGAGGCTTCAAAGAACAATACCGGATTGAATTTTCAAGTAGCTTTGAATTACGGTAGTCGAGATGAAATTATTCGTGCAGTGAAAGCACTTTCTCTAGCGGTCAAAGAGGAGAAGATTACAGTAGACGATATCAATGAGAATTTATTTGAACAGTACTTGGACACCAGGGAAATCCCTGATCCCGACTTATTAATTCGAACCAGCGGCGAGCAGAGATTATCTAATTATATGTTGTGGCAATTGGCTTATACAGAATTTTATTTTACTGATGTTCTATGGCCTGACTTTGATAAGAAAGAATTAGAGAAGGCTGTCGAGTATTATAATGGAAGAACAAGAAAATTCGGTGCAATATCTTAACCAAATCGTAAGGTGGAGGTAGTCTATGTTTAAGACTCGTTTTTTTAGTTCAATTATTTTAATGGCGATCACAATTACTGCTGTTGTACTGGGAGGTAACATATTATTTACAACTGTATTAGCAGTATCTCTGATCGGTTTGATGGAATTGTATCGAATTGTGAAAGTAAACAAGGAATTACCAGGTATACTTGGATATGTGGCTGGCATTGCTTATTATGGTCTTCTTTTATTTGAAGCAAAAGAGAATATCATAGTTTTATGTATCGGTTTTCTCATGCTATTAATGTTTATCTATGTATTCGGATTTCCAAAATTTAATACGGAACAGATATCCTTGGTATTCTTTGGGTTTTTCTATGTTAGTATCATGTTATCCTACATATATCAGGTTAGGATGTTAAACGATGGTGCATGGCTGATCTGGTTGATATTTATCGGAGCTTGGGGTTCCGATACCTGTGCTTATTGTGTCGGTAAAACGATAGGTAAGAAGAAAATATCGCCGCGTTTAAGTCCTAATAAATCATTAGAGGGTTGTATTGGCGGTGTTGTAGGTGCAGCTTTATTAGGTCTATTGTACGCTTTATTTACTAAGAACTATATCACTGATATAGCAAATCCGCAGATAGCATTTCCGGTCATTGGAGCAGCTTCCAGTGTGATCTCTCAAATCGGTGACTTGGCAGCTTCGGCGATCAAAAGAAATCATGATATTAAAGATTATGGAAAGTTGATTCCAGGTCATGGTGGAATATTAGATCGTTTTGACAGTATTTTATTTACAGCACCAATTGTGTATTATTTAGCTCTTATTCTATAATTTGGTTTCCGTATCAATAGAGGGAGAATCTATTTATGAAACACCAGCGTTCGTGTTTTTGGATTAAATAATGTATAGTATTATAATATTTTTTATTAGCTTTTGAACATTTTAGTCGATGGATACTTCATGGAGGTAACATGAGAAATATAGCAATCCTTGGATCAACAGGATCCATTGGAACTCAAACACTTGATATTGTTCGAGAACATAAAGAAATCAAAATTACTGCACTTGCCGCAGGAAGTAATATAGAATTATTAGAAAAACAAATCAGGGAGTTTCATCCAAAGATAGTGTGTGTATATCACGAGAATATGGCTATGAAACTAAGGGAAAAGGTTAAGGATCTTACAATAACGATTGTTTCTGGTATGGACGGTCTCATATCCTGTGCTACAGAGGGTGAAGCTGAGATGGTAGTAACTGCTATGGTGGGTATGATTGGAATTCGCCCTACGATCGAAGCGATAAAAGCTGGAAAAGACATTGCACTAGCAAATAAAGAAACCCTTGTAACAGCAGGGCATATTATTATGCCTTTAGTCAAAGAATATAACGTAGCATTACTTCCCGTAGATAGTGAACACTCTGCAATCTTCCAAGCTTTACAGGGTGAGGCACATAAATCGATGAAACATATTTTATTAACAGCGTCCGGTGGACCTTTCCGGGGAAGAAAGTTATCGGAATTACAAAACATTAGGAAAGAAGACGCCCTCAAGCATCCAAATTGGTCCATGGGACAGAAAATAACCATAGATTCGGCAACCATGGTTAACAAAGGGCTTGAAGTAATGGAGGCTAGATGGCTGTTTGATCTTGAGATCGATAAAATACAAGTCGTAGTTCATCCTCAAAGTATTATACATTCCATGGTGGAATATATCGATGGAAGTGTCATTGCACAAATGGGTATTCCTGATATGCGGCTGCCGATACAATATGCTTTATTTTATCCGGAGAGAATTGACCTAATCGGAGGAAAACAGCTTGATTTTACTACCTTAAAGCAAATTACGTTTGAAGAACCGGATATGGATACTTTTTTTGGTTTGGCGTTAGCTTATGAAGCAGGTAGAAATGGTGGAAGTATGCCTACTGTATATAATGCTGCCAATGAATGGGCAGTCGCTAGATTTTTAGAAAATAAGATCGGATTTCTTGCAATACCAACAATTATAAAAGAAGCCATGAAGAATCATAAAAGGATAGAGAATCCTTCCTTAATCGACATTCTGAATGTGGAAAATGAAACATATGATTTTGTAAAAGAGTATGCAGAGTCTGAATTTAAATATAAGCCTTAAACAAAGGCAGATTTCTTTTGTCTTTGATATTTCTTCGTTTTAGGAGCTTTATTTTATGAGGACAAATAGGAAAGGTTGTGTGAAAGCACCATGAACATTATAATTGCAATATTAATTTTTAGTTTAGTTATTATAATCCACGAACTTGGGCATTTTTTGCTGGCTAAGAAAAATGGAATCACGGTAACGGAATTTTCAGTAGGTATGGGTACTAGAATTGTTAGTTTTGTTAAAGGTGGTACCAGATATTCTATTAAGTTATTCCCATTTGGCGGTTCTTGTATGATGCTAGGTGAAGATGAATCCGTCGAAGATGAAGGGGCATTCCATAAAAAGGGTGTTTGGGCTAGAATCTCTGTGATTATAGCCGGTCCTATTTTTAACTTTATTCTAGCATTTATCCTTGCGCTGGTAGTCATCGGTATTGTTGGTGTGGATCCTTCCAGAATTAATGGAGTTACAGAAGGATCTCCTATGGCTGAGGCGGGGCTTAAGGAAGGAGATATGATTACGAATATCAATGGATCAACCATTCGTTTGGGAAGAGAAATAGAATCCTTCTTTATGTTTGAACCCTTATCAGAGAAACAACTCAACATTACTTATGAAAGAGATGGTGAGAAACATGAAGTTACAGTAAAACCAAAACTAGTGGAGTCTTATTTGATGGGTTGTCATTATAGTACTGACAATGCAGAAATTGTATCATTAACTGAGACATTTCCTTTATATGAAGCAGGAGTACAATTGGGTGACGTTATTGTTGGCGTGAATGGAACTGAGGTATCCAACGGTACAGAATTATCTAAGTATTTTGACGAACATCCTCTATCCAATCAACCGGTAACACTTACCTATAGAAGAGACGGTAAGGATAATACCATTACGATCAGCCCTAAATTATACAGTGAATATACTCTTGGATGGGACTACAATGTTTATAGAGAAAAAGTATCTCCTCTGAAAGTAATTGGGTATAGTGCATATGAAGTAAAATACTGGATTGTTAATACCATTAAAAGTATCGGACACATGATCCGTGGTAAAGTAGGCTTAAATGAGATCTCAGGACCTGTTGGCGTAGTAAACATTATGAATGAAATATATGAAGGTACCAAGGAATATGGTATCGGTGTGGTATTATTAGAACTTATTAATTTCACAATCCTCTTAAGTGCAAACTTAGGTGTAATGAATCTGCTTCCCTTACCAGCTCTTGATGGAGGGCGATTGGTTTTCCACCTGATCGAAGTAGTCCGTGGAAAACCGGTAGCCAGAGAAAAAGAAGCACTGGTTCATATGATTGGTATGGTTGCATTAATGGTATTGATGGTATTCGTCTTATTTAATGATATCCGAAATATCTTCAATTAGCATGGATCAGCTCCGAAAGAAAGGATAGATACTATGTATCGAGATCATACAAAGGAAATAAAAATTGGCAATCGGGTCATTGGTGGAGGTAATCCTATTTTGATTCAATCAATGACAAATACAAAGACAGAGGATGTAATTGCAACGGTTAATCAAATTAAAGCATTGGAAGCTGCAGGTTGTGATATTATCCGATGTGCTGTTCCGACCATGGAAGCAGCGCTGGCATTTGCTGAAATAAAGAAGCAAATAACGATTCCTTTGGTTGCTGATATACATTTTGATTATCGATTGGCAATTGCAGCAATGGAACAAGGTGCGGATAAGATCAGAATCAATCCGGGTAACATTGGAAGCGAAGAAAAGCTTCGTGCTGTCGTATCAGTAGCAAAAGAAAGACGCATTCCTATCAGGGTTGGAGTAAATAGTGGTTCTTTAGAAAAGGACTTAATTCTAAAATATGGTAAAGTAACAGCAGAAGGTTTAGTAGAGAGTGCATTAGATAAGGTAAAACGGATTGAGGATATGGGTTATGATCAGATGGTTATCAGTATCAAATCCTCTGATGTAATAATGTGTATAAAAGCTCATGAATTAATCGCTAAACAGACTAATTACCCTCTTCATGTTGGAATTACAGAAGCAGGTACTATAAATGCAGGTAATATCAAATCCTCTTTAGGTCTTGGAATTATGTTATATCAGGGAATTGGCGATACCATCCGAGTATCATTAACCGGAGATCCGGTTGAAGAAATTAAATCGGCAAAATTAATACTTCGTACCCTTGGGTATCGTAGTGGGGGTGTAGAGGTTGTATCTTGCCCTACCTGCGGCAGAACTCAGATAAATCTGATAAAGCTGGCAGAAGAAGTCGAGCAGATGGTATCTGAATTTGATTTGGATATTAAAGTTGCTGTTATGGGCTGCGCTGTAAACGGTCCTGGCGAAGCAAGAGAAGCAGATATCGGAATTGCAGGTGGCAGAGGGGAAGGCTTACTTATAAAAAAAGGAGAGATCGTTCGAAAAGTACCAGAATCAGAATTACTGCAGGTATTACGAGATGAACTTATAAATTGGAATAAAGCTTAAGATTTTTATTTTGAACTAATTTAATCCGTATATTACTAATATAGACTTACCATTGATAGGAAGAATTATTTTAGGTTCTATCAGTGGTAAGTTTACTTTATATGTAGTATAATAAAAACTACTATTACAGGATGTATCAGAAAGGAGAGTAGAAATGTTATTTTTTGATGCATTTGATCAGGTAAACGCTGATAAAGAAATAGCTAGCCTGTATCAGGAGGTTGAAGTTACAAAGGTGATAGCCTCCAAACATAGTAAAAATGTATATATTTGTGTTTTTAGTAAACGTCTGATCAGCAGAGCCAATATAAGAAAAATGGAGGATCTGCTTAATAAGCAGCTCTTTTTACATACAGGTAATAAAGCAATGATAAAGCCACAATTTGAACTATCCGCTCAATATACCTTAGAGAAGCTGTATCCTATTTATCGTGAAAGCATTATGGACGAGTTATCGGAAGTGAGTGTGGTTAGCCATCATATATTATCGAACGCAGAAGTATCGATTGATGATAAGAAGATTATTGTCCGTGTTACGGATAGCTGTATTGTAAAGGATAAAGCCACGAAGCTTAAGGATTATCTGGAAACATTATTCCAGGAGCGGTTTGATTATACGGTTTTTGTTACGTTTGATTATATTGACCCTAAGGAAGAAAAGGATAGCAAACGTAAAAATAATAAAGTAACAAACGTACTGTCGGAAGATGATAGGAAGGAAGGGTTGGAATTACCCGATATGCTCATGGATCAAGCCATTGAGGAAGCTGCTTATATGGAAGGGATTAATCAAGCAAGAGCCTTCGATGAGAATTTATTATATGGAAATAATACGGAAAATAAAGTGAAAGAGGATTTATCTTCTCAAAAAATGAATCCGTCAGATAGTGTAAATACTAGTTTTGTTAAGCAAACACAACTAAAAAGTGAAGAAAAAAGCAGTGGTGGAAAAGGAGCTTATGACAAAGGGAAAAGTAGCTATAAAAAATTACCCAAAGATCCTTCTGTAATTTATGGACGTAATTTTGAAGGTAGTGTGATACCCATCTGTGACATTGTCGGTGAATTGGGTGAAGTGGTCATTCGTGGTAAGCTGATTAAGCCGGAGACCAGAACCATCGGTAATGATAAAAGTATTGTAACCTTCATCATGACTGATTTTACAGATTCCATAAAAGTAAAACTATATGCGAAAACCATAGAGGTGGATGAGATTACCAGTGCTTTGACACCAGGTGGTTTCTACCTATTAAAAGGGATTGCTCAGATGGATACCTATGAACGGGATATTACGATTGGTTCTGTAGTGGGCGTGAAAATGAGTTCGGATTTTACTACCTCAAGAACTGACCGTTCTCCAGTAAAGAGAGTAGAACTGCATGCCCATACCATGATGAGTGATATGGATGCGGTGGTGGATGTGAAGAAAATGGTGAAGCGTGCATTTAAATGGGGACATTCTGCTATTGCTGTTACCGATCACGGTGTTGTACAAGCATTTCCTGATGCCAGTCACGCTCTAAATCCAAAAGATTATAATGATGAAAATGAACGGGATCGAGCGAAAAAGTTTAAAATTATCTATGGAATAGAAGCTTATTTAGTAGATGATATCAAAGAAGTAGTTGTGAATGGAAGAGGTCAATCCTTAGAGGATGCCTTTGTAGTTTTTGATATAGAAACAACTGGATTTAGTTCCAATAAGGATAGAATTATCGAGATTGGTGCCGTTAAGGTAGTCCATGGTGAAATAATTGATAAATTCAGTACGTTTGTAAATCCGGAAGTACCTATACCTTATGAGATTGAACAATTAACAGGAATTAATGATGATATGGTGATTGGTGCTGAGACGATACAGACAATTCTGCCTAAATTTATATCGTTTTGTGAAGGTGCGAGCCTGGTAGCACATAATGCCTCCTTTGATGTTGGCTTTATTAATAAAAATGCGGAGAGACTGTCCATCCCTATTGATTTTACAGTGTTAGATACGGTTGGACTTGCAAGAATTTTGCTGCCTGATCTAAGTAAGTACAAACTAAATGTAGTAGCAAAAGCTTTGGGTATCTCCTTGGAAAATCATCACAGAGCTGTAGATGATGCCGGTGCAACTGCTGAGATTTTTGTAAAGTTCATAGATATGCTAAAAAATCAAGGTATTATGAATGTAAATGATATAGATTCTTTGGGAAAACTATCTGTGGAAGCGATTCGTAAACTTCCGGCTTATCATGCAATTATATTGGCAAGAAGTGATGTTGGCAGAGTTAATCTTTATAAACTGGTATCCTTATCTCATCTTCAGTATTACAACAAACGACCAAAAATACCAAAGAGTCTTTTATTAGAGTGTAGAGAAGGACTGATTCTTGGTTCTGCCTGCGAAGCGGGCGAACTATACCGAGCAATACTTCAAAACCAGTCGCAGGAACAGATTGCTAGAATTGTTAATTTCTATGATTATTTGGAAATTCAACCTTTAGGTAATAATGATTTCCTTATTCGAGATCCAAAGAGTGAAATCAATTCAAAAGAAGAGCTTATAGCGATTAATAAAAGGATCGTGGAACTGGGAGAAGAGTATAATAAACCGGTGGTAGCTACCTGTGACGTGCATTTTCTGGATCCTGAGGATGAAGTATATCGAAGAATAATCTTAGCCGGAAAAGGGTTTAAAGATGCTGATGAGCAACCACCCTTGTATTTCCGAACAACAGAAGAGATGTTGGAAGAATTCGCTTATCTCGGTCGGGATAAAGCAGAAGAAGTAGTTATTACCAATACCAATAAAATTTCAGATATGATCGAAAAAATCTCTCCCGTAAGACCGGATAAGTGTCCGCCGGTGCTTCCGAATTCTGAAGAGAATTTAAGAAATATCTGTTATGATAAAGCCCATTCTATGTATGGAAATCCATTGCCAAAGCCAGTAGAAGCTCGCTTAGAGCATGAGTTAAAATCGATTATCAACAATGGATTTGCCGTAATGTATATCATAGCTCAGAAATTGGTATGGAAGTCCAATGAAGATGGATACCTGGTAGGATCCCGTGGTTCCGTAGGTTCCTCCTTTGTCGCAACTATGGCGGGAATTACTGAGGTAAATCCCTTGGCACCTCATTATTACTGCATGAATTGCCATTATTCCGATTTCGATTCGGAAGAAGTAAAAAAGTACGGCGGTAGCTCCGGGTGTGATATGCCGGATCACGATTGTCCGGAATGCGGACACCCCTTAAGCAAAGACGGCCACGATATCCCATTTGAAACCTTTCTTGGTTTCCATGGAGATAAGGAACCGGATATCGATCTTAATTTCTCTGGAGAGTATCAAAGTAAAGCCCATGATTATACCGAGGTGTTATTCGGTGAAGGTCATACGTTCCGTGCCGGAACGATTGGTACGTTGGCTGATAAAACAGCGTTTGGATATGTGAAAAATTATTATGAGGAACGTGGTATTCATAAAAGAAATGTAGAGATTGATCGAATTGTAGATGGTTGCGTCGGAGTACGAAGAACCACTGGGCAACACCCGGGTGGAATAGTTGTTCTTCCCCATGGTGAAAATATATTTTCGTTTACACCGGTACAGCACCCGGCGAATGATATGACGACGAAGACAATCACAACACATTTTGATTACCATTCTATCGATCATAACTTGTTAAAGTTGGATATACTTGGTCATGACGATCCTACCATGATTCGTATGTTAGAGGATCTGACCGGTTTAGATGCGAAAAAAATACGCTTGGATGAACCCAAGGTATTGTCTTTGTTCCATGACTTAAGTGCTCTGGGTATAACACCAAAGGATCTGGATGGCTGTGAACTGGGTTGTCTTGGTATTCCTGAGTTTGGTACCGATTTTGTTATGCAAATGGTAAAGGATACACAGCCGAAGACTTTTTCTGATTTGGTGCGTATTTCGGGTCTATCCCATGGTACCGACGTATGGTTAAATAATGCACAGACCTTAATTCAAAGCGGAAAATGTACCTTAGCAACGGCAATCTGTACCCGTGACGATATCATGATCTATCTGATTGCAACGGGTGTTGATCCCGGTCAATCCTTTAAAATAATGGAGAGTGTAAGAAAGGGTAAAGGTCTGACTTCGGAAATGGAAGAAGCAATGGTTGCTGCGGGAGTTCCGGATTGGTATATCTGGTCCTGTAAACAGATAAAATATATGTTCCCGAAAGCGCATGCGGCAGCTTATGTTATGATGGCTTTCCGAATAGCATATTTCAAAGTATATTACCCCCTGGCTTATTATGCAGCATATTTTAGTATTCGTGCCTCTGCTTTTAATTATGAACTGATGTGCTTGGGCAGAGATCGCTTGGAACAGCATATTGCTGATTATAAGAGACGAAGTAATACCTTGTCTAAGAAAGAGCAGGATACTTTTAAAGACATGCGTATTGTTCAGGAAATGTATGCGAGGGGATTCACATTTCTACCGATCGATATCTACAATGCAAAAGCCCATGCTTTTCAAATCATTGACGGAAAACTTATGCCGTCCTTAAGTACCATTGATGGTTTGGGGGATAAAGCAGCGGACGGCGTAGTAGAAGCTGCAAAGTTAGGAACCTTTCTGTCGAGGGATGATTTTAAAATACGCTGTAAAGTAAGCTCCACTGTAGTAGATAATATGGCCAAACTAGGTTTACTTGGAAATCTCCCGGCATCAAACCAGATGTCTTTATTAGATTTTCTATGATATGATGAAAGAAGAATAGACGAAGCATTATACTTCAGTTCATTGGAAGTGATAGAGTAATCTTCCAATGAACTGATTATATAGGTCCTTCCTTGGTAGAAATGAGGGCTATTATTATAAATGATAGGCAAAAGATACGAAAACCTAATAATTGTGTATATTTTACATAATATAGATATTAATAAAAAAATTAAAAAATTTAAAAAAATTTGAAAATAATGCTTGCATTATTCTTATGTATAGTGTATTATAAATTATGTTGTAAGGCTCGTTGGTCAAGGGGTCAAGACGCCGCCCTCTCACGGCGGAAACACGGGTTCGATTCCCGTACGAGCTGATTAAACATAAATATACTATTTTTTCTTTAAGCTATCATATACTTACAATTATGGTATGACTTTCAGTCTACAAAAAAATACATAATTTATGATATTAGGTTTACATTCTAAACCTAACATAGTATAATAAACAATGACATTTATATGGAAGGGGATTGTAATTTATGTTAAAAATATATATATGTCCTCAATGTTACAATTTTAGAATGGTATCAAAGAAGCCTGATGCAATTTGCTTCCACTGCGGTGAAATCTTAGAAAAGTGTGATATTGAATATAATGCTTATATTAATATGACAGAAGAAGATCGTAATAAATATAGAGAGAATTACAAAAGTAGAATAAAATTGTATCATGAAAAATTAGATAATATGCTTCAGAAAAAATTTATATAATAGTTATAGATACAATCAAAGATATATCAGAAGGGTTATTTCTTATATTCATTAAGTTGTTAAGAGGGGAAAATATATGAAAAACTATGAACAGTTTAAACGATTAATCTTATTTCTATCAGCATTTATAATTCTAACGCTACAGACAGCAGTTTATTGGGTTGTATGGACACATTACTATAACGCATATATTTTACAACCATATTTTCGCCGTGGAAACTATTTAATGGTTGCTGTTTATGCTTTGCTATTATTATTCTTTTCTAAAATCTATGGCAGTCTAAAAGTTGGTTATTATAAGAAAAATGACATCTTCTTTTCACAGGTATTAGGTTTATTTTTTGTTAATGGAATAACATACCTTCAAATATGTCTATTAGGTCTTCGTTTTATGAGTACTATACCGTTGCTGGTAATGACTGGAATTGAAGTTGTACTCATTATATTCTGGACTATTATTTCTAGTTATATATATAAAAGATTATTTCCCCCACATAAGATGATATTATTATATGGCAATAGACCTGCTGAACGGCTCATAAAAAAAATGAGTTCCAGGTCTGATAAGTATGAAATTTGTGCTGCAATGAATATAGATAAAGGAATTGAAAATATTAAAAAGGTAATTAATGATTTTGATGCAGTTATAATCTGGGACATCCCTTCAGAAGTTAGAAGTCCAATTCTTAAATATTGTTTTAAAAATTCAATCAGAACATATGTAATGCCAAAACTATCGGATATTATCCTTATGGGATCGGATAAAATAAATTTATTCGATACTCCGTTACTTTTATGCCGCAACTACGGTCTTACATTTGACCAGAAATTTGTTAAACGTTTCATGGATATTATGATATCATTTTTAGCATTAATAGTATTGTCACCGATAATGTTAATGATTTCATTATTAATTAAACTCTATGATCGTGGTCCTGTATTCTATAAACAGGAAAGATTAACCATTGATGGTCATATATTTTCGATATATAAATTTCGTAGCATGATCGTAGATGCAGAGAAAGATGGAGTTGCAAGACTGGCAGGTCAAAAAGATAATCGAATCACTCCTGTAGGTTCTTTTATTCGAGCTGTCCGAATTGATGAATTACCACAGTTAATTAACATTTTAGCTGGTCATATGTCTATCGTGGGACCGAGACCAGAAAGGCCACAGATTGCTGATGAATATAAAGTAGACATGCCTGAATTTGAGTTTAGGTTAAAAGTAAAGGCGGGGCTAACAGGATATGCACAAGTTTATGGTAAATATAATACAACACCATATGATAAATTAAAGTTAGATTTATTATATATTGAAAGTTATTCTTTGTGGCTGGATATAAAATTAATTATTCTAACAATAAAAATATTATTTAAGAAAGAAAGTACTGAAGGCATTGATGAAGGTCAGAATACAGCTCGAATTGTAAATTATGAAAACAATGAATTAGTCTCTAGAATTAATTTAAAAGAGTTCTAAATGCTTGATACATAAAGGAGATTTTCAATGAACATTTGGATCATTAATCAGACAGCAATACCACCATCTATGGGAGGTTTAGTTAGGCATTATTATTTTTCGAAGTATCTTCAGGAACGAGGACACAAGGTGCAAATTATTACTTCTAGTATGATACATAATACTAAGGTTAATATGATAAATGATAAATCATTATTAAAGGAAGAAGTATTTGATAATGTACTATATACATTTATAAAAGTGCGAAATTACGCTGGGAATGGTCTGAATCGAATCATAAGCATGTTGGAGTTTCCATATAGAGTTAGAATGCTTCAAAAAAGAATGACCGAAATGTATGGTAAACCAGATGTAATATATGCCTCATCCCCTAGTCCATTTGCTGCATTTATGGCTGTTAAAATAGCAAAGAAGATGAAGGTTCGAAGTGTATTTGAGGTCAGAGATTTATGGCCAGAATCTATTGTCGAATATAATAAAATAACGGATAAAAATCCTATTATAAAAATGATGTATATCATGGAAAAATGGATTTATAAAAATGCAGGCAAAATTATATTTACTATGGGAGCAGGTGATCGATATTTAATCGATAAAGATTGGATGATGAAAATCGGTTCGGAAAAGGTATTCCATGTAAATAATGGTGTTGATTTAGAAGAGTTTGATTATAATAATGAAAATTATTTTTCACAAGATAAAGATCTCAATAATCAGGATATTTTTAAGGTGGTATATATGGGATCTATTAGAAAAGTGAATCATTTGATTGATCTCGTTGATGCAGCAGAACAGATGCAAAAAGATGGATACTCTAATATTAAACTTTTGATATATGGTGACGGTACTGAAAAAGAAGAATTAATTGCTATATGTAAGAGTAAAAGTCTAAATAATATTGAATTTAAAGGAAGAATTGAAAAAAAATATATTGCTGGGGTTTTATCAAAATCGAATTTGAATATTATTCAAGTACAAAATACCGGATTGGCGAAGTATGGGTGTAGTTGGAACAAGCTTTTTGAATATATGGCGAGTGGTAAGCCGATTTTATCAAATTGTCCAGTCGCTGAAGATTTAATTATGAAACATAACTTAGGCGTATCTACTTTGTTAAATAGTCCACAAGATTATGTAAATCAAATTCTTTATTTTTATACAATGGATAAAATCGAATATGAAACAATCTGTTCGAATGCATTAAATACTATAAAAGAATATGATTATAAAAAACTTACTGAAAAAATAGAAAAAATTTTAACTATATAATTTAGGAGGAACTATGAAATATCAACTTTTAGAGAAAATTAATAATAAGTCAATTGTTGTGGGTGTGGTAGGTTTAGGATATGTGGGATTACCTTTAGCTGTTGAGAAAGCAAAAGCAGGTTTTAAGACCATAGGTTTTGATGTTCAAGATGAAAAGGTTAATATGGTAAACAGAGGCGAAAATTATATAGGGGATGTTGTTGATAGCGACTTGGATAAAATTGTAAAAACCGGAATGTTGTCTGCAACATCTGATTTTAGTTTTATCAAAGATGTTGATTTTATTGCAATATGTGTTCCGACTCCATTAGATGAACATCAGCAGCCGGATATAAGTTACGTTAAAAATTCAACCATAGCAATCTCTAAATATTTAAAGAAAAATACGATGGTTGTATTAGAATCAACGACCTATCCAGGGACTACGGAAGAATTAATCAAACCATTATTAGAGGAAGGTTCTGGATTAAAATGTGGTAACGATTTTTATTTAGGCTTTTCACCTGAACGTGTTGATCCGGGTAACCTAATTTATAAAACAAAGAATACTCCTAAGGTTGTTGGTGCGATCGGAAAAGATGCTACGGAAGTAATTGCAGCTATGTATAGAGCTGTATTAGAAAGCGATATATTAGAAGTATCATCTCCAGCTGTAGCTGAGATGGAGAAAATCCTTGAGAATACTTATCGTAATATAAATATAGGATTAGTAAATGAATTAGCAATACTGTGCAATAAAATGGGAATCAGTATGTGGGAAGTAGTTGATGCAGCTAAAACAAAACCTTATGGTTTTCAAGCGTTCTATCCAGGACCGGGACTAGGTGGTCATTGTATTCCTCTTGATCCATATTATTTATCATGGAAAGCAAGAGAATACGGCTTCCATACTTCAATGATTGAAAGCTCTATGATAATTAATGACAAGATGCCTGAGTACTGTGTAGAAAGAGCTGGTAAAATACTGAATAGATTTAAGAAAGCATTAAATGGTTCTAAAGTATTAGTTCTTGGTGTTGCCTACAAACAAGACATTGATGATTATCGTGAAAGTCCAGCACTTCGTGTAATAGATATTCTAAAAGATGAAGGTGCTAATGTTGATTATTATGATCCTTGGGTGAAAGAATACAGAGAGCATGGAGTACATGTAAAAGGTTTAGAAAATCTAACTGATGAAGTTGTACAATCGTATGATCTGGTTATGATTACAACGGCTCATACTAACATAGATTATGATATGATACAAAGAAATGCGAATGCAATTTTTGATACCAAAAATGCAATGAAACAAATTACAACTCGTGATAACATTGAAGTATTATAATTAATTACAAATGAGTGAATAGAGTTTATAGTATAAAAATATCGAGAAAATCAGGAGTATAAATCTATGAAATATGCATTAATTGGATGTGGAAGAATATCGGTTAATCATGTTGCTGCTGCACTTGAGAATGAATTGGAAATAGTAGCATTATGCGATATTATACCAGAAAATATAGAAGATAAATTTAAGAAGTTCCAATTACCGGAAACTATTAGAAGGTATACCGATTATAAAATTATGTTGGAGAATGAAAAACCTGAACTAGTTGCCATTGCTACAGAAAGTGGAAAACATGCTCAGATAGCGTTGGATTGTATTCAAGCTAACTGTAACTTAATTATTGAGAAACCAATTGCTCTCTCACTAGAAGACGCGGATCGAATTATACAAGCATCTGAGGAAAAGGGAGTTAAAGTTTGTGCTTGTCATCAAAATCGTTTTAATAAATCTATTCAAAAAATAAGAGAAGCGGTGGAAGCAAAACGGTTAGGAAAATTATTTCATGGAACAGCTCATATCCGCTGGAATCGTGGTGCTGATTATTATACTCAAGCTCCTTGGAGAGGTACATGGGAACAGGATGGTGGAGCATTGATGAATCAATGCATTCATAATATTGATTTGCTTCGTTGGATGATGGGCGATGATATTACAGAAGTAGTAGGGTTTACTGATCGTTTAAATCATGACTATATTGAGGCTGAAGATCTTGGACTTGCATTAATCCGTTTTTCGAATGGTAGCTATGGAATTGTGGAAGGAACGACTAACATATATCCTCAGAATCTGGAAGAAACACTTTATTTGTTTGGAGAAAAGGGAACCATAAAAGCTGGTGGTAAATCAGTTAATATTATTGAAGAATGGAGATTCCAAGATGGTCTTGATGATATGGAAGAGGTAAAACTAACATATCACGAAAACCCACCTAATGTTTATGGTTTTGGTCATAATCCTCTATACAATGATGTAATTGATTCTATTAAAGAGAACAGACAACCTTATGTAGATGCTTATGCAGGAAGAAGAGCATTAGAATTAGTTTTAGCTATATATAAAGCGGCATATACAGGTCAAAGCGTAAAATTACCAATGAAGGATTGTTCTACTATTAATTTTAAAGGTAGGTTTTAAGATGAACGATTATTTTGTGCATGAGAGCAGTTATATCGACGAAGATGTTCATATTGGTAATAAAACGAAAATTTGGCATTTCTGTCATATTCAAAAGGGAGCCAGTATAGGATCCCGTTGTTCCTTTGGTCAAAATTGCAATGTATCCAACCATGTCATCATTGGTAATGATGTTAAGGTTCAGAATAATGTGTCTATATATGAAGGAGTTGAAATTCAGGATGGAGTATTTTGTGGTCCATCCATGGTTTTCACAAATGATTTGACTCCTAGAGCGAGGTTTCCGAAAGGTCCGGCAGGATACAAGAGAACCTTGATCAAAGAAGGAGCTAGTATAGGTGCTAATGCGACTATCGTTTGTGGGCATACAATTGGAAAGTATGCTTTAATTGCTGCTGGAGCAGTTGTTACTAAGGATGTACCTGATTATGCATTAATGGCTGGTGTTCCTGCTAAGCAAATAGGTTGGGTATGCGAATGCGGTAGCAAACTTAATTCTGATTATATATGCGAAGAATGTAATAAAAGATACACCATTGAGAAGGAACAACTACAATCAATGGATTGAGTGAATGTTGGAGGGATAAAATGGTTAAGGTATGCCACATAACCAGTGCACATAAACGATATGACACAAGAATATTTGAAAAGGAATGTTGTTCATTAGCAAAGCATGGTTACGAAGTGATTTTATTAGTGAATGATTCAAATGGAGATGAAATTAAGAATAAAGTAAAAATAACATCTACAGGATTTCGACCAAAAAATAGATTTCATAGATTGTTATTTTCATCTGGAAAAATATATAAAAAGGCAATATCTATTGATGCAGATATATATCATTTTCATGACCCGGATTTGTTATTCATTAGTAAGAAGCTCAAAAAATCTAATAAAAAGGTCGTTTATGATAGTCATGAATTCTATTACATGCAAATTAGAGAAAAAAAATATATCCCCAAGCTCTTTCGAAGTATTGTAGCAAGTATTTATAATGTAATTGAAACGAATGTCATCAGAAAAATTGATGCTGTTATTACTCCGTGTAAATTTAATGGTGAAAATGTATTTGAAAATAGAGCAAAGAGAACAGTATTTATTAATAACACGCCACGATTAGAAGAATTTTATAATAAATACGAAGATAAGATTTTAACAGGCGATAAGGTATGTCATGTAGGCTCCTTAACATATGAAAGAGGAATTTATCATCTGGTCAAAGCAATAAAAAAAGCTGATGTTAACTTGCTTTTGGGTGGGGATTTTAAATCCCAGGAGTTTGAAAACACGATCAAAAATATGCCAGAATATAGTTCAGTTGATTACAGAGGTTATCTTAATAAGGATGGAATTGTAAAAATATATCAAGAGTGTTATGCTGGAATTTGTACGATACTTAATGTAGGACAGTACAATAAGACGGATAATTTGGCTACGAAAGCTTATGAATATATGTCAATGGGTTTACCGGTTATCATATCGGATTATCCTTATGTAAGAGAAGTTTTAAAAAAATATGAATTTGGTATTGCGGTAGATCCGCAAAACACGGATGAAATAGCGAACGCTATAGAATATTTGAAGAATAATCCATCAGATGCTTACCGTATGGGACAAAATGGGCGGAAGGCAATAATTGAATTGTTTAACTGGAATATAGATGAAGACAGACTGATAAAACTTTACAAATCGTTAATGAAAGAAGGGTAATATTATGATAGCAGTGATTGATTATGGTATGGGAAATGTTGGATCTATCATGAATATGCTCAAAAAAGTTGGCGCGCAAGCTGTTTTGGCAAGTACTCCTAATGCTTTAGAAGAAGCTGATAAAATTATTTTGCCGGGTGTTGGTGCTTTTGATACAGGAATGGAACAACTGGAGAAATTAGGATTTGTAGAGTCGATTGAAAAAAATATTATTATAAACAAAAAACCTATTTTAGGCATATGTCTGGGTATGCAAATGCTTGGAAGAACTAGTGAAGAAGGTAAAAAAAAGGGTCTTAATCTTATACCTTTTGATAATATCAAATTCCATTTCAAAGATAATCTAACTCTAAAAGTACCACATATGGGATGGAATTATGTTACCATCAATAATCAAAACTCGAAGTTGGTTTCTGGGATAACGGAAAAACAACGGTATTATTTTGTCCATACATATCATGCACTCTGTGATAGGGACGAAGATATTCTAATGCGTTGTGAATATGGCTATACATTTACAGCTTCTGTTCAATTAAATAATATCTATGGTACCCAGTTTCATCCTGAAAAAAGTCATAATTTTGGAATGAAGCTTTTATTAAATTTTGCAAAGGAATGTTAAATATGTATTCGAGACCAAGAATAATACCATGTCTTTTATTACAAGATCAGGGACTTGTTAAAACTATAAAATTTACAGATGCAAATTATTTGGGCGACCCCATTAATGCTGTAAAAATTTTTAATGAAAAAGGTGTGGACGAGCTGTGCTTACTTGACATAAATGCCTCAAAAAAAGGAACAGCGCCTGATATTGAATACTTAAAATCTATTACAACAGAAGCATTTATGCCCCTAAGTTATGGAGGAGGCATTACTTCTTTGGAAGAAATAAAAAAACTATTTCATATTGGTTTTGAAAAAGTTATTATTAATACTGCACTTGTGAAAAATCCTCAGTTGATTAAGGAAGCTTCTACATTCGCAGGAAGCCAGAGTATCGTCGCGTCTATCGATGTAAAAAGTGAATTTATGGGTAAGCAATACTGCTATATTAAATGTGGAACTGAAAAAGTTAAGATTGATCCTATATTTATGGTGAAAGAAGCTGAAAGATTGGGAGCTGGTGAAATCTTACTGAATTCAATCAATAGAGATGGAACGATGCAAGGTTACGATATAAATTTAGTAAAACAAATCTCTCAAAGCGTTAACATACCAGTTATTGCATGTGGAGGAGCAAAGGATATTACTGATTTACATCATGTTCTGAATGATGGAGGTGCACATGCCGCAGCTGCTGGAAGTATGTTTGTTTATTTTGGTAGGAAAAAAGCTGTATTAATTAACTTTCCAAGTGAAATGGATCTTATAAATGAAGGGGTATATAGTAATGAATAATTATCAAATATGTACAAAATGTATCATGGATACTACTGACCCTGATATAACATTTGATTCGAACGGTGTATGTAATCATTGTCATGTTTACGATACAAAGGTAGCTTTATTTGGTTATAAAAAAGATATCAGCGACAAAAAATTAGCTGATTTGGTAAGTAAAATCAAAGATGAATCAAAAAATAAAGAGTACGATTGTATTCTTGGAATCTCCGGCGGAGTAGATAGTGCATATATGGCATATCTCACAAATCAGTTAGGTTTACGAGTTTTGGCTGTTCATGTTGATGCAGGATGGAATAGTGAAGTAGCTGTACAGAACATACAAAAGATGTGTCAGAAATTAAAAATTGATTTGCATACTATAGTAATTGACTGGCCAACAATGAAAGAAATCCAAAGAGCCTATATGTTTTCTGGATTACCTAATTTGGATGTTCCCCAAGATCATGTTTTCTTAGCTGCGATGTACCAATATGCAAAAAGATATAAAATTAAATATATGTTAAATGGTAGTAATCTAGCAACAGAGGGTATACTTCCTAAAACATGGGGTTATACTTCAGTGGATTTTAAAAGTATCAAAGGGGTATATAAAAAATGTGGAAGAGGAAAGAGTATAAAAAAATATCCTCATTTTAATATTGTGCAATACTATATCTATCAGAGAAAAGTAAAACGGATTAACCTTTTGAATTATGTTCCCTATTCAAAAAAAGAAGCAATCGATGTTTTATCAAAAGAGTATGATTGGAATTATTATGGTGGAAAGCACTTTGAATCTAGATTTACAAAATTCTTCCAATCTTATTATTTACCTCAGAAATTTGGATATGATAAAAAAAGAGCACATCTATCGAGCTTAATCGTTGGAGGAGAACTAAACCGACCGGATGCATTATCACAAATGGAGGATGACTCTATTTATACTATCAACGAAATGATACAAGATAGAGATTATATATTAAAAAAATTGGAGATCACGCTGGAAGACTGGGATACTATTATGAAGCAAGATGCAAAAACAGAAGATGATTATCCTTCGAATAAAGCCATAATCAATATCATGGTTAAAGTTAAAAGAATACTAAAAAAATTAAGGTAAGAATGGAGTAATAGAATGAATATTCTAGTAATTGCACATTATCAAAATGACGGTAGTCCATATGTATCTTTTGTACATGATCAGGTATTAGCTTATAAAGAATTAGGTCATAATGTATGTGTAATTTCGCCCATGGTATATTTCAAGAAATATACTAACTCAATAAAGAATGTAAAATACCTTAACATAGATGGTATCGAGGTATATTATCCAAAGTATTTTTCGTTCTCAAAATATGGGAAATATGGTCTTAATAATATTTTAGGTTATCGTGTTATAGATAAAATCCTGAAAAAGAAACAAAAAGAATTTACAGTTGATGTAATACATGCTCATACAATTGGTTTTGATGGTGCTATTAGTGTTAGGCTAAAGGACAAATATCATATCCCAACTTTTATTACAACTCATGGTTCTGATACGATATTAGAAATTAAGAAAGGAAAGGCATCTTATATTACTGGTATTTGCAATAGAGCTGATATAGTTATAGCGGTTAGCTCAATGCTTAAGGATCTTCTTAAAAAAGAAGATAAAAGTATTAATATTGATGTTATTTTAAATGGGTTCAATGTTCAATATTCGATAGAAAGACCGAAAAAACAACATAGTATTATTCAAGTAAGTAGTTTGATAAAAAGAAAAAAAGTGGATACAACGTTAAAAGTAATTGCTGAACTAAAAAAATATTATAACGATATTAGTTTAACAGTAATAGGTGAGGGACCAGAAGATGCTTATCTTAAAGAATTATGTAATAAACTAGACATTACAGAAAATGTTGTCTTTTTAGGTCAAGTACCAAATTCTGACGTTCTTTCTAGAATGAGTGAGGCTGAAGTATTTATTATGCCTAGTACTGGCGAAGGTTTAGGAATTGTGTATCTGGAAGCAATGTCTTGCGGTTGTATTACGATTGGAACAAAAGGTGAAGGAATTCAAGATATTATAGTAAATGAAAAAAATGGATTCCTTATCGAACCAGATGATTATAAGATAATAGCTGAGAACGTTATAAGATGCTTCAATGATAATGTATTAAAACAAGAGATTATCCAGAATGCAAAAGATAGTGTAAAAGATCTTACTTGGATAGCAAATGCAAAAAAATATATAGAATTATTCAAGAAAATTAGGGGGTAGGATTATGCAATTTAGAGATTTACATAAACAATATGAAGCTATTAAAGTTAATATCGATAAGAGAATAAATACAGTAATTCAAAATGGTAATTTTATATCAGGGAAGGAAGTTACTGAGCTCGAAAAGAAATTAGCTGACTATGTAGGAGTAAAGCACTGTATTACATGTGCCAATGGTACTGATGCATTATCCCTTGCACTTATGTCATGGGGCATAGGTAAAGGAGATGCAGTATTCGTTCCAGACTTTACTTTTTTTGCGTCTGGAGAAGTAGTTTCATTTCATGATGCTACTCCTATTTTTGTTGATGTAGATCAAAATACATATAATTTATCTTCGGTATCTTTGGAAATGGCTATAGAAAAAGTCATCAGTGAGAAAAAGTTAATTCCTAAAGTAGTTGTAGCAGTTGATTTATTTGGTTTACCTGCTGATTATGATGAGATAATAAAAATTACAAAAAAATACAATTTATTACTACTGGAAGATGGTGCACAAGGTTTTGGTGGTAGTATTCGACATAAAAAAGCATGCAGTTTTGGTGATATTTCCACTACTTCATTTTTTCCTGCAAAACCTCTAGGATGTTATGGTGATGGTGGTGCTATATTTACAAATAGTGATGAACATGCAGAATTAATTAGATCATTATGTGTACATGGTAAAGGAAAAGATAAGTATGATAATATAAGAATCGGATTAAATTCTAGGTTAGATACTATACAAGCAGCAATATTACTTGAAAAGTTTAATTTGTTTGTTGAATTTGAATTAGAGAGCATCAACCGGTATGCATCCTACTATAGCCAGAATTTAACTGATAAAGTGAAATTACCAATTATTAAGGATGATTTTATATCCAGCTGGGCGCAATATACTATTCAAACAAAAGATAATGATGAGAGAGTGAAGTTACAACAACATTTACAACAGAAAAATATACCAAATATGATTTATTATCAAAAACCTATGCATCTTCAAAAAGCATTTGATGAAATCAACTGTAGTTTAGTTGATTTATCAATTTCGACTCGTTTATGTGAAACAGTTTTATCATTACCGATACATCCTTATATGAATTTAGAAGATATGGATTTAGTGATAACGGCGATAAATGAATTTTATAAATAAAATTTACTTACCAAGGAGAAATGTAGATGATATCTGATATTAAAAATTATTTAAAAAATGTTAAGATGAAATCAGAATTTATATTAGGTTTATTTTTTCAAATAATGATATTTTCATCATTTTGGGGTTCTGTGTTATTACCTATAACAGTACCTGGAATTGGTGAAATGTTTTTATTTCGTATTATGATATTTATCACAAGTATTCTCTTTGTACTACATCTTGTTATAAATAAAGTTAATCCTTTCAAAGGTAAGAATAAGCTAGAGTATATGGTTTTTATTCTAATAACTATCATGATTTTATATGGGATATTATCATTAGCTAGAGCTATTGATATCGCTTTTACATTTCGTAGATTATTTAATTTATGTATTGATGTAACTTTTTTACTTTTATTAATACTTTATATAAATGACAGAATGAAAATAAATATAACCCTGTTTAATTGTATTATAAATATGATTATATTATCGCTACTTGGTATTTATGAGGCGTTTCATGGGGGTATATTCTACGATAAATATGATATCTATCAAAGATTTCCTTTATTCGATGTAGGCTATATTCAATTTCCGACAGTAAGCTTTAACAATACGAATGATTTCAGCTGTACATTATTATTCTACTTACCCTTTGTTATTGCTTTTTTACTAACTCATATTAATAAGAACAATAAATATAAAAAGCTTTATATTGTATTATTATCATTAACAACTTCATTATCATATTTTATAGTTAAATTAGCAAGTGCTCGTCTTGCTATGATATCTGTTTATATTATTATAATCAGTCTCTTTGCTTATATTATTATTTTTAAAAGAAAGTTATGGAGTATTATTGTTTTATGTAGCATGTGTTTTGCGTTTATATTCGTAATGGAAAATTATAAACAATTAAAAGCCGATACCATAAATATAGCAAATAATATTAAATATAAATATGAAAAAATGACCTCAGATGAAGTAATAGAAAAGCCTGAAACTTATACGATTCCAACGAAAGAAACATTATCATTAAAAGAACAACTTATTGTTGTAGATGAAGAGACGAATGAGGTTACGCTGAATACAGAGGCTAGTGTAGGTACAAGAGTGGCTTTACTAAGATTTTCGATTAAGACATTTATAAAATCCTACGGGTTTGGAGTAGGTCTAGGTAATACAGAACAGATGGCAAAAGCGGTTGCTGTGGAACAATTAGGTGGAATGTGGTCGATGCATTGTTTTGCTGCTAGATTTTTAGCGGATATGGGTATCTTAGTCTTATTACCAATAATTATCATCGTATTATTTATAATTAAATTATTATTCAAATTGGTTCGTTCGAATAATATAAAAGATTCATCTGTAATGATACCTATTCTTTTTACTGTTGTTAGTATTATTTGCTTTCCGTTATTATCGACATCTCCTTCAGATGCACAAGATATATTAGGAATGTGGTTCTGCATTGCTGCGATTATCATAACAATAATAAAAGTACCTTCATTATTAAATCAAAGTAATCTAGAATAGACAAAGGCCGGAGGAAATATGAACTTATTTAAAAAGTTTATAAAATATGCATTTGGTAACGGAGTTGTATTAATATTAGGATTACTTTCGTCCCCTATTATAACGAGATTGATTTCCCCTGTGAATATGGGTAAATATTCTATGTTTACAACAGTGACTAGCTTGCTTTCTATCATTACTTTATTCGGCTTTGATCAAACATTTGTAAGATTTTATTACGAAGAAGAAGTTGAATGCAGAGGAAAACTACTAAGGCAATGTGTAAAACTACCGTTACAATTAAGTGTACTATCATTTTCGTTTATACTGGTATTTTATAAATTCATATCGAAATATGTTAGTAATGAAGAAACTATTTTAATTGCTATTGTATTAGGAATCCATGTAGTAGGAACTACATTAAATCGATTTGTTCTATTACAAATTAGAATGGAACAAAAAGCCAATACCTATTCAATTATTAATATAATTACGAAAATTTCATATCTTAGCTTAATAGGTATTTTGTATATTATTTTTTACGATAGTTATTGGACAGTAATTATTGCTTTCTCTTTATCAAACTTGATAATTACTATAATAACAATGTTAAAAAATGCAAAAGTATGGTTTCGCTTTAACAAAAATATTGAGCTATCAACAAAATATAATCAAATGCTGAAATATAGTGTTCCCTTTATTTTTTCATCATCTATATCCTGGATATTTCAATCAATCGATCGAATTATGTTGAAGCAATTTACCGACTATAAAGAAATTGGTATTTATAGTGGCGCTATGACTATCGTATCATTATTGAATATTTTTCAGGTTGCTTTTTCAAATTTTTGGGTTCCTGTTGCTTATGAGAAGTATAAAGAAGATCCAGACAACTACCAATTTTTTGCACTGGTCAATAAAATTGTCACTGTTATTATGATTGTAATTGCTGTTATGATAATATTATTTAAAGATATTGTTTCAATTCTATTAGGCCCAGAATATCGTGAAGCAATTTTTGTTTTTCCTTTTTTAATTATGATGCCAATTATGTATACAATTTCAGAAACAACAGTATTAGGTATTAATTTTCAGAAAAACTCTAAGATGCATATTTATATATCGGTAATTGTAGCTTTATTTAATATTGCTGGAAATTATATTTTAATCCCGATTCTCGGAGCAAAAGGTGCAGCTATTTCCACTGGCTTAGCGTATATTGTATTTTATATCTGTAGATCTTTAATATCTAGGCATTATTTTAAGTTTAAATATAATATCATAAAGTGTTTATTATCAATATTCTCTTTATATGGGTTAGCAATTTATTCAAGTTTTCATTATTTTAACATAGCCTATCTTCTTTTAGCGTTACTAGCTATAATTATAACCTTATTATTATACTATGACATAACGAAGATGGCTGTTGTTAAACTAAATGTATTAATACGAAAATCTCATTGATAAAATAAGGTAATCTACTGATAAAAAAATAATACCAGTATTTAGGAGAAACGAAAATGTTTCATATTGATTATCAAATATTAAGTAAAGTGAAATCCGCCCTATTATGTATCCAACGTTTTCAATGGGAACAAGGTTGTACAGCTCAAGCAATTTTGGAATTTGATGGGCTAACAGAAGAAGTCATTCGACTTTGTGAAGCCACTGTTCTTAGGAGTGCACCGGATGGAAGGCTTGGAGTCATGGAACAAAATGAATCAGTCACTGATCCGGCAGCAGTTGGTGAAGCACTAATTTTAGCTGCTGAAAAAACACAAAGAGATAGATATAAAGATGCTGCGGATAAGTTATATCAATATTTAAAATATAATGCTCCTAGAACTCAAGACGGTATTTTGTATCATTTTGACGGAAAGAATTTAGCGTATCAAATTTGGGTTGATTCCAATTACATGGCGCCTCCATTTTTATGTAAATACGGAGATGTTGAGGAAGCGATGAAGCAGATCAAGGGGTTTAGAAAATATCTGTATCATGAAGACAGAAAACTTCTTTCCCATATCTGGGATGATAAAAAAAGCAACTTCGGTCGTATTGATTTCTGGGGCGTCGGAAATGGATGGACCTTGGCTGGATTAAGTCGCATCATTGCTATGCTAGAGGGTAACTATCAGGAAGAAAAAGCTTATTTAATTTATTATCTGAAAGATCTTTTAGACGGTTGTATTAAATATCAAAGAGATGATGGCTTGTTCCATAATATCCTTGATGATCCGAGTTCCTTTGTGGAAACGAATGTGGGGCAAATGATTGCATATACCATATATCGCGGAGTAGCTGCAGGATATGTGGATAGTGATTACCTTGCAGTTGCAGATAAAGCAAGGCAAGCAGCTTATTCTAAGGTAGATGAGGATGGATTTGTTCGTGAGGTATGTGGAATGCCATATTTTTCTGATCCTGGAGTAGCTCCGGAAGGTCAAGCATTTTTTATTCTTATGGAGGCTGCAGCAAGAGATTACTATGAAAAGTAATTATATTACTATCTAAGTCAACTTGTACTATATAATTTTATAATTAAAAATAGGCTGTATCGCACTATATGTTATCTGTACTATAATATATATCTTCTTATAATGAAGATCGTGTTAGTCAGCCTTTGAATGGAGTAGGATTTAATGAAATCCTACTCCTTTTTTTGCATATCAACCATATAGTAGGCAAATTATTATTATTTTGGCTTAGTAATAATCGTAGGGGTGGTATTTACATAATAACCTCATTACTGATTTTTTGTTTCTGTTTTTGAGCATCATATAACCTGTTTTCGGGCATGTGTAATAAAGTCTAATCTATTATGGTAATTACAATTTATTGCATATTCCCGGACAATTACAGAATTGTCCGGACTAAGGAAAACCACACTAGATAATCTACCTAATATAGACAACTTTATTGTCGTATAAACAACAAAGCTGCTCCGCAAAGTAATTGGGACAAGGCGATATAAGGATAAAATGATTAAGTCCCTAAAATTATAAAAATAATTATTGAAAATTGTACATCGTTATGGTAGTATGGTAAAGTGCTAATTGAAAAAAGCGATTAGGAGGAAAATAAAATGAAAAAAGTGATAAGTATAGCAATGGTATTCATAATGATGCTAACTATGGCAGCCTGTGGTAAAAAGGATGGAGAAGATAATTCCTTGCAGTACATAAAGGATAAAGGGACATTAGTAATGGGTCTTGATGATTCCTTTCCTCCCATGGGTTTTCGTGATGATGCCGATAATATTGTAGGATTTGATATTGATTTGGCAAAAGCAGTCTGTGAGAAACTGGGAGTAGAATTAGAGACACAGCCGATTGAATGGGAAGCAAAGGAACAGGAATTAAATACGAAAAATATTGACTGTATCTGGAATGGTTTTTCTGTAACCCCTGAGCGTCTTGAAAATTTGACCATGACGAAACCTTATATGGAAAATAACATCTCATTGGTTGTAACAAATAGCAGTGACATTGTTACCTTTGCTGATATGGCAGGTAAGAACTTAGCAGTACAAAGTGGTTCTTCTGCGGAAGAAGCTTTAAATGATGAAGCAAATAAAGATTTTAAAGATTCTATTGGTAATGTAAATGGATTTGGTGATTATGTTACTGCATTGATGGACCTTGAAACTGGTAATTCCGATGCTGTCTTAATGGACTCAGTTGTAGCAAACTATATGATTACAGACTTAGGTAAGGATTTTAAAGTACTTGACGAAACCCTTGTAGCTGATGAATATGCAATCGGTTTCCGTAAAGGCGAAAATGCTCTTAGCGATGCAGTATGGAATGCTCTAAAGGAACTTAAAGAAGATGGTACCATTGCTAAGATTTCAACAGAATGGTTTGGATCAGACATTACAATAATTGAATAGTTAGAAGAAAGGGTGTCCTTAGGACACCTTTTTTATGCTGTGTGTCCAGCGAAGCTGGACCACACTTGCCGGTGTAAGTCCGGTCACGGTAATCGCCAGTGAGCCGTGTAGCCAAACTCGGTGCGTTGCAGTAATGCAGGGTGCTAAGCGAGTGGGTCCAAAAAGAGTACAAAGGGATGTCGAGCCTTGGGCATATAGGCGAAGACCATGGAACGTATGAAGATACTGGAATGCAACACGGAGGAACCCCTCGGTATAAAGGAAGCGGAATGTATGAAAAGTGTGGTTCGGAACCGGAGAGACCCTACCTGCCACCGAAAGGTAAGCAAGGAACGTATAAGCGAAAGTGAAGTCGTTCCCTTGGCAGGAGGGAGTCAGAGAGGTTCACAAGGAGACCGTTCAATACCCAAGTAAGAAAGCCATGAAGAAAATGAAGCTAGCGATAAAGGAAAATGTGAATAGCAGAAGCCTTTTGGTAGCTAGTGAAGAGGACTTAATCAAAACGATGAACCCAAAAATCACAGGATGGCGGAACTACTATCAAACAAAAACGAATAACAAATGGATGCAGGCACTGGACTGGTACATTATCTGTACATTTACCAGATGGTATAACAAGAAACACCAGAGGCGGAATTATGTGTCGGAGGTAGGAAAAGTTCGTACTATCATATATGAGAAAAGTTTAAAAAGAATGACTGCATGACGTAATGCTGTAGAAAGAAGAATGTCGGAAAGCCGTATGAGGGAAAACCTCACGTACGGTTTGATGAGGGAGAGGATACATTGTTATGATAATATGGTAAAGTGCTAAAAGTTGAATATGATAAAATATATATGATTTGAAAGGCAGGAATTATAATATGAAGATTGATAATGTGCCGATGGACTTATTATTGCAGAATATGTTATCTGCAACTGTAGTGGTGCTTCAGATATTTGTACTTACCTTATTATTTTCTATCCCTTTTGGTTTTGTTGTTGCTCTTGCAAGACGTAGTAAATTTAGATTGATAAGTGTACCTATTCAAATCTATCAGTTGATTTTTCGTGGTACACCGTTGATGCTTCAATTATTTTTCTTTATGTATGGTCCGTATTACATATTTGGTTTTAGTTTTAACCGATTTACTGCCTGTATCATAGCATTTGTTGTGAATTATGCAGCTTATTTCGGTGAAATCTTTCGAGGTGGTATTGCAGCAATACCCAAAGGTCAATATGAAGCTGCCAAGGTATTGGGCTATACGAAGTTTCAGACCTTTATGCGAATTATCCTTCCGCAGGTAATAAAGCATGTAATTCCTGCAACCGGTAACGAATTAATGACTTTAGTAAAAGATACTTCCTTAGCACAGGTTATTTCTGTGGCAGAATTATTTCGCGTGGCTTCAAATGCAGGGTCCAAATATTTTTCCACGATACCAATTATCGTAGCGGCTGTTTTTTACCTTGTGATGAATACAGTGGTAGAGTTAGTATTTAAATTAATTGAAAAACGGATGAATTACTATAAAAACTAGGGAAGTGAAGGAGGTTTCACCATGCTATTAAAAGCCGATCATTTAATGAAGCAATTTGATAATACAAGTGTTTTAAAAGATATCTCTCTTCAAGTTTCCGAAGGGGAAGTAGTAGCAATCATCGGACCGTCCGGATCAGGAAAATCTACTTTGCTAAGGTGCCTGACACAATTAGAGAAAGTGGATCAGGGTAGAATTGAAGTATGTGGGAAATTGATGGTGGATTCATCGGATCGAAAAGCTGTATATGCTGATAATAAAACTCTGCATGATATTATTTTGGATGTGGGGCTGGTATTTCAAAACTTTAATCTATTTCCACATTACAGTGTGTTGAAAAATATCACAGATGCACAAGTAAATGTACTAGGGAAGGAAAAGGAGCAAGCGGTTATAAAAGCGATGGAGCTTCTTTCGAAAATGAATTTACAGGATCGTTCGAATGCATATCCAGGTGAGTTATCCGGTGGGCAACAACAGCGAGTGGCAATCGCCAGAGCGTTGGCTTTAAATCCTCGTATTTTATTCTTTGATGAACCAACATCCGCTTTGGATCCTGAGCTAACCGGTGAAATTCTTAAGGTAATACGTAGTTTGGCAGAGGAGAAGATGACGATGGTGATTGTAACCCATGAAATGGCGTTTGCGAGAGACGTAGCTGACCGGGTTATTTTTATGGACGGTGGTGTAATCGTGGAAGAAGGAACTCCCGAGGCTGTTTTTGGAAATTCAGTAAATCAAAGAACCAAGGAGTTTCTTCAAAGATTTAATCAAAACTAATGAAGAATGAAAAAGTAAAATGGTGTCCCTGGAATAAGATCACATAATTTGGTTTACAATTTTATTGAACGAAGATCACATAAAGTAGATTATATTATTATTGAACGAACGAGCCTTATGATTTTTTTATCTAGTATAAAACCTGAGATTCATCATAGAAAATCTAGGAAAAATAGTGCTTGCAATTTTTGGTTTCATTTGTTATAATAACTTATATGCAAAATGATAAGACTAATTGAAAGGAGTGGACGAAAGTCCACTCTTTATCTTTGCCGGTTATTACTAAGAAAAATTGTTGGAAAGAAGGGAACATCATGACAAAACATGAAGAATATGAGCA
>JAQZBN010000120.1 GCA_029238935.1 Herbinix sp.
GACATATGCTATAGTAATGAATTGTGACGTGACAATACTTGAGCCAAAGCCCCGGTAAATAGTATTTGAGATCGTGATTTGTAGAATTGACGTATATAACGCTTATAGAAGTGTTTACAGTCATTAAGAAAGATAAAATTAGATTATTTTCATAAGGAGGTAAACCGATGAAAAGTTTCATGGCGAGTCCTGCAACAATCGAAAGAAAATGGTACGTAGTTGATGCAACAGGACATACATTAGGACGTCTCTCATCAGAGATCGCAGCTATTTTAAGAGGTAAAAACAAGCCTACTTTTACTCCTCACATTGATACAGGTGATTATGTAATCGTAGTAAATGCTGATAAGATTAAGGTTACAGGTAAGAAGTTAGGTCAGAAGATCTATTACAATCACTCCGATTATCCAGGTGGTATGAGAGAAACAACTTTAGCAGAAATGTTAGCTAAAAAACCTACCGAAGTAATTAACCTTGCTGTTAAAGGCATGCTTCCTAAGGGACCTTTAGGAAGATCAATGATTACTAAATTACACGTATTTGCTGGACCTGAGCATACACATGCAGCTCAGAAACCAGAAGTATTAGAGATTAAATATTAATCAGAGGTTGAAAGGAGGAAATAACATTGGCTAATGTAAAATATTACGGAACTGGAAGAAGAAAAAGCAGTATCGCTAGAGTTTACTTGGTTCCAGGTACAGGTAAAATCACTATAAATAAAAGAGATATGGACAACTACTTTGGTTTAGAGACCTTAAAGTTAATCGTTCGTCAACCACTTGCTATTACAGAAACTGTAGATAAGTTCGATGTATTAGTAAACGTTAGAGGTGGCGGCTTTACAGGACAGGCAGGTGCTATCAGACACGGTATCTCCAGAGCATTATTACATGCAGATGCTGATTATCGTCCAGCACTTAAGAAAGCTGGTTTCTTAACAAGAGATCCTCGTATGAAGGAAAGAAAGAAGTACGGCTTAAAAGCAGCTCGTCGTGCTCCACAGTTCTCGTCATATTTCTCTTGGTGCAGTATCACTATTCAAGAAAACTCAAAGCCTCTCAGGTTGGCGCAAACAAAGTTTGTACTTTCCTGAGAGATTTTTTATACCTTGGAAATTTGTATTTGTAAAGATTAAATTATAATAACTTTATAAAAGTAAAGAAATATGATATACTAATAAAAAGGAGGTGCGATTATATGCCGATTCAATATACAAAACTATTTCAATTGCTTTCAGAAAGGAATCTATCAAAGACTGAGTTACAAAAGAGTGTTGGAATGTCGTCAACTACAATGGCAAAACTCTCAAAGAACGAGAATGTTTCTATAAAAATCATCGAAGATATCTGCAAAACATTAAATTGTCAACCGGGTGATATTATGGAAATGGGTAATATTACCGATAAACAGCTCCTTCGTTTGTTTAGAGAAGAAAAAGATATGAAGCTAAAGGGCGGCTTATATCATCAAACTCAAGTTAAATTGGCTTACAATTCAAATCGTATTGAAGGTAGTAAATTGTCAGAGGACCAGACCAGATATATATATGAAACGAATACAATCGCTACCGAGAAAGAGGAGACTGCTTCCATTGATGATATTACGGAAACAATAAATCATTTTCAATGCTTTGATTATATGATAGATATTGCCGATCTTAGATTATCTGAAGACGTTATAAAAGAATTTCATAAAATATTGAAAAATAATACTTCAGATAGCAGAAAAGATTGGTTTAATGTAGGTGATTATAAAAAGAAGCCAAATATGATTGGGGATCTGAAAACAACTGCACCTTCTAAAGTGAAAGGTGAAATGGCAAAATTGCTAACCGACTATAATCAAATTCAAAAAGTGACGTTTGAAGATATTGTAGAATTTCATTTTAATTTTGAAACCATTCATCCGTTTCAAGATGGGAATGGAAGAGTCGGTCGAATGATTATTTTTAAGGAGTGCTTGAAGAATGATATAGTACCTTTCATAATTGATGAGCAACATAAATTATTTTATTATAGAGGCTTGAAGGAATTTTCAGTAGAAAAAGGATATTTAATGGATACTTGCTTTTCGGCGCAAGATAGATATAAAGAATTATTAGAATATTTCTCTGGGGAATAGGGTTGCAAGAAGTCTTGAAATGTCGAGGGTAAAGCACACTTAACTAACACTCATATCAAGGCTTTAGCCTGTGGTATTATTGCAATCGGAAATGCTTCCAAAGTGTATATCGCTAAAATTTAAGAAAGAGTAGAAGCGTTAAAATGGAACCATATTATTATAGTCAGTTAAATAAACAACAGCAAAGAATTTATCAGGTCATCAAGAATGGTCTGGAAACGCTCTCACAAAGCTTTGATGTGCAAAAAGTTGATGGAGCAGAGCTAAGTGATATATTTTATAAGATAAGATTGGATTGTCCAGAGATATTCTATGCACCGACATTTCAATATTCTTTTTATCCTGATTCCACTATGGTTAAAATAAAGCCTGTATATTTGTTTGAAAAGAATAAAATCAAAGAGCATCAGACGGCGATGAAAGCTAGGGTGGAGAAGCTTACCCGGGTGGTGAAGGATAAAAGTGATTGGGATAAGGAGCAATATATCCATGATTTTATTTGTGAAAATGTGACTTACGATAAGCTGAAGAAGCAATATTCCCATGAAATACTTGGTCCTTTGGGGCAAGGGGTGGGTGTCTGTGAAGGAATCGCAAAATCTGTGAAGATTCTTTGTGATCAGTTGTCTATTCCCTGTATTGTAGTTATTTCTGAAAATAATCCGGATAAGCAGATTAAATATCGTCATGCCTGGAATGTAATTCGGATGAATGGAATATGGTATCATTTAGATGCTACTTTTGATAATACATTAGGGAAAAAAGAAGTTAGATATGATTATTTTAACTTGGACGATATGAGCATTTTCAAGGATCACGAGCCTTCGATATACAAAGTTCCCGCATGTAACGAGGGTGACCATTTTTACTATAAAGAGAAGAAACTTTCTTTTACCAAGCAGGAAGATGTAGCAAAACGTTGCCAACAAGCAATCAAAAAAGGAAAGGATCTAACCTTTCACTGGAGAGGTGGTTATCTCACAAAAGCTGTTCTAGAGGAATTATTACATATTATAACTGAGGTAGCCAAGGAAAAAAACGGGCATAGTCAGGTCTCTATAAACTGGCCGCAGGCAGTCATCCGTGTGAAATTCCTACAGGAACAGATAGAAGATTCAGTGAAGCTGGAAGATGCATATGAAGAGGAAAATAGCACAGCAGTATAGTAGATAAAGAAATTGATGCAAGTAAGTATATGTAAATAGTATTTATTTTATAGTCTAGGTTAGGGTAGAGATATTCTTTAAAGGAATCTCTGCCCTTTATTATATTGATTTTATTCGTTTTACTACTGGACACTGCTGGACACTTTCAAGTTCGTACGTTCGTATTATAATAGCAAAAGGAGAATAAAATAGAAAAAAAGTCATTTTATATCAAAAAATGGAATATATGAGAAAAAATTAGTTGTAGTTTTCATAATAGTTTATATATAATAAAAGCAACGAATAACGTAGCATATAATTTCTTACGAAGGATAAAGAAGGAGAATGAATGAGTCAGATAAAATTTTTTCCGCTAAAATTTAAGCTGTTTTTATTACTATTTCTTATTGTTTTCTCTGTTTCAGGTTTGTTAGCAACTTTTCAATATTTTACAATGAATAACAGTGTGGAAGAGGATTTTGCACAAAAGCGAAAGCTGGTACACGACAGGGCGGTTACTATGATTAGGAATGCCGATTATGTCAATCTACTCAATGAAAAGCCTATTGATGAGCAGGCTAAAATTATTCTAAATAATATCAGAGACGAGTATAAACGAAAAAATAGCATTGACTTTGACATTGCATCTTTTTTAGACGGTAGTGATCAATTCCAATTATATGTAATAGATAGCAGCAATACAATAATATGGTCTACGGACCAAAATGATTTGGGACTAAATTTTTCTGATTTTCCAGACTTTATTAAATATTTGGACGAAATACGTGCTTCGGGTAATTTTACATCCTCGCGAGTAAGTTTGTCGATTAATTCAGGTGATCTGACAAAGTATTGTTATATTCCCTCCTTTGACGGTAATTATATATTTGAAACTGGAACAAAGCTGGAAAGCAATAATACATATGCAACCAATGTTACATTTGAAGATTTTGAGTATCAATTATTGGAAGAAAATAGCTTTGTGAGCAGTATTTTACTCTATGATTATCAAGGTGTGACCTATAAGAAAGATAAGAATGGAGATAACATTAAGATTTCATCCTCCAAAGAACAGTATTTTAACCAGGCGCTTAATACAATGGAAACAGTTGTGGTAGAAGGAACATACGATAATGTAAAGGCTTACTATGAATACATTCCATATGAAATTATTGGGGCCAGAGGGGCAAATGAAAGAAATGTTATAGAAGTTATATACAACAATCAGACGGCCCTGGAAAAACTGAAGCGAATGGAGATTATTATTGCTGCTGTAGTTTTCCTATGTGCTGTGACTATAGCATCCATCGGTTATTATATTGCAAGTAAGCTTGTAAAGCCAGTTGAGGAACTGACAGAAGGAGCCAAACAGGTAGCTGCAGGTAATCTAAGCTACCGCTTCACAAGGAGAGCAAATGACGAGATGGCTATTTTGGGCGGTCAATTTAATAAGATGACGGAAGAGAGATACCAGTTTGAAGAGGATTTAAAAAATAAAAACCATGAAATTTTCACTCAAAAAGAAGAAATAACCGCCCTTTATGAAGAAACAAGTGCACTTTATGAAGAAACGACTGCCTTGAATGAAGAATTAGAGGAGTTACTTCGCCAGAACTCAAACAGTTATTTTGAGACGGTAAGGGCACTTGCGAATGCAATTGATGAGAAAGATGCTTATACTGGAGGGCATTGTGAACGAGTAATGGAGTATTCCATAAAAATTGCAGAAGAATTAGGGTTAAATGATGATCAGATAAACGACCTAAAGTTTGGCAGCATTCTGCATGATATTGGTAAAATAGGCATAGCAGAGGAGATATTGAACAAAGAAGGAAAATTAACTGCGGAGGAATACGACGAAATCAAAAAGCATCCCGTAAAAGGTGATAATATACTAAGAGAT
>JAQZBN010000121.1 GCA_029238935.1 Herbinix sp.
ATATTTCTTATGGATGCTTGAGCGTTCGTGCTTGTCCATTTTCTGTTGCTTTGCTTCATGTGATCGGCAATACTTCTGATCAATCGGTATTAACTGATGACAACCCAAGGCATTACATTGATGGCTTAGCTTCATGATGATCACATCTAACTAGGTTATAAACAAGGCCAGTATTTTCGATTAGTATTGATGGCTTATAATGAACATTCATCTTAAGATCGTTTAATACCATCTCTGTGCAACCTCCTAAATATGTGTATATAAAAACAGAACACCATGATCGATGTCCTGCAATTATCCCTATTGTAACACTCCCAAAAGAGCACCAAGATCATTACCGTTTTTCTATTACTTCTGTGATTCTATCAATGTCGCTGTCCCTCTTGCAAAGTTATATTTTTCGTTACATTCCTCGCAATCACAGGAAACGTTTTTATATCTATGCCCAGGGATGTCTTCATTATCATAATAAACTTTTCCTTTCCCGCAAGGGCACTTATACACTTCGGTTATCGTATCTCCCCAGCTTCTCATGTTCGCACCATAACCAGGTTTAGCGTGAGAATCGTTACTAATTAATTTTAGTTCCATAACGAACACTCCATTCATCGTGTAATACTTAATCGTTCGACGGATGGATACATTTTCCTGCATAAAAATAGAGCGCCGGTTAAGCGCTCATAAAATACCCTTCACTATATTGGGATTTCGTACCACAAGAATAAATTATCTTTTTTTTAGCTTTTCTTTAGCCGCTTCTAATTCATCTTTGTTCAGGTCATTGCCTTCTGGTCGTCCGCCGCTATATTCATTATTTGAATTGAAAAATACCGCCATTAGCAATGAGACGATTCTATAGGATGAAGGTATAAAAAGTATCGTTGTAAATAGCCATAAATAATAAAATATAGTTATTGACCATTTATTATTTGTGTTAATTAATACGTACATTGCACATGTCAAAATAACTACTGCAATGCCAATAGCAAAAGCCTCTTCAAAGTAATATTTTAGAGTGAATTTCTCTTTTGTTTTAAAAATGGCTTTTACGATTTTGGATTCTTTAATGCTCACTAGAATGCCTAATAATGCTCCTAGAAATCCAACGATTATTGAACTGAAGGTAATTGCTGCATCCAGAATTTTGTCAAAGCCCTTAAATGAATAATTAAAGCCAACTCTGAAGAGAAGCGCAGTGACGATTAAAGAAATAAAATATGGATAGGCGAAGCCCATAAATTTTCCAAATCTATTAGTCCTATCTTCAACTGCACATTTCAAATTGGCTCTCTCCTTTACAGTTTTTAGGCTAAATAATGAGATATATCTGCCTGCCTGTTGTCACATTCTTCGGCAGGACTATATATTTTGTACATTTCTTTTGCAATTGCATAGTGATTCAAGGATTCTCGATGTTCCATCCTAAATGAAGTTAAATCATGCGCTTTATGCGTAAATAAGTCAATAAGTTCAACTTTGGAATCCTCATCATCTTTTTTAGCGATTTCAGCTTTTGAAAATAATTCCCGTTGATCATGTAAATCGTCAAGTGTGTCTGATACTGTATCAGGATCAAGTGTTCCCTTACCACTCCCGACAGTGATTAAAACCTGGGCATTTTTCCCTTTATATTCTCTATACGAATTAACAATACCTTTTATAGGCGATTTTAGTCTACTCAATAATGTATTTTGAAGTGATTCTGGGATATCCGCCAATCTGATATTAATTTTTCTAAATTCTGATGCTCCTCTTACCAAAGCAAAAGCATCAGGTGGTGTTATTGGACGCAAGTATATCGTCTCATCTGAGTTATCCCATAATAAATTCAAGTATTCTTCGATCCCTTCAGGACCAAGACTATATCGATTTCTTTGCAACATCAGAACATGATTTTGATTATCATAGAGTGCAGAAACCTCTTCTCCGATATATTCATCATCGTCTAAGTCTAGTGGAACCACAAAGTCATCTGCTTTTGCTTTTGAAGGAATGTTTGTATCTCGCAATCGATCAAAATGTAAAAAAAAGAAATTTAGTTCATCATCCCAATAAGCTCTTTCAAGGCGTGCCCGCTCTTGGTGATAATCATAAGTACGACCTTCAAGTGATTTTTTATTAGCTTTATCCATCCATCTTACCAGCTCAAATAATCTGTCCCTTTGATGTGGGCCATCATCATTTTTACGAAATACAACTTGATAATATTCAAACCTAACTATTCTGTACGACACCGAAATCATCTCCTAATTTGAATATGATAATATTCAACAAATAGAGACAAATTCCTGCTTGTTTGCAAAAAAGACGGCCTAACGCTGTAGTGTATCATACTGTTATTTTCTTTTTATTTTCCCGTCAAATGCTTCGTTGAAAATGTCTAATAACTCAATATAATTTAAATTAGGCTTTCTCTCTTTTAATCCAATGCAATAATCTAAAACTTCTAGATCCAATTGTTGTTCTTTTAATTTCTGGGGTTGGATTATACATGCCCAAATATAATTATAAATGAGAATTAGCGCCGTAATTATTCCAAATACGGAATAATAAATTAGTTCCCATTTACTTGATGCTGTATCAACACCATGATTAAAAAAATTGGAAAAGAACAAAATGAGTGTAAAATATAACGGCATCATTTTTGTTTGATTATCCACGTTTTTAGCATTACTTGCAAAAAGAATGCGTTCACACCGTAAGGACTCGATGTCCATACTTAAATATGTATGAGCTATGAATTTAACTTGCTTATCGTAATCTATCTTGTTAAATGAAAACAAGCAGAATCACCTCCCGAAATTATATCGGCAGTTGATTCTGCAATTTAAACAACACCACAAGATGCGCCATATTCCTTATTCAATGATTCTTCATCCTTCCCAAATATGAAATTTATTGTATACAAATAGAGCGCCGGTTAAGCGCTCATAAAATATCCTTCACTTATAGGACAAGTCGTATGGCAAAAATCAGTTCTTTAACGATATTCTCACATCTTGCACATGAGTGAATATTCGTTGATTTTCTTTATTGAGATCATAGAAGATGTTCCATATACTTTTTGATATTCGCTGTTTTGATTCTTCGTCTGGGTCTTCTTTAACTATTCTATCGATCTGTTCTATTAACACAGAAAGAGAGTATTCGATATTTCTTAAAGATTCATAAACTGTCGTATCAGCTGAATAAGCTAATCCAATTAATTTTTTTACATTTACTAAGACTTCAGAACTAAATTCACTCAAATTCATTAAGTCCTTATTTATACTATGCTCGTGGATCGATTTATATAAAGTATTAATACGACCGAGATCAGGCAATATTTCGTTTGATATGAAATATGTTGTTGTGTACTTTTGCTTTTTACTTCTTTTATCTTGTTCCACGAACGTCATTTTTACGCCCAGCAAAGTGAATAAACCGCCAAAAATTGAACCAAAGAAACCAATACATGCAATGAATATTTGTTTATCGAGCATATTTAGAACCTGCAGTATCCCACAAATCGATAACATAGTAATAATAAATGCCATTAACACAAAAATGTATTCGATCCAACTTGTCTTCTTCATTGTTCATTAATCACCTACATAGCAAAAGAGGCTGTTGTTTTTCCTCTCTTCAATTTTTGAATTCGCCCTTTCTATATATGACTGTACACTAGTTTTTGAAATAGACAATAGTTCAGCAATCTTCCCATATGAATACAGCTCAACCTTCGCCAATATGTACACTTCTTTTTCTCGCTTTGTTAGCTCGCATAACACGTCCTCAATCCGCTCCCTGTCAGCTTGGCTGATTTCTCCATGTACTTCTGTATCCAGTACATCATATTGCACAACATCAATTACCGCAGGATCGGTCATATATACTCGTGTCCGTTCTGCATCCATGTGCCGCCGTTCCGGATCTCGCCCGTTCTCCATCCACTTGACCGCATATTCCATGTCTCTAATCATCCCGCTGATGATCTTCTTATCTTCCGGATCTTCGGCTTCATAAGCTACTTTCAATTTCCGCAGAGATTGCTTGTATTCGTAAACCAACTTGCGCATACTCATTCCCGCCGCATCTCCTTTTATTTCTGTTTCAGCGCGCCGCCTTTGACGCGGTGATAGGTCGGATCGTTTACGCCCATCAGTTCCTCAACCTGCCATGGTTTCATTGCCTTCGGTTTTTTCTTCCGTTTTGACTTGTCAGGTTTCACGCTGATTCCTCCCGTTTTTGAAAAC
>JAQZBN010000122.1 GCA_029238935.1 Herbinix sp.
TATAGACGAAAAATCATAATATGTTAAGTCGAAAAATGGCATTTAGTCCTACACTTATCAAGGTTTGAGTTCATCCGGAATTTACTATTTCATTTAACGTCTTTATTTGTTCTTTATTTGTTCTTTATTCGTTCTTCTTTATTCGTTTATTCGTTTTATATACGATGTTATATTATCATATTTATCTTTATTACGACTTTTTCTGTGCCATCAAACTAAGGACTAATGGCAATTTACCCTCTAATTCTGGATAGTAAGAAAATCCATTTGTATCCGTTGCGCTTCCACCCATTCCAAGCGCACATCGGTCATACTCTTTGAAGAAAGTTACATATAGTCCCCCATATAAAAGCCCATTTATTATTGTACTTAACTGATGTCCCCAAAAATAGTTCTCTGCTTGTTTCGTTTCAGATGCATAGCCTCCTATTGATGTATCTAAATCAGCTGTCATTTTAAAGTAAGGGTACTTCGGCACTAAATTCCCATGAGGTAACTGTGCCTCATCGAAGATCATCATAAAAGGGTGAGAGTCATGTAAATAGAAAAATCCATCTTTCTTAAGGAAATGTGAAACTACTTTTCCCCATTGATTTAAATCTGGTAACCAACCAAGTACACCGTCAGTAGTCATTACTATGTCATACTCTCCTTGGTGCACATCCATTAACTTTAATACATCCGATTCAATAAACTCAACGTTATTTAATTCATAGTCTTCAGCTAACTTTCTAGCATAATAGATATTTTCAGGAACTAGGTCTACACCAGTGACTATAGCACCTTTTCGGGCTAAGTGAATTGAGTCTGCCCCTGTGTTGCATTGTAAATGTAATATTCTTTTACCACGTACATCTCCTAATTCTTCTTCTACTATGCGGTTAAGTTTAAAATCCTCTCTACTTAGAAGCTCCTTAAAATAATTATAGTGGTCTTGAGCGATTTTACCCCATGCTACCTTATTTGCTTCTATTTTGCTTTCATTTGTATTCATATATATCCCCTCAATTTTTTATTTTTCTTTTTCCATTTATTGATTCTTTACTATGAAACAATAATTACAGGGTAGCCAAAAAAGCGCAGACTTTTCTTATCTCGCAGCCATCCCAGGTTGTGTCTTTATAAATACTATGGTAGGTACGTTGTTCCACTATATCTTCGGTTATAATCAAAGCCGTGGTGTTTTGTATTTCAAGTATACGCCATTCGTATCTGTCAAATACTATTTTATCTCCTACTTGCATTTTTACCCCCTGCAGTGTTATATGTTCTCGGAAGCTATAAACTTAATTTATCTGACTTCCTGATTACTTATCACTAAAACCTCCCACTATTTCTGCAACCTCTATGTATATGATATTACTCAAATGCATTTTTTCTTTGTAAACATGACCTCTTTATCAAGCCATACTTCAATATCCTGGCTTATATCAATGATTGAATCATCTAAAGGAAAGCTAAAACCGTGACAACCTTTTTGACAAAGTTCCCCGAATAATTTCTTGTTGCATCCATACCCCCGGGAGATTTTTTCCTGTAAAGGTAATGGAAACATTTCAATAACATCAGGATATAAGTGAGTGTATTGTGCCTTTATGAGGATGCGGTAACCGGATTCCTGTGCTGCCGAAAATGTCAATATTTCTTTATTTTTATGTGAATAGATAAACCGAATACCAAGATAGAATACATCTACTATACATGTCAATCCCGCGTCCAGATAATGCTGATGGAGATTCAGAGCGAAATCTTGTACTCTGTCAGGTAACGGAGCAACAAAGTCTTTCAGCATAGAGATGACTTCTGTATCTTCCTCTTTCAAGACCCTATAATCGCACCGCAAGAAAATATCATGATTACCCTTGGCGTATAAATCTTTTTGGGCAATCGCCATAACCTTCAAACCTGTCAACATAGCAGGATTATCTGGATATGAAATTATAAGTGATGTGGTTTTTGACATATCTAATGTTCGTGCGTCTAAGTCGATACCATCAAAATAAACACTGCAGCTAGTCAGAAATTTCAAGGCTTCCATTAGTTTCGGAACAGAGATTTTCGCTTTCATCTGATTGCCGTCCGCACCTATAACGGAGGTGAGTAATTTCAGGTCATCAAGTAATATTGATCCACCGTTTTCGATGAGTTCACCATGATATCCTATATTGAACAATATGCTTTTAACATTGTTCAAGAATGGATAGCTTACTGGCAAACTTGGATGAGAATCATTATTCTGCGTGTTTTTAACAGGTTTGTCATATAAACTACCGTCAGCAATGAAACGGTCGCAGACCAAATAGAGTAGATCCCTGAAAGCAAGAATGCCGTTTCGTATATTTTCTTCTCCCGAAATGTGTTCAAACATAGCTTTGAGAGTATATGTTTCCGGTATATTTGATGGAATTATGTTTTTTATATATTTCGCCATATCACCAATTGTATTTTGCATTAAATTACTCCTCATTTTTATAGTTTGCTGAATCATTGCGTTCCCTTAAACTATGTACTAGGTAATCCGCCTTACACCTCGATCTTATTCATAACCCTTATCCTTAATTGGAAACAATAAATCAAGTTGTAAATCTTCCATTTTACTTCCTCTCTGTATCAAATTATAGTAATTCAATGTTTCCTCAAATCCTTGCCCCGCAACTGTTTCTGGAGATATCCAGCGTGGGGAATCCCAGTCATTATCATATTTATCGCTTGCATTAACCCATTCTTTTAATAAACGCCAGTCCTCGAAGTCCCAAGCCCTCAACACATGTGCGGCATATAACCCGCCGTTAAAAGTTCGTTTTACTAAAGGGGCGGGTATCTCTATGTCGTCTGGAATGGATACCCACGCCTCATATACATGAGAAAGTTCTCCGTTTCCTATTGACCCCTTAGAGCAGTCAAAACCAAAACTACGGGCATCAGGCTTGATTTTAAGCAATCCGCATTCTTTTACGAATTCCGTTATCATGTCATTCGCTTTTCCTTCGCAGCCTTCTCCCGTTGCGTAAGCAGCAGCCACTGTCATGGGCGGCAAATATACAATCCGCACCTCTTTGTCCGTCAGTTTGTTCAAATTTTCATTTGCCTTGCTTAATTCTTCCACGGATAAGTTCTCCTTGATTTTATTTTCGGAAAGTGAAAGAGTACTTACAATGGCAAGCATGGTTTTGTCGTTTAATAATTCAAGTTTTAAATATACGTCCGCTTTCACCTGCAACTCATCGACAAAGCGCAGCAATATCGATTTCAGGGTGGATAAAGCTGTTATTTCCTCATCAAGCTTACTTATGTTCTGTTTGAATATCTCGATGACCTCTACGGCGTTTTGGTTATTAAGAATATCTTTAATCTGCTTGACCGGAATTTGCAGCTTACGCAAAATGATGATTTGTTGGAGCCGTTGTATCGAATTTTCGTCATAAACCCTGTACGCATAACCCTCCTTGCGACTGCTTCTTATTAACCCGATTTCTTCATAATAACACAACATTCTTCTTGAAATACCGTAATCCAACGAAATTTGTCTTATAGTTTTCAGTTCCATAATTTTTCCCTTTCTGTTTCCTTACTGTTAAATATAAACCGTTACACGGTGTGCGAGTCAAGGGGTACTTTTAATATATTTAGACTCACGTCAGCAATTATGCAGTCACAGACCCAATTAGGGAAGATACCTGAAAGTAAGAATACCGTTTTGTATATTATGTTTTAATATATTATTTTGTGATTTCTAAGGAAGCAATGTCGTCAAAACCTAATCTTTGAATACCTAATCTGTGACTACCTCACCTGCATGAAGCGACAAAATTCATTGTAATGTCTTTTATGGTGCTGTCTTCTAATACAATCTGAAATAGTTTTTCCCTATTTTGAAAGGCAAAAAACTGACTTTATTAGCTTCTAACATGTTCTCACTCCCATAATCATTCTAAATTTTCATTGAATTGTCTTTTCTTCATATCAAAATGTTCTTAATAGCTATCTTAATTTTCCTTCTATATTTTACCATGTGATTAATAATTTGTCGTTATATAAAACCTAAAGATGTATACAGAAAGATGCATCTAAAATGAAAAAGTAAATTCCAGTTTGCACGACTAAATTCCAGCTTTAAATAATACCGGATTTTACTCGTGCACATTTTCCGCTATAATTATGATA
>JAQZBN010000123.1 GCA_029238935.1 Herbinix sp.
GCTGACGGTAGACAGAATAAATAGTTTTATACCCTTAGAAAACATATATATGGTTACCAATAAGAGTCATGTACAAAATATTAATAATCAACTTCCTGAGATAGATAATAGCAATATATTGATCGAACCCTTGATAAAAGAGACTGCCTTATTCAGGATATGGGTTCAAGAAAATATTGACCGATATTTAATACTGTGATACTATTGATTTAAATCGTATTTGCATATTTTCGCAAATAAAATAAATGGCAAGAACGAAAAAAAGATAGGAGGTTAAGTATGAAATATTTATTTATCATCAATGACGGACCCTATGGTACAGAGAAAGCTTATAATGCATTGAGGCTAGCCATGAGTCTTCAGAAACTATCTGAATCAGACATTAACATCTCACTTATAGGTGATGGCGTTGTCAATGCCATAGACGGTCAAAATACGCCAAACGGCTACTATAATATCGGGAGAATGATGAAGTCCGTTTTATCAAAGAATGGCAAGGTAAAGCTCTGAGGAAGCTGTATGGATGCTCGGGGTCTGAGCATAGATAAAATGGTGGAAGGTGCAGAGAGAAGCACAATGGATGAACTGGCATTAATGACTTCAGAAGCGGATAAGGTACTTGTTTTTTAATATTCTAAAAATAGCAGTAGATGTGTAATACCTGAAAAAGCTACATAATTGTTATAGCTTTAGTTTAGTGCTTTAGATATTAGATAATAAAACGAAGGACCCCTGATACTAGGTAAAACATACACATTTCTTGTATTAGGGGTATTGTTTTGTTTTGCAATATTACAAATAAATTAATTATGATTAGTATGCGTGTTTACGCAGATAAAAAAGGAGCAAGTAAAATGAATAATCATAAAGAACTATATAAGCTCCATGCAGATTTTTGTAAATTTATGAGTAATCCTAAGAGAATAGAGATTCTCTTTCTATTAGGAGAAAAAGAAATGTGCGTAGATGAAATTGCTTCAGCCATGGAGGTCAAGGTTCCAAATATATCGCAGCATCTAGCTGTGATGAGGGAAAAAGGAGTTGTGGATGTAAGGCGTGAGGGTACTAAGATGTACTATATCATCGCTAATCCTAAAACTCTTCAAGCATGCATCATTATGAGAGATGCTATGGTGGAACAAATGGAGAAGCAATTTGAAATGATTAGAGAAATCAAAAAATAACTACAGGAAGAGGTTTAGGATGAAGGTAGGATTAATCAGATGTATGCAGACAGAAGACATGTGTCCGGCAACAACTTGTTTTAAGGTGATGAATACTAAAAAGCTAGCGTTTGAAGGTATTGATGAAGACATCGAAGTAATCGGGGTGAATACCTGCGGTGGATGTCCTGGCAAAAAGGCAGTAACAAGAGCTGCTGAAATGGTAAAGCGTGGAGCTGATACCATTGTTTTAGCATCATGTATAACTAAAGGCAATCCAATTGGTTTCGCTTGCCCTCATTCAGAGCAAATGAAGAATGCGATTGCTAAGAAAGTTGGAGATTCTATTAAAATTATCGATTATACCCACTAATATAAATTGTAGAACTTGTTTGAAAGGAGCAGCAAATGATCTATCTTGATTATAATGCAACAACACCAATAGATAAGGAAGTAGCAGATGCCATGATTCCCTATCTATATGGGAATTATGGAAATCCATCCAGCACTCATGAATTAGGGGTTACTGCTAAGGGTGCTGTTGAAAATGCAAGAAGGCAGGTGGCAACGATATTAAATTGTTCACCTGAAGAAATAATATTTACAAGTGGCGGAAGTGAATCCAATAATACTGTTATCAAAGGGGTGGCTTTTACTTATAAAAATAAAGGCAGCCATATTATTACATCGCAAGTGGAGCATCCTGCTATTATTAACCCGTGTAAGTACTTAGAAAAGCTAGGGTATGAAGTCAGTTATCTGCCAGTTGATGAATATGGTATTGTAAATCCATCGGATGTTGAAAAACTAATCACTGATAAAACAATACTTGTTACAATCATGCACTCTAATAATGAAACAGGTACGCTTCAACCAATAGAAGAGATATCAAAAGTTTGTAAGAAGCACAATGTATTATTCCACACAGACGCATCTCAGTCCATAGGTAAGGTACCGATTGATGTGAAAAGTCTAGGGGTGGATTTCTTAACAGTTGCAGGGCATAAGCTATATGCACCAAAAGGTATCGGAGCATTGTATATTAGAGATGGAATTCATATTGAACCACTGATACATGGAGCTGGACATGAAGGTGGAAAGCGTGCCGGAACTGAAAATATCATATTGGATGTGGCACTTGGCAAGGCCTGTGAATTAGCAGTGGATGCATTGAAGGATAACAAGACCAAACAGTTGACAGACTACTTTTATTCAAAGCTCAAGGAAAACTTTGGCGATAAGATTCACTTAAATGGACACCCAGAAAAGAGACTGCCAAATACATTAAATGTTAGTTTTATAGGACGTAATGGGCATGAGGTTTTAAATAGTTTACATGAAATAGCCGCTTCAACAGGTTCTGCTTGCCATTCAGGCATGACTACAATTTCTCCTGTACTAAGAGCTATGGGTGTTTCCGATGAAATCGGACGTGGCGCTGTAAGATTTAGCCTTGGCAGATACACAACCAAAGAGGAAATAGACGTAGTGATTGAGAAAATAAATAACATCAAGTATTAGTGTATGCTATAAGGAGTTATGTAATGAAGTTTAATATAAAGTTTCATCCGCTATTGTTTCAGGCATCATTGGCTGCCGGAGGAATAGCTTTAATGCCATTTAACTATCTGCAATTTGCAATTCCCCATGGTAAGGGACTGATCAAGCTATCAGATATTGTATGGAGCGCACTATCTGGCGTTGAAGCCGCATTGTACTTTCCCTTAGTTGCAATTATGATGGTATCTACCATTGTGCATTTGACATTAACCTTTGTATTTTTCAAGGGGTTAGTATCTTGGGTTAGAAACAAGAAAGAATATGATGCATTTATGAGTGACTCTTATAAAAATGTAGGGATATTCCCTGTAATTGCATCTTTGGCAATGAGCGCAAATGTGTTCTGGGGACCAATAGGATTCTTCGTTCCACAGGTATCATCTAATTTGCAGGCGCTTATGCTGCCTTCCCTGATTTTCTTTGGAGTTCTATGGGTTTTCCTACTAAAGCTAGAATTTAAGGTTATAAAAACCTGGCTAACAGAATCAGTAGACTTAAGCAAATTCAATTTTATATGGCTGCTTGATGTTTTCGCCTTTGGCTTAGTCAATCTGACCGGCACAGGAATAGCTGCCATGTCCGGGAATAAGGTAATTGCTGGAATTGCAGCCTTTAGCTCTATATTTACCTTAAGCATTGGTTTTTTTCTGTTGGTCATAAAGCTAGTTTATTTAATCTATAATCAGATAAAAAAAGATGGATTACCGGATAATCCTGTACTGCCGGCTTTTTTTCTGGTGCTTCCTATAACGTGTCTTTACAGCTTAAGCTTCTATAGAATGGCTATGTATTTGCAAAATTTCTTCTCAATAGATGTAAAAGGAGTATCATTCTTTATTGTTAATTTCTCTTACGTGATTACAATAGCATGGGGTGCACTCACATTGTATTTGCTTAGTGATTACTTTAAGAATTACTTTATGAAAAGTGACTTTTCTCCACCACAATGGGGCATGGTCTGAGGGTTCGTTGGCTCCCAAGTTTTGGGAGTATATGTACATGGAATGTACTTTCAAAATCCTCTAATCATGGGAATAAATTATGCTAGTATTATATTGGCAGTAGTTGTGTATTCCTTGATTTTAATAAAATTATTGAATCCTAATAAGGTTCAGGTTTCTAAAACACAAGCAATGTAATAATATTTATATATAGCGAACTTTCAGTATTCAATTGGTAAGAATACTAATCACCCAACCCCCTTCATACATTAGTAAGAAGGGGGTTGTTTATATGCAAAAAAAAGAAGAAATCATTGTCACACGCAGCTATGGAGAAGAACACTTTGAGAAACTCATAGAGAAAATAATCAGAGAACAACTCAAGAAACTGCAGATGGTTACCACGAAGGAGTGGTAACAGATGAAGCAATGGAATGTTGCTATATACGTAAGAGTATCCAGTGAAAAG
>JAQZBN010000016.1 GCA_029238935.1 Herbinix sp.
TACGTTTACCAGGTAACTCCTTACGAGTTATAAGACACGAATGATATTAGTTATGCATGTATAAAAGTTTTATAGGATTGTAGTTTTGTTTCGTGGGAAGAAACAAGAGAATAACAGATATCTTAAAATCATTTTCTATCATGTACATAGGATGGGGATAATATGTGATATTATTTTATATGGGTAGGGAACCTGTATGGAATTAGGAGATGGTCAATGATATTGGTTCGGTGTTGTTGGGAGAATGTATATGAAGCTTTTGGATTATATTATGAGCAATCCGTCGCTTATATTGGCTTTTGTAATTACAACGGTAAGTTTATGTATTATTATCATGGTTGTATTTGTTCTATTTAAGCTGGAGAACGAAAAAAAGGTTACGCGGGCTGCTTTGGAAGTGAATAAAATTACGAATAGTGTCCGCGCCGGTTTTGTGCATTTTGTTCTGGAAGATGGATGCCGTATTTTGTATGCCAGTAAAGGATTTTACTCTTTGCTTGGATATACAAAGGAGGAAGCCAGAACTTCATCAAAATTAAGCCTATTGGATTTTGTACAGGAATCGGATGTCGATATTCTAAGAAATAATCATTTGCTTCTTTCGAATGATTCTTTTAATTGCGAAGTTGGTATGAAGACGAAGGATAATAACATTTTACATGCATTGATCAATGGTAATGTCGACTTGGAAAAGAATGGGAAGCATACGATTTCTGCTGTATTTGTGGATATATCCCAACAAAAACAGATGCAGGACATGCTACAATTAGAAGGAGAGCGGTATCGTATTGCTACAGAGTTATCCAATGATGTGTTATTTGAATATGATTTACAGACGGATGTTATGACTTATAGCGAGAAATACCGGGATCAATTCGGAAGACATCCAATTATCAATACTTATTATGTAAATTGTGATAAAAGAAGGGACAATGTCCATCCGGATGACTGGGGGATTTACCTTGAATTCTGTCAGGAATTAAAGGAAGGAAAAAGCCTAATAGAATCGGAATTCAGAATTAAAGACAGAGTAGGGGAATTTATCTGGTGTCAAGCGATGGGTAAAACCATAGTGGATGATAATAAAGTGCCTGTCAGAGTGATCGGAAAAATAGTAAATGTAGATTTACATAAACGAGAACTGGAAGATCTGGAATATAAAGCTACAAGAGATCCACTGACTGGAGTATATAATAAAGAAGTAACAATAAAGAAGATTGAAAAGTATATTAGTGGAAATAAAGGGAATAAACATATTCTGATGTTTATTGACTTTGATGATTTTAAACAGGTTAACGATAATTATGGACACTTGCAGGGGGATAAGGTTTTATCCTATGTCATTGGACGTATCAAAGAGGTGTTTGATGAAGGTGAGATCGTCGGAAGAATTGGTGGCGATGAGTTTGTAATGTTCGCTGGTAATGTTACAGAAGTAGATGATATTCTGTGTAAAGCCGGAGAGTTAGTCAAAGCAATCAACACCATCTATAAAGATAAATGCTATGAGATACCGATATCCGGAAGTATCGGTATAGCTACTTATCCACAGGATGGTTTGAATTATGAGCAATTGTTAGAATGTGCGGATAAAGCGCTATACCGAGTAAAAGAACAAGGCAAGAAGAATTACATGTTATATACACCAATTACTTAAAGTCTTTCTTTGAAATTCCATGAGTAATAAACAATAATATGAGATATATGACGCATAGAATGAAGCAAAAAGTCAGTAGTATGATCACTTCATTGAACTGCGTCATTTTTGCTATGTATTCATATGTCTTTTTCATAAAGAGCGAGGATAGAGTTATGATGATACCCGGTTTTACGATACTATTGACTGCATGAAAGGGAAAATGAGTATTCTTTATTACTGCATATCCATCCAGGGATGTAATTAACAACTGACTGATTAAAAGAGCAATCAAATACCCTGTAATGCCGTATTTAGGGATCATAAATACGATTAATAGGATCTTAAAACAGGTACCGATTACGGAGTTAAGGAAGGTTATATGGGCCTTTCCTAGTCCATTTATTATGCTACCAAAGGTGGTGGTCAGATAGATGAAGGGACAAAGCCAGGCTATGATTACAAGATAAGTTCCAGCATCCTGATTATGAAAGATCAAGTTGCCTAAATGATTACCAAAGGCTACAAAGATACCGGTACTTAAAATGCCGATCATTAAACTATATTTAACTGATATTGTCGTGGTTTTTCCAATCAATTTATTGTTGTTGGTTGCTTGTGCTTCAGATATGGTAGGTAACAGAAGAACAGCCAAAGCATTAGTGACCGCAGTTGGAAACATAATAAAGGGCATTGTCATACCATTTAAAACACCGAAAATACTTAATGCTTCGGAAGTACTAAGACCGGATTTACGCAGCATATTCGGTATTAATACAGCTTCAATACTATGTAAAATGCTAATAAAGAGACGATTAGCACTCAGTGGTGTACTTAAATGAACAATATCTCTCGTAATCACTCTAGTACTTAAACGTTGTGCATTCGGATCTGGTTCGAAGGGAATCATATCCTTAGGTGATTTTGTACAGACTAGGGAGAGGAGATTGTATACACTGGAAGCGACCTCTCCAATTACTACACCAAATACAGCTAGTTCGCAAGTTACAGTAAAATCACCTTTACCCGCATACATAGCAAAAAGATAAACGATAAGGACACGAACCAATTGTTCTAATAGTTGTGTGGAAGCCGGAACACCAGCTTTTTTCAAACCGTAATAATATCCATTAATACAAGCAGTCACACCACAGAAGGGGAATACAACGGCGAGAATACGTAAGGAGCCTACGCTTCTTTCTTCCATCAAAAGACGTAATGCGATATAATCTGCATTAACATATACTAAAACGGAGAGAATTGCAGCTAGAGAAACGGATAGGATTAATCCGACTTTTAAAATTTTTGTTACGTTCTTGGGATTATGTTTTCCCAGCTCTGCTGCTACTAATCGTGAGATTGATGTTTGAATACCGGATGCATAGATGGTAAAGCATATACTATATACAGGAAAAATCAACTGATATATACCAAGCTTTTCAGCTCCTAAAGTGTTCGATAAAAAAATTCGATAAAAAAAGCCGATAAATCGGGTAATAAAACCAGCAAGGGTTAAAATAAGGGTACCCTTGAATATATTACTTTTCTTTATATATCGGCCACTTCTTGCGATGGTGGCTCTCTTACTCATTCTGCACAACCTCATAAACCATTTTGTATAAAATATATTCCTTGTTTGAGAACTTATGTTATTTTGAATGTAAATCATAGATACCGAAAAGTATTCCATTTTATTTGGTAAACTTTATTCAATCATATTGACAAAAAATAGACTTGGTGTTATATTAAATCCAAGTTATTTAATAGGAATTAAAATAGTAGGAAATGAAATACTAGGAATTAAAATATAAAATAAAGTAATAATTATCATACGACTTTTATATTTGGGATATACGGAATGAAAGTGGTTTGATCACTATATTATGTTGAAATTTCGATAAATATTTTGTAGATATAATACACTGGTGGCAATGGATCGTATTGCTGCTGGAATAGCGATAAGAAGGAGTGAGTAGTATGAAATTATCTACAAAAGGTAGATATGGATTACGAGCAGTACTTGATTTGGCAGTCCATACAGAAGATGAAGCGGTGGCTCTAAGCCAGATTGCAGAACGTCAGGGAATCTCCATAAACTACTTAGAACAGCTTATAGCAAAATTAAAAAAAGCTGGTATTGTGAATGCAATACGAGGAGCCCAGGGAGGGTATGTGTTGGCACTACCTGCGGAGGACATCTCGGTAGGAGCAATTCTAAGGGCATTAGAAGGAGATTTAAATCCAGTGGATTGTGCGGAAACAGGAAGTGGGGACACTGGCTGTAGCAAATCAGATTCCTGTGTAACAAAATATGTTTGGAAGCGTATTAGTGATAGTATAAATACTGCAGTGGATGGTATTATGCTATCAGAACTGGTAGCTGAGAGCAAAAAAGTGCAAGCAGAAGTAGGTACAACGGATAATAATCGAACGAAGCATACCTGTGGATTATAATCAGGCACGATTCGCTAAGTATAATACATTAATATATTAGGAGATGACAAAATGGAAAAGAAGATATACCTAGATAATGCAGCAACAACAAAAACCAGACCAGAAGTAGTGGAAGCGATGCTTCCTTATTTTACAGAGAAGTTTGGTAATCCATCCAGTGTATATGAATTTGCAACCCAAAATAAAAAAGCGGTAGATGAAGCGAGAGGTACCATAGCGAAGGCGATCGGAGCTGATATCTCTGAGATTTATTTTACTACTGGAGGAACGGAATCGGACAATTGGGCTCTCATTGCGACTGCAGAAGCTTATATAGGAAAAGGTAATCATATCATTACATCCAAGATTGAACATCATGCGATTCTGCATACCTGTGAGTACCTTCAAAAACGTGGTTTTGAAGTTACTTATGTGGATGTAGATGAATCCGGTATGATTAAGTTGGATCAATTGGAAAAAGCGATCCGTCCCACTACCATATTAATATCAGTGATGTTTGCTAATAATGAAATCGGAACGATACAACCAGTAAAAGAAATAGGTGCAATTGCTAAGAAGCACAACGTTTTATTCCATACGGACGCAGTACAGGCATTTGCTCAGGTAACTATTGATGTGAATGAAATGGACATTGATATGCTTAGCGCTAGTGCGCATAAATGCAATGGACCCAAGGGAATTGGATTTTTGTATATCCGAAAGGGTATTAAAATTAAATCCTTTATCCATGGTGGTGCACAAGAGAGACAAAGAAGAGCAGGTACCGAGAATGTACCTGGTATCGTAGGATTTGGCAAAGCTGTCGAAATCGCCATGGCTAATCTTAAAGAGAGAGCGGACAAGGAAATTGCACTAAGAGATTTGTTGATAAAACGTATTTTTGAAGAAATTCCTTATGTGCGTTTGAATGGACACCGTACGAAGAGACTCCCCAATAATGCTAATTTTAGTTTTCAATTTATTGAAGGTGAATCTTTACTGATTATGTTGGATATGAATAATATATGCGGATCTAGCGGTTCAGCCTGTACATCTGGTTCCTTAGATCCATCCCATGTGCTCCTGGCAATTGGTTTACCACATGAAATTGCACACGGATCCTTACGATTAACCTTAAGTGAAGATAATACCGAAGAAGAAATGCTTTATACTGTTGAGAAAGTAAAAGGTATTGTTGAGAAGCTTCGTAAAATGTCTCCGTTATATGAGGATTTTATTAAAAAGAGAAATTAAGCGAAATAATTTATGATAGAATAAATTTACCTGATAGGAATTAGATAGCTGGTTTCGACCAGTTTATCTATGGATAGAATAAATACAAGTTACCATATAAACTACAATTATTTGTCTGATAAAATAGGAGGAATTACTATGTACAGTGAAAAAGTTATGGATCATTTCAGCAATCCCAGAAATGTTGGAGAGATAGAGAATGCCAGTGGTGTTGGTACCGTTGGTAATGCAAAATGTGGAGATATCATGAGAATATATCTGGATATTAATACAGATGGTATTATTCAAGATGTAAAATTTAAGACCTTTGGCTGTGGAGCCGCTGTAGCAACGAGCAGCATGGCCACAGAATTGGTAAAGGGTAAGACGGTCATTGAAGCGCTGAAGATTACAAATAAAGCAGTTATGGAAGCTCTAGACGGACTTCCTCCGGTGAAGGTGCATTGCTCTTTATTAGCAGAGGAAGCAATTCATGCTGCGCTCTGGGATTATGCAGAAAAAAATCACCTTCATATTGAAGGGTTAGAAAAACCTAAATCAGACATTCATGAAGGTGAAGAGGAAGAAAGTATCGTTTATTAATAGGAGCAATTAGATATTAATATAAATTCATATAGTAGTGTTAAGAATTGATATGCTTGTGCTGTTACATTTTCATTGTTGGAAAATGTATTAGACTTGGAGGTAAGAATGGAAAAAGTAGTGGTAGGAATGTCAGGAGGCGTTGATTCTTCTGTAGCAGCATACCTATTGAAACAGCAGGGTTACGATGTGATTGGTGTAACGATGCAGATATGGCAGGATGAAGATGTCTGTTCCATAGAGGAAAACGGAGGATGCTGTGGACTTAGCGCGGTAGAAGATGCCAGAAGAGTTGCAGCTGCATTGGATATCCCATATTATGTCATGAATTTTAAAAAAGAATTTAAAGAGAATGTCATTGACTATTTTGTATCGGAATATCTTATGGCAAGAACTCCAAACCCATGTATCGCATGCAATCGCTATGTAAAATGGGAAGCTTTGCTGAAGAGATCTTTGGATATCGGTGCTTCTTATATAGCGACTGGACATTATGCCAGCATAGCAAAACTTCCGAATGGGCGATATACAATTCAAAAGTCCATCACACCGGCGAAAGATCAGACTTATGCTCTGTATAACTTAACCCAGTTTCAATTGGCTCATACTTTGATGCCAGTTGGTATCTATGCGAAAGATGAAATCAGGATGATGGCACAGCAATTGTCTCTTCCAGTGGCTAATAAACCGGATAGCCAGGAGATCTGTTTTGTTTCGGATAATAATTATGCAGGATATATTGCTGATTATTTAAAAGATCCTAGTAATGCGGATGTAAAGAATAATGCTGCATTGGGCAAAGAGAATATACTTATGGATGCTTCTGGGCTTCAACCAGGAAACTTTGTAAATACCTTCGGAGAAGTGATAGGAAGACATCAAGGACTAGTTCATTATACCATTGGACAAAGAAAAGGTTTAAATCTTGCAATGGGACAACCTGTATTTGTAGTTGAACTAAAGCCTGATACGAATGAAGTGGTAATCGGTTCTTCCCATGAAGTATTTTCAGATCGATTATATGCGAATAATTTGAATTTCATGTCCATTGAAGATCTTGATTCGGAGATGGTGGTGGATGCTAAGATTAGATATAGTCACAAAGGAGCTCGTTGTACGATTAAAAAGACGGGTAGGGACGAGGTTCTTTGCGTCTTTGACGAACCACAGCGTGCAATCACTCCTGGACAGGCAGTTGTGTTCTATGAAGGAGATTATGTGGTCGGTGGTGGAACGATTATAGGTAAATAAAAAAAGGGTACTATAACATGTAAATTACCAAAGCTTCCTAGGAGTTTGATGATGAACTGTTATAGTACCTTATTTATGTAATATAATTATACTAACTTTTCCATGGTTGGTTTGCCTTGAGTAAAAGTAGCATAATAACGATACCCAAGAGAAGTTAATAATTCAGCCGCCTTCTGAAAGTCATAACAAAGGTGCTCTGGTTTATGGGCATCGGAACCGATGGTGATTAATTCACCACCAAGCTCCAAATACCGTTTTAATATCTCAACCTTAGGATGAGTATGATTTAAGCCATATTTAAAGCCAGAGGTATTGACCTCAATTCCTTTTCCTTTTGATAGAATTGTTTTTAAAACTTCATTGAGGATATCAGAATAATCTGTATATGCATACGTATGTTTTATATCACCTTGCCCTGGTATATAACGAATGATATAGTCTAGATGTCCATAAACGTGAAAGTCATTAAATATGGAACAATTATCGATAATGGATTGAAAATAATCCAGTATTCCCTGACGCTCGGACCGATTCGTCCAATATTCCGGGAAATATGGATCTATGTGATCTACAACATGAGTGGATCCGATGATAAAGTCAAAGGGATAACTCTTTGCAAAGGCATTGAGCTGATCCTTTAAATGGGGTTGTAGTCCTAATTCTACACCAATCATAAGTTCTATTTTGGAGAGATAAAGCTCTTTTAAATCCAGCAATTTTTGAATATATTCCTCTAAAGAAAATGTAAAGGTATAACCGTTTTGTACTACCGGATAATCAATGTCCATATGATCCGTAAAGCATAACTTCTTGAGTCCGAGTGCAAGGGCCTTATCAATCATGTCTTCCATTGGGGCTGTAGAGTCACTAGAAAAATTAGAATGTACGTGATAGTCAGCAATAATCATATTATATATCCTCCCTATTCGATCTGCGTTATTCCTGATATATCAGTTTCTGTTACCATAGAATAATTAGTATAGTAAACAACAAAGCCTGGTTTTCCCCCTGCTGGTTTTTTAACATTTTTCTTTAAGGTATAGTCAATTTCTACTTTTTTAGAATCTCTGGCACTGGAGTAGTATGCAGCAAGTCTTGCCGCTTCTTCGTAGGTGTTATCCGGTAGTTCATTTCCACCTGCTTTAACAATAACGTGAGAACCTGCAATCTTCTTTGCATGGAACCACCAGTCACCGCCTTCTGCAAACTGAAAGGTTAACTCGTCGTTCTGAAAATTATTACGTCCGATATAGATGTGATACCCATCAGACGAAATATAATGAAAAGGTTTACTCTTGGAACCTTTCTTAGGAGTTTGCTTTTTCCCGGGTTGTCTTGACTTTTCTTCCTGCTTAAACTTAATATATCCGTATTCCATTAACTCTTGCTTTAATTCCTTAAGATCTTCCTCCTGAACTGCAATATCCAGAGAAGTACGAATGGATTCCAGATGCAGGAGCTCGCTCTTTGTCTCCTCGATATGATTAGTTAAGGCATCGAAGGTACGTTTTAATTTGCCATATTTCTCAAAATAAAACTTTGCGTTTTCCATTGGAGTTAAAGTAGGATCCAATGGAATACTGATTTCCTCGTTATCGTAATAATTAATCGTTGTCAGGACTTTTGCACCTGGCTCTAAGCCATAACCATACGTGGTGATCAATTCACCATAGATTTTAAACTTATCTCGCTTGTCGGTATCTTTTAGCTGTTTTAGCTGTAAATCATATTTTTTGCTTGTCCTGTCAATGGCATTACTAACAACTTTGCGAAGGTCCGCGGATTTCTGTCGGATTCTTGTAACAGCATCTTTGGATGAGTAATAAGTCTCTAACATAGAAGATACGCTCTTAAAAGGGGTAACTTCATGATTAGCGTAACAAGTTAAGGTCACGCTGGAGAACTCTACCGGTGTCCCATCTTTTGAAACAATATTTGGTGTGAAAGCAGCAGCCTTGATATCTTCCATAAAACGGTCGAAGTTCTTGAACAAATGAAGTCCTATGGACTCGGATATTGTATTGGCTGGCAGCTCAGCATCAAGGGAAGCACGGCAGCAAATCTCATTGGCTAGAAGAGGACTAATACCTGTTAAAGTAGTGTAAAGAGCCTTTCCTAAAGGGATTGGTTTTCTCAAAATCGTTGCTTGAAACGTCTCATAATCCATGGTAAGCGGATCATATTTCTCGGTTGTTGCAGGAATAAAATAAGGACGACCAGGTAAAACCTCACGAACTGAGCTGACAAACTGATTAATACGCTTAATACTATCAATAATCGTCATATCTTCATCACAGAAGATAATATTGCTATGTTTGCCCATTAATTCGATAATTAGGTACTTAATACGGAGATCGCCCAATTCATCGAGATGCTCAATCTTCATATTAATGATACGTTCTAATCCGGGTTGATAAATATCTAGAATTCGGGCACTGCTCAAATGCTTACGAAGCAGCATACAGAAATTGGGTGCAGTCATTGGACTTTGCTTTGTATTCTCTGTGAGATATATTAAAGGAAGCCCTGCACCGGAGGATAGTAGAAGTTTATATTGTTCTCTAGCCTGTCCCTTTATTGTGAGGATAAGCTCATCCTTTTCAGGCTGAGCGATTTTATTAATTCTGCCGTTTAGAAGAATCTCACGAAGCTCGTGAACGACATTGGAAATTACTACACCATCTAAAGCCATAATTTACTCCTTTATTTATATTACAATTTCGTCGTTCTATTTATATCCGGATTTTACTGATTGTTTCATAAGATCCAGAAATAGGTATTTGTCGATATTAATTAAGAATTATAACATATTCTACTTAAAAAGAATACCATCATTTTAAATGTAATATACGAAGTTGGTCATAATTATAATGAGTGATAAGGTGTGAGTTAGATTATCTGTATAAGCAAGTTATAGTGTGACTGTAGCGGTTAGTAAATATAGGATAAGGAATTTGAGATTTTCTTTTGCTATTATATAATGATATAAGAAAAAGAATATATTAAGAATATCATTATAGTAATTGACGTATTAACCAACCTATGATAGTATATTGATATATCAATACATAGGATTGAGAAGGTATCTATATGGAGAAAAAAGCACTATATAAAACAATATATCATGATTTGCTTGATAGTATACAGAATAACAAATATCCCCCGGGAAGCTGTTTACCCTCAGAGTTAAAAATATCAGAAGTGTATGGTGTGAGCAGGATTACAAGCAAAAAGGCATTAGAAATGTTGGCTGAGCAAAAGCTTATTATCCGTAAACCAGGTAAGGGGTCCTACGTGCTGGGTGAGGGTTATGATGAAACCCTTGAGTCGGAAGGACACGGTTTACTGGATACAGGAGAACATAAGTTAATTGGTGTTTTACTGGATTCCTTTGGCAGTAATTTTGGTGATGAAATATTACGTGGAATTGAAAAGGAATGTAAGCAATATGGCTTTGATATGATCCTTAAATGTTCTAGGGGAAACAAAGAAGAAGAAACCAAAGCTATTAAAAGGTTTTTAGAAATAGGTGTTCTAGGTATGATTATCATGTGTGTTCATGATGATACTTATAATGATGAAGTATTGTGGTTATCCCTTCGTAAGTTTCCTGCTGTATTAGTCGATCGGAAGCTTAAGGGAGTACCTTTATCCTATGTGGGGACGGATAATTATAAAGCGGCAAAAGAACTTACGGAGTATCTGTTTATACATGGACATAAGAATATATGCTATGTTGCACCGAAAAGCTTAGATACTTCAACTGTGTCGGATCGATTAAGAGGCTTTGTGGACAGTCATTTAGAGCATGGTGTTATTACCAATGAGACCACCTGGATTACGGATTTGGTTTCTACACTACCTTATTTTGGTGAGAATAATCTGATTCATCAGGATACCGAAAAGGTAAAGGATTTTATGGTAAAAAATCCGGGAATCACAGCCTTTTTTGCAGTAGAATACGGTATTGCCAGAATTTTATATAGCGCAATGCGTGAATTGGGTATAGAAAACGAAAAAGCTATGGTATGTTTTGATGGTATCAGTAATAGTAATATGACACCACAATTTGCTTATATCGAACAAGGACAATATCAAATAGGAAAAAATAGCGTAAAGATGTTGGCAGAGGCAATGAAGGGAAAAGGTACATTAGAATCTGTATTGGTTCCTTATAAAATAGTGATTGAAAATAAATGATTTTACATAATACAAATTGCAATTTGCTAAGGATATGATTTGAAGGTAACAAAAAGGTTATGAAATGGGATATGCAATGTAAAGTTGCATATCTCTTTTTGCGTAAAATATAGTGGTTCATCCATTCTGATCCGTTGCTATAGTGGTTAATAGTAATAATAAATAAGATTTTATTTCGTCAGTTAGTATATTGACATAACATTAAATAAATATATAATATAATATGTAATATATAGTATATATAATGATATAAGAGATGAGGATGAATATGTATGGATATTAAAATACCAGAGATATTACGAAAGCGTGCAGAAGAATTAGAATTATATTATCAGGAGAAAATGCCTACTATGGCACCTCTAATCAAACAATGCTTCTTAAATACAATTGAAACAACGGTGAAGCAATTGGATGATGAAAGTTATTTTGTTATAACAGGCGACATACCGGCTATGTGGTTAAGAGATTCTGCTGCACAAGTGAAGCCCTACGTTAAGTACATCAAGGAAGATGAGTATCTTGCCAAGATTATCGAAGGTATTATTGCGAAACAAGCCGAAATGGTTTTAATCGATCCTTATGCGAATGCTTTTAATGATAGCCCTAATGGAAAAGGTCATAAAGACGATACGGTGTTGAATGCATCTGTATGGGAACGGAAGTATGAAGTAGATTCTCTCTGTGCTCCTATTTATCTTTTGTATACATATTGGAAAGAGACCGAGAGAGAAAATGTGTTTACGGACCGGATTAAGGAAATGATTAAAGCTGTGATTGGAGTGTTCAAAACAGAACAGAATCACGAAAAATCCCCATATTACTTTCAGAGATCACACTGCCCAGAATCGGATACCTTATCGAACCAAGGAAAAGGTGCCCCTGTGAAACAAACCGGCATGACATGGTCGGGCTTTCGTCCCTCCGATGATCGTTGTATCTATGGCTATCTGATCCCATCCAATATGATGGCAGTAACAGCGTTAACATATGCGAAGGAAATGGCAGAAAAAGTATATCATGATCAAGCTTTGTCAGTGGAGTGCAGTGACCTTGCGAAGGAAATTGAAGAAGGTATTAAAGCGCATGGCATCTGTGACCATCCTGAGTATGGAAAATTATATGCCTATGAAACAGATGGGTATCAAAATTATTTATTCATGGATGATGCGAATTCGCCGAGTCTTCTCTCGATGCCTTATATCGGATACTGTGAAAAAGAAGATGAACTTTATCAAAATACCCGAAAATTTATATTATCAAAACATAATCCGTACTACATAGAAGGTACATATGCTAAGGGAGTTGGAAGTCCTCATACACCGGAAGGTTATGTATGGCATATCGGAATTGTAATGCAAGCTCTAACCTCTACGGATCGAAATGAAATTATGCAGTGTTTGGATATGATTAGCAAGACCCATGCAGGAACGAATTTTATGCATGAATCATTTGATCCTAACCAGCCGGAAGAATATACAAGATCCTGGTTTGCATGGGCAAATACGTTGTTTGCTGAATTGTTGGATTATCTATGTACCAGTAATTTTTTTGAATAAAATTTGTTCTGAAAACCATAAAGTATTATATCAATATAACAATTAGTCAGAATTTATCGACAATTAATAATAAAATAAGAACAACAGTTAAATTGTACAGTATATGTAACGATTGAACTGTTGTTTTTTTGTGCATTATAAACATAAACAAAGGGCCTAAAATGAGAAATCTATAAATGATAGGCAATTTTATTAATAATATATATTGACATATCATAAAATAACATGTATGATATAAACAAGTTGATGGAAGGTAGGGTACCTACAATCCAATATCGTAAATGTATCGATTTTTCTAAGAAAAATGGGTAAAAATGGGGAAAAAGAAAGAAAATAGGGTAATTACACTATCTATTTAAGGAGAAAGTATGAAAAAGTCTACTATTTTGAAACTGGGAGCGGCTATATTATTGGTTGTTATAATTGGTATAACAATTACAATGTTACAAATAGGAAAAGCAAAAGACAAGGAAACGGGAAGCATCAAGGAAGTGTCTGATGAGAATAAGGACCCGAATGGAGAAGAAGACAGTTTAGGGGATACAGAAGCAAAGGATGATTTGATCGATGCTTACCAGAAGATACAAATTGAAAATTTCTTTGAAAGTGAAGGAGTCGTTGTAGAAGAGTGCAGTGATGATAAAGGGGAAAGCATCGGTGGTGTGAAAGATGGTTTTTATACAGCTTACAAAGATGTAGATTTTGGTGATGAAGGAGCCAAAAGAGTGGCATTTCGCGTGGCAACACCAATGCAGGGAGGAGATATAGAAATTCATCTTGATAGTCTTGATGGAAAGCTCATTGGTACCTGTAAAGTAAATATGACTGGACCGGATTGGCATTCATGGGTGAATGTAGGTTGTGATGTAGAAGAGGTAACCGGAGTTCATGACATTTACCTGGTATACAAAGGAGAAGATTATTTGTTTAATATTAACTGGTTCCGCTTTGCAAAGGGAGAAGGTAAACCGGTAGAAAGTGTTAAATTAAATAATAATTCACCAATGGTTGGAGATATGCTGGTGGGAACTGTGACACCTGCGAATGCAATTGTTTCCTATCAATGGCTGGTTGATGGAGAACAAGTAAGTATTGGCGAAAAGTATACAGTTGCACCAGGGGATATAAATAAGAAAATTCAAGTTAAAGTAACAGGACTTGGTTATTCCAATGGAGAATTACAAAGTAGTGAGACATGGGAAGTGGTACCTGCTGATTATCAATTGAATGTGGAAGAGGTAGCTTATCAAAGTTTTACAAGTTTCAATGACAAATTTTATTACTATAGTAATACAAATAAGTTCGGATTATTTTTACATACAGAGTTCTGGGATCAGGCAGAAATATATGAAATAGTCATTGATGCTTATGAACATACTGGCGATGAACGATATAAGACTATGATCTATGATATTTTTAAGGGCTTTAATCTTCATAACGGATCAGACTGGTCTGGTAATGAGTACAATGACGATATTATGTGGATGGTTATCGCATGCACCAGAGCATATATGGCAACCGGTGATGAAATGTTCTTGGATACAGCAAAGAATCATTTTGCAATCGTCTGGGATAGAGGATGGAGCGATGATCTTGGCGGTGGAATTTGGTGGAGAACGGATAATCAAACCAAGAATGCTTGTATCAACAATCCGGCAGCGATTGCTGCATGTCTCCTTGGTGATGCTCTTGGAGATGAAAGTTATTATGAAAAAGCAGTTCAGATTATGGATTGGGTTGTAGCAAATATTTATGAAGAAGATGGTCATGTCTACGATTCGTATAATTTAGACGGTGATAAGAATCACTGGGCTTCTACCTATAATCAGGGAACATTTATTGGAGCAAATGCACTGTTGTTTGAACATTTTGGTGATGAGATCTATTATAACAGAGCCAGAGCAGCTTCTGACTATACGATAAAAACCATGTTTAGCGGTGGGGTAATGAACAATGAAGATAACAGCGGTGATTTAATCGGGTTTAAAGGAATTCTTTGCAGGTGGATGTATCGCTTTGCGGTCAATAATAATCAACAAGATATTATGGAATGGCTGAAGATGAATGCAGCTACCGCTTGGAATAATCGTAATACCGCAGGTCTGATTTGGACGAAGTGGAATGAGAAAACAGACGATACCACGGATTATGATATCTTTGGTTTATCTACCGCAGTGTCACTTTTGAACAATTGCAGAACGAATACAAATCTTGTATTTAATGCAGCTGACCGCATTGAAATAGAGGCGTTTGATTTGTGTAGAGGAATTATAACTAACGAATGCTTAGAAGGCGGCAAAAGTATTGGAGGAATTACAGGAGGAACATATACCGTCTACCATAATGTAGACTTTGGTGATGGATCTTTCAAAAAAGCTCAATTTAGAGCTGCTTCTACAGCTTCTGGTGGTACCGTTGAAATTCGCCTTGGTAGTACAAAGGGTAAATTACTTGGTACGTGCCAGATTGAAAACACCGGAGATTTAGGGGTGTGGGATACTTTTTCATGTGATGTAACAGATGTCACTGGTATGCAGGATATTTACCTTGTATATTCAGGAGATGATAATCTGTTTAATCTAAATTGGTTTCAGTTTGTAAAATAATGGGGCAAACGAAACCGGAGAGAAAGAAAGGAGAAAGGTTATATGAAAATGAAAAAATGTTTGAGCGTCTTCTTAGTACTGATTTTAGTATTTAGCTTAATCGGTTGTTCTAAGAAAAAGGACGAAACAGAGGACACATCGGCTTCAGAGGGGGTTTCAACAGATGTTGAAACAGAGCCGACAGAGGCACCGACAGTAGCACCAACAGCAGAGCCAACACCGGAACCAACTCCGGTACCGGAAATTGCTGAAAAGGATGCGAAAGCAGTAATTGAATTTGAAGCATTTGATGCAAGTGAAAATCTCGTAACAGAAGATTGTTCTGACGAGAATGGTGGAAAGAGCCTCGGTGGTATTACAAATGGCTCCAATGTAATGTTTGGTAAAGTTAATTTTGGTGAAGGCGGCTTCGGTAAGATTGTCGTTCGTGCAAGCTCAGGAATGGAGCTCGGTGGTGATATTGAAATTCATCAGGGAGCTATAGATGGTACATTATTAGGTACAATACATATCGATGGTACTGGCGATTGGGCTAATTGGCAGACATTTGAAGCAGATCTACCTGACTTGGCTGCAGTTACCGGATTACAGGATATCTATATGGTATGCACCAATGGTGGTGACTATTTATTCAACTTAAACTGGTTCCAATTCATGAAGGGACCTCGTGATGCGTCAAAACGTATTGAAGTTGAAGATTTTGATGAAGCATTTGATGTAGCTGTAGAAGGCAATGCTGACGAAGAAGGAGCTATGGGAATCGGTGGTGTAAACAACGGTGACTATGCTGCATTCAGCATTAACTTTGGTGAGGGCGGTTATGAAGGTATTACCTTCCGTGCATCTTCTGCTATGGAAAATGGTGGAGATGTAGAAGTTCGTCTTAATAGCATCGATGGAGATTTATTAGGAACTGGTCATATTAATGGAACCGGTGACTGGAGTAAATGGGAAACATTTTCTTTTGATATCGACGGTTTAAAAGATCTTACCGGAGTACAAAAAGTTTATTTTGTATTTACAAACGGTGGCGATTGGTTATTCAACATCAATTGGTTTAAGTTAAATGCAGCACCTTTAAGTGCAAAAGAAGCAATTGAAGCAGAAGCTTTTGTAGAAGCAATTGGTGATATTGCAGTTGAAGGAAATGCTGATACAGAAGGTGCTATGGGAATTGGTGGTATCAATAACGATGATGGTACCGCTTATAATGTAGATTTTGGTAAGGGTGGATATAAGAAGGTAACCTTCCGTGCATCTTCCGCAATGGATGATGGTGGAAATGTTGATTTCCATTTGGGCAGTGTAGATGGTCAGCTGTTAGGTTCTTGTAAGGTTAATAAAACCGGAGACTGGAGCATTTGGGAAAGTTTCTCAGCAGATATGCCTGATCTCGCATCAATTACAGGTGAGCAAACTATTTACCTTGTATATAACCAAGGTGGAGATTGGTTGTTCAATGTTAATTGGTTCCAGTTTGAAAAGTAATACCATAGTATTCTTGATTGAGTTGTAATTACGTTTTAATTCATACCATGTACCCTGATTTCATCTGTATTTTCAATTTATTATAAACATAATATAACAATATAACAATATATCAAATGTTATATAAAATTTAATGGTATGTTATAATATTATATTGACAATATGTAGGGTACATGGTACTATAATAGTGGTAATTTAATAAATTTTAACCTTTGAATGAAACAATTTTGTAGAAAATCACATAAGGAGGATTGAAAAAATTATTAAATGTTATATCAACTATAAGAATTAGAGAGTACGGAAATACAAATCAGGAAATAATGGTTATATTATTTCATACTGCAGAAGAAAATAAATGATAGAAAGGTGCCCGGACAATTCTTCTGCAATTACTAAGGGCAATAATTGTATGATATGGTTAAAACGTATCTATAATTGTGAGGCGAGGAGATTATGAAATTAAAGAAATTGATCAGTATTCTTTTGGTACTTGTAATGGTATTCAGTTTGGCTGGCTGTTCCGGTAAGAAAGATGAAGAGACCAATAACACAACTGATCCGGCAACAACAGAAGGCGATGATGCTGCTGCAGAGGATCCCACAGTAACCGAAGCTCCTGTAGAGGAAGTTTCAAATGCTCCTGAAGTTGTTGACTTAGGAGGATATGAATTTGTAGTTGCAGATGTTAATCAGAATAGATGGTTCCCTGAAGAAGGAAGTTCTGAAGTAGCAAATGCAATCATTGAAAGAGTTAAATGGGTTGAAGATACATACAATTGTAAAATTACATTTAGACAACATAATGAAACTGAATTTGCTGATGCGGTATTATCCGGTGATAAGTATGCAGATATTCTGATCTGCCCTACTTGGGAAATTGGTAGACACGTTGGTGCAGGAAGAATCATGGATATCAGCCAGGTTCCTGGAGTTGATATGACAAAAGATTATTGGACAGCATATAACAACACTCAGTTACTTTCCTATGGTGATAAGATTTATGGTGTTGGTGCTCCATTTGCAAGTCAAGCAGATGAAGTATTTGTAATGTTCTTTAACAAAGCAATTATCGAAGAACTCGGATTAGAAAGCCCTTATGATTTAGTTGCAAAAGATCAATGGACTTTCGAAAAATTCTTAGAATATGAAAAAGCAGCATCCAAAGATTTAAATGGTGACGGCGTTATGGACTCCAATGACCGTTACGGATTTGCAACTGGTCATGACTGGGACGTTTCTGTAGTTATGTACCTTGCATCTGGTAACAAAATCCTGAAACAAGCAGAAGATGGATCTATTACTTATGGCGTAAATACACCTGAAGCATTTGATTCAATCAATATGATCAAACAAATGGTAGCTGTTGGCGATACTTTCTATCCAAAGCCTGAAGGTTCTGATATGGATGCTTATTGTGAAGCATTTACTCAAGGTAAAGCATTATTCTATACCTACTCCAGAGGTAGAGGCGTAGCTGATAAGATTTATGAGATGGAAGATGATTTCGGTATTGTTCCAATTCCTAAGGGAAATAACACTGATAAATATCAATGTTGGGTAAGCCATGATGCACCAAGTATGGCAGTGCCGATTACTAATCCAGATATTGAAAAGACCGGTATTATTATTGAAGCTTTAGCTTATGCAGCACAAAAAGAAAATGATATTGCTTTTGATGAATACTGCCTAACAAAACTTAGAGATGAAGAATCTGCTGCAATTCTTGCAGATATCAGCCAATATGCTGTATCTGACCTTTGCTTCATTGGTCAGCAAATGGTAGGCGCGATCTATGAAGGTCTTGGTATCATCCCTAACGTATGCTTCTATGGTCCTACAACAGAAATTGCATCTGCAGTTGCTGAAGTTGAGGTTAAGGTTGAAACAGGTATTGAAGAATTTGTACAAAAAATGATGGGTACTTATGTAGCTCCAGAAGAGACAGAAACTGCAACAGATTAGAAATATAAGAAATATATATAGTTTTTTGAAATGTGGGATTCAAATCACTAGATGCGGGGACATACGCAGTTTAAGATAGAGGTTTGAGTCCCATTTCAATACAGAAAGAGGAGTTTGCAGATATATCAGGGAATGATTGGCCGAAGAAACTTGAAATAAGTTTATAAGTTTCGTGGGAAATGTGAAACATGGGAGTGATAACATGAGACGTAATATCAAAAAGATAACGAGTGCTATTGTACTGTTTTCAATGATGTGTTCGATTGGTCTTCCTTTTTCGGGTATTAAGGGAAAGGCTGAAACTGTGGCAAACAATCAGGAAAATAGTGCACAGGAATTTAATATAGCAGGTGCTTACAGCGAATACTTATTACAGCATAAGGACGCTGCTTCCGGAAGTGATAATCTTACATTTACAGCTGATTCGTTTAGCGAGTCAATTGGTGAAGTTGAGAAGATCACCGATACCACTAAGACCGCAGGAGTTGCAGGTGCTGTATATACCGGTGAGGATAGCAGTATTTCATGGGAAGTTACGATTTCCGAAAGCGGTATGTATAACGTTTTTATGAATTATCTTCCAGCGGAAGGTAACGGCAATGACATTGAACGAAATATTTATATCGATGGAGAAATTCCATACAGCGAGGCACAGTTCATAACTTTTACAAGAGTATATATGGAAGCGGATGAAATTAAACAAGATGCGAACGGAAATGATATTCGTCCGCAACAAGTGGAAACACCACAATGGAGAGGTGTATATCTCTATGATGCTTCCAGATATTATAACGATCCGTTACAGTTTTATTTGGAAAAAGGGACGCATGTCATAACAATAGAAGCAGTCCGTGAGCCTATGTATATAGGAGAAGTTAAGGTCTGCAAGGCACAAGAACTGAGTACATATGCGCAAAAAAAAGCCGAATACGAGAGCCAGGGATATAAATCAGCAACTGCTGATCCGATCAAAATACAAGCAGAGGATATGTATCAAAAATCTGATTACACATTATATCCGGTTGCAGATCGTTCTTCCTCCATTACGGAACCTCAGGATCCCGCAAAGGTTAAGTTGAATTGCATCAGTGGTGACAAATATAAGCTTCCCGGTCAGTGGATCAGCTGGAAAGTCAATGTACCAGAGGATGGGCTTTATCAGATAGCCCTTAGATATAAGCAGAGTATTTTGTCCGGCTTATACAGCAGCAGGACGTTAAGAATAGATGGAGAAATACCATTTGAGGAAGCAAAAAACTTTAACTTTACCTATGACAGCGAATGGAAAATGGATGCTCTAGGGGATGAAACAGAAGATTTTATGTTTTATCTGACTGCTGGAGAGCATGAGATTAGTATGGAGGTTACTTTAGGTGATCTGGCTTCCGTTATTGCTCAGGTAAATGACAGTCTTTTAGAGTTAAATGAGATATACCGTAATGTATTATTAATCGTTGGTGCAGAACCGGATATCTACAGAGATTATAATTTTGAACGTCAGATTCCACAGATCATTGAGCTGATTGGTCAACAAGCTACAGCAGTTGATAAAATCACCAAAGAGTTGGAAGGATTGGTAGGAAAAAAAGGAGAGCAAACCGTAATCCTTGATAAGCTAAGCCATCAATTAAGCAGAATGTACAAAGATCCTACAGCAATCGCTAGTAATTTTACAGCATTCAAAGATAATATCGGTAATTTGGCGAGTTGGATTCTTACGATTAGTCAACAGCCATTGTCCATTGATTATCTTTATCTTGCTCCGGTAGAGGAGAAACTTCCAAAAGCAGAAGCTGGTTTCTTTAAAGCTGCATGGTATGAAATCAAGAGCTTTGTCATGTCCTTTTTTGTAGACTATAATTCCCTTGGTTTAACCTCTGAAGTTGAAAAAGATGACCTAACAACGATTGAAGTGTGGATCACCTCTGGTAGGGATCAGGCAAACATCCTAAGACAGATGATTAATGACAGCTTCACACCGGATAGTGATATTAATGTTGAGCTAAAATTAGTTAGCCCAGGTACCTTGTTACCTTCCGTATTGGCAGGAGAAGGACCGGACGTTTCACTTGGTAATCCGATGGGAGATCCGATCCAGTATGCAATCAGAAATGCAGTAATGAATTTGGATGACTTAAAGGGATTTGATGAAGTAAAGGAAAGATTTCATGAAAGCTCCCTTGTTTCTTATGAATTTGATGGAGATGTATATGGTCTTCCGGAGACACAAACCTTCCCTATGATGTTCTATCGCAAGGATATCTTCAATGAGTTAGGATTAAGTGTTCCACAGACTTGGGAAGATTTTTATGAAGTAATTGCGGTACTCCAAAGAAATAACTTAGAGATTGGTTTCCCGCAAGGTTTACCAGGAACTCAGATTTTCTTATATCAAAATGGTGGTTCCTTATATAACAAAGGCTTAACAGCTTCTACCCTTAATAATGATTCAACGATAGATGCATTCCAACAGATGATTGAGCTATTTACCACATACAAATTTCCAAGAGATTATAACTTTTCAAATCGTTTCCGTACCGGTCAGATGCCTTTGGCAATTCAAGATTATACAGAGTATAACACCTTGGTAGCATTCGCACCAGAAATCAAAGGATTATGGGGATTTGCACCTATTCCGGGGACTATGATGGAGGATGGAACGATTGACAGAGCGGCAGCATGTAATGGAACTTGTGCTATGATCCTAAAAGGCACAGAGGAAAAGGATGCATCCTTTGAATTCCTTACTTGGTGGACGGAGGCAGCTACCCAAGCAAGATTTGCACAAGAAATGAAATCAGTTCTTGGTAAAGCAGCAATGTATGCTACTGCAAATATGGAGGCGATCCAAAGTCTTCCTTGGACGAAAGAGGAATATAGTAACCTTCTAGAGCAGTGGAATTATATTACAGGAACTCCGGAAATCCCAGGCGGCTATTATGTATCTAGAAATGTAGGATTTGCAGCGAATGCAGCTTATAATAACGGAGATGGTGATATACTACTGGAATATGCGAAGGATACGAACGAAGAAATAACCAGAAAACGAGCAGAATTCGGTCTGGAGTAGTAGGGAGGAAATAAGTTGAAACGTAACAAGATATCAAAACTACTGTATGAGATAAAGCGTAGTAAAACCAGTTATTTGTTCGTAGCTCCATATATGATACTGTTTTTCTGCTTTACAGCGTTACCGGTTATCATAGCAATGTACTTAAGCTTTACCTCATTTAATATTATTGAACCACCGGAATTTGTCGGATTGGCAAACTATGTGAGATTATTTTTATCTGATAATATCTTCATGGATGCCATTGGTAATACCTTTATTATGGCGGTTATCATAGGACCAATCGGTTATCTCATATGTTTATTTCTTGCATGGATGATAAACGAGCTCCCACGAACTTTAAGAACGATTTTGACCTTAATCTTTTACGCACCATCGATTTCAGGTAACGTATATTTTATTTTCCAATATCTCTTTAGTAATGACTCCCAGGGTTATTTTAATGCTTTATTAATAAAATACGGAATTATCCAAGGGCCAATACTCTGGTTCCAAAATGAAAAATATATGATGCCTCTGATCGTAGGAATAGCGATATGGACAAGTGTTGGTACTACCTTCCTTTCCTTCATCGCAGGTCTACAAGGAATACCGGCGCATCTGTATGAAGCAGCTGCGATCGATGGTATTAAAAACCGCTGGCAGGAATTATGGTATGTAACGTTACCTTCCATGAAACCTCAGTTAATGTTCGGTGCGGTTATGAGTATTACAGGAGCATTTGGTGTAGGTGGTATTGTAACTGCTCTATGCGGACTTCCATCCACCAATTATGCAGTTCATACTATATTCAATCACCTGGAAGATTATGGTAGTGTCCGGTTTGAGATGGGTTATGCCTCAGCCATTGCTACAATATTATTCCTGATAATGATTGTATCCAACAAACTAATTCAAAAGGTTATTTCTAAGGTAGGTGAGTAAATATGAAAAACAAGAAGAAAAAAATAAAACTTTCGAGACATACGAGAGGTGTCAAACGTTCTTATTTTGTGGACTTCGGTATTTATTTCATTCTGCTTTTGTTCGGTGTTATCATGGCACTACCGTTAGTTTATGCAATCTGTAATTCGATAAAGCCATTGGAAGAGTTTTTCTATTTTCCGCCAAGATTGTTTGTTGTAAATCCGACATTTAAGAATTTTAAAGATTTATTCCATTTAATGTCTAATTCTTGGGTTCCATTTAGCCGGTACATATTCAATACAGTATTCATCACGACGGTTGGTACTGCAGGACATGTTTTCATAGCCTCACTATGTGCTTATGCAATGTCAAAGCACAAGTTCCCAGGTCAGAATGTCTTGTTTGGTATGGTAGTCCTGTCTTTAATGTTTAGTGGAGCGGTAACCTCCATACCAAGCTTTTTAGTTTACACCAAGTTAGGCTGGATTGATTCTTATAAATCCATTATAATTCCTGCATTTGCTTCCTCCTTAGGTTTATACCTGATGAAACAGTTTATGGATCAAATGATACCGGATGAAATCTTAGAATCAGCGAGAATTGACGGTGCGAAAGAGATTTTCGTATTTTGGCGTATAGCCATGCCGATGGTAAAGCCAGCATGGTTAACCTTAATCATGTTTTCTGTTCAGGGATTATGGGGAATTGGTTCCAGTATTTATATTAGAAGCGAGGATCTCAAAACTCTGAATTATGCACTTTCCCAAATTATGAGCGGCGGTATTGCTCGTGCAGGTGCAGCCGCAGCAGCACAGGTATTGATGATGGTTGTTCCTATCCTTATCTTCCTGTTTACGCAGTCTAATATCATCGAGACCATGTCGACATCAGGCATGAAAGATTAATAGGGGAGGGTAAATGTGATGCTTAAAAAGAAAAAGATTTTTCTGCTTATTGCTTTTTTGCTATTGATTACACAGTTTGGCGTAAGTTCAGAAGCGTTAGCAGCAGTACCATACGAAACCTATACATACGATGCATGGGGAGAGTATTTGCTTTCTCCTCATGCTTATGTGCCGGAGACGACCATAAGTACGAAAAGCCTAGGACTTACGGGAGAAACCTTGTCATCGCCAAATGATATCGTAACAGATACACAAGGAAATATATATATTGCAGATACCGGAAACAGTAGAATTTTAGTGGTAGATAAAAATTATCAGTTAGTAAAAATTATTAGCAGTTTTAAAGATAGCGAAGGAACAGATCAGACATTTAACCAGCCTGGAGGTATCTATGTAACTGACGAAGGACATCTCTATATTGCCGATTCAAAGAATGGCAGAATTGTCATCTTAGATGCTGAGGGTAACTGTCTAGATATCCTCGAGGCTCCATCCTCTGATGTTTTACAGGGATTGATTTATGAACCTTCTGCTTTAGTTGTTGATAATTATGAAAGAATTTACGTTATTGCAAAAAGCACGAACATGGGTGTTATATCTCTGGAAGCTGATGGAAACTTTGCAGGCTTTATCGGTGCAGAGAAAACACAGGGAAGTTTTTCGGATATTATTTCCGATTTATTTAAAACCGACGCTCAGAAAGCAAGATCAAGACAGAATGTTCCAACAGAGTATAACAATATAGCAATCGATTCAGCGGGCTTCTCCTACGTTACCTCAAGTGCACTTGATACATGGGCTCAATATTCATCTATGATGAATAATGATAAGTCTGCTACACCGATTAAAAAATTAAACCCAGCAGGTGTGGATGTTTTACGTCGCAATGGGCCGTTCGGTCAAGGCGGCGATATGTATTGGCAAAATGATGTATCCAGATTCATTGATGTAACCATTGGTGAAGATGGTACCTATAGTTTGTTGGATGCCACCAATAGCAGAGTGTTTACTTATGATTACAATGGTAATTTACTTTATGTATTCGGCGGATCGGGAACTCAGATTGGTGTATTCCAGAAGCCAGTTGCTCTTTGCTATCAAGGAAATAATATCTTAGTATTGGATGCAAATACCGGTGTTGTAACAGTTTATTCACGAACTGAGTATGGTGATAGCATTGGTCTTGCATTAAAACTTCAGAATAATCGTAAGTATACCGAATCAGCAGAACAGTGGACAAAAGTATTGGAGATGAATTCCAACTATGACCAGGCTTATACCGGTGTTGCTTCTTCGAATATGCGTCTGGAGCAATACAAAGATGCCATGAAAAATTATAAGCTAAGCCATAACCTGAGTGGTTATAGAAAAGCATTCACAGAATATAGAAAAGAATTAATTGCAGATTATTTTCTACTTATTCCGGTTGGGTTTATCTTAATTCTATTGGTATTAGGCTTTATTACTAAGAAAGTTAAAAAAGTTAATGAAGCTGGCTGGTCAAAACATGGCAAGCGAACCATCAAAGAAGAATTATGTTATGCCTATTATACGATGTTCCATCCCTTTGACGGTTATTATGAACTAAAACGTGATCATAGAGGCGGCATGAGAGGAGCACTTATAATATTTGCTCTGGCAATATTTAACTATTTATTTAAGCAGTTTGCTAGTGGATATATTGTTACAGGATCTGAATGGAGGATGATCAGTCTATATGATGCTTTCATGTCAGTTGGTTTCATTGTTATCCTATGGACGATAGCAAATTGGGCTCTTACCACCTTAATGGATGGGAAAGGAAAAATGCGTGATATATTCATAGCTACCTGCTATTCCCTAGCCCCTATTGTACTACTTGGAATCCCTGCTACGATTTTATCAAACTTTGTAACGGAAAGTGAAATTCAATTTGTTGATTTTATGAATTCATTTGGATTATATTGGGCAATATTTTTAATTTTCTTCGGAATACTTACAACCAATGAATACAGTTTGACTAAGAACGCGGTGACAACTGTGCTATCACTGATTGGAATGGGATTTATCGCTTTCATCGGCATTCTATTTATCAATGTAATAAGCAAGATGTGGGAATTCGGCAGTACGATTGTTAACGAAATTATTTACAGAATTTAAGGGAGTGAATATATGAAAACGGTAACAAGAAAAAAGAAAATAATCTTTTTCATCATCATCATTGCTGCCATTCTTATCTGTGCATTTGCCATATGGAAGATATCAGTCAGACCGAAGCTGCAGAGCGTATCACGGCCGATCTACAGCCAGAGTGATACCGTTGGAGAATATGAGAATAGTGTAGTTGGTGAAGGGTTAGAACTTGCAGTAGAAAATGATTTGTTAAAACTTTATTTTGATAATGAAACTGGCGGTGTTGCGGTAGAGGACAAGGGAACCGGTGAAATATTTACCTCCTCCCCACAGAGCGCCTTAGAGGATGCGAAAGCTTCTGATGTTGTGAAGAATCAGCTGCGATCACCACTGTTGCTTACTTATTATAATAAAGATTCAAAAACTACAACCGTATTTGATAGCTATACCAATGCTATTTTATTAAATCAGGTAACCTGGGCTAAGCTTGATAACGGTATCCGAGTAAATATGGTTATGGGTCGCCCGGAGACTACAAGATTACTTCCGGAACAAATTAGCGCAGCTAGCTTTGATGCTCTCTTAGCGAGAGTGGAGGAAGCAAATAGTTCCTTAGCAGCAAAGAAAGTAAAGGCGTTTTATCTTTTCTACACTCTGGAAACAGCAGATGAGGAACAGAAAGCGAAATATCCTATTCTAGAGACTACGGATATCTATACGCTCAAGACTTCTGTGAATGACAGAGATAAAAAGACTCTGGAAGGATATTTTCAAAAAGCAGGATACACTTATGAAGAAATGGAACAGGAATATGCTAATTTAAATTATGTTTCAACAGCAGAAAGTTTTCCTTGCTTTAAATTATCCATTGATTACATATTAAATGAAAATTCTCTGGATGTATCTCTAAATACCGGTGCAATTGAGTATGATCAGAGTAAATTCTTTTTAACCTATATCTCCATGCTTCCTTATTTTGGAGCAGGAATGACAGGGGAAGAAGGTTATATCTTTTTACCAGATGGATCCGGTACATTAATAGGATTTAATAATGATGGCAGTAAAACAACATTTTTAACCAGAGGTAAAATGTATGGTAATGATGGAGCAGAGGAAACGCTCGACAGAGGAAGTACGAAGTATGAATTCCGTTATCCGGTGTTTGGTGTTAAAACAGCAGAACAAGCGATCTTTGGTATCGTAACCGATGGCGACGCTGTTTCCGGTATCAATGCGGAAATTGGTAATTTAAGTCATTCTTATAATACCTCCTATGCGGATTTTATGATTCGTTCTAAATCTCAATATGTAGCAGATAATGCCTTCGAACAGGATCCATGGGTTGTTTATGATGAAAAGGGATATGACGGTATGATTTCCCTCAAGTATTCATTCTTAACTGGTGAAAATGCGGATTATGTGGGTATGGCACAGGCTTATCGCTCTTATTTGTTAAACGAAGGTAAGATATCCTTAGTTGCAGCAGAGGAAAACCTGCCTTTTATGCTGGAAACCATAGGAACAGTGAAAAAACCGATTAGAAAACTAGGCATACCTGTTGTTGATAATGTGGCTATAACAACATTTGATGATAGTTACAAAATGCTTGAATATTTTAAGGAACAAGGAATCTCCGATTTAAATCTTCGATATAAAGCTTGGTATAATGGAGGATTTTATCATAATGTTTCAGCTCATATGGATGTAGAGAAAGTAATCGGCGGAAAAAAAGGATTAAAGGATTTAGCGGAAAAAGGAACTAGTTTGGGAGCTCATATATTTCCGGATGTAGATTTCCTAATTCATGATAATAACACTGGTCTTGATGAATATTCTCCTACCAGAGACGGTGTCCGTACACTATTCCAGAAGAATGGATTTTATCCTAAGTTTATAACTCCTCTGCTTCGTATGACCAGCTGGTATTTTTGTGTTAATCCAGAGGCTGTATTATCATACTACGATAGTTTTACTAAGGATTATAGTAATATTGGGTTATCCAATATCTCCCTTGGTAGTGCTGGTGAAGTATTGAATTCAAATTATGATGAAGATAATTATGTAAACAGACAGGATTCAAAAAACATCTCAGCTGAAATGCTTCGAAAAGCAGATGAATCTTATGAAGAGATTATTGTTGACGGTGGTAATGCTTATACCTTTGGTTATGCAGATTATATATTAAATATGCCAACCTCAGACAGCTCCTATTTAATTGCTGATCAAAGCGTACCATTTATACAAATCGCTCTTCACGGTTATATTCAATATGCGGATTCAGCAATTAATTTATCCAGTGAAATCAATAAAGCTATATTGAATAATATCGAATATGGCTGTATTCCTTACTTCTTACTCAGTTATAATGAAGGTTCTATTATAAAAGAAAGTTATGTATATGATGACCTTTACTCTGTAGATTATGACAATTGGAAGGATCGGGCTGTTGAAATTTATCAAGAAGTAAATAAAGCTTTATCTGGTGTACAGAACGTTCCGATCAAGGATCATAGTAAGCTGATGGAGGATGTTTACGTTACCACCTATGAGAATGGAACAGAAATTTATGTAAACTATTCCGACGAAACGGTAGAGACCCAAGGGGTAACGATTGCTCCTATGAGTTATGCAATCAAGCAGATAGGAGGAGAGTAACATGGCAAAAGAAAAGATTAAAAAACGATCGGTATCGCTGGAAGCTAAAAAAGCCAGAATGGGTTGGTTCTTTGTTGCACCTTTTGTAATAGGATTCCTATTGTTCTTTATGTGGATCATTATAGACTCCTTTCGATATAGTTTCATGGAGATTAAGACAGATCCCTTAGGTGGAATCATATTAAATAATGTTAAGTTTGACAATTATAAGCATATGTTAACAGTAGATACTGAGTTCGTTCGGAATATTCGCAATTCCACACGAGATATGCTGTATAACATTCCAATCATGATCATGTTCAGTTTGTTTATTGCTATTATTCTGAACAAGAAGATGAAAGGACGCACTCTATTTCGTGCAATCTTCTTTATACCGGTTATTCTTGCTACCGGTATTATCACTAAAGCAGATGCCTCAAACTCTGTTATGAATGCATACCAGGGTATTGATGTTGGTAAAACAATGAGTGCGATGGCTGAAGTAGATAATTTATTCAATGCGGCCAATTTGCAACATTATTTTTCGAATATTCTCTCCTTTAGTCCTGTATTGACGCAGATGACGGTATCCGTTGCTTCTAATATTTATAACGTAGTTAGTACCTCCGGTGTTCAAATTCTGATCTTCTTAGCAGGCTTACAGGGAATTGCTCCTTCTTTGTATGAGGCTGCGCAAATTGAAGGATGTTCACAATGGGAAAGCTTTTGGAAAATTACGCTTCCTATGATAAGTCCATTGATTTTAACCAATGTAGTATATACCTTAGTAGATTCGTTTACGAGAGATAGCAATGTAATGATGAACACAATATCGAACTTCATTAATCGGAGTGAGTATGGTAAGGCATCCGCATCCGCTTGGATGTATTTCCTTGTTATAGCTTTCCTAATGGTTATCGTTGGTGGTTTGGTCAATCGTTTTGTATTCTATCAAAATAGGGAATAAGGGTATGAGAACGAGTAAACGAAGAACTATAGAATATGTAACTACAATTTATAGGAGGTTATTAGCATGATGAAGTTAAAACGGAAACGCTCGTTGGAACATGTAGCTAAGTCAGTAGTCATGAATACCCTTAGGTATCTGCTACTGACCGGATTATCATTTATAATACTATACCCTTTACTGCTGAAGCTTTCTTCCAGTTTTATGACACAGGAGGATTTACTGGATACCCTTGTTGTATATATCCCACGTAATTTCACCTTGTATAATTATAAGACAGCTGCAGAGTATATGGACTATTTCACCGGACTTAAGAATACCTTTATTATTTCCCTTTTGTGCGGTCTTGTACAGATGTTTATTTGTTCCTATATAGGGTATGGATTAGCAAGATTTAAATTTAAAGGCCGTGGAGTTGTAATGGCATTGGTATTCTTTACAATCCTTGCACCACCATCCACTTTTCAGACATCCCTTTATCTCAGATTCCGTTACTTTGATTTTTTTGGAATTGGTGAGTTATTGACTGGAAATGTAGCTAACCTGATGGATTCCTTCTGGCCACTGACCATATTGTCTATTACTGGTTTTGCATTTAAGAATGGTCTGTTTATCTTTATGATGAGACAGTATTTTAAGAATGTTCCAGAGGAATTGGAAGAAGCTGCTTATGTTGACGGATCCGGTGTATTCCGCACCTTTTTCAAGATCATTCTTCCATTATCCAAATCCATGATGTTAACGGTATTCCTGTTCTCTTTTGCATGGCAGTGGACGGATACCTTCTACACCAGAATGTTCTTCAGTAGAATAAAGACCTTATCAAATTTGTTACTCAAGGGCTTCCAAGGAATGATGGTTCCTGGTAGAGTATTAGGATTAGGAAATGGTCAACCTTTGACGGTTGCGCTAACAGGAACATTAAGTCTTATGGTGATTGCACCGCTGATTATCATGTATATCTTCGCACAGAAGAGTTTAACCGAAGGTATTGAACGAAGCGGTATCGTTGGATAAAACGACATAAAATAAATATTTGACAGTAAGAGATGGAGGAAATTATGTTAACTGAGGAAAAGAACATTGCAAATACATACAATTACAATGAATATGCAGAATGGGCACAGAACTTATTAATTAAAAATTACTGGAATGAAAAAACGAAATCAGTCATTAATAACTTTCCTTTCAGTGATGAAAAAGAAATAGGTTTAAATTACTGGTGGAGAGCACATGCTGCAGATGCTCTGATTGATGGTTATGAAAGAACCAAAAATCCGATTTATGCTGATCGTGCAGAGACAATCATCGATCATGTCTTCGATCGTAACGGATCATTATATAATGAGTTTTATGATGATGAGGAATGGATGGCATTAGCATGCTTAAGACTGTATGACCTAACAGGCAGTGAAAAGATGAAAGAATATGCGCTTAACCTATGGAATGATATTAAAACAGCCTGGTGGGAAGACGAAATCGGAGGCCTTGCATGGAAAAAAGATGAGCATCGAATCAGTCGAAATGCCTGCGCGAATGGACCAGGAGCTATTCTTGCTGCAAGAGTATATCAAAGATTTCAGAAGGAAGAGGATTTAGCTTGGGCGAAAAAAATCTTTGCTTTTGAACAAAAATACCTGGTAGACCCAGATAACGGTTTGGTATATGATGGAATGAGTATTAAGCCTGATGGGACCATTAGTACGAATAAGAGCTGGTTATTTACCTACAATGCAGGTACCTATATAGGAGCAGCAGTAGAATTATACCGAATTACCAATGAGGATTTTTATTTGAAGGAAGCAGAAAAGACTGCAAAAGGTTCAATGGAAAATCTGATCAGCACGAGTGGTGTCTTAAAGAGTGAAGGTACCGGAGATGGTGGACTTTTCAAAGGGATTTTGGTTCGTTATATGGAACAGCTTTATGCTGTGAATAAGGATACAAAAATTTCAGAATTCCTTCTTTCTAATGCTAGAAAACTTGAACAGAGCACCGGTTCTAGCCAAGCTGGTTTGTTTGGTCCAGAGTGGGATAAAGAAGCAGAAGCTCCTTTGGATGTAACCTGCCAACTTAGCGGTGTATTCCTATTTGAAGCTGTAGCTAAGATCTGCGGTGGAGAGCTTGTGTAATTCTTGATGAAAGTATTACATACTGTTGAAACGATGCTCTATGAAAGAGAAATCATCAATCATTTAACAGATTGAATACTTAAAAGTATGATCATGATTATATAAGTTAAAGCAAATAATTATTAAAATCTATAAATACAGCAGGAAGCTTGTTTTACAAGTATACCTGCTGTATTTTTGTACCATCCTAAGTAGGGATGATACCATAGAGTATTATTAATATAGGAAGAAGTAATATCTACCTATAATATAAGATAACGAATGTAAAAACGTAAATTTGCATTAATAATAATGATAAAAATTTGTTGCATTAATTTGGTAAAGTATTTATAATAGGGAATAGCAAATACAAAGGCGCATTTGTTTTATTTCCTGCACCCATCTTTGCAATTTTAATCAAAGGAGATTAAATATGGGATACGTTGATGAGGTAATTGAGTTAGTGGTGAAAAAGAACCCCGCAGAACCAGAGTTCCATCAGGCAGTAAAAGAAGTTTTGGAATCTTTACGAGCAGTCGTGGATGCAAACGAGGAGAAATTCAGAAGAGAAGCTCTACTTGAGAGACTTGTGGAACCAGACAGACAGATTAAATTTAGAGTGCCGTGGGTGGATGATAGCGGCAAAGTACAGGTAAACACTGGTTACCGTGTACAGTTTAACAATGCCATTGGACCTTACAAGGGTGGTTTACGTTTACATCCATCTGTAAATATTGGTATCATAAAGTTCCTTGGCTTTGAACAGATATTTAAGAATTCTTTAACCGGTCTGCCAATTGGCGGTGGTAAAGGTGGATCTGATTTTGATCCGAAAGGAAAATCGGACAGAGAAGTATTAGCTTTCTGTACAAGCTTTATTACTGAGCTTTACAAATACATCGGTGCGGACGTAGACGTACCAGCAGGAGATATAGGAACCGGTGGAAGAGAAATCGGTTATATGTATGGTCAATATAAGAAAATCAGAGGCACCTATGAAGGTGTGTTAACTGGAAAAGGTTTAACTTATGGTGGATCCTTGGCGAGAACAGAAGCTACCGGTTATGGTTTACTATATTTGACAGAAGAAATGTTAAAATGCAATGGTAAGGATATTAGTGGTAAGACTGTTGCTATTTCAGGATCCGGTAATGTTGCGATCTATGCAGCGCAGAAGGCACAGCAAATGGGTGCTAAGGTTGTTACCGTTAGTGATTCTACCGGATGGGTTTATGATCCAGAGGGTATTGATGTAGCAGTTCTTCAAGAAATTAAAGAAGTTAGACGTGAAAGATTAACAGAATACAAGAAATTTAGACCGAACTCTGAATACCATGAAGGTAGGGGGGTATGGTCAGTAAAATGTGATATCGCTCTTCCTTGCGCAACTCAGAATGAATTACTTCTTGAGGATGCTAAAGTTTTAGTAGAAAACGGATGCTTTGCAGTTGCAGAAGGTGCTAATATGCCTACTACATTAGAAGCAACAGAGTACTTACTTAAGAACGGTGTATTATTTGCACCTGGTAAAGCAGCAAATGCAGGTGGTGTAGCTACTTCAGCATTGGAGATGACTCAAAACAGTGAGAGATTAAGCTGGACATTTGAAGAAGTAGATTCCAAGCTGAAGCAGATCATGGTTAACATCTTCCATAACATGGATAGTGCAGCAAAAAGATACAATGCAGAAGGTAATTATGTTGTTGGTGCTAATATCGCCGGTTTTGAGAAGGTTGCAACGGCAATGATGGCTCAAGGTATTTGGTAAAACATAAATAGATAATGTAAAGCTGTTTCGGATGGGAATGTGTCTGAAACAGCTTTTTTAGATTCTGCTTAAATGATAAATTACAATATATGTAATACTAATATGAAATTATATGAAACAATGACAAAAATACATTTTTACTTTCTACATAAATTCTACATAAAGTCATGTTATGATAGGTTCAATAACAGAATGATGAACAAGGAGGTACTTATGTCATCAACAATAGTGAATAATACTATTTATATTGAAGGAATGACTTGTGTAAGTTGTGAAAACAGAATTGAACGAAAATTATCAAGCACAGAAGGAATCACTGGTGTTTCGGTACGCTACACAAAAGGAATAGCGGAAATTACGTATGATACAGCGGTAATTGCTCTATCTGATATTGAAAAGATAATTGAAGATCTTGATTACAAAGTAAAAAGAACAGTAGAAATAGAAAAGAAGAAACCGGATGTTACAAATCTTCTTGCAATTGTTATAACGGTATATGCAATTTATATGCTTCTGAAACGTTTTACCGGTTTTGATTTTTTTAATGCATTTCCTTTGGCAGAGGAAGGCATGGGATATGGTATGTTATTTCTGATCGGAGTACTGACTTCTGTCCATTGTGTTGCTATGTGTGGTGGGATCTGTCTCTCCCAATGCGTACCGAAAGAGCAGGAGAACGGAGCAACCCCTAGTAAATGGGCAACCTTACGCCCTAGTTTATTATATAATTTAGGAAGAGTTACTTCCTATACAATTATTGGTGCCATCGTTGGTGGAATAGGATCTGTAATCAGTTTTAGTGGAACAATGAAAGGAATTGTTCAAATCCTGGCCGGAGTGTTTATGGTAATCATGGGACTTAATATGTTGAGTCTATTCCCTGGATTACGAAAATTTGTACCCCATATGCCTAAGGTTTTTGCTAAGCTGATCTATGGAAGAAAAAGAAGCAACAGTCCATATTATATAGGACTACTGAATGGACTCATGCCATGCGGGCCTTTGCAGGCAATGCAGTTATATGCCCTCTCAACTGGAAACCCACTTCAAGGTGCTATTTCCATGTTCCTATTCAGTGTAGGTACCGTTCCTTTGATGTTTGGTTTTGGAGTATTAAGCTCCTTATTAAATAAGAAGTTTACTCATAAGATGCTCTCTGCCAGTGCAGTGTTGGTCGTAATCCTTGGTATCTTTATGTTAAACAACGGTTTTAGTTTATCAGGCATAACAATGCCAAGCTTAACCGGAATTATGGGAAGTGCAGAAAGCAATTCAGGTTCGAAGAATGTAGCTGTCATTGAAGATGGTGTGCAGATTGTTACAACATCTCTATCTTCCGGTCGATATGAGCCGATCACGGTTCAAAAAGGAATTCCGGTAAAATGGACGATCATAGCAGAGGATAATGATATAAATGGTTGTAACAATAGTATGGTTATACCGAAGTATGGGATTCAATATGATTTTAAAGCAGGTGATAATGTTGTTGAATTCACACCAACAGAAAGTGGTACAATACCTTATAGCTGCTGGATGGGAATGATACGCAGTAAGATTACTGTAGTAGATAATCTGGAAGATTCTGCAGCAAGTTCCGATACATCAGGTAATGAAGTAAACGGCAATTCTGATTCACAAACCATAATACCATCAGGTGAAAGTCAAATACCAACAGATGAATTAGCAATCGCAGAAATAAAGGATGGAAAGCAATACGTTAAAATTGATATGGATGAAAATGGATTTAAACCAGCAGTAGTTGTTATGCAGAAGGGAATTGAGACCACCTGGATCATTAATGGCCTTGAGGTGAATGAAAGCAACAATACAATTGTTTTCCCAGTGTATTATGCTCAGATGGGTATTTTAGAAGGAGAGAATAAGGTAACTTTAACTCCGGAGGACGATTTTGATTTTTATCCTGTTGGAAGTAATTTCTTTGGATATGTTAAGGTTGTTGAGGATATCACTAACATTGATACCAAGGCAATTAAGGAGGAAGTAAGTGCTTATGTTCCGTCCGTACAGGATATTTCCGATGGAGCAGGCTTACCTTCTTGTCACTAAAATAAAAATTATTTTAAAATTTTGATTTCTGCCCTTGACAAGGCAGAAATCATATTTTACAATAAATATACCCTACAGGGGTATAGTATTAGAAAATCGGAAGGAGGAAGACCGGATGGATATAGAGAATAATAATCAATGTTCTGAATGCAGTAAAAGAATGACTTCAAGAGAACAGAAATTAAAATCAAGCTTAATAACTAGGCTGAACCGGGTAGAAGGTCAAGTTAGGGGTATTAAGGGGATGATAGAGAAGGATCAGTACTGCGATGATGTATTAAATCAAATTGCGGCAGCTCAGGCGGCCCTTAATTCAATCAGTAAATTGGTCCTGGAAAATCATATTCGAGGATGTCTGGTAGAAAAGATAAGAAATGGAAATAATGAGATAGTAGACGAATTGCTGGTTACCATCGGAAAGTTACTCTAATTAGCAATCAATGAAAGGTGTGAGGTAATGAACAAAGAAAATATAAAGATTAGCGGTATGACCTGTGCGGCATGTGCTCAAAGAATTCAAAAGGCTGTCGGTAAAATGGAAGGGATTGCAGAAGCATCAGTGAATTTTGCAACTGAAAAACTATCTGTGGAGTTTGATGAACAGAAAGCATCCTTAACAGGGATTAAAGAAACCATTGAACGTATTGGATATGGAATTGTTGAGGAAGCTAAGCTAAATTCTGTTACGATACCCATTGGGGGTATGACCTGTGCCGCTTGTGCTCAAAGAATAGAAAAAGTATTAAATAAGATGGACGGGATTGATAAGGCGTCGGTTAACTTAGCTACTGAGAAAGCATTTGTAGAATACAATCCACAAAAGGTTAAGCTTTCAGCAATTAAGCAAGCGATCGAAAAGATAGGATATAAGGTACTTGAGATTGAAAAGAAAAATTTAGTTGATGAAGATAAGCTTAGAAAAGAAAAAGAAATTAAGACTCTGTGGACAAAATTCATCGTTGCAGCGGTATTTGGTATCCCATTATTATACCTAGCCATGGTACCAATGATCTGGTGGCTGCCATTTCCAATACCCGCATTCTTAGAACCTATGCAATATCCGCTGCGATATGCATTTACACAAATTGCATTAGTAACACCGGTAATCATAGCGGGATATAAGTTTTATACGATAGGTTATAAGGCTTTACTACAGAGAAGTCCTAATATGGACTCCCTGATCGCTTTAGGAACAACCGCAGCGGTTGGTTATAGCCTTTACTCCACTTATCAGATTTCCATTGGTAATTTTGGAGCGGTGGAAGGACTTTATTTTGAAACAGCAGGTGTTATTATTGTATTAATATTATTAGGTAAATCCTTAGAAGCGGTATCTAAAGGAAAAACATCCGAAGCAATTAAGAAACTGATGGGTCTAGCACCGAAGACAGCAATTGTAATTCAGGATGGAAAAGAAATTGAGATTCCGATTGATGAAGTAGAAATCGATGATATCATCTTAGTAAAACCAGGAGAAAAAATTCCGGTTGATGGTATCGTATTAGAAGGTCATACCGCAATTGATGAAGCAATGTTAACCGGAGAAAGCATGCCGGTTGATAAGAAGGCTGGGGATAAGGTATATGCAGCCAGCATCAATAAAAATGGTTTGATTAAATTCAAAGCTACCAAAGTAGGTGGTGATACCGCACTTGCTCAGATTATAAAGTTGGTAGAGGATGCACAGGGTTCCAAAGCTCCCATTGCTCAGATGGCAGATATCGTTTCCGGATATTTTGTTCCTATTGTATGTATCATTGCTGTAATTGCATTCCTTGGTTGGTTCCTGACAGGTCATTCCTTGGTATTTGCTTTAACAATCTTTATTTCCGTATTGGTTATCGCTTGCCCCTGTGCCCTTGGTCTTGCTACTCCAACAGCGATTATGGTAGGTACAGGAAAAGGTGCTGAAAACGGCATTCTGATCAAAGGTGGAGAAGCTCTAGAGACAACACATAAGATTAATACCATCGTATTTGATAAGACCGGTACCATCACCGAAGGAAAACCGGAGGTAACAGATATTGTAACTGCTTCCTCTGTTTCCAGAGAACGACTTCTTCAGATTGCAGCTTCTGCGGAGAAAGGTTCTGAACATCCACTAGGGGAAGCAATTGTTAGAGGGGCAGAAAAAGAAGGACTAGAATTCCTTAAAGTAGAACATTTTGAAGCTATACCAGGTCACGGAATTGAAGTAACCATTGATGGCGTTCATACCCTAATCGGTAATAAGAAACTGATGGATGACAGAAAAATATCTTTACAGGAGCTTGGTACGACTTCTGATCAATTGGCTGGTGAAGGTAAAACACCAATGTACATTGCTATGGATAATCAAATCTCTGGTATCATCGCAGTGGCTGACGTTCTTAAGGAAAGCAGTGCGAAAGCGATCAAGAAGTTACAGTCCATGGGAATTGAAGTAGCTATGATTACCGGTGATAACCGTAAGACTGCAGAAGCAATTGCAAAACAGGTTGGTATTGACCGAGTATTGGCAGAGGTATTACCACAGGATAAATCCAATGAAGTGAAAAAACTTCAGGCGGAAGGTAAAAAAGTTTGTATGGTTGGTGATGGTATTAACGACGCACCGGCACTGGTTCAAGCTGATATCGGTATTGCAATCGGTTCCGGTACAGATGTAGCGATGGAATCAGCTGACATTGTCTTGATGAGAAGTGACCTGATGGATGTTCCTACTGCAATTCACCTCAGTAAGAGTACGATCCGCAATATCAAACAGAATCTATTCTGGGCATTTGGTTATAATGTTGCAGGTATTCCGATCGCAGCAGGATTATTGTATCTCTTTGGAGGACCATTATTAAATCCGATTTTTGCAGCAGCAGCAATGTCGCTCAGTTCTGTATCCGTATTGTCCAATGCATTACGTTTAAAGAGATTTAAACCTTATCATTAAGAGTTGATTTTTTAAAGAATGATAGAAGGAAATGTTAGGTATAATAAAAAGTAATTTCTATAAACTTATGAATTGGTTCTTGTAATAGGAATCATGATATATTGCCGCTTTATAAGGTGTTTACTTTTATAGAATAATGAATCAACTTGTTTATTGTTATGTACAAACCAATAAAATAAAATCATACTTGAAAAGGATGGAAACAATACTATGAAAAAGAAATTAATACTTATGGCAGTATCGCTTACAGCAATATTAAGTTTTGCTGCATGCAAGAAAACAGATGTGGTTGGTGATGCATCAATCACTTCCTTTGAAAAAGTGCTAAACCAAGTAGGAGATAAGGTTTCAGAGGATACCACCAATGGCGGATATAGCCTCAGTGCTCCGGATGGTAGCGTAAGATTTATCTGGAGTAAGGATTATAGCCAGAGTTCTGGCTATGATGTTATGTTGGAATTACCTGTGTTCCCTTTTATTGATGCAGGTTTAGATACATCAAAATTACCGGAAGGAATGTTAGATGGAGAAAAGATTATTGTAGGTAAATCTCTTGGGGATAACACCATCACTTACGAAGGAGATGCTACTCCTTTGGCAGCTTATGAACAAATCGTTACTCTTTATCGTGACTCTATTAAATATCATGCAGCCTTAGACCATTATGGTGTAGATCTTGGCGGTGGTAATATGTTTGAATGGGCGAAAGACATGACAAAGAATGATAAGGATATCGTCTATGTTTTAAATCCTCAGCCATTTATTGATGCAGGTGTTGACCCTAGTAAAGTTGCCGGTTGGGTATTTGCTAAAGTTGAAACTATGGATGAAAACGGTAAGAAAATTGAAGTGGATAAGTTTTTAAAGCCCTTCGAATTAGATGGTAAGCAATAATTGATACTCGTTTTATAAATAAGATAGAGAAAAAATAAAAATAAAATTTTGGAGGTAATTTATGAAAAGTGTTGTTTTAAATGTGAATGGTATGTCTTGTTCTCATTGTGAGAACGCAATTAAAAAAGCGGTAGGTGCATTAGACGGAGTAGATAAGGTTTCCGTAGATCTTCAGGCTAAAACAGTAGCTGTTGATTATAATGAACCCAATACCAATCTTGATGAAATCAGAAATACAATCGAAGATCAAGGTTATGATGTATTCTAAGGAATACTTGGAAAGGGTGAGCAGAAGCTCACCCTTTTTTTAATGTTTTTTAGTAGTTATTTAAATTGATAAAATAGATCCTTCCAAAATTTTATACCTAAAGGTGACCATATTATACCAGTACCATTTCTCTGGAATTTGTTATATAATAAATTTGAAATAAATATTTAACAATTATGTAATAAATAAACCTTGGAGGAATTTATGAATAGAATACGTAAGATAGTAACCTATTGTGTTATTGGCTCAGCAGTTGCATTCACTAGCAAGTTTGCAGCAGCAGAAACTGCTGAGATTCCGGTAGCAGGAATAAATATAACGCTAGAAGAAGCGTACCAAACCAATGATAATGCCATAGTAGAAATAAATAACCTTTTATCTGACATTACATCAGTAGTACATAATTTATCCTTTGCAAATGTCACTGATTATGTGAATATTCGCAGTGAGGCTAAAGAAGGTAGTGAAATTATAGGAAAACTATATCGGAATGGAGCAGCAACCATTCTGGAGAAAGAAGGAGACTGGTATAAGATAACATCAGGATCAGTAACCGGTTACATAAAATCAGATTATCTTGTTACAGGCGAAGAGGCTGAGAAACTGTCAAAAAAAGTTGGCACCACGATGGCCAGTGTAACAGCTACCACATTAAAAGTCAGGGAAGAGGCTAGTCTAGATTCCAGTGTATTGAGCTTGGTTCCGAAGGCGGAGGAGCTTAAGGTAATAAAGGAAGAGAATGAATGGATGAAAGTGTCCTTGGAAGGAAACACTACCGGATATGTATCCTCTGAATTTGTGGAAGTAAAGAAGGAATATAAAGAAGCGATTTCCATTGAAGAAGAACAAGCACAGATAGAAGCAGAAGTGAAAAGAACGGCTGAAAATAATAGTTCCTCAACAAACACAGGAAATAATAACAGTTCAAGTTCTTCATCACTTCGCAGCCAGATCGTAAATTATGCATTACAATTTGAAGGAAACCCATATGTTTGGGGTGGAACAAGTTTAACCAATGGAACGGATTGCTCCGGATTTACACAATCAGTATTAGCTAACTTTGGCATTGGTATCACCCGTACCTCAAGATCACAGGCTGTTGGAGGTAGATCGGTATCGATACAAAACATCAAACCGGGAGATCTTGTCTTTTATCAAAGATATGGAACCATTAACCATGTAGCGATCTATATTGGTAACGGACAGGTTATAAGTGCTAGTAGTGCCTCGACTGGAATAAGAATAACGAATTTATATTATCGACAGCCATGCAAAGTGGTTAGTTATATAGACTAGAGAATCAGTTGGTTTACAGAAAATAATATCAGAAGGTAAATAAAATAATAGTCATACTTGTAAAAAAGCTCCCGGTGATATATTTACCGGAAGCTTTTTATTACATTATGGAATAAAAGACGACAATCTCCATACTTTCTCCATATTAATTTGATATCATAAAATCAACATATTCATTGAATAATTTAATATGGAGGGTACAAAAATGAACTTATTTAAAAATAAGAAAAATAACCTGAGTTCCCATGGTCATAGTCCCCTAAAACATATGTTTCATATGCTACTATGTTGTGGGCTACCAATTCTTATTATTATGTCATTACCAGTGGTAGCAGGATTTAGTCCTATCATTGCAAGCTTTTTAGGATTAATAGCTCCCCTGATATGCCCCCTGATGATGGGTGGTATGTTGTTTATGATGTTTCGTAAAAATAAGAATAGTTGTTGTGAAGTAGATGATAAAAATAAGGTTTCAGATAGCATCACAAATAAATAATGTAAAGTATAAAAACTTCCGGCTGGTAAAGCGGAAGTTTTTATACTATCATTATTAAATATGCTATATAAATCGTTTATATAGATAATGACGGGGAGTCACCGTATCGCAATCAATTGATATACATAGCATTAATACTTCTAGATCAGAGTTATTGATAATAATTTTACGTGATGGAAATTGTTTAGTAATAGATTTCATCTCGTAGATTATTCATAAAGACGATAAAAGCCTTGTGGAAATCCGCAGACTGGACAGATATCTGGAGCACAGTTACCGGACATGATATTCCCGCATTGCATACAAACCCAAAGTCTTGTTTCTGGTTTGCAAAAAATTTGATTCATTACTAAATCCTCATAAAGATCTTTCAATTGAATCCCATGATTGTAATCTATGTTTGCTACTCCACTAAATAAAGCAGCAATATCATCATAACCTTCTTCCCTTGCAATACGTGAGAATTCCTGATAAATCGTATTAGCCATCTCGTTCTCAGATTGCATAGCTTCATATAAGGTTGTAGACAAATCTGGTAATGTTCCCCCATTGATATGTCTAAGCCATATTCTTGCATGTTCTTTGTTGTTTCTTGCGATGGAATCAAAAATATTGTTTATTTCCATATATCCTGAATTTCTTGCTATATCTGCATTAATTGAAGATCTTGTGCTTAGCATTAACTCATCTTCATAAGCAGCGATAAGATTATTATATGTTCTGCTATCTTGAAACTCCATAACGCCTCCATTTTTTGCTGCTATGTTCAGTTCTAACTTATGTTAAATTACGAAGAAGCTATTTTATTTTATTAAATAAAAAATGAAATAATTACTCATATATCTTTAAAATAAAAATATTTTATAAAGGAATATAGAAAGAACGGTGCTGATCATTTGGATAACGAGAATACATCCTACCAAGAGGATAATCTAAATATGCAATACACGTATGAAACTTTTATGGCTCTCGTGGATACCATCCTACCCAGAACACCTTCCTTAGCTTACCTCTATGGTGAGGTGATGTATTATGGAGCATTGGATTTTTATACAGATGAATATTTGGTTATGATGCTTCAATTTAATAATATTCCTACGGATAAAATAACGGCGGACTTTATTAATTTTGTAGCGACACAATACATGTTTATGAAGGAAGGATACCACTGGAGAATACCACAAAGAGTAACCTTTGCCAGCTTGTCCCTGGAGGATCGATTTGGAGTACTAAACCAGCTGGATAAGTATGAGACCTATTTTTTTGAAGCTTTTATACCGTTGCAAAATTACTCAGGATCACTCTCCATAACCAGTACGTTAGATCGATATACTATGTTGGGCTATTATTCGGAATGGTTCGGCTATGGGTCTACCCGTCTTCTAGAACCTAGTCAACGCACCTTGGAATTTAATCCTCAAAGCTGGCAACAAGTAAATTATCCTGGTCCATCCTTTAGTTATCTATCATCTGTGAAGGAGTACTATGCAATACGTAAGCAAACCATCATACCATAAAATATTATATATGCCGTAAGTCTGGCAGAATGGAGAATGAATGAGTGCAGAAGTAGATGTAATTATCATAGGAGCAGGGGGAGGAGGTGCTGTTGCCGCCAATGAGCTTGGACAGAAAGGCTTAAAAATATTAGTGCTGGAGGCCGGGCCATGGTATGGTAATTCAAAATGGCCTAACCCCAATACCGAACCTGGTGCAGAGAGCAGTTCTAGCTATGAAGATTTGAATGTAGAAATATTACGAAAGTCTTTTACTGATTTGGAAGATGACATGAATAATTTTATCTATGGTAAATTTCGATGGGGACCTGCGAATCGAAATATAGGGCCATGGTCAAGAGATATTCCGCATAAAGGGTTTACTTGGCAAAATTCCGGAGTTGGTGGTACTACCCTGCATTATTTTGCCAATTCTCCCCGTGCTTTTCCACAGGCAGTTGATCAAATATGGCCGATATCATATCAAGAGCTGATACCTTATTATGAGATGGTGGAGAAAACATTACCGGTATCTCCTGCACCTGCGACACCGAAAGAGGATTTGTTTTATTATGGTGCCCAAAAAGCAGGGTGGAGTCTCCTTGACTCACCGAATGTCACCAGCCCAGGATATCGACCGCAACCAAATGCTATTTTACCGGCAAGAGGACTTTTAGAAGGTTCAGACAGTCAAGGCGGATTTCCGGGAGGATGTACGTTGCGTGGACACTGTGTTAATGGGTGTCGTATCGGTCGGACTGTGGACGGAATTGCAAAACGATCAACCTTAGTAAGTTATATTCCACTTGCTCTAAGGACAGGAAATGTTGAAATAAGACCCAATGCTTTTGTTATACAAGTACTAACGGATACGGATGATATGAATAACCTACAAGCAATTGGTGTCTTATATCGTGATACATGGACTGGTGAAATCGTTGAAGTACGAGGAAAAATAGTCGTTATGTCTGCAGGTGGGATTGAGACACCAAGATTATGGCTTAATTCGAAACTACCCGATAATCCATGGGTTGGAAGAGGTTTGGTAAATCATTGGTTTGATTGTATCTCAGGTATCTTTGACGAGAAGGATATACTTGATATATTGGGAGTCCCGGAGGTGAAACCATATGTGGGCCAAAATGCTGCTGCAAGGTTTGATTATCCTGGGCTAGGGGTTGTAGAAACTTTTGGAATGAGTCCAGGACTATATGCTTCCCTTTTATATGGAACCAGTAGTCAAGGATATCACTTCTTACATCAGTCAAATCCCTATGTTCCATGGGATGTGGAAGGCTTAGTGGCTGGAGTACAGCTAAAAGAGTTTATGAGAAATTATGATAGAACCTTGAGTATGCTCATATTTACAGATGATGATGTGAAGCAAAGTAATAGTGTTACTTTAGATCCTGTACGAAAAGATGAGAATGGATATATACCGGTGATCAATTACATACCAAGTGAACAAGACAATCGTAGGAGAAATAAGCTAGCCTATATTGCATCGGATATATTACGAAAAGCAGGAGCAAAAACAATTATTCGATCCAATTGGCCACCGGATGTATTTATTCACATCACCAGTACGATGCGTATGGGTTATGTAACTGATCGCAATTGTGAAGCATTTCAAGTGAAGAAATTATTTATTGCAGATAATAGTGTATTATATAATGGATTGGGTGGGCCTAATCCAACTCTGACGACCCAGGCTCTTGCCACAAGAACGTCAGAGAAAATATTTGATTTGTATTTTAGGTAATGGAATCAATTAGTTTGCATGAAAATGATTTGTATAAGAAGGCTTTAGTAGCTTGTTAAAGGCTATGAAAGCCTTTTTTATATGTTCTTGAAGTTTTTTATTAAAGTTTTTCGTTATATAAAGGTGTGGTGCTAACTTCAACAACTTTTTTGTAACCTTCAATCTCCATTTTTAAAAACACTATTGTCAATTTCATAAACTATTTTTTAGTATGACATTATGGAAAATAATTATAAAAATATTAAATAACTTATTGACATATAATATTATATGGTATATAGTATTGCCATGGATATAATATTATAAAATCATAAATGACAATTTACATGTAAAATTAAAATGAATTAAAAGGAGTGGATGGCATGGTATTTAATACCGGTTCAGCGCTGTTGGATGCGATTGTTCTTGCTGTAGTTTCAAAGGAACCGGATGGAACCTATGGTTACAAAATAACACAGGATGTTCGAGAAGCGATAGAGGTATCAGAATCAACTTTGTATCCGGTACTAAGAAGACTTCAGAAGGAAGATTGTCTAGAAGTATATGATATGGAATTTGGTGGGAGAAATCGGCGTTATTACAAGATCACAGACAGGGGCATGGCACAGCTGAGGTTGTATCATGAAGAGTGGAAGAGCTATAATAGGAAAATAAATATCATATTTGAAGGAGTGAAATAGATGTCTAGGTTAGAGTTTATGCAGGAACTAGAAAGCTTATTAAGTGATATTCCCATAGATGAAAGACAAGAAGCATTACAGTATTACAATGATTATTTTGAAGATGCTGGTGAAGAGAATGAAGAGGATGTCATTAAGCAGTTAGAATCACCAAGCAGGATCGCTGGGATTATCAAAGCTGATTTAAGTGCAAATGTTTCTGAACAGGAAACAAGAGGGGTATTTACGGAAAAGGGTTATCAGGATACTTTATATCGGGATCCAAAGTTTGAAATTGTTGATGTGGAAGTGAATGAAGATCAGAATAAAAAAGAACAAAAAGCAAAGGAACAAAGCACGTATAATTACAGATCTGGGAATTATCGTGATACGAATAATTCTGCAAACCAAACAAAAAGTAATAATGAAACGAATAAGAGTGCCAGAATAGCTTTGATTGTTATACTATGCATCTTTGCAATACCGATTGGGTTACCAATGATCATCGCTGTATTTAGTGTTATCTTTTCGGTAGCTATGGCAGTATTAGGAATGTTTATTGGCTTCGGCATCAGCGGAATAGCAATGGTTGCAGCCGGAATTGCTTTAGTAGTGGTTGGACTATTCAAATTAATCGCAGTACCTTTGCTCGGTATGCTATTGTGTGGTAGTGGCCTCCTTTTACTGGGTGTTGGAATTTTATTTATTATGTTCAGTGTATTATTATTAAAAACTGTATTACCTGCCATTATCAGAGGTTTTGTAGCCTTATGCAGGTTACCTTTTAAGAATAGGAGCGTGATGGCATGAGATCATTCGTTAAGGTTTGGTTAGGGATTGCATTTGCTGCAATTGGATTTGGTCTGGTTTTGATGGTGATTGCAGCAGCAAACGGGATGAGGCTGGCAGATGTTACAATATTTAATATAGGACGTCGATATGATAATTCTTACTTTGATACCAATCGTAATGATAACGATGTTACGAATGGAGATAATAGTTATAATGGAAGTACGAATGAGGACCATGCTACATACACATATGATGAGAAATATGAGGATGTAGAAAGTCTGAATTTTGAGATTGGTTATGGAGATATTACAATAGAAGAAGGAGATGAATTCTCTATTCAAGGTAAGAACTTTTATAACGAAGAATTTGAATCCTATGTGGAAGATGGAATATGGTATATCAGTCAGGATTCCTCGGACCATGGATTTTTTGGAATTGATATTGCACCGGAAATTTTATTCGGAGATTATAAAGCACCGGTTATTGTAATCACGATACCAAATGATGTTTCCCTGAAGGAATGTTACCTTGATCTTGGAGCAGGACGCCTTGAAGCAGAAAAGCTTACAGCGGAAACAGGAAACTTCTCCGTTGGAGCGGGAGAGTTAGTCATAGATCAATTAGTAGTTTTGGAAAGCTCAGAATATGATGTTGGTACTGGCAAGCTTGAGATTAATGAAATGTCAGCTCAGGATATCTATCTGGATTGTGGTGTTGGTAATGTAAACATCAAAGGCAGATTAACCGGTGAAAATACAGTAAGCTGTGGTATTGGTGAAGTTGTTTTAGATCTTGAAGGTAATGAGGATGAATATTCCTATCAGATTGACTGTGGGATTGGAAGTGTTATAATTAATAATGAAAGTTATCACGGAATTATTGAACAAAGGAGCGATACTAAGGAATTAGAAAATCATTTTGATTTAGATTGCGGTATCGGTAAGATTGAACTTAAAATTAATTAACGAAAAGGAGGATTTTTATATGGAACCAAAAAAACTTTATAAATCATCTCGTAATAAAATGCTCTGTGGCGTCTGTGCAGGAATTGCAGACTATATAAACCTAGATGCAACCGTAGTAAGATTATTATGGGTTTTATTCGGTCTCTGTGGCGGTGCAGGTATCATTGCATATATTATAGCAGCAGTTATTATTCCAAATAATTAATGCATTCATTATTGAAAGGGTGAGCAGAAGCTCACCCTTTTTATGAATAAGAACCTATTCCAATACTCGTTTAATAATGGAAGTGATTTGCTCAGCTTCAAAGGGTTTAGCAAGGAATTCTGAAGCACCGAATTTGATGGCTTCCACCATCTTATTTCTCTGTCCGGCAGCAGTAACCATAATAACCTTTGCATCCTTATCCAGTTCCATAATTCCTTTAAGGCCTTCAATACCATCCATGACAGGCATGGTAATGTCCATTGTGGTTAAATCTGGCTGCATTTCTTTATATTGAATGATTCCGTCTGCCCCATTCACAGCTTCACCAACTATGATATGGCCAGTACTTTCTAAGATTCCACGAAGCATTTTTCTTGAAGTCTTGGAATCGTCTACAAGTAAAATTCTCGCCATGATAGTTACCCCCTAATCTATTTTAACATCATTATTATGAGCTACAATCAGATCAACTTGATTTCCTGTTAGGAAGAAAGGAACAATGGTAAAGTTACCGTATACTTTCCTATTTTGATTGCCATAAAACTGCGGAGGAACCAACTCAAGATTAATGTCCTCCATACTTACAGAAGAGGCATACAACCCATTGGTGCAGTTGATAAATTCGCAAACAGAATCAAAGGCGTCTACTTCCATACGGGGAAAGGTTTCTTTTGCATAAGGCTCTGCGATTGCTAGTAATTCATCTTTTTTACTGGCCAGCCCAACAAATAGTTTATGATCCCCATATAATTCTTGAAAGGCTATATTCGTAAACTCATATTCTGAGGATTTATACGATTTTTTAATGATTATTTGATGATGAATAAAACGAACAATGTTTCTTATGGACAAACTGATGATATCACCAATGAAGGGAGCATTAACATCTGCAAAAACAGGTATAATAGAATCGATATCACCGGTTTTTATTGCTTCTAGATCAGTGTCGGATAAATGATACTCTTTTTTGAAAGCTTCCAGGCATTGTTCAATTTCTGCAAATGTCATGATTTGCAGATCGATAAGGCTTTGTACAAATTGAAGATAGGGATTACCCTGAAGATTTAAAAGATGTGTAACTTCCTCTGCTATTAAATAGCCCTTTTCTATCGCAATATCTCCAAAACGCTTATCCAATTGTTTCTGCAGTTGATTAATTTCTTCTGCCTGTTTTGCAGTCATTAGTTTTTCGGAGATTGCAATTAGACCAAGCTTAACCCTAGAATTTGAATGCTGCTTCATTACATCTTTTAATTGTGATTGAGAAATTTTATTCTTTTCCAATAAGTAATTCCCAAAATAAAGCCCGAACATTTTATTTCTCCTTTCGAAATCAAAGATAGTTTATACATCTGTTTTGCATAATAATAAAACAATCCAAATTAATATAAAACCAATATGTAAATGATCAAAGTTGTAATTATTAAATATATCAACATGAATAATATACAACAAATTACAGGAAAAGAATAGCTCAATTTACGAAATTATGTATAATTTTTATGCTTAGGATGATGACAATTATGACCATCTATGTTAAAGTATTGATTGAGTTAAGAAGAACTGGAGGCAATTATGAAAAAGATAATAGATTTAATTACAGAAGAGATGAAGCATGCCTTTATAGAAAAAGGCTACGATGAAAAATTCGGTATTGTAACCTTAAGCAATCGACCGGATTTATGCCAATACCAATGCAATGGGGCACTGGCTGCCGCAAAGCAGTACAAAACTGCACCGATTAAGATTGCTCAGGAAGTCGTAGAGCTGTTACAATCCAGTAAAACTTTTAAAGATATTACAGCAATTATGCCAGGCTTTATCAATATAACATTAAGTGAACAATTTCTAGCTGATTATGTAAATCAGATGAAAGCAGAAGAGCATTTTGGATGCGAGAAGGAAGTAAATCCTAAGACAGTGATCATTGATTATGGCGGACCTAATATTGCAAAACCGTTACATGTTGGACATATGCGTTCTGCAATTATTGGTGAAAGCTTAAAGAGAATGCTACGTTTTATGGGAAATAAAGTGATTGGTGATGCACATCTAGGGGACTGGGGTCTTCAGATGGGACTTGTAATTGCAGAGCTAAAAAGAAGAAAACCGGAGCTTCCCTATTTTGACGAAAGCTTCACTGGAGATTATCCGGTAGAGGCACCTTTTACTATCTCTGAGTTAGAAGAAATCTATCCTGCTGCCAGCGAATACTCCAAAAGTAATCCTGAATTTAAAGAAGAAGCAAAGAACATTACTTATCTATTACAGAATAATCATAGAGGTTATACAGCAATCTGGAATCATATGCTATCCGTTTCAGTATCTGACCTTATGAATATATATGAAACATTGAACGTATCCTTTGACCTGTGGAAAAAAGAAAGTGATGCTCAACCTTATATACCTGAGATGATACAGTATCTAAAAGATAATAATTATACAAGAATTAGTGATGGTGCTTTAGTAGTTGATGTTAAGGAAGAAACCGATACCAAGGAAATTCCTCCATGCATGATCTTAAAAACAGACGGTGCAACCCTTTACAACACAACAGATTTAGCTACGATCGTAGAACGTATGAAGTTGTTTGCTCCGGATCGCATTATTTACATTACTGACAAGAGGCAAGAACTTTATTTTGAACAGGTATTCCGCTGTGCAAGAAAGACAAAATTAGTGGGTGAGAATACTGTATTAAACTTCATTGGATTTGGTACGATGAATGGTAAGGACGGTAAGCCGTTTAAGACCAGAGACGGTGGGGTAATGCGTCTTGAGAACTTAATCAAAGGTGTAAACGATGAAGTGTTCCGTAAAATCATGGAAAACCGTGAGATGGAGGAAGAAGAAGCAAGAACGATTGCGGCTAAGGTAGGACTAGCAGCATTAAAATACGGCGATCTGTCCAATCAAGTATCCAAGGATTATATCTTCGATGTTGACCGATTTACTTCCTTTGAAGGAGATACCGGTCCTTATATTCTCTATACGATTGTTCGTATTAAATCTATTATTGCAAAATATAAGGAAATAAAGAAAGATATCAATGTTTCGAAAGAAATACTTCCTGCTACTACAGTTAGTGAGCAGAATTTAATGCTAGAATTAACTAAATTCAGTGAAATGCTTCAGAATGCCTATAATGAAACAGCACCACACAGAATCTGTGCCTATATCTATGATCTTGCCAATGCCTTCAATACCTTCTACCATGAGACTAAGATTATATCAGAAGAGAATGAAGCAAAACAAGCTTCCTGGATCGCATTAATCACGTTAGTGCAGGATGTATTAGATACTTGTATTGATTTACTCGGTATTGAAGCTCCTGACAGGATGTAGTCATAGGAAGAAGGTTATCTATGTATCGCTTATTATCAAAACTGGTGATCTATCGAAATCTTGGAGCGGACTGTCTCTTATTTGGGCTTGCAGACCTCATGAAGGAGTTTGACAACCGAACTATAGAAGACAGCATTCAAGTACGGATTGAGAAAGAAAATATAACAGGCAGAATCTACACCATAATCAATCAACTTCTTGATGTTGCTACTGATTATGGATTTGATCATAACCTGTGGCATAATTATCTGGCCTATCTTCTAGCGACCAATGAAAATCCTTTCAGCATTACCTGCGAGAAGGTTGGTGCCAAGGAAGGAACCGTGAATCAATTTGCAAAGAATGACTTTAAGATCTTTAAAGCATTGTTTGATTTTGACTTCAGTTATCTGGAAAAAGAATTAGAGATTAATTGTTTTTCGGTTATTACGAATTATAAGGCGATTGAAAAAAGTAGCAGCAGATATAACAAGAATGTCAGTGAAAAGGTTCATTTTCTTAGTGAGAGAATCGCGAAGGCAGAGAATGAAAATGAAATTTTTACAATTGTTACGGACTTTTATCGAACTTATGGTGTTGGCAAATTCGGTTTAAATAAAGCCTTTCGTATCCGAAGAGAAAATGGACAGGCAGTTATATTTCCAATTACAAATACAGAAATTGTACTGCTTTCTGATCTGGTTGGTTATGAATTGCAGAAACAAAAGCTGATTGAGAACACCAAATCCTTTGTAGAAGGAAGGAAAGCCAATAATGTATTGCTGTTTGGTGATAGTGGTACAGGAAAATCCACCAGTATCAAAGCAATCCTGAATGAATATTATCAGGAAGGACTTCGGATGATTGAGATCTACAAACATCAATTTGAAGATCTTTCCTCGATCATCGCACAAGTGAAAAACCGCAATTATAAGTTTATCATCTATATGGATGATCTATCCTTTGAAGAATTTGAGATAGAATATAAGTACTTAAAGGCTGTTATCGAAGGTGGGTTAGAGATTAGACCGGATAATGTATTAATCTATGCGACATCCAACCGCAGGCACCTTATTAGGGAGACCTGGAATGATCGTTCGGATATGGAGACGACAGAGGAATTACATCGTTCCGATACCATGCAGGAGAAACTTTCCTTGGTTGCTCGTTTTGGTATAACCATTAATTTCTCAGCACCTCAAAAAAAAGAATATCTCACCATCGTTAAAGCATTAGCTGCTAAGCATGAAAATATCCACCTAACGGAGGAGGAGCTGGCTGCCGAAGCGAATAAATGGGAATTATCCCACGGAGGTATGTCAGGAAGAACTGCGCAACAGTTTATTCATTATTTGGCAGGAAAAGAAAAGTAATCGATATCAATAGATAAAAGGAGCTGTAGCTATGGACAAATATAGAATCTTAGTTAAGGGCATAGTGAAATATGAGGATCATTATCTTATATTAAAAAAGTGGTACGATGATCGAATTGCAGATCCATATCAATGGGATTTCGTGGATGGAAGTCTTGAGTTTATGGAAGAACCAGATAAAGCAGTTCTGCGTCATATTTATGAACAAACCGGTATACCGGTAATGATTGATAAACTGTTGTATACCTGGACCTTTCTAACAGGTGATGTATTTAATATAGGAATCAGCTATTTATGTATCGCCTCTTTAGATAATGTTGTAATATCAGAGGAACTCAATGATTACCTCTGGATTACAAAAGAAGAATTTCCGGAATATTTAAATAAAAAGGTCTTAGATGATATTGAACGAGTGGATCTGGAAGATTTAATATAGTTTTAAAGTAATCGATGAATAGCAATAGAAAAGAGGACACCATGCTAATCTATATCAAAAATGGATATGTTATTGATCCAGCCTCGAACCATGAGGGTTACTTCGATATTCTGATTGAGAAGGATAAGATAAAGTGGGTAAAAGAACATAGTGCTGCAGAGGCATTAAATGATAACCAAAAAGAAGAAGTAGTTGCTGCTCAGATCATTGATGCAAACGGAATGTATGTTATGCCCGGTTTTATCGATCTTCATGTCCATCTAAGAGAACCAGGGTTTGAGCATAAAGAAAGCATTCGAACAGGAGCTCTTGCTGCAGCGGCCGGTGGCTTTACCTCCATCTGCCCAATGCCCAATACGAAGCCGGCAACCGATGATGCAGAAAAAATTGAGCTTATACTTCGTAAGGCATCGGAGGAGGCAGTTGTTCATATTCTTCCAATTGGTGCTGTAACGCTGGGACAATCTGGGGAGCAGTTAACGGATGTGACTGGTATGGCAAATGCCGGTGCGGTTGCTATCAGTGAGGATGGTAAGTCTGTGATGGACACCGCTCTGTATGTTCAGGGCATGAAATTGGCTCAGGAAGCAGGTATCCCTGTCTTTGCTCATTGTGAAGATAAAAGTTTAGTTGGGAACGGAGTAATCAATGAAGGTCCAAAGGCGAAGGAGCTTAAACTACCTGGTATCAGCAATGCAGTGGAGGATATTATAACGGCAAGAGATATCCTTTTAGCAAAAGAAACTGGTGTAAGGCTGCATTTATGTCATTGCTCAACAAAAGATAGTGTGAAGATGGTTGCACTTGCGAAGCAGGAAGACTTACCGGTTACCGGAGAGGTATGTCCTCATCATTTTATCTTATCTGACGAAGATATTCCTTCCGATGATTCAAATTATAAGATGAATCCACCGCTTCGTTCGAAGGAAGATGTAAAGGCATTGATCGAGGCCTTAAAGAATGATGTTATTGATGTCATTGCAACCGATCATGCACCTCATTCCCAAGAGGAGAAGGCAAAGTCTATGACAGAAGCTCCCTTTGGAATTGTTGGTTCTGAAACAGCTTTTGCACTTACCATGACTCAGCTTGTAAATACCGGATACCTTACACCGAAGCAAATGGTTGAGAAATTAAGTGTAAATCCCGCTAAAATTCTTGGTATTGATAAAGGCTGCATCGGGGCAGGCAAAATCGCTGATCTAGTAATTGCTGATCCACAGGCCGAGTATGTGATAGACAAAAACTCCTTTTATTCCAAGGGAAAGAATACTCCTTTCCATGGTAAAAAGGTAGTTGGTAGAATTGAATACACGATTGTAGCAGGTAAAATTGTATATCATAGGGAATAAGAATAGATTATTAAGAATTATCTAACGCGGAAGCACATCAGCGAACATAATGAAATAGTGTTATTCATGTTCATACAGAAGATCAAAAGAAATTACATTCAGGTTGGAGGAAAATCTTATGATTAACAAATTAGTTCAGAAAATTGAAGAGCAAAGTGCACCAATTGTGGTTGGTCTGGATCCAATGCTTGACTATGTACCGGAGCATATCATAAAGAAGGCTTACAGTGAAAAAGGTGAGACTCTTGATGGTGCAGCAGAAGCGATCTGGCAATATAACAAGGGAATCATTGATGCAACTTATGATTTGATCCCGGCGGTCAAACCGCAGATTGCGATGTATGAGCAGTTTGGCATCGAAGGCTTGAAGGTATTTAAGCAAACCGTAGATTACTGTAAGGAAAAAGGATTAGTTGTAATCGGTGACATTAAAAGAGGGGATATAGGATCAACCTCAGCTGCTTATGCTACAGGACACCTTGGGAAAGTAAACATCGGTGGAAAGGAATATCGTGGTTTCGATGAAGATTTTATTACTGTAAATCCTTATCTTGGTTCTGATGGTATTCTCCCATTTATTGATGTATGTAAGGAAGAAGACAAAGGCTTATTTGTTTTAGTAAAGACTTCAAATCCTTCCAGCGGAGAGTTTCAGGATCAATTGGTGGATGGAAAACCTCTATATGAATTAGTCGGAAAGAAAGTTGCTGAATGGGGCGAACTTCATATGGGCAATGCTTATAGTTATATCGGAGCAGTTGTTGGTGCAACCTATCCTGAGATGGGAAAAATTCTACGAAAACTGATGCCAAAAACTTATATTCTAGTACCGGGATACGGTGCACAGGGTGGAAAAGCAGAAGATCTGGTGCATTACTTTAATAAGGATGGATTGGGTGCTATTGTGAATTCCTCCAGAGGTATCATTGCAGCGTATAAACTAAAAGGATATGAAAAATTTGGTTCGGAAGCTTATGCTGATGCCTCCAGACAGGCTGTCATTGATATGCGCGATGATCTTAAAAAGGCATGGTTGTCAGCAAAAGCTTAAAGTATACTTACAATCTATTATAACGATAAAAGGATGCCCAATGTGTGATCAAAGGGCATCCTTTTTTTATAAATATAATAGTTTTTTTATTATAACTTATCAGGTTCTGGGTATTCAACACCAAAAGTATCAACGGTAACTTTTTTCATTACCTGAGGTTCTGCAGGGGCATCAGAATAATTTGTTTTTACATCAGCTATTTTATTGACTACCTCAATACCTTCAATTACTTTACCAAAAGCAGCATAGGAACCATCTAAATGAGAGGAATCTTTATGCATAATGAAGAATTGGGATCCGGCAGAGTCAGGTCTTTGGGATCTAGCCATCGAGATAACGCCAGGGGTATGCTTTAAGTTATTTTCAAAATGATTATATGAAAACTCTCCCTTGATCGAATATCCTGGGCCACCCATACCGGTACCTTCAGGATCGCCACCCTGTATCATAAAGCCGCGGATGACTCTATGGAAGATGAGACCATCATAGAAGCCTTTGTTTACTAATGAGATAAAATTATTTACTGTGTTAGGAGCTATTTCTGGATATAATTCGAGTTTCATTATATCCCCATTCTGCATTTCGATTGTAACTAATGGATTATTATTTGCCATAATCATGTCCTCTCAATATAATTTTACTAGATACCGGGCCTAATTGTAAAAGGCTTTTGAACTGTAATATAACATAACAGGATAAAAGTGTCAAGTCACGGTCTCTATTAGCAGAATCCACTTCGATAAACTTGCGATGATAAATATGTCAAAAAGGACTGTAAACCTGTAAATTCTTATAAATTTACATCATAGATTCGGTAATATGTCTCAAGCATGTTTTACTTTTATTTTTGAGATCACAAACCGGCTTTTTGGCAGCGTAGGCATTCTAGACAAACAATAGCTCAGATTCTGCGGTGGTACTTCATATAATAATGAATTTGCCAGAAAGTTAATACTTGTTTTCATTATTTCAATGGTTACCCATTCACCGGGACAACGGTGTCCTTCATAATAATTTCCGCCGCCCTGCGGAACAAAGTCAAAAGGATTTCCATCCCAATAAGTAAAACGTTCCGGACGAAATTGATAAGGCTTTTTCCAAAGCTTGGGATCATGATTTGTACCATATAAATCAAATAATACCAAGGTTCCCTTCTTAAAACGACATTGCTTCCAGGTAAAGTTTTTCCTTACCTTGGCACCGACAAAAGGTCCAAAAGGATAAAAACGACGAACTTCCTGAACAAACATATGGGTGAAGTTATCTTCTCTTTGCAAACTCTTGCGATAGTGTGGATAATCGTGTATGGCCAAAGCACTAAAGGTAATATAGGTGGCAATTGCTACAATAGGCCTAAGGACATTGATTAGTTCGACGGCAGCAATTTGTGGCTCCAAAAGATTACCCTTTAAATCTCTATGCCAGGTAATATCATAAAGTGCACAATTTTTACGCACTGGGATGCTTTTAATACGAGCCTTAATTATGATTTCCTTGATCCAACATTCGGCGCGTCGTCTAGCACATTTTCCTTGCCAATACCTAGGTCCGACGGCTCCAAAAGCATCTACCATTTTACCAAAATCCATTGCACGGGAAGCTGCTTCCTGTTTACCAAGAGGAACACCGGCCCATTTGCAAGCAGCTTGACATAATAAAAGCTGTGCTTCATCAAATAAGACTGCATAATCTTTCTTAGCAAAAACTTGAGCGTTCATAAACCATTGCTGTTTTACCAGAGTCACCAGCTGATCCAGTCGATCAGGAGTCATTAAGGACATAAACATTTGCTTCCGATGCCGATGAGCTCGCCCATCCATGGACTGAATACCATTTTCACCAAATAAAGTTTTTTGGATTCTCTTGGGAGTAGCACCTTTCCTGCGAAAACGATATTTATTATAAAAAATCTTAGCTGCATCCTCACCGCTCATACAAATTGCATTTTGTCCCATTACACGAGTACGAAATATATTCGAGTTATATTTTTTGGTGCGGTTTGGAATAAAAAGATATCCTTCCAACAGTAACTTTAATGTATTATCAAGGCATTTGTCACTGGGAATATGTCTTGTGGGTTTCATTCAATCATCTCCTGTACTAAAAATTCTATTTCTAACCTTATTATGTACCCAAAGAATGTAAACTATCAGATGTTCTTGGAATTTTTATCAAGGATTTTGAAATAGTTAGAGGCATCCATAGAGTTTCTCTGTTCCGTAATATAAAGATTGTATTTTAGATAGAGGTTGTATATAATAAATACATTAAATGGAAAAGATAAACTTACCGTATGGACAGCAACAAAGGAGAATACAAGTAATGAGCAAGGTATATACTTTCGGAGTAAAAACAGATCAACATACCGCAATGATAAATATTACGAAGGATGTTCAGAATTGTGTTAAGGAAAGTGGAATACAGAATGGGATAGCGATTGTCTTTATTCCTCATACCACCGCAGCAGTAACAATCAATGAGAATGCAGATCCTGATGTAGTCCGTGATTTTATGAAGGAAATGAATAAAATTGTACCTTTATCGGATGGTTATCTCCATAGCGAAGGTAACTCAGCAGCCCATATTAAAGCAAGTATGATGGGATTTTCAGAAACCGTCGTGGTAGATGGAGGAAAACTTCTTCTTGGAACCTGGCAGGGGATTTATTTTTTAGAGTACGATGGTCCCAGAGTACGAAAAGTCCATGTAAAAATCATGGAAGGATAATATTATGATAAGGGTAACATTATGATAAGGGTAACATTATGATAAGGGCAACATTATGATAAGGGTAATATTTGATAAAGGTAATATTTTGATAAAGCGCATTAATAAATATAATAGATAATATTCTTGTAGCCTTTGATAAATTAGGATATAATGGACAGGATTAAAAGCAGATGATTGTAACCTAATGGTAGGAGATTATAGCATGGCGGCAGAAAAGACGAAATCTATTGTTTTGGAGAATATTAGTTTAACAGAGGATATCTACAGTATGCGTATCAAGGCAGGGGACATTGCAGCCACAGCAAAACCAGGTCAATTTGTTTCTCTATATAGTAAGGATGGCAGTAAGCTACTACCTCGTCCGATTAGTATTTGCGAGATAAACAGTGACGATGGAACCATTCGACTGGTATTTCGAATACTGGGAAAAGGAACCCTTGAGTTTTCAAAACTGCAAAAAGGAGATACCATCGAAGTGATGGGACCTCTTGGCAACGGGTTTACTCCGGAGGGTACGAAAGCGCTCTTAATTGGAGGAGGAATTGGAATTCCGCCTATGCTAGAGCTGGCAAAACAGTTACCTGGAGTAAAGCAAATAGTTCTTGGCTATCGGGATACAACCTTTTTGGAAGAAGAGTTTACCCCATATGGTGTGGTATACGTATCTACCGAGGATGGAAGTAAAGGGACGAAGGGTAATGTTCTGAATGCAATCCTAGAGCATGGCCTGGAAGCGGATATAATTTATGCCTGTGGTCCAACACCAATGCTTCGCGGAATTAAAGCTTATGCAGAAGAGAAAGGAATCCGAGCACAACTTTCCCTCGAAGAGAGAATGGCTTGCGGCATAGGAGCATGTTTAGGCTGTGTATGTAAGAGTAAAGAAAAGGATCATCACAGTAATGTTCACAATAAGAGGATCTGTAAAGACGGACCGGTATTTTATGCAGAAGAGGTGGAACTATGAATACAAAAGTAACTCTTGCAGGTATTACCTTTGAAAATCCGGTTACCACAGCATCTGGGACCTTCGGATCCGGCATGGAATACAGTGATTATATCGATTTATCAAGACTTGGTGCGGTAACCACGAAGGGTGTAGCGAATATTCCTTGGCCTGGCAATCCTACCCCAAGAGTAGCAGAGACCTATGGTGGTATGCTTAATGCTATCGGACTACAAAATCCCGGTATGGAAGTATTTATTGAAAGGGATATCCCCTTCTTAAGAAAGTTTAATACAAAAATTATTGTAAATGTTGTTGGAAAAACCGAGGAAGATTATTGTGAAGTGGTGGAACGACTTGCGGATTGTGATGTTGATCTATTGGAGATTAACATATCCTGTCCTAATGTCAAAGAGGGAGGAATCGCCTTTGGGCAAAATCCCAAATCCGTAGAGCAGATTACGACAGAGATAAAGAAAAAGGCAAAACAGCCCATTATTATGAAACTGAGTCCAAACGTAACCGATATCAAGGAGACAGCAAGAGCAGCTCAGGCAGGTGGTGCGGATGCAATTTCTTTGATCAATACCTTAACCGGTATGAAAATTGATATCCATAAGAGAGCATTTTTATTAGCCAATAAGACCGGAGGATTATCCGGACCGGCAATCAAGCCAATCGCTGTCCGTATGGTATATGAAGCAGCTCATGCAGTAACGATACCGATCATAGGTATGGGTGGAATTACGAATGCAGAAGATGCATTAGAGTTCATCATGGCAGGTGCAAGTATGGTAGCTGTAGGAACTGCTAACTTTATCAATCCAAGAGCTACAATCGAGGTTGTAGAAGGAATTGAAGCATATATGAAACAATACGGTATTACAGATATAAATGATTTGATTGGCTGTGTGAAATAGATCGTTCCTTATGGGATGAGTGAATTTTTATTTTAAACCTATAGAGAAAGATGGAATAACAGGAGGGAAATATGGAACAGTATAAGAAGGAATTTATTGAATTCATGGTAGATTGTGGCGTACTTAAGTTTGGCGATTTTACAACCAAAAGCGGAAGAAAGACACCGTTCTTTGTTAATACCGGGTTTTATCGCACAGGAACGCAATTAAGAAGACTGGGTGAATATTATGCGAAGGCTATCCATGATAAATTTTCTCTGGACTTTGATGTATTATTCGGTCCTGCTTATAAAGGAATTCCTCTGAGTGTTGCTACTTCCATGGCAATCAGTGAATTCTATCAAAAGGATATTAAATACTGCTCAAACCGCAAGGAAGTAAAGGACCACGGAGAAACTGGAATTCTGCTAGGTTCACCGATCTCAAACGGGGATAAAGTAATCATAATTGAAGATGTTACCACAGCAGGAACCTCCATTGGAGAGACGATGCCTATCTTGCAGGCACAGGGAAATGTTAATGTCCTTGGTCTTGTAGTATCTGTGGATCGCATGGAACGGGGGCAGGGAAATAAAAGTGCTTTACGAGAGATTGAAGAAAATTATCACATTAAGACTACCGCTATTGTAACCATGCAAGAAGTGGTCGAACATCTTCATAATAAAGCTTACAAAGGGACTGTAATTATTGATGATACATTAAAAGCAGCGATTGACGCTTACTACGAACAATATGGAGTTCGTGAATCATAAAGGAGGAAAGGGCTATGATGGAAAAGATCTATAAGACGATGAAAAAAGTTGGAGTTGGCAATCTGGTAATAGGAATATTACTTATTGTAGCAGGCATTGTATCAGGTGTTTTTGTTATTGTGAATGGTGCAATATTACTAAAGAAGAAATCTGATATCTTATTTTAAGAAACTAAGTGTTAAGCTGGGGCTGTGTCCAATTTGTGGATACAGCCTTTTTAAAAAATACTTCCCAAGTAAGATAAAACTTACATTGTGAGCTTATAGTTGAAAAAGTTTTATGTATAGTTCACAATATTTTGGGACTACTTATTAAATATGGTAGAATAATATAAGAAGATCAAAAACTACATTCGGAGGTTTTATATGAATAATGATAAAAGGGAGTTATCTCCAGAGCAACAAAAAGAACTATTCAAAATATTGAAAGAACGCTTCGACAAAAATCTGAATCGCCACAATGGTCTGGAATGGTCTAAAGTAGAAGCAAAACTGGCAGCACATACGGATAAACAATGGTCGCTGAATGAGATGGAAAGAACCGGAGGTGAACCTGATGTCGTAGACTATGATGGAACGACTGAGGAATTCATATATATGGATTGTTCAGCGGAAAGTCCGAAAGGTCGTAGAAGTGTATGCTATGATCGTGAAGCGTTGGAGTCAAGGAAAGAGCATAAACCGGAAAATAGTGCTGTTGATATGGCAGCTGCTATGGGCATCGAGCTTCTCGCTGAAGAACAATACCGGGAGCTGCAGAAACATGGTAATTTTGATATGAAAACATCTAGCTGGCTTAAAACCCCATCGGATATAAGAGCATTAGGTGGTGCTATCTTTGCTGATTTCCGTTATGGGTGCGTCTTTGTTTATCATAATGGTGCGGAATCCTATTATGGAGCCAGGGGATTTCGAGGTTTGCTGAGGGTGTAATAATCTTAGCAGAATGAAGCAGTCTAATTGTTTGTAATTTTTATAGCATGAGCCTTCGGTTTGATTATGAATATTTCTGGTCAAGTGTATGATACCGACCCCGAAGGCTTCATGCTTTTTATTTATTTTATATATTGGATTATTTTAATGTAAACTAATCATGGATTTTTATGTGAAAAACCAGTATAATGGAAGGAAACGCGAACGGTAGTGTAGAATGATCAGTAAGGATCATCGATATAATTACAACTTTGGTAGATGATATACAAAATCAAAATAGTACACTTAGTTCATAAAAAGCGGATTGGATAATAGGTACGCAAAAGATAGAATATAAGCAATAAGCAAAGGAATAGGTGAAAGAATGAATCGACAGGATTTTTACTATGATTTACCAGAAGAATTAATCGCTCAGGATCCGTTATTAGATCGCTCCGGATCCAGATTATTGGTATTGGATAAAGAAACAGGTCATATTGAACATAGAATTTTTCGTAATATTACAGAATATCTAAGAGCAGGGGATTGCCTGGTAATTAACAATACAAAAGTAATTCCTGCCAGGTTGATCGGTGAAAAAATACATGAGCAGGGTAAGGTGAGTAAGGAACAGGAAGATACTCCTGGAGCTAAGATCGAATTATTACTTTTAAAACGAAGAGAAAATGATATGTGGGAAACTCTAGTAAAGCCAGGAAAGAAAGCAAAAACAGGTACAAAGATTAGCTTTGGTAATGGAATATTAATCGGTGAGATTATGGACATCATGGAAGAAGGTAATCGTCTGGTGAAATTCTCTTATGAGGGAATTTTTGAAGAGATTTTAGACCGCTTAGGTGAAATGCCTCTTCCGCCATATATTACCCATCAATTAGAAGACAAAAATCGTTATCAGACCGTATATGCTAAATATGAGGGATCGGCAGCAGCACCGACGGCAGGATTGCATTTTACACAGGAGTTGCTTCGAGAAATTGAAGCAATGGGAATTACTATCGTTCATGTAACCCTTCATGTAGGACTTGGTACCTTCCGTCCCGTAAAAGCAGATAATATCTTAGAGCATCATATGCATTCCGAATTCTATCAGGTCTCGGAAGAAGCAGCACTTAAGATCAATGAAACAAAAAAGAAGGGAAATCGGGTAATTTGTGTAGGAACCACCAGCTGCAGAACCGTAGAATCTGCAGTAGATGAAAACGGTAACGTAATAGCTGGCAGTGGAGATACCGCAATCTTTATCTACCCGGGGTATGAGTTCAAAGTACTGGATTGTTTGATCACCAATTTTCACTTACCGGAATCAACCTTAATGATGCTTGTTTCAGCCTTAGCCGGAAGAGATCATATTATGAATGCTTATGAAGAAGCAGTAAAGGAACGATATCGTTTCTTTAGCTTTGGCGATGCGATGTTTATTCAGTAATTATGAGCTAATATAATCTTTTTAAGTGATATGAAATTGCCAGAGCAGGATTTCTATAACTAAATAATGCTAGATAATAAGTGAATACTGAAATAATAAACGAGAATTGAGTAACCTAACGTTTCGAAACTATAAGTATAATTAGTCAAGTACGACTCATGTCGATGAGAGAGGGAGATGGATCATGAAGATTAAGAGTGCAATGGGGTATCAATTACTACGATTGGTAAGCATATTAATTATATTGGGAGCACTTTTTGCAATAGCGATCACAATGCTAATGAATCCGCTACACAACGAGCCAAAGATTATCCTTGAGGCTTCTATAAATACGCTAAACGAGGATGAAAAATCTTATATAGGATTAGGAGAAGATGAAGATTACGATCTGAATAATTTCAAAGGTTATCATTTTAAACTATACGTTGAGAATATAGAAGACAGAGTAATTCAAGTACCGGATTATGTGAGTATATGGAATAAAGGTGGAGAGCATATTTATTGGTCTGGGAATAGTTATAAACAAGATAATACCTCAGAAGAGTTTGCACAATACGGCTATGATAGTACAATTAATACGACTAATCTGGATCAAGAAGAGATCAGAGAGTTATTAAATTCGGAAAGTGTAAGAGTAGAATGGTCAGCAAAGGATGGTTCCAGGGAGGTTCGAACCTACCGAGTTGGCGATTTAGTGGAATTTAATTAAGAAAAAGACTCTGATTAGAAGATTGGGTTATCGATTAGTAATGGACAAAATAAATAAATAATTTTAGCTAATAAATAAGCTGCAGAAAAGTTATTCTCTTTTTTTCTACCATGAACAATTAAAATTGGTAGGTAAGAAAGTAAATAACTTTTCTGCAGCTTATATTTATAACGGACAAACCAGTAAGGATTGCACTTATTTTTTATTCATCTTTTCTAAAATACTTCTTGCAACACTGATACCGTTCGCAGATGCCTGTTGTAAACCGCGGGTTACGGAAGCACCGTCTCCGATGGCACGAAGGCCTTCTACACTAGTTTCAAAATCCTTATTCACAACAACTTTATTGGAATAGAATTTTACCTCAACACCGTAGAGTAAGGTTTCATCACTGGCAATACCGGGAGTAACTTTATCCAGTGCTAAGATCATTTCCTTGATATCAACCATGATTCGATGAGGGAATACTAAGGATAAATCGCCAGGTACCGCATCCTTTAAAGTAGGAATAATGTTGTTACGGCAAAGTCTTTCTTCGGTTGTTCTTCTTCCTCTCTGGAAATCACCAAAGGTCTGAGCAAGAATTCTTCCACCACATAACATATTGCTTAACTGAGCGATATGCTTACCATATTCGATTGGTGTCTTGAAAGGCTTTGTAAAGTTCTTGGATACCAAGATAGCAAAGTTGGTATTTCTTGTCTTATATTCCTGTGATTTATAGGCATGGCCGTTTACAACTGCAAGGTTATTCTCATAATATTCCGTTGCTACTTCACCGGAAGGGTTGGTACAGAAGGTACGTACCTTGTCATCGAAAGTAGGGGTGTAGTAAACTAATTTCGCTTCGTAAAGGTTCTTGTTCAAGAACTCCATAACCTCGTCACGAACCTCTACACGAACACCGATATCAACGGTACCTACTTTTGTCTCAATTCCATGAGCCTTACAAATCTGGCTGAACCAATCGGAACCTTCACGACCAATCGCTGATACAACTTCTTCTGCATAATAGGTATCGCCTTTAGAAGTAATTACACCTTGAACTTTCTGATTTTCAATAATAATATCCTGTACCATTGTATTAAAAATCATCTCAACACCGGATTCTTTTAGATGCTCCTGAAGTCTTGTATATATTTTATATCCTTCCTCGGTTCCAAGATGTCGGATAGGACATTCGATTAATTTTAAGTTAGCTGTAATCGCTCTTCTTCTGATTTCACGGATTTCAGCTTCTTTATCAACACCATATACATTAGTGTCTGCACCGAATTTTAAGTAAATATCATCGGATTCTTTTAACAATTCTACTGTTTTATCATAACCTAAGATATCAGGTAAGTTACCGCCTACATCCGGAGATAAGGATAGTTTTCCATCTGAAAAAGCACCGGCGCCGGCAAAACCTGTGGTGATAGAACATGGTTTACATCCGATACATTGCTTTGTGATTCTCTTTGGACACATTCTTTTCTCGATCGGTCTTCCTTTTTCCACCATTAAGATTTTGAGGTCTTTATTTTCTTTGATTAATTCATAGGCACAAAAAATTCCGGAGGGTCCGGCTCCCATAATAATAACGTCGTACTTTTGCATTCACAACACTCCTTCGGATTCTAAATAACGTCGCTTTTAACCACGACAATTTTATCATAAGACAGGATGTTCTGCAAGAAAAGGATCGTATTACTTTGATTATCAAATGTTATGTATCTTATTAGTAAAAGTAATTGGAATTTAGTATTAATAAGATATATAATGTAAAATTAAGAACCATTTTCTTATTTTCTCCCACGTCATTCATGTCTTTACTGCAATACTGATCTGGATAATCTCAATACCTATCAATCACTTTATATGCTAATTTATTTAAGTCTTCACAAGGCTGATATTTGGTTTTATATCCTACACCATCAATAATTAAAAACGGATTAAAAGCGCCAATCGTTATGATATCACCATTGTTGTTCGTAATTTTATACTGAACGAATTGACCAGCATAATCATTCCAGGAATTATCTTTCTTATAGATAACGACCTCGTGTAAAATATCAATTAATTCTTGAAGGTGTTTTCTATCTGTAATTTCTACTAATGTATTAGGCGGTTGTGCTAATAGTTCGATTTTTTCAACATCGTCCATCTTTAAAGAAGTAAATGGTTTATTCTCTTGAATTTTTTCTGCAAAATTAAATGCCAATATTAGTAGGATTACTATAGAACTTATTACGTACATAAAAATTCTCTTTTTCATAATGCAAACCTCCCTGCTTATTACATATTTTATATTACCAAATATTAGACGATGAATATCCTTTTTTCGTTCACGATTATAATTTTTTACTGAAACTATTACTTTGATTTTTACAAACCAGATATAATTTACTCTTAGCTAATCTCTTTCTATAAAAAATATATTTATTTTATCACTACATATAAGTATACTAATGTTAGAAAATTCCATATAGTTATGATATAATCTATTTATAACTTATTTCGTTAATCTTTGACGAAGCAAAAGAACAATATATAGGTATGAGAGTATGATGGAGAAATGTGATTATGCAATGGATCGTTACTTAGATCGATTATTTTTATTCTTTAGGTATGATTGCTGCAAACGTTTATGAAAAACCGAATAGTTTGTTTATTCGGATTGTTGGGAGGTTTTTATGTTATGGAGGAAGAGAGAAGGCAGCCAAAAGAGATAGCAAAAGCAAAAAAGTATTACCTTTTGTCCATAGTAACACTCCTTTTGTTATTAATCTTCACTTTTGCATTTGCAAAAACCAGAGAGAAACAGCTATTGCTGCACCGAATATTGGAGCTATTAGGCCTATATAATTTAGTACAATCCTATATCTTACCAATCATATTGGGTATAATTATAATCCTACTTGCTTATATAACAATGAAACTATGTGAAAAAGTAAAACCATACATGAAAAAGAATTATTGGATTCGTTTTATACCAATCGCATTCATGATAATTACCATTATAGGTCATGTAAATTTTAAATCCGCCCATGTTTTTGTATTAAGTTATCGAAAGGACCTCAGTGCAATATTGGATGGGAGCAGAGTGAATTATAATATATGGTATACGTCCTCAGAGAAAGAGACAACAACTAGGATAGGAGACGTTGAGCAGGATAATGACTATCCTAATTCTAAAGTGCCAGGATATGGCCTTAATTTGATTAACTGTAGTTATGAACAAAAGACATTCTATGTTAAATTTGTGGAAAAAGAAGCACCATATCGAGAGTTTATCTATCAAGATGAGGAGGGTAAACCAATGGAATTCACCATTGCTCCTAGATATGAAATTCAAATATTTGTTGATCTGAAGGATATCAATCCTGATTATGAAAATGAAATTGGAAAAGGAGAGATCCCGAGATACAATAAAATAATCTATAATGAAAATGACAGTAAGATGTTTTACTCATATTTTTATAATGATAGAATTAAATAAATGACGGACCGCCAGTAAAACTGACGGTCTATTTTATCTTTCATGAAAAATCTCTAATGCTACTTTGTTTTCATCTGGTTGAGCAGTTAAGAATATTCGTTTACCATTTTTATTTTCCAAAATACTTATTACATCTCGATTTTTATTAAAATGTAATTTCTTACGGGAATGAAAAGTACCGTCATTATTTAGACTTAGTAGATAATCCTCGATTTGACTAGAGTCACTTATACCATTAGTTCGGTATTTATACTTTAATAAGAGAATATCCCAATACCCATGATTTGTATAGAAGTTACTAAATTGGTATTTTGTATCAAAATCGATGGATTTTAATCCTTGTGAATAAGCGGTACCTGGAGCTAAGATAACATTTCCGTTAAAGTCGAGAACATAAGTTTCTTGATGAATACCATGAATTACATTACCTGAACTAACACCGAGAATAAGATTTGAATTTGATATCGAATTATATTCATATCTCTCCGACAGGATTTTGCTCCACAGTACTTTGTTACCATCGATTCTGCAAACTCTTGCACCTGTCATATGGACATAGGTCTGATCATCCAGATACCCTGTTTCACCAATTAATATGGTTGTTTCATCTGGAAGAACATAAGCATCTCTTATCGCAAAATCTGAACCGAATTCAAGCTTCTCCGCTTTGTTACTTGTATTCCAGAGATAGGAATAAAAATAGTTATCGCCAACTATAGCATATACCTGATCGCGTATTGATACGAATTTTGCTATGCTGCCAGGTGCATCATCAGAGAATATATAATTACCATTTAGATCATATACTTGATAACGATATCGCATTACTTCTTTGACCGATTGATATTCAGGAATGTAAATTTTATCTTTCAATAGGGTAGCTCCATAGGATGATCCACCTTCAATAAAGGTTTGAAATAAGAGTTTACCGTCCAAATCAATGCCAATCAAATGAAGATCAACGGTCAACGGACTAACGGTATCTTTTGTAGAAGAGATCGCATAGTATAAAGTATTTTCATCTTTTCCAATAAATAAGGTATTGAGATAGCGCGCATCTTCAAGATTAATTAGAATAGAAGTTTGCTTCTTTGCATAGATTCCATTATTTTTATAGAGCAGTAATATAATTAATAAGAATAAGATGCAGATAAGTACAGTGATCACTCTTTTTCTATTCTTTCTTTTTGGTTGTTCATCCATGATGTTCGCCTCCATACTTACATACCATTTTAATATAAAATAACATTACCATAATATTCCATGTCCATGCAATAGATAGATCAGTAATAGAATGATTGTTCAAGAAACATAAATAAGAATATAAGGGATGTTATTGGATATAACTAGATATTATAAGATATAAATAATTAGAAGCTCGTTAATAATAAGTTAAGTCTTGTATAGTCCGTGAAAAACGGAATATATTATTGTTTTCAAATATTTTCTTGACATTCAGGAAATAGTAATTTAATATTAGGTAAATGGTAAAAACGATGATAGTGATTAAGTAGGATATATTTCCCCACCAGAGAGAACGTGCCACCGGCTGAGAGCACATTCAGGGTTCCGATATAGACCGAAGTTCGCCACTGGAGTTGCCTTTAAGATACTTAACATGTAAAAGAGAGGCCGGTTAAGTCCCGTTATGACTTTTGAGGAGCTTATTTATTTCATATAGATATGCTTAAATTTGGGTGGTACCACGATGCTTTCGTCCCTTTGGAGACGGGAGCTTTTTTAATGCAATCAATTAAACTCGAAGAGTTTTATTGAGCAGAGTGCATAGCACTCTGTAGACGACGTAGTCGTCATTGCATTAGCGAACAGAAGCGAAGCGGATGTGAGCTATTAAGTAGATGTTTTATTGAGCAGAGTGCATAGCACTCTGTAGACGACAATAGTCGTCATTGCATTAGCGAATATCTCAATTTCAACAAGATATTTCCCACGAAATAATAGAAATAAGAATTGGTAGATTAGGAGGAACAAACATGTTAGAAAACTTGGAAAAGATTAAAGTAAGATTTCAAGAGGAACTAAATGCAGTGAACTCTACGGAGGAACTGGAGAAGATTAGAGTATCTTTCCTTGGTAAGAAAGGTCTGGTTACTGATGAGTTAAAGAACTTACGTAATCTGGATGCAGAAGCAAAGAAGACTGCCGGAATGCAGGTGAACTTACTAAAGGAAGAGATCGAAGAGGTAATTGTAACCTACCAGAAGCAATTAGAGGAGAAGGAATACCAGAAACAGATCGAGAGTACCGAGCGTTTTGATTTTTCCATTCCATCCTCAGTTGAAGTTGGCACACTTCATCCAATTACCATCGTTCAGAAGCAAATTGAAGATATCTTCAAGACGATGGGCTTTATCATCGAGGATGGTTTGGAGATTCAGACAGAGTATAATAACTTCGAAGCAGTAAATATTCCGAAGAATCATCCGGCAAGAGATATGCAGGATACCTATTACCTGGAGAATGGTCAGTTATTAAAGACCCATACCTCTGCAGCACAAAATACCATTATGAGAAAATACGGAGCACCAAAGCCCGGCGAACCTTTAAAGGTATTATTCCCAGGTAGATGCTTCCGTAATGAGAATATTGATGCAAGTCATGAGAACACCTTCTTCCAGTTAGAGGGTATGATGATCGGTGATGATATCTCGATCTCTAATTTAATTTACTTTATGAAAGTGTTATTGACAGAAGTGTTCCAAAGAGATGTGAAGGTTCGTTTGCGTCCGGGATTTTTCCCTTTCGTGGAGCCTGGTTTCGAGCTTGATATTAACTGTTTGATCTGTGGTGGTGACGGATGTCCTACCTGTAAACAATCCGGTTGGTTGGAGTTACTGCCTTGCGGTATGATCCATCCAAACGTACTTCGCATGGGTGGTATCGATCCGGATAAATACACCGGCTTTGCCTTCGGTCTTGGTCTTACCAGACTTGCCATGATGAAATACAATATCAAGGACATTCGCTTATTCAACAGCGGTAACTTAAAGCAGCTGAAGCAGTTTACGAAATAGGAGGGAAATCGTATGTTAATTTCAATGAATTGGATATCTGAATTTACAGATCTGAAGGGTGTGAATTTAAGAGAATTAATCGAACGTTTCACCCTGTCCACCGCAGAAGTGGAAGACATCTATGAATTTGGTAAAAATATAAGTAATGTAGTAGTAGGTAAAATTGTAGAAATCGCTGACCATCCAAACTCCAAAAAGTTACACTTGGTAAAAGTGGATATCGGTACTGAAATAGTAGATTGTGTCTGTGGTGCACCGAATGTATTTGTTGGTGCCATCGTTCCATTTGCAAAAGTAGGAGGTCAGGTAGGCGAGTTAGAGATAAAGGAAGCAAAGATCGCAGGAGAAACCAGCCATGGTATGTGTTGTTCCGAGAAGGAGTTAGGAATCAGTGAAGATCATTCCGGTTTAATGATGCTTGATGATACGTATCCTCTTGGAACTGACATCAAAGAGTTTATGCAGTTGGAAGATACGATCTTTGAAGTGGATAATAAATCCTTAACGAATCGTCCTGATCTTTGGGGTCATTATGGAATTGCTAGAGAAATCTCAGTTCTGACAAAGAGACCACTAAAACCGTTGGATGTACTGGATACTTCAGTATTTAAGGACCTTACCCCCATCGATGTGAAGGTAGAGGATACCGATAAGACCTTCCGTTATAGTTGCATTTCCGTAAATAATATCTCCGTGAAAAAGTCTCCGATCAATATGAAGATACGTCTTACTTATTGCGGAATGAGACCAATTAATCTCTTAGCAGATTTAACAAATTATCTGATGTTAGAATTAGGTCAGCCAATGCATGCCTTTGATAACGGTAAGGTATCTAAGATCAGAGTAAAGACATTTTCTGAACCAATCTCTTTCCAAACCTTGGATGGAGTAGAGCGTAAAGTAGATACCGATACCTTAATGATCTGTGATGAGAAGGAACCGGTAGCAGTTGCAGGCATCATGGGTGGGGAATTATCCTCTATCTCTGATGATACGAATTCTGTATTACTTGAATCTGCAAACTTTGACGGTGTATCGGTTCGTAAATCAGCAGTTAGGTTAGGACTTCGTACTGATGCCAGCGCAAGATATGAGAAGATCATTGATCCGGAATTAACAGTCCCTGCCATCGAACGTTTCTTAAAGCTGTTAAAGGATATTGATCCGGCGATTGAAGTAACTTCTTCTCTTTCCGATTGTTATGTAAAACATTACGATAAGATTACGATACCATTTAATAAAGCTTATGTAGATAAATATACCGGAATTGACATCTCTTCCGATCAAATTGAAGAGACCTTAGCCGCACTTGGCTTTGGCGTGACCCGTAAGGGAGATGATTTTGAAGTGGTTGTACCAACCTTCCGCGCAACGAAGGATGTAACGATGAATGCGGATATTATCGAAGAGATCACCCGAGTTTATGGTTATGATAACTTCAATATCCAATCAACAAAGAGCTTGCTCTCGCCAATTCGTCACAGTGTGGTAAGAGATAATGAATATCAGATGAAGCTATTGTTATCCGGTCGTTATGCGATGAACGAAGTTCACAGCTATCTCTGGTATGAAACCAAGATGATTAAGGAACTTGGTATTACAACAGAACCAAATATTCGTATCATCAATTCCGTAGCTGCGGAAAATGATACCTTAAGAGCAACGATTATCCCTAGCTTATTAGGCTTTGTATACAAGAATGTAGACACCTATCCTGAGATGGGAATGTTTGAAATTGGTCGTGTTGCCAACGGCTTAAAAGAAGATGGTCTATGCGATGAGAGAAAGAGACTGGGTATTGTTGTAGCAAGCAAAAAACTCACCGAAAAGGAAGTTTACTTTAAGGTGAAGGAAATCGTAGATCAATTAATTATGACTGTGAAGAATACAGCCCCATCCTTCTATTTAGAAGAGTCTTTACAGAAAGATAATTATGTTCACCCGGTTAATTCTGCTGCTATACGATTAAAAGGAGAAGAGCTGGGATATTTCTCCGTTCTTAATCCGAAGGTAAAGAATAATATTGATAAGAAATTAAATGTTGCTTTTGCTGAAATTGATCTGGAAAATTTAGAAAAGGTTGCTGCCGAATCCTTACGCTATACTGAGATCTCAAAATATCCCGGTGTAACCGTAGACTTAAGTCTTCTTGTGGATAAGGGTCTTCGTTATGAAGCGATAGTGGAGTACGTAAAGGAACTCCCTTGTGAATATCTGCAAAAATATTGGTTAGTAGACATCTTTGAGGATGAGAAGCTATTGCCGGGCAAGAAGAGTGTAACCGTTCGTTTTGAATTTAGTTCCATGGAAAAAACTCTGGAGGGACAAGAGATTTCTGCAATGGTAGATGGTCTTTTAGCCGTATTTAAGAGCAAAGGAATTGAATTAAGATAATTCAAGCGAGTATAGAAATTTGCTTAGATTTAAATAATGCAAGTAAAAGTATTCAATTGTATTAAGAGAAGAAGTTTAAATATTCTTTGGATTGATTAAATTTATGAAGAAGGAAGTTCATTAGAGTAAGAGAACGAAATAAAGATATATCGTCAGAAAAACGCCTCATGATCTGAACTGCTTCCCGTCAAGTAGACAATCAAAAAAATATAAATTTTTCCTGCCAGTAGGTATGAACCTGCTGGCAGTTTTTATGCCGCTTGTAAATATA
>JAQZBN010000067.1 GCA_029238935.1 Herbinix sp.
CGAAATGCGTAATGGCTAAATCGGCAGCAAAATCTCCGCAGTGAATGCATCCATTTCACCATTGGTTTTGTGTATACCGCCATATTTACGGACGATGCCTTCCATACGCAACAATCCGAAACCATGGCTCCCCGCTTTGGACGACATAAAACGTTCACCGAATTTATTCGGCTTACCCGATGAGGAATTTGTTACGGAAAGATATAGATTCTCGCCTTTTATATCCATATATACCCTGATAAAGCGTTTCTCCTTCGGTAGTTTGAGACAGGCTTCCATCGCGTTGTCCATTAAATTACCGACTATTACACAAAGATCAACGTCCTTCACACTTAATCGTACCGGTACGCGAGCCGTAACAGTAAGGGCAATGTCCTTGGTGCGAGCCAGTGATAGCTTTGCGTTCAGCGCGGCGTCCACCATCACATTACCCGAGCGGATTAGTTTGTCCAAGCTGGTCAGGTCAGCATCCAGTTCGTTCAAATAGTTGTCCAGACGTTCCTCTTGTCCCAAGGCACGATAAGCTTTCATAGTCTGTATATGGCTGTGGTAGTCATGCCGCCAGCCTCGCATTTCCTGATAGATGGTCTGTACTTCCTCCAAATGACGAGTCACCAAATTGGTTTGGAAAATCTCCGCGCGACGTCCCGCCATTTTTCTGAGTATCTTAGGTAACATAATAACTGCGGACGCGACCATGAAAATGAATAGTGCTATAAAAATCCAAAACCAGTTCATTTTTCACCTTCTTCAACATTGATGTAAGTTATATATCCGTTTCAATATGCTTCGTCAATGACTTTCAAGAAAGGCTTCCATCGCCTTGGTCACTAACTTGCGTGACAATGGAAGAACATCACCGTTATCCATTTCCAAAGAGCTTTTGGTGATTTTTCGAACACGGCGCATATTTACTAAAAAGGAACGATGACAACGAAAAAACTCCAGTCCCAGCGTCTTTCCCATCTCGCTCATAGTTATTTTAACTGAAAAATCGCTCTGATCTGTATGTATTAGCAAATCGTGAGAAAACACTTCAATATAACGTATTGAAGCGACCGATAATCGTCGTATCCCATCCTTCAAAGGCAGCAATACCAAGCTCTCTTTTATTGCTAAACGTTTTACAGCCCGATCCAGTACATAAGTCAATTTTTCGTTTGAGACAGGCTTCATCAAATAGTGGAGAGCGTCAACCTCGTACCCATCGGCGATAAAGTCAGGCAAACCGGTAATAAACACAATTTGAACGCGATTATCCTCCTGACGCAAGCGTTTTGCTAAGGCGATACCATCCATATCACCCATTCGGATATCCAATAGTGCGATGTCTACGGATAGATCCCAATAGGCGAACAAAAACGCCTCTGCGCTTGGATAGAGCAATAGCTTCAGCCGTAAATTTTTGGATTTTGCCCAGTCTGCAACTAACTGCTGTAAATATTCTCGTTCTATATTCTCGTCGTCACAGATAGCAAGGGAAATATCCATTTGAACCTCCATAGATAAACATTGAAACTTTATATATTCCGAACACCAGATATCGGTGTCAATCAAGGAAATATCATAGTTACACTTGATAACCAGTTTATAATCCTTCTTGTACCGATTTGTATAGTCGGCAGTCAGCATTAGGCTTTCAACTTCCAAAATAAGTCGTCGCGTTGTCGAAGCGCTTTTTACCGGATTTGATGATCGATCTTATCACCTTCGCTACAGATCTCATTTAGCTCTTGCCTCTGGTAACTAATCTTGTGTATCATCCAAAAGTACTAATAAATCAATATCACTTTCATCATCATAATCCTCGTGCACAGGAGCCATAAAGCACCACTACTTTGAGAGACGCACTAAACTGTTGTTTCGCTTCAACTGTATATTGATTAAGAATTTCCTTTATTATCTCTCTTGTCATTATGCTACATCTCCCTTTCCATTCTTATACTTATATTATAGTCACCTACCGATGAATTATCAATACCCGATTATACCTGATCACGGTTAGTGATCACGGTTTGAATATTATAGGCAGTAGGATAATTCCGACGTTCCACTTAAATCCAATCTTCAAAAGTTTGATTACACTTTTGATTACATTTATCATTTTTACATAATAAAAAAGCCCTGAAACCATTGATTTCTAAGGCTTTTCTAATACAGGGGCAGTAGGATTTGAACCATCTGCCCTATTCGCAAACACTGATAGAAAGGGCATTCCCGCATGCCGGTTTTGAAGTGTAATCAAGAGTGTAATCAAATCCATACTTATGATTATCACTTTATCTTTTCTTCAATATATCTTTTCTTCAATATATCTTTTCTTCAATATATCTTTTAATCATTTCATAAAAAAACTTTGCGTCCTCAATCTGCTTATACGTTTCCTCCTTTGATATAATAAACATATCATCATATCCAAGGCATATATTATTTCAGATGCACGTCCAATAATAGTCGATAATTTTTCCTGAAAAATACCTGTTTTGATATATGGTTTCCGAAATTCTGCTATAATACCACTATGCTTCTTACTGTCGAATCCATCAAAAGCAAGCACTGCTCTCATAGAATGACAGATAGAGTAATATACGCGATTGTTCGCAATTCTATAATGATCTTCTTCATACATTTCTATTGCCACATCCAAATTTTCATTTGCTCTTTCAATCCGATATATGGCATATTCGCTTTTAAAATCACAAAATCCCAATTTCAAAGAAGCATTTATTTCTCAAATCTATGCATACGCATGATTTATTATTTTTTTTTAAAGACAGATATAATTCTTTCATGACTGTGTTTTGGAGAGTAAACATTATGATATTCCAATATTAATTTATTCTTTTCGGCTTCCTTTTTTAATGCCTCCATTCCACAGTAAAATCCAGCATAAGAAGCCAATTTAATATATTCCTCCTCAGAAAATTGTATATTACTAAATGTCTGTCTAATTCGAATGGTCGGATCCTTTCTTGATACATTAATAAATTTTCCTCCGACTTTTAATATCCTGCTAATTTCTACAAGGATACGATTTATTTCTCTGGCCTCATCCAATCCATAATGGGAGCAAACAACATCAATACTTCCTTTTTTTAATGGAATAAACCAGAAGTTAGCTACCAACGAATCAATATACTCTTCCTGTCTGAGATACTTTGCGATACCAATAGCATTTGCTGCGGCTGCATAATCGATATCAATACTAATTAACTTACTATTACCCAAACCTGAATTTATAACCCCACAGGTTCCAAACCCTGATCCGGTTGCCAATTCCACAATAACACCAGATTTATTGTCAGTCACCAACCTCCCGTAATCCATCAGGTGACAAGCCCATTTACTGATCATTTCCTCAGTCATCTCAACTCTTTTCTTACCATTTTCAGAAGTTGCATATGATATACCATCATTAAGTGTTGATAATGGAATTTGAGAATTATCATCATTCTCCTGACCTTTATCAAGTTTTGCATACCATAAAAGCTTCTGATCTTCAGGCATTATTGAGTATTCCTCAAATGCTTTGACAATGCCTTCTTTTCCATATTCATATAAAATATATTTATCTAGCTCCTCTTTAACTAGCTCATGGTTCCCGTTGTGTTTTTCTAGTATTTCATTACATATTTCATTTGTTCGATCCTTTAAAATAATATCCAAAATATTATAGTTGTAATCAGCAACTTGATTATGCTTCAGTAAAATAGGAATCTCATTGACAATATTGAAGATATCTACCGGGTCATTGCCTTTTAGCTGTCCATATAATAGTGCATTCTCGGAAATATCTGTCAGAATTAATGCATCTCCTGTTTCAGGTGAGATAAGATAATCTTGTAAATATTTGTTCATTTTAATCCTCCTATTAATTTTATTATTTTATCTTAGCAATAAGAGGAATAAATTTACAGACTATTAATTATATAAAATCTATGTTATAATATATGTATAAAATTGTTAATAAGATGATACATAATACTATCAGAATAGTATTATTAATAAATAGCAAAATTTCGTCTTTATACATCTTTAGGTTAAACAGCTGTCGATATAATTTACTATTTGTGACGCTATGTTCATTTTCTATATGCACCAAAAAAGCCCTACAACCGTTGAGTTGTAAGGCTTTCTTTGTTACAGGGGCAGTAGGATTTGAACCCACGACCTGCAGTTTTGGAGTTTGAATGAACTTGTTTCGTAACATTTTACTACTTTTCGTATTTTCTCGTAAACCTTATAAATCAAGGCTTTCATAAGTTTATATTTCATTATTGTGTTGTAGTTCCTCGTGAGTTTTTATATCATTTGCTATTTGTGTCCGTTAAAAGTCCGTTATATAAATCAGAACTTTAAAAATCTATCTCTTTTACTATATATGTATGCCACTCATCATTTTCTTTAACAAATTTAATATATCCCATCTCTTTTAATTCTTTCTTCCACTCATTAATCAATTCATAGCCCATATGGTCTGACTTGTTCTCATATATATAGCTCAGCATTTCACGAGTATTTGCTTTACTCCACCCTTTATTATCTTTCTTTGAGTCTTCTAAGATGAAACTATATATATTCACTAAATATTTTCTATAATTCCCCGTAGAGTTCTCCTTCTGAGAACGTAAGTATTCCAACTTCTTTTCAATCTTCTCATTTGTCCACATTCTATTATCTGTCCCCCTTTTAATGAAAAGAACCCCATATGAGGCCCTTTTATTAAAATTTCAATTGTATTATATTATTTGGAATAGCGATTTTTAATGTCCCTGGATCCAGAAAAGAATATTTTTCAATCTCCTCGGCGCTACACCCGATATTTTCAATTATCTCATAAGGTGTTGTAATTTTATTCTCCAAGATCAAATCAAATGCTTGTCTGTGTGCGAAAGGTTTTTCGATTGGAATAACATCATCCAGCGGCTCTTTCTTCCAATAAACCTTGTATGTCATTTGATCTTTTAAATACTTAATCTGATTTGCACTAAGTAAATCCAGACTTTCACATCTATAAATCATTGCAGCTAACGAGACATTCCACTTCTTTTTAAGTTGAATAAAGTGATCAATTGATGTTGAATAGACATCCTTCGAGAATGACTCTTCGGGCATAAGAAATGCTCCTGCAAAAACATTAGCCTCATACTCAAGTTTATCGTGAATTATTTTTTTATCAACATCATCATCACTAAAATTATCTGCATGCATTAATAAATGCCCTAATTCATGAGCAATATCAAACCTTATCCTGGCATTGCTCGGTTTGTCACTACTCAAGAATACATATGGTACAGAATCATACCAAACAGAAAAGGCATCAATTTTCTGGTTATTCAAATCCATTACTGATATCATTATCCCATTTTTCTGTAACACTGCTGTTAAATTCTCTATGGGGCCATTTCCTAATTGCCAATGATTTCGCAACTGATTTGCATAATCCTCGATTTGTTTATCACTAATTTCATGATAAATATCCGTATAATCTATTTTAGGAAGCTGTATATCTGGAAAACTCACATATTTGCATAGATAGTCATGAATTTCACGGAATATTGATATCTTTTCTTTCGAAGCAGCATATGCCTTCGCTGATGTCGTTTTTCTGCTCCTAAAAAAGACTGCACTATTAGCATTTTTATTTGTCGGCATTTCTTTTCGAAAAAATGATACAGGATAATTCAATACATCAGATATTCTATTCAGTGTCGCAGCAGACGGAGCTGTTTTACCCATTTCGTATTGCGATATAGCTTGCTTTGTTACTCCTGCTAAGTCTGCCAATTCTCCCATTGAATATCCGCGAGAAACTCGCGCTTGCTTTATCCGATTGGGAATTATCTTCAACTCATTATTATCCATTATCATCACCCTTATTCTATCTTCAATTTAATTAACCTCTCATACTCCTCATGTAACTTTGTTATCTTTTCTTCGTCTACCTTTTTAGGTTCTTCAAGTATGAAAGGTATATATTTACTCTTTAAGTCCATATTCACTATCGTCTCTTTAAACGATGCAGATGGAATTAATATATTTATGTGTGTACATTCATTGATAGTTGTATTATAACCATATGTAATAATTGAATAGTATTTTGGATCGATCGGTAACATATCATTAATACTAAAATACATCTGACCATCACAATGACTATTTGCTACTGCATACGCTTTCTTATACTTTGATTTACAGGGCAACTGATTAGCCTTTCCTGTCTTTGCCACAGTAGTTACAAAATTCTCAGTATTTATGTGTAATATCGATCTGTTGTAGTTGTTGACCTTTAATGGTTCAGCTTGATAAGCTGCCTTTGGAGAAAATGCCGAATCATACAATTCCTTGGTCACAGCATAACTAATAAGCTCGCCTCTTAAGGAGCCATAATTCGAGTAACTAAAAAAGCTTTGATTATCTCGAAAGAAAATCGCACAAGTTTTAGTTGCTGAAATAACATCTTCGCAGATTTTTCGTTGTAATGAGGTTCCAAAATCCTTCATTAAAAGCTGCTTCATTTCTTCTCTATTCAATAACATCTCTCCTTTATATTTTGATATAAAGTATCATATATCAATCAAACTTATATGTCAATATATTTTTATATTTATATAATTTTTGTCTAGTAACAACAATTTATTATCCTATAAAAGGCACCTGCCGGAGCAAGTGCCTGTGAATAGAACATTTATCAATTATATCATAATTACTCTGTGTTTGATATTTAAATCTATTGTTAGTTGATTTTTTATATATTTTGTTCCATCATTAGTGCCTGTTTTTCTTTCAATGAATAATGTGCGAGGCCTGTAATATGTATTTTCATCATTAGGCTCAATCCCTAAGTGTAAAATAAATTTTTCATAGTCATTATAAAACAAGATTTGGCATTCAATTTTAGTCGGTGGATTCACTACGCAATTGTCAAAATAAATAGCCTTTGGTGACATTATTAATTTAGGTACTAAGTAAAAGAAAACCATCTTATCTTTCGCATTTAAAAATCCTTTACGGTTTAATTGTTTCAGAGATTCCTTTGTTATATATCCATTTTTTATATTTTCCCATCCTTGAAAACCTTTGTACTTTTTAATCTCATCTCTATTTACATTTCGCTTAATTATACTTTCTAACCCTAATAAATGAGGAAAACAATCCATATCAAATCTAAGTTCGATATCATATTGCTTTAAAGGATCTCTGATCGTATAATAAAATTCGAATGGATATAAAAAAGTTTCATAGTATTCCCTCAGCAACTCAAGTGATATATCATTAATTCTTGGATTGGTAGCTAGGTTCTTAAGTTCCATGCAATTATACATTTTATCGCTCCAGTGTAATTATTTAAAAAGCCCTGATTATTAATCAGAGCTTTTACAACTTTTATTATTCGGCTCATATTTAAGCTCTCCGCCGCAGAGAATTCGAGAGTTGCACCCGAATGGTATAATACCATTAAAATTATATCCTATAAATAAGAAAAGTATTCCATGTAGCTTATTATTCGGCTCATATTTAAACTCTCCGCCGCAGAGAATTCGAGGCTACATAACCCGAAATAATAAATTATGTAATATATTTACACCTTTATTATAGTATGAAAGACATACTGTGTCAACATCTTATTAAACATTGTTCGATATTACAGAACAATACCAATTGTAATTACATCGATCCGACACGTGAGTTGGACAGGAACAGTGCTATCCAAGCTCCTAACGGATCCATGGAACATGAATTGCTCTAGCTTGTCTACACCAGCCAGAGATATCCCAATCCATGAAGCATATTCTCGTTTCTCAGGTTCCCTACCATAGTGGTTCATGAATAAAGTGTTATCTGATTACACTTATAAACCTTCTCTTGCATATGTACTGGTACCCGGATCACCTGACCAGAGTTGTCAAGAAAGCGTTTAACAGCACGTCTGATCCAGTGTTCAGCATAAGTTAGAAATGTATTCCACTGATCCGGATCAAAACGCTTAGCAGCCTCAACAAGCCCGAAATAAGCTTCATTCATCAGTTCGTCCATCTCGATGATAGGAGTGCCGTTATAATCACTCCTGCAGGCATATCGGTACATCCGGCATACATTGAATATAAAACCTTTATTCTGAGTATAGAGCAGTTCCAGGTTTTCCTGTACATTTATACCATGTTGGATCCGTTCTACTAATTCCTCGTTACTCATTGATATCCCTCCCCGAGTTGCGACGTCGCAACATAAATTTCCGCATAAAAAAACTACCAACTGAATGTTGATAGTTGGTAGCATTGCAAGGTCTATTTTAAATATGGTTTATCAGTAATGTATCCGTCTAAATTACCTTTAATCATTTTTTTATGAACCATCCCGCAATCTAAACAAAGAAACTCATGGAATGGATAAGACCTAGTACCTTTAGTTGTCATATTCCCTTCTCTTTTTTCGTAAGATCTAGAAATATAACCCATATTATGATTAACACCCTCTGTATTATTGCTATTGCAAAAAGGACATTCGCTCATATTGCCTCCTTAGTATTATAATGTAAATATTATACATTGTTTTATACCAACTATCAATATACAATTGTCAATGTCCACCAAATTATTACTCATTCCGACATTTTTCCGAGTTGCGCCAGCGCAACTGTTTCGACGTCGAAACAGCTACTTCATACTCTTAAGTAGCTGCTCCAGTTCATCGATCTTCTTTTGCTGTTCACCCGTCCGGATACAATCAAGTATTGTCTTACATGATGAAAGCATTATGCTAGCAGCATCCTTATCCAATCTACCAGATGCAGTAAGTTCAATAACCTTTGAAATAATCTCGAATATATCCTGGGTATTACTCAAAAGAAGTCCATTTATCATATTATCGTTGACAGGGGTGGGATTGTTCTTCCATTCCCCTGGCTTGCGATTCTTTAACCAAAAAATCTGCGCTGTAGTATCCGGGATAACTTCCTTTGTTGTTTCAGTCACCTTTATCCAATCCGCTTGCTTCGCTTAATAGTTTATCTATTCTATCCATACACCCACCGTTATCATAAAATCCCCATACACCCGATTAAAGATATATGGGGCACAGCATTACTATAGCAGAGACAGATCATCTGCTAACCTGGTATTCACAAATTCCGCCATACTGTCCATAGACATGGAGACTGAATCGAAGCCCTGGTTCATGGTAGCATGTGCAAAGGTACCAGGCACCATCATACTATAGTTAATATGCAACTCAATATTGTTCTTTAACTGCCCCAGGAGCTGCTTATTATATTCCCTTGTATCTCTGGGGATAATACCGGCAAACTCCATACTTTGGTCATACTCCGAGATTAAATTCTTAATAATAGCCATTGCATTAAAGTCATCTTTATAAGTATCAATGATATTCCTCATATCATCCTGATCACGAATAGCACCGGCCTCCAACATCTTAAGTACATAAGACAGTCCTAACTGGTACCCTGCATCAGAGAGCCTTCCGGAGCTGCTAGCCTTTCACTTCTCCAATAACGAATTAAGCCCACTGTCGATATGTTCCTGAGTCTTATCATGATACAGCTGTACTATCGGCTTAAACTCTTCCATAAGCCTATTAATAGCCTGTTCCTTCCCAATATTGGTGTAAGCATTACTCTGCTGGATCTCTGATTTTAGCTAGCAGATTGTTGTATCTGTCTTTGAATTCTCCAAATAACTTGATTAAATCTGTTTTCTTACTCATTTCTTTCCTGTCTCCTTTTAATAAAATATGATGAATGGATATCCTCTTCCTGTCTTTTGAGTAAGAGCCCTTTTTCCTCATGCTCAGGAGGTTGAAGCATATATGATTAAACAGGAAAGGAGGATTCGAATAAACAAAAAAGACGCGAGAACAACCGGAGCTTAACTCCTGATCATTCCCACGTCTTATGATAAGACTTCCAGCCTCAGCCGGAGGTACTAACTATTCATTTATTCTGAGTTCATTATACCACTGCAAACAGATGTTTGCAAGGTCTTCTCAAAGGTCAGCTCAATGTATGCCTTCCTGAAGCCGTTATGTACCTTCTTGGCAACCTTGACGCTCTTGACCGGCTGCAGCCTCTTCACGACCTCATCCAGGAATGATAGATTATTGTATGAAACCTTGATATCATTCTTATCAGCTATACCGTTCAGCTCCCTTCCGGATCCTCGGCTGATATATGCTTCCACAAATATAAAGATACCGGCCACACTCAGGACAATATTCCTTATCCATAAGATGATATGTACCGCATTTCAGACACTTTCTGGATGTATTAGTCATTGAAGACACTATCATAAGGCCACCTTCTTTCTACGGGCCCTCTCCGCTCTTATTCCCTCGAGATATCCATACATGAAAGTATCAAATTTGTGCCAGAATGGATCTCTATCCTGATCTATTTTTTCTAGAAGCTCCAACATATCCTTTGATTGCAGATAAGGTTCAATATCACGATGGCCTAAAATACAGAGGTTTTCCCCGATCCGCCTTCACCGGCCATTACCGTAATCTGATATTTTGGTATGTAATCAACTATTAACCACTCGGGAGACTTTTCTTGGATATTTGCCATTGATACTAAGTTCAAATCAAAGACTTTAGGCTGATTTTTATCTCGTTTAAGCTTTATATAGGCAGCTGAATCCTCAAGCATTATATCTAACTCTTCATCGACAGCAGCAATTCTCTCTTCAATTTCAGAAGAGTTATTCGTTTCTCTTTCCAATCTTCCACCGCCTTCTCCTGCTGTTCTTTTTTCCACTTCTCAAATTTTCGATCAACCTCCTCACGATACCATTCGGCTACTTTTTTCATTTCTGTAATGTCATTCACCTTCCAGGCTGCATACCAGGCATTGTACTGCTCTGCTACATCCATCCGATCGATTCCGGCCAGTTTAGCGGCTACCGTTTCCAGAAAAGGCTGGTCATACATGGAATATCCAAGAACCTTCTTGAAGAAATTTTCATTAAATACGGTCTTCTAGTTTATACCTTCATAAAATGATTGCTTATTTATTGCCACCGGATCACCTACTCGCTTACCTTCCGGATCACTCCGAAGTTCTGTGCCGCTTCCAGATCTGCTTCAGGTAAATCTCCGACCAGATACTCACAAAATCGATCATAATTGATAGGGTATTTCGTTCCTGCTTTTAGTACCGGAACCTTCCCTTGCTTAATAACCGAACGGATATACCAGAGACTCACGCTGCTTTCCGGATCTTCCTTATGTATTTCATCATAAACCTGCTGTGCTGTACGCATTCGTGCTAATGCCATTAAAATCCTCCTTTCAGTATGATAGTCATATCCCCCCACTTCATGTAAAGGGGGTAATGTAAAAAAAATTATGCTGTTTCTCTCTGCTCCAATGCCAGATCACGCAGCAGCTCCCGATCCTGGTCTATCTTCTTTAGAGCCTTTGCAACTCCTCGCTTTACATCTCCTTCTATGTATGAAGGTATAGAATATTCCTGATCCACTTCCTGAAGGATGATATCAACTCTCTTATCTGCCATACGACCTCCTTTCTATGCCGATACACCAATTTCAACCGCATTACTTAATTGAATAGCCTTTATCTTACAATCCTGGTATATATCATGGTAATCCTTTTTTAGATCCATTCCGGACCGGATAACTTGGATGAATATATTCTCTACCAGCATCAAATAATTAAGCTGCATAGTTGAAGCATCCTTAATACTCTTAATGCCTACTGTCTTATTGGCAAGCCTTGTGTAATTACTATAGATCTGTTGTAACTATTCAGTCGCCTTGTTAAGCACAATGACCGAATCTTAAAAATTGTGCAATACGTAGAAATTTTAATTATATAACAGCCCCTTTTAACCCTTTTCATATAGTTACCCACCCCCTCCATATGGAGGAGTATCATTTCCACGGATAAGTTTCTGTGTGTCATTATCACGGTGGATAACTTATTTATAAATGTCTCTAAGCACCTGAAAACACTAACTTTTTCAACATTTTCCTTCGTCAAAATGACGGAACGCTGCTTCCGGTAAATTCGCTTTTTACTTCGTTTTCCTGTATAATTATCTTAGGAAATCAAAGGAAAGTAGGTGGTTGCTATGACATTGGAACAGTTACAAAAAGAGAATTCTGAGCTGAAGCAGATTTTAAAATCCATGTCTGCTTCTATGGAAAATCAGTCACAGACCAACCTGCAATTAAACCAAACCATCCAGCAGCTAAACCAAACTATCCAACAGTTAACGGAAACCGTAGCTGAGTTGAAGGAAAAGCTTAATAAGAATTCTAACAACAGCTCTAAGACTCCTTCAAGCGACGGATTAAAGAAGCCATCACCAAAGAGTCTCAGGAAACCCTCCGGTAAAAAACAGGGGGCCCAGGAAGGTCATACAGGAAAGGGTTTCTCCATTACTGGGTCGCCGGATGAAACAATTGACCACATTCCATACAAGTGCAATGGTTGCGCTAATGCTGGGAAATGCATATCCTGTGGTGTCGCCGAGAAAAGATACGAAGTGGATATCGTAGTAAATACAAAAGTTATCCAGCATCGTTCTCTTTCATTTGAATGTATGAAAGAAAACGGTAAAATCATAAATGGAACATTTCCGGCTAACATAACTTCTACTATGCCGTATGGTGACAATCTTGAAGCACTTGCTGTATCCTTAAATACCGTAGGCATGGTCGGCGTAAACCGGACTCATGACATCCTTAGTGCTGTATTTGGGGTTCCTATCAGTACCGGTACAATACACAGCATGATCATGAGCTGTGCAAACAAGCTGACAAACATTGTGGAGAATATACGTCAGGCAGTGGTATCATCAAGGAGGAACCACTTTGATGAAACAGGTACCCGTGTTGATAAGCAGACTATGTGGTTCCATGATGCATCCAATGAGGGCTATACGTACCTTGCCGTCTCAGAAAAGAGAGGCAAGGAAGGAATGGATGAGACTGGTGTTCTGCCTTTCTTTACTGGCATAGCGGTGCATGACTGCTGGAAAGCATACTGGAAATATGAAGGTATTATGCATGCCATTTGCTGTGCGTATCTTCTTCGAGAACTGAACGGAGTGATGGAAAATCACTCAGAGCAGTCATGGGCAGAAAAGATGAAGAATCTTCTGCTGAGGATGAAGAAGATAAGGGACAAGGCCGTTAGTGCAGGAAAGGAAGAACTAAGTTACTATTACCTTCATTCCTTTGATAAAGAGTATGATGCTATTCTGGAGGCAGGGAGGGTACTAAATCCTGCCAAGGAAAAACAACCGGGCAAGCGAGGACGGCAAGGCAAAGGTAAAGTAGGAGCTCTGGTTGAACGTCTTTCTGAATACAAGGCCTCAGTCTGTCTGTTTACACGGGATTTTTACGTACCATTTGATAACAACCAGGCGGAACGTGATATCCGAATGGTTAAGGTAAAAACTAAGGTATCCGGATGTTTCCGCACCATGGAAGGAGCAAAAGCATTCGCAAAAATAATGTCATATATAGGAACTGCTAATAAGCATGGACATAACTTATTTATTGCGGTGAAAAAAGCAGTTATAAATCAGTCGGAGTTTATTTTCGGATAGGGTCGACTGAATAGTTACGATCTGTTTATAATTGGTGCTGCCCCTTGTCTTTGCATACTCAACCAGCTCTTTAAGGGTATCAGTCTCTTGATAAGCAGGAAGAAAGATTTGTACTATCTCATGAATTAGGACACTCTTTCCTACATCCGAATACCAATACACCATTTTTAAGAGCAACCACATATTTATCAATAGATAAATATGAAATCGAAGCAAATAAGTTCGCTATGTGTTTGCTTATTCCCGATGAAGTACTTAGTGAACATCAAGAGTACTCCATAGAACAACTTTCTCGAATATTAGGATATCAACAGAAGCTAATTGAGTTAAGATTAGGATTATAAATCACCTAGATATTTTTGGTAGATTTTGTTATAATGTTTGTATAATTTTCTAAGGAAGGGTGTGCACTTATGGATTTTATCGATGAATTAAAGTTATTTTCAACCAGAGCAACAAAATTAAAGGACCAAATATCTACCGAAGAGGCCACTAAAATGTCTCTTATTGTTCCATTCTTTCAACTATTGGGTTACGATGTCTTTAACCCTGATGAATTCACTCCTGAATATACCGCTGATGTAGGTATAAAAAAAGGAGAAAAAGTTGATTACGCCATTATGAAAGATGGTAAGCCCGCTATTCTCATTGAATGTAAATGGTGCGGTGAAAACCTTGATAAGCATAGCTCTCAGTTATTCCGATATTTTGGAACATCATCAGCCAAATTTGGTATTTTAACAAACGGTATTATTTATAGATTTTATACCGACCTTGATGAATCGAATAAGATGGATCTGACTCCTTTCTTAGAATTTGATATACTGAACATTAAATCAAATGTAGTAACTGAATTAAAGAAATTTAATAAGTCAGTATTTGATGTTGATAATATTTTTAGTACTGCATCAGAGCTTAAATATTCGAAGGCTATAAAAAATTTATTTTCTAACCAATTAAAAGATCCGACAGATGATTTTGTAAAATATATATTAACTGGTGTTTATGAAGGCGTAAAAACGCAGAATGTGATCGATAAATTCAGAGGTATTGTAAAGAAAGCACTAAATGATTACATTAGCGAATTAATGAATGAGAAGATTTCAACTGCTTTAAAGACTGAGGAAGAAGCAGCTGCTACAGTAATTGAGGAACCTATTACACAGGAACCAGATATAGAGGAAACCAAAATACATACGACTGATATGGAAATTGAAAGCTATTACATTATAAAGGGAATGCTTGTTGGTATATGCCCAGCAAGTGACATTACTTACAAGGATAATGAGCGTTATTTCTCTGTATTATACAAAGGTAGCGTAAGAAAAACGATTTGTAGAATAAACCTAGATGGGAAAAAGAAACAGATAATGATACCAGATGGGAATAAAGATTTCGTAAGAACATATATCAACTCTATTGATGACCTATATAATTTTAAAAACGAATTATCGAATGTAGTTATAAAATATTTAAATGAATAAATAAAAAACCGCCTCAGTGCTACCAACACCGAAGCGGCTATGACAATAAAATAATCAGGTGATTATAATACTGTTCTCAACAAGCTTATTATAACACCTTTAACATAAATCAACAATATGTTGGGTGTATTTTTTATGCCCATTTTTAGGAGGATGATTAAATGGCAAAACAAACAACGACTAAAAAAGGAGCTTTAAGACTTAGGAATGGAGTGTGGAATTACCGTATCACAGACGACGGTAAGCAAATCGAACGCGCCGGTACCGCTGATAAGGAAGAGACTGAGAATATTATGATTCAGGTACTTGCAGAAGCAAAGCGAACTGGCAAAATATTTAAGGCGTCTAGTATTACTGTAGGTGATATGGCTGATCTGTGGTTTACCGAATGCTGTAAAGAAACACTTCGGCATGGTACTAGAAACGATTACAAAAATTTAATTGAGAATCATATCAAACCCGCTTTAGGGAAACGAAAACTGAAAGATATCGTTACTGACGACCTACAGTATTATGTGGATGATAAATCAAAAAAATATGCAAAAAGTACAATGAAATCTCATTTCGTTGTTTTAAATGGTATGTTTAAATATGCGGTTTATCCAAAGCATTATATTGAAACATCGCCGATGTTATATGTCAGTAAAAAGAAAATTAATAAAAATCTGGATACATTTTTAGATATTGATGATGAAGGTGAAACAGAAATTTTAGATAGTGCCTCCTTTGAGAAATTGATTGCTGTTGTCAATAATACTATCTATTATTTACCTGTCATGATTGCTTATCATACTGGCATGAGAATAGGAGAAGTATGTGCTTTGACATGGAATAGTATTAATACCAAAGATAAGTATATTACAGTGAATAAATCCATGTTTTACAATTCTGAATTGAAGCAGTGGGAATTTGGTAAACCCAAGGGCGGCATTTCAAGAACTATCGACTTCGGTGATACATTAGCCAATATCGTAAAACAGGCCAGGAAGGTACAGCATGAAAACCGAATGTTTTTCGGTGATCAGTATATAGATAACTATTATGTGCGGATAAGTGTCGATGGGATGGATCATACAAAACTAATTGAAGATCAGAATGAAAATTCTACACCAATAGATTTAGTATGCACAAAAAAAGATGGAGCAGCATTTACTAATCAGACAGCCAAGTGTGGGGCAAAGATGATTAAGAAGAAAACAGGGTTACCTTTTTACTTCCATATGCTTCGTCATACTCATGCTACTTTATTAATCGAGAACGGGGCAAATATGAAGGATGTCCAGGAGCGTTTGGGCCACACAGATATTCGTATAACAATGAATACTTACGCTCATGTTACGCCGAAAATGCGTAAACAGACAGTAGATATCTTTGAGAGAGCATTAAAGTGATTATCCCTTAAGAAAATACCAAAAGGGATAAATTAGGGATAAGGGCAAAAAATAATAGCTAGTCAATCTCGGAAGCCCTTGATTTTACTAGCTATTTTACAGGGGCAGTAGGATTTGAACCCACGACCTGCGGTTTTGGAGACCGTTATTCTACCAGCTGAACTATACCCCTTTATATTGTTTGATCAATTTCACATCGACCACGCTCAATTATTATATTACAATTGCAATATTATGTCAAGCTGTTTTTTGATCGTATACAAATTTAATATCCATTAATTTTCACTCATACAGAACAATATAAATCTTTAACAATAATTAAATTACTTGATGTTTCATAATATACACTGCAGCTTGATCTATAGTGCCATGCATTATAGCGATAACTAATGAAAGCTATCTTTCCATTATCACTATAATAAAGGTTAGCACTTTCGCGCAAACCCTCTATTATTTTAGCTTTATAAAAAAGCCTCTTGATAAGGATTATAATTCATATTCCATCATCATCATTAACTCTGCACAAGCAGCTGCTTTATCTACACTGTCATTAATTATCGTGACAGATTGTCTTACACGATCGGT
>JAQZBN010000124.1 GCA_029238935.1 Herbinix sp.
TGAATGGGTAGAAGGTACATATGATGGTTTACAGCGCCTTATTCAAGACTTTAATTACCACAAAAAGATATAATTGGAGGTATTAACATTGAGCAACTATGAATTTCAATTAGCAAATTATGATGACATTTTTGAAATTGTTAGTATATATCATAGATTAATTGGTACTCCGGGTTGTACTTGGAATTTGGATTATCCAAGCAAAGAAACGGCAGAAAATGATATTAACAACAACTGGCTATACACTTTGAAAAAGTATGATAAAATAGTTGCTGTTGCATCAGTAGGCGATATTGACGAGTTAAGGGATTTGCAATGGAAACCAAAAAAGCCCTATGAATTGGCACGAATAGGTGTTGATCCATCATTTCAGAAACATGGCATTGGGACGATTATATTAAAAAACATTATTAGGACAGCCAAAGAAAAAGGGTATGATGGAATAAGAATGTTAGTCAGCAAGACGAATACTGCCGCATTGGCGCTATATGACAATAACGGTTTTGAAAGATGCGGAGAAGTATTCAAGTTTGATATTGACTTTTATTGTTACCAGATAACATTTTAACATTCGGTAATAAGTATTTAGTTCCTCAGCTGTAATAACATAGAAACGCTCAAAAACGGTTGATATGTTCCCTTGAACGCAGACATCAATAATGGGCACTCAAGCCACGTTGAGAGTATAGTATTGATGTCAAGGGTGCGGGTTAGATGTCTAGCTATATATTTTCTACTCATAGCGCTCGTACACTTCCTTAGAAATTAACTAAACAGTCATGAATACAGAATAGAAACAATCGTAGAATGGAGAAAGCAGTGAATTTAGTACAAAAAAAAACTCTGGGGAAGCATCCACTTATCGAAATATTAAAACGTAACAAAGGAAATCCAAGAACTCTAATTTTAATGGAGCCACTATGGGGGATTCCATATAATTTAATAGCACCTTTTGCAACACTATATATGTATACATTGGGTATAACGGACGTGCAAATCGGACTGATTCTGTCGGTTGCTATGTTTGTTCAGGTGTTTTTTTCTTTCTTTGGAGGGATACTAACAGATAAGTTGGGTCGCAAATTTACAACCATGATGGGTGATTTCTTTGGCTGGGGTATGGCTTGCTTGGTATGGGCCATTTCAGATAACTTTTGGCTCTTTTTAATTGCAGTTTTATTTAATAGTTTTGAGCAGATTAACCAGACCGCGTGGTTTTGTTTATTGATTGAAGACGCAGATTCTAAGGATTTAGTTGGACTATATACCTGGGTGAATATAGGTGGTCTAGTTGCAATACTTTTTGCTCCTATTTCAGGATTGTTTATAAATTCTTTTACTGTTGTTCCGGTTGTTCGAGTTCTATATCTGGTCTTCGCTGCTAACATGATTATTAAGGCACTCATCACTTATAGATATTGTGACGAAACCCGACAAGGAAAGAAGCGTATAACCGAGACGAAAGATACCTCTATTTTACAGATGTTATTTGAATACAAGACTTTAGTACCAAAAGTGCTTAAGAATAAAGAGATTATGAAAGTGGTTATTGTCTCTGTTATATTACATATAACGAATATTGTCAGTATCAACTTCTTTAGCTTGTATGTAACACAAAGACTAGATATTGCAGATAGTTATCTGGCGTTTTTTCCTATTTTAAATGCAGCTGTAATGTTAATTTTTATGGTCGGAATACAACACCGTTTGGAAACTGTAAAATTTAGAATACCAATGTGGATCGGACTGGTATTGCATGCCACGGGCTCTTTACTGCTGATACTGGCTCCCATCGGAAATCTTACCATGATAATCATTTATGTATTTGTTGGAGCAGTAGCAAGTGCTCTTATAGCACCACGCAAAGATGCGTTGATTCAACTAAATATAAATCCAAAGGAAAGGGCTAGAATTAATGCTTTGATCATGGCTTCTACTATTGCATTTGCTTCACCATTTGGATATTTTGCAGGGTGGCTATCAAGTATTGACCGTCGTTTACCATTTGTTTTTACATTTACAATTTTCATCGTTGCAATCATTATTGTTGGCCGTATCCAAGAGCCAGAGTTTGGTAATGGTGATAGTGAGGTTGAGAATACTGAGTACGAATCCATTATTTAAAAACACATCATTCCACACCTGTGGAGACGGTTTGTCGATGTCACGCATAGAAAAATAAATAGGCGCATTTGTCTCTGTAATAAATGTGTCGGAATCAAAATTCTTTATATAAAGTGTTCTTTTTTCGTCTGATTTCAAATTCAGCTGATGTTTTATCAGTTTAAATAAAATTACCGCTTTGGAGATATTCGAAAACACCAGTTTCCTTTAGTGTTGCTGAAGCTCCGCAACCAATCCTTTCGCTTTTGACAAGTAGTGTAGAAAGCAGCGAAAACAATTCCTTTGTATTATCAACATAAAAACCGCCATATTGTTATTCTGTAAATTGCAAATTATTTAAAGAATAGATTGACAAACAAATGGATGCATTTAAAATGCTTCATAGTAATACATATCAGCAAATGAATACACGATCCGATAAAAAATCGGGTATGAGGATAATTAAACTATAAATAATAAGACCGGTATGTTATTATGGATACGTACTGAACCACATTAATTTGATACAGAAAGGAAAATTAATTATGAACGAAATTCTACGTACGATCAGCCAACGTTATTCATGCCGTGCTTATGACGGACGCTTGCCTGAGAAGGAAAAACTTGAAGCACTTGCTCTCTCTGCCGTACAATCTCCCAGTGCTATGAATCGCCAGCCATGGCAGATAATCGTCATCACCAACAAGTCATTTATTGAGGAATTGGATAAAGAAGGTATGCGAATCCTTGCTGAGGCAAAAGATAAAACGGCATATGATAGGATTATGAGTCGCGGCGGATCACTGTTTTACAATGCCCCTTGCATGTACCTAATTCTTAAACAGCCTGGTACAGACATAGACACCGGTATTGTCAGCGAAAACATTGCTCTGGCAGCCACCTCTCTCGGTCTTGGCAATGTTATCTGTGGTATGGCAGCTATCCCATTTAATGGATCCAAAGCCGAAGAACTTAGGAAAAAAGCTGGCTTTTGTGATGGATGGGAGTTTGGTATGGCAGTTCTGGTAGGCTACGGAGAATCAGAAAACGAACCTCATACTCCTGATACTTCTAAAATCCGTTATGTTGAATAGTTGTATCAAAGCTTTTCTACTAATGATGTCCAGAAATATATGAAATAGTAATTAACGAATTTATAGGGTATTTCAAGAAATACATAAAATAGGAATTAAAACATGGCTTTTCCGCACAATATGTGAAGGAATACAATGATGAGAGGTTCATGCGAAATGATATTTGATAAGATTAGACAAGAAATAATGGCTGACCCAATGAATGAATCCTATACCCAAAAGGGAATCCCACCATTATTTAAAGCTTCGATAGATGCGCGCATTGTCATAGTTGGACAAGCACCAGGACGCAAAGCAGAAGAAACTCGTTTGTTTTGGAATGATTTAAGTGGTGATCGATTGAGAGATTGGATGGGGATATCACGTGAGAAATTTTATAACACGAATCGTATCGCTCATTTACCCATGGACTTCTACTATCCAGGAAAAGCTAAAACCGGCGATGCCCCGCCTAGAAAAGGCTTTGCAGAAAAGTGGCATCCCTGTTTACTTAGTAAAATGCCAAATATTGAAGTCATAATTCTAATTGGAAGCTATGCACAGGAATACTATTTAAATATACGATGTGAGAAGAATTTGACTGAAACAGTAAAAAATTATGAGAAGTATTTACCAGAATATTTTCCCTTGGTTCATCCTTCTCCATTAAACCTTGGTTGGTTGAAGCGAAATCCGTGGTTTGAAAGTGATGTTTTACCTAAGTTAAAAGACCTCGTGGACAAGAATATATAAGTAATAATATAGTTATAAGAATCAAATTGTGGATTAATCTGCCAATGCATTTACTCCTGATATCAATGGTTTGATGAGGGGTTAGTGTCAATACCATTCTTAACATAGAGTGTAAACGTATTTTCTATATATAACTGTCCGCTATGTAGTATAGTTTTCATATTTGAAGGGAGGAATACAAGATGTCGATGAATGATATGGAAAAAATGAAAAAGTTTTTAGAAGAGAAGAAATCTAAAAACAGTTTCTTAAAACCCGAAAAAAAGATTGGCTCTGGTAAAGTTGAAAAGAAGAATAAACACATCGGTATTGATGCAACAAGAACGAAGAAAATATCACAATAGATTGAAATGATTTTAAATAAATTACATCTGAAGTAGTGAAAAAAATAGATCAGAACTACTGTTTAATCTAAAGCAATTCAAATAAGACTTAGCATTAATTGAAAATGGAGAACTACATCTAGTCGGAAATTTGAATGAGGAATATGATTATGGCATGGCAGCGCGGCGAATTTATATAATGGATTCCTAAATGTTAAGAAAATATGTATCTCGTTGTATAATTGTTTTTGAGGTGAAGCATTTGATGAAATATCAAGAAATTGTTGAAGCTGTGAAAAAATACGTTGAGAGCAACATTGACTACCCAGTATCCCCCGATGACGCTGCGAAAGAAATTAATTATTCATTAAGGCAATTAAACCGTATCTTTTCTATGTCAACCGGAATCACTGTCGGTGAGTATCTACGTTGGAGTAAACTTGCAAAATCCTTGTTTGCATTAAAATACAGCGACAATCCCGTTATTGATATTGCACTCAAATATGGTTATGAGTCACAGGAAA
>JAQZBN010000125.1 GCA_029238935.1 Herbinix sp.
ATTTATTACAGCTACTCTTTTTGATTGGTAAATAGACAAACTTTTAAATTGTTGTTGTCAAGAAGTGGAGACTGGAGTAAAATTATTACATAAAATACGTAATCGCATTAGTATAATAATGCTTCATAGAAATGGGATTACCATAAGTTTTAGTATTGAATATTTACTTAAGGACTAAGGAGAATGGGAGTGGGAGAAATATCATGATATTATCGAGTAAAAATGAACTTGACTTTTTTTCATGCTTGGACAAGATAGGCTTAAAAGAAAGAATTAATAAAGACAAATCAGTATTAATTAAAGTGAATTTAGCACGTCCTTATTCAAAAAATCATCCAAGAACAGATGGCAAAATACTTTCTAACGTTATAGAGTATATATATTTAAATCAAGGTAACTGCACTATTGCTGAAAGTGCAAATGGATATTTAAGAGAGAATTTAGAGCAATTAGGTCTAGAGGAAATCATAAATAAGTATAATGTAGGAGTCTTAGATTTAGATTTTGAAGATGTAGAAGAAGTTACTATAAATGACGAAAAGCATTATATCCCAAAATGTTTTAGAGACTTCGGAGTAAGAGTCGCTATTCCAGCTACATCAAAGCGTCCTGAAATGATTTTTTCAAATAACGTTAAACTATTTGTAGGTGCAGTACCAAGGCGTATGTACCAAATAGATGGAAACCATATTGCCCCACGACCTCGTATACACATTGACCTTCATAAATCTGTTGCAAATCTTTTTTGTGCAATTCAACAGTATGCTTCTTTTGATTTCTTTATAAATGGAGGTTTAGCAATGGATGAAAATAGAGGAGAGTTTACATATAAGGAAAACTTAGTAGGTAACGATGGAATCGAACTTGATTTATATGTTCTATATAATTTATTTAGTTATCTTGAAAAACCAGAATACTTGAAAAGGCTTGAAAGTATTTCGTAACCTTCATATATTGTGCCTTAGCTGCTTAAGGCGTCTCAGTAAAGTATGGCTAACCCAAAATACTGGAGGTTAGAATAATGGAAAAACTCAATCGCACTCAATTAATTGATCATGTAATAGAATAATTAATGTTGATGGTTCAGAAGATGAAATTGATGATATGATGGCACTCCTTGAAGAAAATGTTCCTGACCCTGAAGTTAGCAATCTTATTTATTGGAATGATGAAGAATTAACTGATGAAGAAATTGTAGTTATTGGGAAGATATAGTAAATATGGTATCCTTTTTAATCAATAATAAATGTTAAAACTCAATGAATTTAATACCTTTTCTGCTTCGGCTTAAAATCTTCTAATGGATTAAAGATATCAACTGTATTCACTAAATCGGTAGGATTGAAACTATAATATTTATCAAGAATTTTATAATTTGAATGACCTGTTATCCTTTTTAAGAGAACAGGTGACATCCCCTTCCGAACAGATAAAGTAATGAAAGTATGGCGGTACATGTGTAACCCATATTTGCTTATGCCATGCTTTTTTGAATACCTCTTTTTACGATACATTGTTGCAGTACGTTGCAATGGTTCTCCGAAGATATTACAGAATACATAATCTTCCCTAGAAGCATTACGGATTGTAAGCCATTCAGATAAAACAATGAATAGAGTACTAGAAATCGGAATTACTCTAGCTTGTTTGTTTTTGGTGTAATTGAGAGTCATATAACCGTTATCAAGATTAATATCTGATATCTTTAGTTTTCTTAATTCTTTCGCACGAATTCCTGTTGATATAAGTGTATTGATTATAACCCATGCCCTAATATCAACAAATTCATTTGTATCAGGTCGTTTGAGTAAAATTCTTAACTCATCATCGGTATAGATATCCTTAATGTGCTCTTGTTCTTTGCAATGAGTAAATTCTATTTCTTCTTTAATATATCCTTTTTCGATACCATATTTGACGGTTGGACTAATTTTAAAAACATAGCTATTTACAGTTTCAGGTTTATAATGTTCTTGCAATTAAGATAATACTCATTAATTAAGTCCTGAGTGATATCATCACACATTAAATCTTCACCTGAGAAGTCAAAGAAATATCTTGTGGCATTTCTATATCCTTGGATTGTGGTTTCACTTAAATTCTTAATTCTACATTCTCGGATATAAATATCAAATACAAAATAAATTCTTTTCTGTTTCTTCGATTCCTGAGTTGCTTTTCATCAGTGGGAAGCCTCCTTAATTAATAAAAAATGAGTAGCTATGATTGCCACTTTTCAAGCGAAAAACGGTCATAACTACCCACTTATAAAAAGAAATCTTATACTTATCAAAAACTTAAAAACACTGTAAAATCAACGGTTTGCAATGATATAAAACTTGAAAATTTATTCCCACTCAATCGTAGCCGGCGGTTTTCCCGTAACATCATAGCAAATACGATTTACATGTTTCACTTCATTTACAATGCGATTAGATACATGTCCTAACAGCTCCCAAGGAAGTTCAGCAAATTCTGCTGTCATGAAGTCTGTAGTTGTTACAGCTCTTAGAGCAACGGTATAGTCGTAGGTTCTCTCATCGCCCATAACACCAACGGAGCGAAGATTAGTGAGAACTGCAAAGTACTGACCGATGCTTCTGTCAAGACCAGCTTTTGCGATTTCTTCTCTATAGATATAATCAGCATCCTGTAGGATGGCAACCTTCTCAGGAGTGATGTCGCCAATGATACGAATGGCAAGACCAGGACCAGGGAATGGTTGACGGAATACTAATTTTTCAGGAATACCAAGCTCTAGACCGGCTTTTCTAACCTCATCTTTAAACAGGTCACGAAGAGGCTCAATGATTTCTTTGAAATCTACATAATCAGGCAGACCGCCCACATTATGATGACTCTTAATTACGGCTGATTTGCCAAGGCCGCTTTCAATAACATCAGGATAGATGGTTCCTTGTACAAGGAAGTCAACGGTACCGATCTTTTTCGCTTCCTCTTCAAATACACGGATAAATTCCTCACCAATGATTTTTCTCTTTTGTTCCGGTTCAGAAACACCGGCAAGTTTATTATAAAAGCGTTCCTGTGCATTGACACGAATGAAATTAAGGTCAAATTGTTTTGTGAAGATTTCTTCGACTTCATCGCCTTCATTTTTACGAAGCAGGCCATGATCTACGAAGATACAGGTTAGTTGTTTTCCAACTGCTTTGCTAATCATAACAGCAGCAACAGAGGAATCAACGCCGCCGGATAATGCACATAATACTTTTTTATCACCGATCTTTTCTCTTAAGGTAGCAACCATTTGCTCTGCAAAGGAATCCATTCTCCAGTCGCCGGAGCAGTTACATACTTTATATAAGAAATTATGCAGCATCTGGGTTCCTTCTTGGGTATGAACTACTTCTGGATGGAATTGAACACCGAATAAGTTTCTTTCATCATTTTCAATTGCAGCAACCGGACAGGAGTCGGAGTGAGCTACTACGGTAAAGCCTTCCGCAGGCTTCTCAATGTAATCAGTATGACTCATCCAGCAGATGGTCTTCTCAGTTACCTCTTGAAATAGTTTGGATGTCGTGGTAACATTAACCTCTGTTTTACCGTATTCTCGAACAGGAGCTTTGGATACTTTACCGCCGAGTAAAGAGGTCATTAATTGGCATCCATAACAAATACCAAGAATCGGAATTCCTAAGGAAAAAATCTCAGGATCACAGCTGGGTGCATCCTCTGCATATACACTGGCAGGGCCACCGGTAAATATAATTCCTTTTGGTGCGATTTCTTTAATCTTTTCTAAACTGGTATAGTATGGAAGAACCTCACAATACACATTACATTCTCTTACTCGTCTGGCAATCAACTGATTATATTGACCACCAAAATCAAGTACAATAACTATTTCTTTTTCCACTTTGTAACCTCCTAAATAAATCGATGAATAGGTGAAATACGAACTTTCTATAAAATGCAGATTTATAATACAACATTTTTTTTAAATATGCTAGTCTAAAAATAAGTTTTGTCCGATATAGGAATAGAAATACTGAAAGAAAATAGGAAAATATTATCAAATTATCGTAGAAAATGGAAAATATATGTTTACAAGGGCACTACATCGTGATAATATATAACAATATATTTCAATATATTGTGGAGTTAGGTAAGGAGGTGTGAAGATGAAAGGGGAAGTAACCCGTGAGATGTTCGATTTTGTACCAGAGATTGATTTTCAAATTGGTTATAAATATTTCTTAGGAAATATGGATAATTATAAACAGGCGTTACTTGCAATATTAAAAAGCATCAAAGCAAAACTACCTTTATTACATACCATGCTTCACACAGAGGAATTCGAAGGACTCAGAATGATAACACAAACAGTAACCAGAATGAGTTCCAACGTTGGAGCGATCGGAATATCTGAACTATCCTATCAAATGGAAATCAATCTACTAAATGCAGAAGAGTCTGATTTGAAAGAAGCATTGCTTGAATATATTATGGAGCTAACAGATTTTACAGTACATCTGGAATTATTACTGCAAAACATAGATATTAAGTCAACCACGAGCAACAATCAAAATTCTTTCCGAGATGACTTTACAAAAACGCAGGAGAGCCTGCGATTATCAGCAAAGTTATTAAAACGTAAAATCATATAAGAAAAATAATATAAAAGAATTATATAAGAAAATTATATAAGAAAATTATATAAGAAAATTATATAAGAAAAATAAGAAAAATCATATAAGAGTTATCATATAAGAAAATTCTTACATGACATATAAATAACCTAGTGCTTTTACCCATTATAATAAAAACCGGCTCTTGATTACATAGTGAACTGCTTCCCGTCAAGTAGACAATCAAAAAAATATAAATTTTTCCTGCCAGTAGGTATGAACCTGCTGGCAGTTTTTATGCCGCTTGTAAATATA
>JAQZBN010000017.1 GCA_029238935.1 Herbinix sp.
ACCACCTGGTCTACCACCGATTACCGTTTTTCCTTTGATATTATCCCATGAAAATGTTTCGTTCGTATCTCTGGATACTAAGAAATTACCCGCTCTTTGGGTTAATTGAGCGAAGTTTACGACATAGTCCTCTGCACCTTCGTTGTAGACATAGATTGACGCCTCTGCACCCATAAAACCAATTTGGCAATCTCCTGCCAGAACTGCAGTCATGGTCTTATCCGCACCAAGACCATTCACTAAGTTAACCTTTAAACCTTCGTCTTCAAAATAACCTTCTTCAAAAGCTACATACATAGGTGCATAAAAGATTGAGTGAGCAACTTCATTGAGTGTAATTTCTTTCAGTCCCTCATCACTCTTACATCCAACTAACATGGTTGTAAATAAAGCGATTACGGCAAGTACACAAATCAACTTTTTCTTCATAAATGCCCTCCAGAAAATATATTACCACTATAATATATCCCCAATTGGGTTTTATTGTGCTTGTATATGATACACTTGTAATTGAAGTTACTGCTATTTCATTTGATCTCCGGATTAGAACATATCAAAAACACCTCAATACTATCTGTTATCATCTGTATCTTCTCTTATGATTATAGTCTTTCCGGTAAAATATATAATCATAAAAGAGGATACAAAATTCAACTTCTAACTACGAGGTGTTTTGCTTATATCTACTTTCTTATATCTACTTTTCTTCTATCTATTTCTTGTATCTATTTTCTATATCTATTTCTTCTATCTTTTACTTCTATCTTACTTCTATTTTTTAACTTTTAATATATTATCTTAATATTTTTAATCCTGCGGTCTATTTGCTAAAGTAATTTTAAGATCCTTTTCTACATAACTTCCATTCTCAATCACATACACCTTAAGTGATATTTCCTTGCCAGCCTGGGTGTAGGAAAGAATGTTTAACAGATCATCTACTGTTTCAATGGTTTTATCATCTAAGCCAGCGATGATATTCCCTTGAACTAAACCGGCTTTATCTGCAGGTGAGCCTGCTACCACTTCATTGATATAAATACCTTTCGGCATCTTAAAACGATCAGCATAGATATCATCTACAACTTGAGCAGTTTCAATATTAATTCCTAAGAAACCTTGCTCCGTTTTATCCAAGGTCTTGCGGTTCATCAATTCGTTTATTAAAGGAATGGCATCCGAGATAGGGATTGAATAGCCCATACCTTCTACTTCTTCAGAGGCAAACTTGACAGAATTGATACCAATTACTTCTCCCTTAATATTAAGCAATGCTCCACCACTGTTACCTGGATTAATTGCTGCGTCGGTCTGAAGTAATGTTCTTGTAACATTATCAACAGTTACTTCTCTATCTAAAGCACTAATATATCCCACTGTAACGGATTGACCATAACCTAATGCATTTCCGATTGCAATTGCCAGTTCACCAGCTTTTAAATCATTGGAATCCCCTAAGGTAGCAATCTTGATCGCTTTGGTAGTTTCTTCTGTTAAGGTAGTCATATCTACGGATAATATAGCAAGATCCGCATTCGCATCTGCTCCTTTTACCGTAGCTTTTGTAGTTTTTTCATCAATGAAAACAATCTCTACCTCAGATGCTCCAGCAATTACATGGTTATTGGTAACAATCAGCAACTCGGAACCATTCTGTCCGATTATAATACCGGAACCACTACCTTCCATAGGTTGACTAAAGCCATTTCCAAAGAAGTCATAATTAGTAACCGTTCCGGAGGAATTAATCGCAACAATGGAAGGCATTACCTGCTCTACTACACCGGATACATCGGTTACTACACCGTCACTAACAGTGTCCACCGTAACTGCTTCTGTATCTTCTTCATCATTGCTTACCAATCCATTTGTAATATCCTTGATATCATTATCTACCGTTTCTTCTTTAACAGTTTTGTCCTTCTGGATATCGGAAATGTATGAATATCCTTGAAAAGCTGCACCTGCTACAATACCAAAGGCAACTGCACCTGCCGTTAACATCATGATACCGGAAAAATTTCTTTTCTTTTTGTTTTTCTTTTTATCTCCTGACACATCCGGTGTTATATATGGATTACTGTATTGATCCTGTGTAGAAGAATATTGATAGGACATATTCTGAGTATTGGAGTATGGCTGATATCCTGCATATCCATTCTGGTCAGTCTGATTGCTCTCTGTGTTATGATTCTTATTTAAATCATTAGGGTTCTGTTGAAATTCGTTATTATTTTCGATATTATTTTCGTTATTCATATGAATTCTCCTTTCAAAAATCTTAAGTCTTATCGTTAATTTGTTTTCTTTGATAAGACTAGTGTAACAATAAATTATGTTCACTCTGTGATTAGATTTTGAAAAAATTGTGAAGAAATCGCTTCTTTTATCTAACAGAAATATAACTACCTAGAATTTTCATTTCCAACGCCTCTAATTTGATGCAGTTCAAAGCATTCTTAACCCTTGGATCATTCAGACCTCCTTCAATATCCACAAAGAAGCGATATTCAAAAGCTTTTCCTGAGATCGGTCTGGATTCTATCCGTGTCATATTTAAATTATTATATATAAAATGAGAAAGCATATGATACAAAGAACCACTTTTATGTGGTAGAGCAAAGCATATACTGGTGCGTATTGAATTTCTAAAATATACTTTTTTATTGGTTATAATGATAAATCGAGTAGAATTATTCTGATCATTATGAATTCCCTCTTGTAGAATCTGTAAACCATAATACTCGCCCGCTCTTTTACTGGCAATGGCTGCTTTCGTCCTGTCCATTTCCTCTAGAACTCTCTTCGCACTTCCGGCTGTACTTCCGCTTTCCATCTGTTTCATATACGGATGCTTTTTCAAATATTCAGAACATTGCAATAGTCCCTGACGATGAGAATACACCGTAGTAATATCATCTGCTTTCGAACCCGGAAGACCTAATAAATTATGTTCTATTTTTATTACATGTTCTCCAATAATATAATTATCATACTCAGCCAACAAATCGAAGATATCGGTTAATGTACCGGTGGAAGAGTTTTCAATGGGCAAAACTCCATAATCTGCCTGACCTTCTTTGATTGCCTGCATAACATCCTGAAAGGTTCCCATAGGTTTACTATTAACGCTTCCAGAAAAAAATTCAAGCATGGCCTGTTCGGTATAGGATCCTATTTCTCCATAAAATACCACACTGGTATCCTGACTTATCTTCAATTCTTCCATTACATCAAAGCCGAGATGATCATATGAATCCAGCATTGTATATTGTAATCGTCGGCTCATTGACATAATTTGTGTAAATAAATCCGAAATTGCTCTCTTATTAAAATCATCCTTCGTCATTGCTTGAAGTGCTTCTAACTTCTCTTCTTCTCTTGCAGGATCATAGATTGCCTTTCCAACACTTATTTTGTATTCAGCTACATCCTTTGCAATCTGCATCCGATATTCAAAAAGTTCCAATAGCTTTTGATCCACTTCATCTATTTTTCTTCTACTCTCTTGTAAATCTATCATAACCTTCAACCACCTTATGCATTTAATATTATCAATTATCCCAGGTCATTTAATGATTACTTTTTAAGACCTAAAGATAACCTATTTATAATTTTTATAACTTTAACACATTATTGTATTGATGTCCAGTGCATACGGTTATGATAATACCATAATATAACCGTATTGCATAATGATAGCAGAAGAGCTATAATAATTGTATCTGATTTAACGAAATGTACTATATCCTATTTACCGGAGGTTCTTATGTCAAAAATAATCAAAAGAATATTAATCTGCTTAGTATTGTTAACAGCAGGAGTTTTAATTGCTGTGTTATTATATACGAATAATCGTACTTACTATAACGATAAGGATACGCTTGGAAACCTCCCAGGAAATATAAATAATGGTGGTCTATTCTGTGAAAGAGATGGCAAGATTTATTTTAGTAATGATAATGATAATGGTAGTTTATATGTAATGTCTTCCTTATGTACGAATATAAAGAAGTTGTATAAAGACAAAACAGCCTTTATCAATGTTGATGATAATTATATCTATTATCTTCGAGCGAATAATACGAAAGAAAATAGTTCCGGCAGCGTGCTGGTATTTAATAACACAGGTGTTTATCGTATTAACCAGAATGGAAGTGGTATCAAAGGCATTTGTAATGATCCCGGCAGTTATATCACATTAGCTGGTAATTATTTATATTTTCAACGTTATCAAGCAGATATTGGCTTAGATTTTATCCGGTATAAGATTGATGGTAAGGATGAGCGGCAATTGTTTGAAGAACCGGTAATCCCGGCAGGCGTTCTAGCAAATCAACTTTACTATACCAATGTTTCCAAAGATCATAACCTGCAATCTCTTGATTTGTCCAGTTTTACTTCTAATACGGTAATAACTGCTAATATGGCAATGCCTTTCGTTACCAGCAATTATATTTATTATATCAATTTAGATGATAAATATTCGATCTATCGCATTGGTATGGACGGAAGTGATAATACAAAGTTAGTAAAGGAACGTTGTTCTACCTATAATATTACCTTGGATCAAAAATACCTTATTTATCAGGTGGACAACGGCAAAAATAATAGAATCTGCCGGTTAAACCTTGAAACCATGGAAGAAGAAATTATCATGGAAGGTAACTTTAAGCAGATTCATGTGACAGAAAACTATATTTTCTTTAAACAATTTGAGGATAACACGAATTATATCCTTAATGCTGACGGCACAGGTAAGCCAGGTAAATTTAATCCTCCCAACTTAACAGTAGCACCTTAATTCTTCTTTAAATGGTTCCATAATTGAAGAATGGTCTCCCCATAGATTGGATGCTTCACCCAAGGTGCAATCTCTGAAAGAGGTTGAAGAACAAATTCTCTATCGGTCATATAGAGGTGTGGTATTGTAAGTGTATCTGTTTGTATTACCACACTGTCATATAATAAAATATCAAGATCTATCGTTCTTGGTCCCCAATGAATGATACGTTCCCTCTTTAATGCTGTTTCAATTCTGTTAATCAGCGTAAGTAGTTCTGACGGAGATTTCAACGTCTTTAGCTTTAGTGCTGCATTTAAAAAGTCATCCTGTTCTACACCACCAAATGGTTTTGTTATAACAAAGGATGAAACATTCTCAACGGAGCAATCCTCATCTTCCTCAAGAAGACGGATTGCTTCTTTTAAGTTAGCCTCCTTATCCCCCATATTAGAGCCTATACTCAAGTAAACTTGATGCCATCCTCGCTCTATGATTACCGATACCGTATCCAAGGTCATTAAAATTGGTGCCCAGGGTTTTTTTAGCTCAAGAATGATTTTATCGATACGGGGATAAATTTTTAAAAGATGTATAGCTAAACGTTCTGCGGTTGTCTCAATTAACTGGTACGTATTCTTAGTTAAAAATAACTCTATATTCTTGCAGACATCTGCATAATTAATGGACTTTGTTATATCGTCTTCCTTCGCTGCCTCACTGATATCCGTATACAATTGTGCAGACACCATAAATTTTTGTCCCAAAACATTTTCCTCTTTTAAAACACCATGAAATGCGAATACTTCCAAATCTGATATCGTAATACGATCCATATTAACACCTGCTTTCCTTAATCCGTCGGAAACTGCTGACACGGTTTACCTATTGGCAGTAAGCTTTCACTGCGAAGAATTGCTTCCGCCATCCGAACTGCTCGAAGATTTTCTTTTACATCGTGAACCCTTAAGAAATGACAACCCTTCATTACTGCGATTACCGAGGTAGCAATGGTTCCTTCCACTCTTTTATCCACTGGCAGGTCTAGAGTTAAACCAATCACTGATTTTCTTGAGGTTCCAAGAAGCACCGGTAATCCAAGTTCATTTAATACATTCAAGTGATGAATAATACTCAGATTCATCTCATAGGTTTTAGCAAAGCCTACACCGGGATCTAATATGATCTTATCCTTAGTAATTCCAGCTTTCAGAGCAATATCTACACATTCCCTCATATCGGTCATGAATTCCTCTAAGAAATTCTGATAATAAACCTGCTGTCTATTATGCATTAGGCAAACTGCTGCATTGGCTCCTTTAACGATACCAGCCATTTCAGGATCATGTTTTAATCCCCAGATATCATTGACCAGATCAGCTCCGGCTTTGCAAGCAGCATTTGCTACTTTGCTTTTATAAGTATCAATCGAAATCGGAATATCCCAGTTTTTTTTGATTGTTTCGATGATTGGAACGACTCTGGCAATCTCTTCTTCGTCGGATATCTTCGTATAATTCGGTCTTGTGGATTCCCCGCCAATATCGATAATATCCGCACCTTCTTCGATCATTTGATGAGCATGTTCTAGAGCTTCTTCTAAATGATTATGCTTTCCTCCATCGGAAAAAGAATCCGGTGTGACATTGAGTATTCCCATGATGTAAGTTTTTTCTCCTAACGGGAAATCTTTCTTACCTATTCTCATCGTTTGAATCATGCTTCACTCTCCTAACCTGATACTGGACTTTGGTTTTCATTTTAATATAAATATAGGAATGACAAATAATTATATTTTAAGTATAGATATTAAGAATTTTATTTTATCATCTGAAAAAATGCAGTTTGTAATGCAGGATTTTTCTCAAACTCTCCACGGCAGACATAGGTTACGGTCTTCGTTCCCGGTTTATTTACTCCACGCATGGACATGCAGAGATGCTCCCCTTCCATTAAAACCATAACTCCCTTTGGTTTCAAACATTCCATGATGTCATCCGCTATTTGGGCTGTTAACTGTTCTTGTATCTGCGGTCTTCTGGCATAGGTCTCCACTGTTCTGGCAAGTTTACTTAGTCCAACTACTTTTCCATTAGGAATATATGCTATATGAGCTTTCCCAAAGAAGGGTACCAGATGATGCTCACATAAGGAATAAAAGGTAATGTCCTTTTCGATTACCATTTCATTACCATCGGTATGAAAAGTAACACTGAGATGTTCTTTGGCATCCTTACCAATTCCAGCAAATATTTCTTTGCACATTGCACTAATTCTCTGTGGTGTATCTATTAGTCCCTCTCGATGAATATCCTCACCGATTCCCTCCAGGAATAGCCGGACGGCTTGCTCGATTTTCTCTTCATCTATCATTTCATCAGTCTTCCTTTCGTTTTTAGGGTATTCACTACTTCACTCAGATAGGATAAGGAGCCAAAGGCCAAGATGATATCCTCTTCCTTTGCTTCCTCCAAGGCTAGATTGACTGCCTGTTCTATATGACCAGCATCCAAAACTTGATTGCAATAATGATTTGCTTCTTTTGCTAGTTCGGTCGAAGACAAGGCTCTGCTATTATTTGGTGTTATCGTTATGATGCAATCCGCTAAAGAAGCCGTATGGTCAAGTATTGCTTTATAATCCTTATCAGCCAACACCCCCATAATATAGATGATTCTTCGATTTGTAAAGTAGGTTTGAATGGATTTTTTAAGTGAGATGGCTGCTCCTTCATTATGAGCTCCATCAATAAAAACATATGGTTTTCTGGCGATCATCTGAAATCTACCACTCCACTTTGTATTCGCTAATCCTTTTTTCATAGCAGATACTCCAATGGATACTCCTAGGTTCTTAAGTACTTGAATTGTACGCAGTGCCAGCAAAGCATTGCCCGGTTGATAATCTCCAAGAAGACTAAACTCATACTGTTCATTATCCATGCTATCGATAAATGAAATAGCTTCCAGCGAATGTCTTATTTGAGTAATCTGTTGCAAGTCTGCTATCGTAAGTAGTGCATCCTTTTCTTTTGCTTTTTGCTTGATTACTTGGATGACTTCCTTATCCTGATTGCATGTAATTATCGGTACTCCTTGCTTAATGATACCAGCTTTTTCTATAGCTATCTTAGTTAGGGTGTCACCAAGAAATTGGTTATGATCCATGCTTATGGATGTTATCACAGAACAAACCGGGTTTCTTATTACATTGGTGGAATCCAATCTTCCACCCATACCTACTTCCACAACAGCATAATCAACCTTTTCCCATAGAAGATATAGAAATGCCATAGCTGTTTCTATTTCAAAAGAAGTTGGATGAGATAGTCCTTCTGCAGTCATTGCCTCACAAACAGGGATGATCTTCGTTAAGGTCTCAACAACTCCGTCCCGTGATATATTTTCAGACTCAATTGACTCCTGGTTCTCAAACATACTATCCGTATGATGTTCCTTCAGAGAATTTTGTGAACTCACAATATCAGGAGCTTCCTGTTTTTGCTTCTCTTCCACAATCTGTATTATCTCACGATAAGAAAATACAGCAGGAGAAAGATACCTGCCCACCCGAAAGCCAGCAGCAGCAAGTATGGTTGCTATAAAGGAAGAGGTAGACCCTTTTCCATTGGTTCCTGCCACATGAATGATACGTAACGGTTCCTGGGGATCACCTAACCTTTTTAACAGCTCTGTGATAGTCCCTAGACCCGGAACAATGCCATATTGATTTGCATTCTTAATAAACTCTCTCGCTTCTTCATAAGTCATCAGCTTCACTCCAATACTATCCTCTTATACTTATATCTTGTTAATTCACATACGTCTTATTATAGTTGTTGAATTGATAACCATAATAAAAGTACTGGATTATTATACCATATTATTTTTCGTTAATAACCTGAAAAATAAAAAACTTCAAATAATAGGATTCATCCGCTGCCCAAAGAATTGGATGGTCTGGTGATTGTGTTCGGTATTCCACTTGTCTGATTCTTTTGCGAACATTCTTTGCAGCTTGACCAATGGTTTCTGAAAATAAGTCCGGTGTCATGAAATGGGAGCATGAGCAGGTAGCCAGATATCCTCCATCTTTAATCAGCTTCATTGCTCTTAAATTAATTTCCCGGTATCCTTTGATCGCATTCTTCACTGAATTACGAGACTTTGTAAATGCCGGAGGATCCAGAATAATTACATCAAATTTTTCTCCCTTTGCTTCTAGTTCCGGTAACAAATCGAATACATCTGCACATAAGAATTTGACCGTACCTTCTAATTGATTAAGTATAGCATTCTCTCTCGCTTGTTCCACCCCTAATTCTGAGGCATCTACTCCAAGAACTTCTTTTGCTCCACAGATTCCGGCATTTAATGCAAATGAACCGGTATGAGTAAAGCAATCCAGCACCTTCGCTCCCTTGCAAATTCTACCGATTGCTGCTCTATTGTATTTTTGATCGAGGAAAAAGCCGGTTTTTTGGCCTTCTGCAACATCTACCATATATTTTACGCCATTTTCGATGATTTCCACTTTCGTATCAAACGGGTCTCCAAGGAAGCCTTTGATGCGTTCCATTCCTTCATTTTCTCGAACCTTGGCATCACTTCGCTCATAAACTCCGCGTATTGTAATTCCATCTTCCAATAAAGCTTCTCTTAATAAATCAATGATATCTTTCTTCATCCGATCAATTCCCAGTGCCAAGGATTGCACAACCAATACGTCGGAAAATTTATCTACCACCAAACCAGGCAAAAAATCAGCTTCTCCAAAGATAACACGGCAACTGCTGGTATCTACCGTAGCTTTTCTATAGTCCCAAGCGGCTTTCACTCTGTTTCGTAAAAATTCCAAGTCAACTGCTTGACCCTTAACTCTGGACATCATCCGAATCGTAATCTTCGAATTTGTATTGATAAATCCGCAACCGAGATAATATTCATCAAAATCATGAACATATACTAGATCTCCGTTTTTATACTCACCGTTAATTTTATCTATTTCATTATCGTAGATCCATAGACCTCCGCTTTTTAAGGCTCTGCCCTCACCCTTTTTTATAGTAACAATAGTTTTACAATCCATGAAAATAATACCTCCTATCATTTTAGGTAACCCTACTATAAATCACTTTCCACCGATTGTCCACTAAAAATTTATTTTATAAAGAAAGTGTCCCAAATGCTTACTTTTTCATTCGCAGCATGCAGGACACCCCAAGTTATTTATTAAAAATATAGAGTTTACTAAAGATATAATTTAATATTATAACAATTACTGCCAAACAAGCCTTTACCAAAAGATTATAGAAGCCCATAAAATCAACAAATATCAGTAATCCCAATTCCTCTACTCCAAGAGTAATCAAACGGGCACTAAAAAATTTAGTAATTTTTATAGCTTCCTTCTTTTTATCATCCTCCATCGCCAAGAAAACCATCCTGTTATTGATTACATAGGCAAAGCTTACTGCAAAGACCCAGGCAATGATATTTGAGATTAAATTTGGTATCAGTAAGATATTGCATAAGAGATGATAACTAATGAAATTTACGATTGTCGTCAATACTCCGGCAATTCCATACATGATAAATTCTCTGCTGAAGATTTTCTCCATTAGCTTTATAATCAAACTCTTATCTTTCATCTCTTTCTCCATGATAATAACCATGCCTTTCTTCACAACCTGCAATCTTTAAGCTGCAAGCGCAATTTTAGAGTGAATGGATCTATCATTCACTTAACATCATAATCCGATGTCTATAATTCAATGGAAATAAACTTGTTCGTAATATAGTTACGTTTCATATATTATTGAAACAGCTTCCGTTCCATCGTAGCAATATCCTGAGAAAAAAGAATTGCTTGTTCAGCACTGACTCTTCTCTTTAGATATAATTCAAAGATTGCATCATCCATCGTCTGCATTCCGAGTCTTTTATTGGTCTGTATAAAGGAAGCTATCTGAAACGATTTGCCTTCCCGAATTAGATTACGAATTGCAGGGGTTGTATGCATTACTTCATACGCAGCCACTCTACCACTTCCATCTAGGGTAGGTATTAATTGCTGGGACACGACAGATTCCAATACAGACGCTAATTGAATACGAATTTGCTGTTGCTGATGGGGTGGAAATACATCGATGATTCGATCAATCGTACTGGCAGCTCCGATCGTATGGAGTGTAGACAATACAAGATGACCAGTCTCCGCAGCTGTGATAGCAATTTCAATCGTTTCTAGATCTCTCATTTCACCGACTAATATAACATCCGGATCTTCCCGTAAAACTACCTTTAGGGCATTACTAAAAGACTGTGAGTCAATTCCAATTTCTCTTTGGTTAACGACGGATCTTTTATGTTTGTGTATATACTCAATAGGATCCTCCAAGGTAATAATATGTCGGTTTGAGGACGCATTTATAATATCAATAAACGATGCAAGGGTAGTAGATTTCCCGCTGCCGGTGGGTCCTGTGACTAAAATTAAACCTCTTTTCTTTTTGGTCAGTTCTATTAGTGAATCAGGGAGTCCCAGCTGCTCAGGTGTAGGAATAAGGGTATTTATAATACGAACCACCGCCGCATAAGATCCTCTTTGTTTAAATACATTGGCACGATAACGGCCAAATCCTGAAATAGAATAAGAAAAATCCACTTCTCCACTGGACATAAACCTTTCTCGTAATCTAGAAGGTATCATGGGAATTATTATTTTTTCAGTATCTTCCGGAGTTAATGCATCATAACCCATATCAGTGAGTTCTCCATTTACTCTGCATTTTGGAGAAATTCCTACTGTGATATGTAAATCTGATGCTTTCCGTTCTTTTGCATCTATTAACAAATCATTAATCGTCAAATTATATACCATCCTTTATCGCAAAGTGTCTGAATATATTTTCTGTTACAATATTATTTTATCATATTTTTTATACGTCTTCTATAGAAATTCTTAGGATTTCCAATATGGTTGCACGTTCACTTATCCACTCAGGAATAATAGGAGCTACCGGAAACATTCATCCGTTCTTATATAATACTTATATAATAACAAACAAAATATATTATAGTTCGCTACGCCCTAGAAGTCTACATCTTTTGTGTAAATTATCGAGGATATAATACAAAATAATCCATTTTCATCTACCCTTGATGTAAAGGAAATAGAATTAAATTGAATTTTCGGTTGACATAGTGTAAAATGATAACTCGTAATGCAATTATGTAAAACAAAAAGGATAAGGAGTTATGTATGAGTATTCTTAATGTATCTAATCTGAGCCATGGTTTTGGTGACCGTGCTATCTTTCATGATGTATCCTTCCGTTTGTTAAAGGGTGAGCATATCGGCTTAATCGGTGCCAACGGCGAGGGTAAATCTACTTTTATGAACATTGTGACCGGTAAACTTATGCCTGACGAAGGAAAGGTAGAATGGTCTAAACATGTCCATGCTGGTTATCTGGACCAGCACGCTGTTCTTGAGAAAGGAATGACCTTACGGGGCGTATTACAGTCTGCTTTTGCTTATTTATTTGAACTAGAGAATAAAATGAATCAGATCTGCGATACCATGGGTGAAGCTTCCGAAGATGAACTCCCAGACATGATCGAAGAGTTAGGAATCATTCAGGATTTATTGACCATACATGATTTCTATATTATAGATTCCAAAGTAGACGAAATCGCCCATGCCTTAGGTCTTGACGAAATTGGACTCGACCGTGATGTAACAGATTTAAGTGGTGGTCAGAGAACGAAACTGTTGCTTGGGAAACTGTTATTAGAAAAACCCGATATTCTGCTTCTAGACGAGCCTACCAACTACTTAGATGTGCAGCATATTGAATGGTTGAAACGTTATTTAAATGATTATGAAAATGCATTTATTTTAATCTCCCATGATATTCCTTTCCTTAACAGTGTTGTGAATATCATCTATCATATGGAGAATCAGGAGCTGAATCGTTATGTTGGTGATTATGATAAATTCATGGAAGTATATGAGATGAAGAAATCCCAGTTAGAAGCAGCTTATAAGCGTCAACAGAAAGAAATTGAAGATCTGGAGGACTTTGTAGCCCGCAACAAGGCCAGAGTATCTACCCGTAATATGGCAATGTCCAGACAGAAGAAATTAGATAAGATGGACGTGATCGAGTTGGCAAAGGAAAAGCCGAAGCCGGAGTTTTATTTTAAAGAAGCCCGAGCTGCCGGAAAATACATCTTCCAGACAGAAGATTTCATCATTGGTTATGAAGAACCTCTCTCTTCATCCCTTAATTTATCGATGGAACGAGGCGAAAAGATCGCTTTAGTCGGAGCCAATGGTATCGGTAAAACTACTCTGTTAAAAAGTATTTTAGGATTAATACCCGCTCTTAGTGGAAAGGTTACATTAGGCGATTATCTAAGTATCGGATATTTTGAACAAGAGATGGCACCAGGTAATACAACAACCTGCATCGAAGAGATCTGGAAAGAATTCCCTGGTTATACACAGTATGAAGTTCGATCAGCTCTTGCTAAATGCGGTCTTACTACAAAACATATCGAAAGTCAGGTTCGCGTCCTAAGCGGTGGTGAACAAGCTAAGGTAAGACTCTGTAAGTTAATTAACCGTGATACGAATATCCTTTTGCTTGATGAGCCTACCAACCATTTGGATGTAGATGCAAAAGATGAATTAAAGCGTGCTTTAAAGACATACAAAGGCAGCATTCTACTAATCTGCCATGAACCGGAATTTTATGAGGATGTTGTTACTAAGGTCTGGGATTGTTCCAAATGGACTACCAAGAAATAGCATAACTTACGAAAAATAAAACCTCAAGAATCATCTCTATTTATAGCTGATTCTTGAGGTTTTTCTGAATAAATAAATATTAGTATAATTTTTATGATAGTACCAATTATGCTAATTTAAATTTATTAATTAAATCTTTTAATTCATTTACCATGATATCTACCTCTTCCCCTATTTCATTGATACTGGTCATAGCAGCCAGAACTTCCTCGGTGGTCGCAGAAGTTTCCTGTGTGCTAGCTGCATATTCTTCTGAGATTGCTGATATATTCGAACCGATATCCATGACATGAGAACGGCTTTGCTCCATATCATTAGTTACTAGGGTTAATGCAGAGATTGCTTTATTGATATTCTCTAAGTTTTCAACAATTACCATGTATTTTTCTTTGGTTTCATCCACACTGATACTTTGTCGTAGTACTGCCTCCTTTATGAACACACTTTGCTCACTTGCACTCATAATATTATTCTTTAATTCTTCTAACATCGTATCAATGACCTTAGTTGAAGTGGCGGATTGCTCTGATAATTTTCTAATTTCTTCCGCAACAACAGCAAAGCCTCGCCCAGCTTCCCCTGCCCGTGCCGCTTCAATCGCTGCATTTAATGCCAGCATCTTAGTCTTTCCCGCTATTGCGGATATCATCGAACTAGCTTCACCGATTGTGCTTGCTTTTTGATTTGTGGTATCAATCGTATCAAATATTGTATGAAAAGCATTTTTATTATTACGTGTGATTTCAGCCAAATGATTTACCGTATTAAGTCCTTCCTGACTTGCTGACCTTATTACTTGACTTGCATATTCCAAATCCTTTGCATTATTGGTATTCTTATGAACAATATCCCCAAGAACAGATATTTCATCCACTAATCGTTCTGCATCCGCTGCTTGTCCAGATGCACCTTCTGCAATTTCTCCCACTGTTTTTGCAATTTCATTCATAGAACGTGTTACTTCATTGGAATTCTCCTTCATCGCATGGGAGGAACTTGATAATTGTTCAGAGGAACTCGATAATCTTGATACAATATCCCGTAGTGAGTGAATTAATACAGATACCGAACTAGTTAACTCACCTAATTCATCCTTCGTTTTAAGTTCGTGAGGTTGAATGGATAAATCATTCCTTGCCAGTGCATTCATATCCGAAGTTAAACGTAATATGTTCTTCCGTAGATATTGAATAATAATTAAAGAAATCAGTGCAACTAACAGTATGATAAATGCAATAAGAACTGAGGATGTAATCACATTAGTTTGGACTGTCCTTTGAATTTCCTTTGCTATATAGAGTCCGTACTCATCAAGAAGTTCCGTCATCAGGTTCAGTTCTCCTCTAGCTTCTTCAAAGTATAGCTCCTGTGCTTCTTGATCTCCTTTTCCTGTTTTGAGATCATATGCATTCTTCCATTCTTGATAATGCTCTTTGAAATTAGCAAATAGTTCAGATAAGGTGGCTTTGGTTCCAGAATGTTGAAATTCTTTCATCAGCATCGTATCTGATTCCAGATTATTAACAGCACTATCTACACGTTCCATCACTTGCACTGCATTATCTTCATAATCTTTTAATAACGCTGTTTTTGTCTCTTCATCCAGGGACATATTCAATAGAACTTTTTGTTCCGCCAATGACGCCTGGTAAAAATCGCGATCAGCATTTAATATCAAGCTAGAATTAACATACACATCCTGATAAAATGCGTCTTCCGACGTTTTACTAATCTTTGTCATTTGATACCCCAATTGGAATAGAAGAAAAATAAGAGTGATCCCTGCTGGTATACTCATTAATAATAATTTCGTGGAAACTTTTCTGTTATGTATCAAATTCATAGTCATTCCTCCACCGTATAAATATTTTGACTTCCAAACTATCTGTGACACATTTCTACAATTAATTCTAATTTATGACTTTAATATACCATAACATAAAGTAAAATACAAATCAGTTTTCAATCGTTATAAAGGATATCAATTCATTAACCAGAAAAAGTTTACAATGGATACTTAAAAACCCATAGATTACTCTATGGGCATTCTAGTTCTAATTATAACATTGTTTTAAAAACTGTGTTCCTGTCTTTGTTCGAAAAATCTTAGTTTCTATACTATTTATATTCTCTATCCCATCCTCGTAAATATTAACCAAAAAGTCAGCCTCCACTAAAATCTGATAATCGATTCCTTCTATGTCATGATAGGTATGATGATGAGCAATGAGATAACATACTCGATCAATAAACGGTTTTTCATAACCAAGTCGTTGTAGCATAAGCTCTGCTTCCGGTGGCCCTTCAATTTGCTGATAGGTACCCGCACTGCTCTGATACTTCTCTTCACTTTTCTTGATACCAATATCATGAACAACAGCAGCCACCTCTAATATTTCCTGAACAGATTCCTCTAATTCCTCCAATTCACCTATAGCTTTTGCGTATGCATATACTTTCAAGAAATGATGAATTCGTTTGATATCGCCTGTATCGTATTCAATCATTGCATTAATTACATCACTGATTTTATTCATCATGCACTCCTTTCTAATCAAATATTATCTGTTATCTCTATTCATCATAACATAGTTCAGAAGTACTGGTCAACTTACCATAAACTCCATGCAGAAGAGGGAGTGCCAACCTGACACTCCCTCACCTTTTAAGATAAATATGAATTTATGTTTTGCTAAATAAGGATTATAGTATTTTCTAAAGGTAATATCAAGTACTATTATAACAATACATGGTTCGTATTTCACCAATAGAGTATCCACTTCCTACGTACTTTTTGTTGACTCTATACCTTGTCATCCATTGTTTTAACTACTCTGCCATTATTGAAACATTCATAAATAGATCCGCTTCTATTTTTGTTTCTTAATACATCGGCACTTGTTCCTTCACTGATCAAAACACTCCCTTAATTTCTTCAGGGCTTTTTTTTCGATCCGGCTGACATAGCTTCTGGAGATCCCAAGTTTATTAGCGATTTCCCGCTGTGTAACCTCTTTTCTGTTCTTCAAGCCATAACGGAGACATATGATTTCTTTTTCTCTATCCGTCAACACTTTTCCGATTATGCTATAGAGTTTCTTTATATCATCTTCCAGCACAATATTTTCTACAATATCTACTTCTGCTTCCTCAATGATATCTAACAAATTAATCTCGTTGCCTTCCCGATCGGATCCTATCGGTTCATACAAATACACTTCTTTGGCCAGTCGTTTGCCACTTCTGAGCATCATTAAAAGCTCATTGTCGCTGTGAATCAAAAAAAGATGAATATCTTTACCATCCCAAACCACCTTAGAAACAATCGATCGGATAGCATTTCGTTTTTGTTCAACCGTTGCTTTTGTTAAATGATAGCCAAAGTCTAATAATGATCGCTTTACTCTATCAAATTCCTCAATCGTAAGCGCTACCTCGGAAGCCAAGTCTTCTGTTTCTTTTAAGTGTTCTCTTAATCGCTCACCTATGTAATGACATTCGTCTATTTGCTTCATGATATATTGCTGCGCGGTTTGACCGGCTGCAAAAGCTAATGCATTCACCAGAGCATTCATCTCTCTCTCATTCTCTTTTAATAACCTCTTTAATCGATCTTGATCAGATGCTTCATCCTTTTTGGATGCACTAATTGTTTTGTACAATAGCTCCATTCGTTTCAAAAAATATGAATCATCCATGGATAGTTTTTTTATTTCATCGCATATAGTGTGATCAATCATATTACCGTTCAAGTTCTTCATATTGCAGCATTCAGATTTGCTCTTTTCTTTTCTATAACACAAATATTCATAGATCCGTTCTCCTTGAACAGTCGATCTTCTGGTTAATTTCGGACGCATGAATTCCCCACAATTACCACAAATCATTATTCCAGATAAAAGGGCTACATTGCTTCTAGGTTTTTTATATGCTTTTGATTGATTTATGTTAAGGAGCTTCTGTACCTTTACCCAATCTCGTCCAGAGATTAAACCTTCATGTTTTCCTACCGAAACGATCCATTCCTCCATAGCTCGTGCTTTGTGAGCAAGTCCATCCTTTTGCTGAGTCCTATTATATACCATCAAGCCGTGGTAACCGTCGAATTCTTTCTTATCAGAAAACAAATTCATCTTATGATCGATTATGTAGGTATAAGAATCCTCATCCGCTTTCGCATAAACAGGATTCTCTAGAATGCTTTTAATTGAAAACCGTGTAAAGTACTTATTATTTTTCGTTTTATAATTATTTTGAATTAAATACGCATCTGTTTGAGTCAGTGATCCGGTATCCAAGTATTTCTCATAAATTGTCCTTATCACCTGGGCTTCTTCCGGAACAATCTTTAATTTACACGCTTTTTTTATCTTTCCATCCATGGATACTTTTTGAATGCTTTCACTGGTATAACCTGTAGGAGTGGTGCCGCCTAACCATCTCCCTGTTTTAGACAGTTCATACATGTTATCTCTTATTCGCTCTGCTATAGTTTCTCTTTCTAGCTGGGCAAATACGGATGAAATGTACATCATAGCTCGCCCGATGGGATTTGATGTGTCAAACTTCTCTTTGATTGATACAAAGTCAACACCCAATCGATGCAGCTCTTCAATCAGATTAGCAAAATCACTGACATTACGACTGATCCGATCCAGCCTATAACATATAAGAACTGTAAATATCTTTTTTTTTGCATCCTGTAGCATCTTCTTTAACTGTGGACGAGATGTGTTCTTACCGGAATAGCCTTCATCTTCATAAATAAAAATCTCAATAGGACCATCGTCCCCATAGTTATTTTCAATATACTGTTTACAGAGCTCAATTTGGTTTTCTATACTCTCACCTTTACCGGTAAACTTTGATTTCCGTGAATAGATCGCTATATTTCTTGCCATATAAATACCTCCGCAGTCAATGAATGAATCCTATTACAGCTTATATCATATTTGTCGTTCATCTCTTTTCCATATAAGGTATTCGCTTTCTTATCCATATAGATTAAATTCCGCTTGTATTTCTAGATAGAATATAATGATCCCTATTATTCCAATCAAGGTTATATACGCAATTTAACCCGGTTTATTTACTATTATTTTACAAATATTTAACCATAACTGCCTTTTTAACAGTGAAGCTAAATGATAGGATATTATTGTAAAGTGAAATCATAATAGATTTGTTGATTGAATCTAATTTCACCTAAAATAAAGGAGGAGTGAGACAAATGTTAATAAAATATATCGTATTACTACTCTTATGGTTGGTTTTCCTTGGTTATGCTTATCGGCTTCAACAAAAAAGAAAGGAAAAACACTTCATAAAATCCAATCTTTGGTTTACAAAAATCCTTAGATAGAAAATACTTCTTAGAAATATTTAAACCGGTATGCTTCTATTGAATCATACCGGCTTCATTCTATAGATTATTATAGCCCTACGTTTACTTCTTTACTATACCTACTCTAACTCATGATGTTCCTAAAAACATCATGAGCTTTTTTTGTTTCGCTTCTCTTTTTTTGATAGCCAGAAGCTCTGTAAGCTCATAGATATCAAGAAAGCTTTGTAAACTATTATTGATAACAACAGATGTTATGGAAAGCAGAGGGTATTGTTCCATTTCTCCTCTTCGATTCTTTGAGAAGATATAACCCCTTTCAATATCACATTGACTATAATATTTTTTTATCTTTTGCTCAAACTGATACTGGATTTCTACAAAATATTGTTCCGTTACGAGGTCATAAATGATAACTACAAAATCATCACCTCCGATATGTCCAATGAAGTGATCATGAGGTATTGTATTTTTAAGGATATTAGCCAACAATTGAATTACCAGATCACCATGTTCAAACCCATATACATCATTATAAGCTTTAAAATTATCAATATCTATATAGGCTACACTATAGTCTCTATTCCCATTCACACAGTATTTTAAATTATGATCTACCATAAGATTTCCGGGAAGACCGGACAAAGGATTTTGATGCTTAGCATTATCCACTTCAATTTCAGCAGCTTTCTGTAGCAGATCTTTAATTGTTACGGTGCCGATATACTTTCCATTCTCTGTGACAATGATAAAATCATATAGCTTATCATTTGGTCGGGACATAGCAAGATAGGAAACCATATTGATTGGTGTTTGGGAATCCACTGAGAGAAATGTTTGATCCATGAGTTCAGATATCGGCTTATTCTGGTACAGCGAATAACCATAATTTCCACTCATTTTTAATGCTAATTTCTCATATGTAACAATTCCTAGGGGAACTTCATTTTCAACAATACACAATCCAAAGAAATTGGGGTTCTGTTTAAAAATATTAAAGACATATTTCGCAGTTACCTTAGAAGAAACGATTCCCGTATAAGTACAAAGATTTTTTATGTTGATATTTTTCACATTGTCTATGGGTATTTGTTTGCTTTTTTGATTCGTAGATAAGATTACCTGAATTACTTCCTCCTTGATTTCAATAACCTCGGTAAAAGGTTTTTGTATAAAATAACCTTGCCCATATTGTACTCCAAGGTGTATTAAGGTCTTTAATTCCTCGCAGGTTTCAATTCCCTCAGCGATCAAATTAATATGGGAGGCATTTGATAGTTCAACCATTCCCTTAACCAGCGCATATTTTAGACTATCCGCATGAATACCACGTATTAATTTCATATCTAGCTTTATGTAATTGGGATTGATCTCACTAATGAGATTTAATCCGGAATATCCTGCTCCAGCATCATCGATTGCTATTTTATAATCCTGACCTCGATAATGATCGATTGCAGATAAAAAGCCGCCCATATCCAGGATAACATTCCGTTCCGTAATTTCAAATATTACATTTTGTGGCTTAATTTGAAATTGCATCAGGAATTCTTTTGTGAAGCCTTTTTTAAAATTCTCATCATGCATGATATTAGGGTTAACATTGAGAAATAACATTTTATTATATGGTGGTATCATAAATTTATATGCAGCTTCCAAGGCGGTAGTTCTGCATAATAGCTCTAAATCCCAAATACGATTAAATTCCGCTGCTATAGTAAATAGCATCTCCGGATTTTTTATTACACTTTCGCCAGTAATTCTACTCAATGCCTCATGTCCTAATATGCTACCATCCTTTAATGATATAATGGGTTGAAAGACTGTCTTTATCTGTTTATTATGGATGATACTATCTACTGCTTCTTTTAATCTATCTCTCATAGTCCGCCTCTTTTGTTTTATCAGTTGTTTTTCTCATTCTTTGTTATCAAACTCTTCCATTAAGATATAATCCTCATCATCTAAATCATCTATGTCATCCAAAAAATCATCAATGCCATCGAAAAAATCAAGTATAGTCTTATTATTCATAAAACCCTTTAATAATTTCTCCACACTATAACCTCCTTATTGAAATCATGAATGCCCAGTTTGCTATTATACTGTTATCTATCATAACTTTATAATGTAAAATTGGTAATCCATCTATTGTAAAGAATTTGTTAAATTCTATTGTAAAGCATTTGTTAATTTCTATTGTAAAGCATTTGTTAATTTCTATTGTAGAGCATTTTAAATTCTATTGTTAATACATAAAAAACTAATAATGGACATTCACAAAAGCATAGGTTAATACTATAGGAATAGCATCTAAAAGGAGCATCTATATGGATATAATCGTTCACTATCCAAACTCCAAGATAAATACAAATGATTTAGAAAGGATAGTTGCAATGGTACATGCCGACCTCATCGCCAGTTACATTCAAACTTTACCTTATTCGTTGGATATGAAATGTGCTCTCATTCAATCCGTTTGTGAAGAACTCCATAAAAAAAGAGAATACAAATAAGCAAAAAAAATATCCTCATTTTCAGAGGATATTTCTATATCATTACACGATTCGTATCATGAACAGAATAAAGTATAATCAGATTACTTATCTGCGCCACTAAGATAGTATTGCATTCTGTTTCCTTGTCAATCATATTATACTTTTTCACAATATGAGCAACCAGTCTGAGATTATGTTCTATCAGTTTATCTCTTGCTTCTTTGTCGCCTTCCTTACACCTTCGTAGGTACTCCGCTTCTTCCTTGGTGCTTAACGGTTTGGGAAAGGATTTCACGATGATAAGCACCTCATTACTTTAATGTTTCGTTATTAGTTTATGTGTATTATTGACATAAAGTGCCTTTCCCACTGAAAAAAGGACAGAAGGACTTACTAATTTTCTTTACGCCTTAAAATATCATATGGATTAAGCTCTACACCCAAGTCCACATAGATCATTTGCTTGGGATGCGGGCAGCTTTCCATGGAATTTCCCTCTTGATCGGTGATTTTTTTGATTAACACTTCTAATGTATCACCGTTTGGTCTAATTACTTCGATATCTTCTCCGACAGAAAACTTATTTCGTTGTTCTAATTCATATAAACCATCCTCTCTTTTACCAGAGATGGTCCCCAGATAAGTATATTCCTTTTCGTAGGTATTGGTGTCATAAATCTGCTCTTCATGGGTCGGTTTTCCAAAGAAAAATCCGGTAGTAAACTGTCTATTTACTCCCTTTTTAATTTCTTCCATATACCACGAAATATTTGCTTCGTATTTCATTGGATCTTCAAAGAAATCATCGATCGCTTTACGATAGGTTCTAGCAACGGTAGCCACATAAAGCGCCGTCTTCATTCTTCCTTCGATCTTAAAACTATTAATTCCAGCCTTCACAAGCTCCGGAATATATTCAATCATACATAAATCCTTCGAGTTAAAGATATACGTTCCACGTTCATTCTCTTCAATCGGAAGATATTCACCCGGTCTGCTTTCTTCTACAACATGATATCTCCAGCGGCAGGAATGAGTACATGCACCCATATTCGCATCTCTACCGGTAAAATAATTGCTTAACAAGCATCTTCCGGAATATGCAATACACATAGCACCATGAACAAAGGTCTCGATCTCCATCTCTACCGGTATTTTACCTCTTAACTCTATAATTTCTTCCAAGGACAACTCCCTTGCAGATACTACGCGGGTAGCACCCAATTTCTGCCAGAATCGGTAAGTCTCATAATTTGTATTATTAGCCTGTGTACTGATATGAATCTCTATCTCTGGAACCTCTTCCATTGCTATGCTAAAGACTCCGGGATCTGATACAATCAGTGCATCAGGACAGTCTTGTCCAAATGCTTTTAACTCTTTAAAATATTCTCTAATTCCTTTTAAATCCTGATTATGGGCTGTTATATTGGCAGTCACATAAACCTTTTTTCCATAGGAATGAGCAAAGGAAATACCTTCTTTCATATCTTCCATGGAAAAATTCTTTGCTTTTGCACGAAGTCCGTATAAATCTCCACCGATGTATACCGCATCAGCACCGTAAATTACTGCGGTCTTTAATACTTCGAGACTCCCTGCTGGTATTAATAGTTCCGGTTTTTTCATATCTTCTTATCTCTCTTTCTAACCATTATCCTTAGAGTGTATCTCTTTCTGATAATAGAGTCAAACACAATAAATTCCTGCACTTGTCATATGCAGGAGTATCGATCTGTTCATTTATTGTTACTTTATCCGAGTGCTTACAGAAATCCCGTCCCCAACCGGTAATATCATTGTATCCAGTTCCTCCATATGAGTGATAGTATAAAGATATTCTCTCATTCTGGAATGGATGGTTCGATCCCTTCTGGTGATGCTATACCTAGAATTTGTAACCGTTCCGTCCTGAAGTACATTATCCGTAATTAGTACGCCCTCACAAGTTAGTAATTTCATAAGCTCCGGGAGAAAACTCATATATTGTGCCTTGGCTGCATCAAGAAAGATAAAATCATAGGTTTTTTCTCTCATTACCAAGGATTTAAGTACCTCCAGACCTTCCCCCTCCTCTAAGATTATCTTATCCTTATGGGGAAACCTAGAATCATTAAAATTCTTCCTAGCTTCTACGAGCCTCATCGGTACTTTTTCGATGGTTGTTATCGTACTATCCTCACTGGTATATTCACTCATAAAGAGGGCGGAAAAGCCTATGGCTGTTCCGACCTCCAGAATGCGTTTTGGTTTTATATAATTTAGTAAAAATCTTAAAACCCCTTGGGTATCCTTCTTTATAATGGGCACTTGATTAATCAATGCATCCTTCTCTAAGTCCAGTAACTCCTTCGGTAGCTCTCTCTCCAGTGAATTTATATAGGCTGAAATTCTTTCATTAACTATCATTGGAACCAAGCCTTTCTATATTTAATCCGTTGCCTCTTCTTCTTCATGTTCTATGGATGCTGAATAATCGGTAATTATAGTGAATATTTCATTATAAGTCATGGAAGAATTCAGCACATACGTGCCTGGCATAATGACCTGTTTCTGCAGCTTCGCTTTTAGATAGAAGGAATATTGATTCACTATAAGCTTATTTAACTTTAATTTATTGGCTATATCCATCGTGGACTCACCCTTCTTTACCTGAAACGGTAATTCTCTTCCCGGTTCTTCATCCACCGTAACAGGTCCATATAACTGGTAGGTGAATTCAAACGCTTTCTTGCTGACATTCACTATCAATATTACAATCAAAATATAAAAGATAATGTTTAAAAGCAAACGTAAGGTAAAACTGGTTATTTTCAATATTAATTTCAGTGTAGTGGATTTTGCTGCCATTCCTTCGCCTCTCTTTGAAGCTCAAATCAAATTTAAACTTCCATAATAATCGGTAAAATCATTGGATTTCTCTTTGTTTTTTTCCAGATATAATCACTTAGTGAATCCTTAATTTCTGTTTTCATCTTGCCCCAGTCAGCATTGTTCTTACTTAAGCATTTGTCCAATGCTTTCTCTACTACATCTCTGGCTTCTTCAATCAGATTTTCAGACTCTCTGACATAGACAAAGCCTCTCGATACAATATCCGGACCCGCCATAATTTGGTTGCTGTATTTCTCTAAGGATACAACAACAATAATGAGACCATTTTCTGATAGATGCTGTCTATCTCTTAATACGATATTTCCTACATCACCAACGCCAAGTCCATCAACTAAGATACCCTGAGCAGGTACCTTACCGGTTAAACCAGCCTTCTCATTGGATAGAGTAAGCACATCACCGGAGGATAATAAGAAAATATTTTCCTTTGGTACACCCATCACATTGGCCAGTTCAGCATGTCTAATCAGATGTCTGTATTCACCATGAACCGGAATAGCGTATTTCGGTTTTGTCAAAGAGTAGATTAACTTAATTTCTTCCTGGCAAGCATGACCCGATACATGGGTATCCTGATAGATTACTTTAGCACCTTTCATGGACAACTCATTGATCACCTTGGATACTGCCTTCTCATTACCAGGGATTGGAGTAGAACTTAATATTACAACGTCTCCCGGTTTGATTGAAACCTTTTTATGAATAGATGCAGCGATACGGGACAATGCTGCCATCGTCTCTCCCTGGCTACCAGTTGTGATAAGAACTAATTGATCATCCGTATAATTTTTCATCATTTCAATATCAATTAGGATATTCTCAGGCATTCTGATATACCCTGTTTCAGAAGCAGTGGTTATAATATTAACCATACTTCTTCCTTCAATCACTACCTTCCTGCCGTACTTTTCAGCGGAATTAATAATCTGCTGAACCCGGTCAACATTGGATGCAAAGGTAGCAACAATAATTCTTTGTTTTGCATAATCTGTAAATATGCTGTCGAAGGTTTTACCAACCGTACGCTCAGACATTGTATATCCAGGGCGTTCTACATTCGTACTATCGCACATCAATGCTAGTACACCCTTCTTTCCTATCTCACCAATTCTCTGTAAATCGATCGGGTCACCAAATACTGGTGTAAAATCTATCTTAAAGTCGCCTGTATGGAATAGGATACCAGCCGGAGTAAAGATCGCTAATGCTGCTGCATCTGCTATACTATGATTGGTTCTGATAAATTCAATACGAAAACAGCCTAAATTAATGGACTGGCCATATTTTATTACTTTTCTTTTGGTATTCTTTAAAAGATTATGCTCTTTTAATTTATTCTCAATAATCGCAATGGTAAGTTTTGTACCATACACAGGAACATTGATATCCTTCAAAATATATGGTAACGATCCAATATGGTCTTCATGACCATGGGTAATTACAAATCCTTTTACTTTATCTATATTATCCTTCAGATAAGTAACGTCAGGAATAACCAAATCGATACCTAACATTTCATCTTCCGGAAACGATAAACCACAATCAATTACAATAATACTATCCTCGTACTCAATTGCAGTAATATTCATACCAATCTGTTCTAATCCGCCCAGCGGTATTACTTTAACCCCTTTTATATCCAACATGTTATTCTTTTTTATAACGCTTTCTTTCAAATAATTGCACCTCCAATGGTTTTTATGTACTAAGAAATTTATCCATTAACTAAGTGCATGAAAGTATATTAGATCAAATAGACTCATTGCCTCTGCATTTGCTGCAATAACCATATAGCTTTACTTCATGATCTTTTACTGCAAAGCCCATGGTTTCTTTGATTCGTTCCTCCAAGGTTTCCAATAAATCATCCTGAAATGCGTAGATACTACCACAATCAAGGCATATCAAATGATGATGATGATGCCCATTCGTTTCCTCAGCATTTTTTCTGCCAATCTCATAACGGACGTATCCATCACCTAAATTCAGCTTATCAATAAGACCAAGCTCCGATAACAGCTGTATTGTTCTGTATACGGTAGCAAGCCCAATTTCAGGGTACTTTATTTTTACATAATCATATATTTCCTCTGCTGTCAAATGCTTGCCCGGTCTACAATTTAATACCTCAAGAATAGCAACCCTCTGGGTAGTAACCTTCAGCCCGTTCTGCTTTAATATTTTCTTAAACTGCTCCTGATTTTCAGGCATATAATCACCTATTTTCATCTAATCATTATTCATGCAATTAATATAAATCTATGTCTTCTACTAACTCTCTGAAAATACCTGCCAGTACTTCCAGCTCCTGTTCATCTTCCACGATATCATAGATCGCTTCTTCGTCTGTTTCTAACGAAACATCTTTTAATATGAGGGCTTCCGCCTCGTCTTCATCATCACTGTCATCGGTAACAAGTAAATAAGAAAATCCGCTTAATTTTGTCTGCTCTAATACTCGGAATGTAACTTCTTCGCCCTCTGCAGTAGTAAAAATAACTTCTTCTGGTTTCTGACTCATAAATTCTCCTTATCGATCATAATTCATTATTCTAATTCATCCATGATCTTAAGATCATCGTTTTTTTGATGTTGTAATCGATCCAAATACCCCTGTAATATCAATACAGCTGCTAATTTATCCACCACAAGTGCCTTCTTCTTATCATCAAGACCGCCTTGATTTAAGATTTGATGGGCAGCCACTGTGGTTAAGCGTTCGTCCCAAAGAATCACTTCAAGACCTGTTCTTCTTCGAAGGGTATCTGCAAATTCTTCTGACTTTATTGCACGTTCACCGATCGTATTATTCAAATGTTTGGGATATCCTAGTACAATTCGATTTACTTCATATTCTTCAATTAATGCTTCTATCCTTGCCAGGGTTTGTCGTAATTTATTTTCTTGTTTTCTTCGAATGACTTCTACTCCCTGCGCTGTTATTAAAAGTGCATCGCTGATTGCAACACCCACCGTCACCGAACCGTAGTCTAATCCCATTATTCTCATGTATTACTCTCCTTAGTAGCCCAAAAATGCTTACTGATTAATCTTCTTCTGAATATAAAAATGCAGCAGTTCTTCAATAATCTCATCCCGCTCCACTTTCATGATTAAACTGCGAGCACCCTTATGGCTCGTTATGTAAGTGGGATCACCCGACATAACATATCCGACGATCTGATTCACCGGATTATATCCTTTCTCTGTTAATGCATTATATACAGAGCGAATTACATCTCTAACAACAGATTCTGTATCCTTTTGTACTTTAAAAAATTGTGTATTATCTAAATCCTGCATTGCATCACTTCCTTTTCCTGTAGAAGAATTCCATAAATCCCTTTTCCGACCAAGGATTATTTTTACTATTAATTATATCTTAATATATTTAGTAAAAAAATTCAATCAATTATTTCACAAAGCATGATTTCATCTGTTAACTTACAAATTACCTTAACTGTTACAATGTGATTCGTGCTTACCGTATCACTTTGAACAGCTAGTTTTATATATCTTTCATTATGTCCAATTTGATATAGGTTACTCTCAATCATTATTTCTTCTTCTATTAGAATTTTTTCTATTTTTCCCATAAATAAACTCTTATATTCCTCAGACATTCGGTCAGCGATTGAAATGAGCTCACTGCTTCTTTGATTCTTAATATCTTCCGGTATTTGATCCGTCATCTGAGCTGCTTTCGTACCAGCACGCTTTGAGTATTTGAATACATGGATGCCGCTAAAGCCTACTTTCTGAACAAATTTTTTGGTTTCCTCAAATTCTTCTGCGGTCTCTCCCGGGAATCCCACAATAACATCGGTTGTAAACGCCGGATTTTCAAAATGCTCTTTTAGTAGTAATGTAATCTCATAGAACTCCTGCGCTGTATAATGACGGTTCATCTTCTTTAGCACTGTATCACAACCACTCTGCAAGGATAAATGAAAATGTGGGCAAAATTGCTTCACACTTGCGATCACTTCAACAAAATCTCTGGTTATGATGCCTGGTTCCAAGGAGCCCAAACGAATTCGTTCTACTCCCTCAATGAAACTTACTTTGGTTATAAGATCAGCCAAGGGCATTTTACTTTGGTTCTTATCTTCCTCTGACATTAAGTCTAACCCATAGGAGGAGATATGAATACCGGTAAGAACAAACTCTTGATATCCCTTTTGAACTAATTCTTTTATTTCACGAAGGATATCTTCCCCGCCTCTACTTCTTGCTCTTCCTCTTACATAGGGGATAATACAATAGGAGCAGAATCGGTTACAGCCATCCTGGATCTTAATAAAAGCTCTGGTTTTATCAGAGGTCTCAGAAACATTTAACTCTTCATATTCTTGTTCACTCGCAATGTCGGCAATCAGTTCTTCTTTCTTTAGATCTCCTTGATAACGCTCTACCATTAGTACAATATCCGATTTTTTATTATTGCCTACTACAATATCGACTGCACTATCCTCAAGCAAAGCTTCTTCCGATGCTTGAACATAACAGCCAACAGCAGCTATGATTGCTTCCGGATTTCGTTTCTTTGCTTGATGCAGCATTTGTCTGGATTTACGATCCGCAATATTCGTGACAGTGCAAGTATTAACCACATACACATCAGCTATCTCTTTAAAATCTACGGTTTCATATCCGGCTTTTTCAAACATCTCACGCATTGCCTCTGTTTCATAAGAATTTACTTTACATCCAAGGCTTAAAAATGCCGCTGTTTTTTTCATTGATTTTACATATCCTTTCTCACAAAATTTATTCAGGTATTAATTATCTCACCTATACAACTTTTCCACTTTTTTTTATGAACTTTGTATATTGACTTTTAATATGTTAAAATATAGTATATACATATATTCAATAAAGGAGGAGTTACTATGAAAACAGTTCAAATATCTCTAAATTCAATCGATAAGGTAAAAGCTTTCGTTAATGATGTTACAAAATTTGATACAGATTTTGATCTTGTATCCGGCAGATACGTTATTGATGCAAAATCCATCATGGGTATCTTTAGCTTAGATTTATCAAAAAATATCGATTTGAACGTTCACAGCGAAGAAAATATGGAACAAATCCTTGAAACATTAAAGCCTTATATTGTTGGTTAATACAGGTTTATAGTTTTTATAGGTATTATAGCGTTACTTACAAGAGGTTGTCACAAACTGAAAAGAGTCTGTGATGACTTCTTTTTTATTATCTTATTATTTATCATTTTATTTTTTCACCTTATCTATGATCCTGTATTATTTTAAGCTTACTATTGTAAGTTGTCCCAGATAATAGTATAACCTTGCGATAATAGTTAACTCTTTCAAGGCGTTCCATGCAGATCTCCCCGGGTATTCGCAATTTCCTTCTCTCCATCCATCTGCCATATTTACCATAAACGGTTCCGTGTAGTTATTGGGCTTCAGCTTGAAAAGCAGCCTTACCCCCCATTTATAGCCTGATATGATTTCTGTGCGTCAGACCAGAGATTTGCCATCCGGCTTCCTTCAGATTCGTAGTCGCCTACGACACCCTTGCCATTGGCTAGGTCCTTCCTACTACCAGGCGGACTCGGGACTCACACCCGTTGAAACGTGCGCCTGCCGGGCGCACGTTCTCAATAAGCCTGCTTATTAAAAGCAGGCTTATATTACTTACTTTCCAAATTAACCTACTACAACAACTTCTACTGTATTCAAAGCTGTTTCTACCATTTCCTCAATCTTTTCTTCCAGGTTGCGTTCTGAATTCTTAATCACTTTGAGGTTCGGCTTGGTAACTGGATGTTTCGCTACGAATATAGTGCAACAATCCTCAAAGGGAAGAATGGAGGTCTCATAGGTATCAATACGATTTGCGATTTCCACAATATCCTGCTTATCAAAAGCTATTAACGGACGGTATACAGGCATTGTGCAGACTTCATTGGTAGCTGCAAGACTATGCATCGTTTGACTCGCTACCTGTCCTATACTCTCACCTGTGATTAACCCTAAGCAGCCTTCTTTTTCTGCAAGATTTTCTGCAATTTTCATCATATATCTTCTCATGATAATAGTTAGCTCTTCATGAGGGCATTTATCGTAAATATAAAGCTGAATATCAGTAAAGTTAACAATATGAAGCTTAATCTTTCCTGTGTATTTTGCTACCTTGGCAGCCAAATCAACAACCTTTTGCTTTGCTCTGTCACTGGTATATGGCGGTGCATGAAAATACGTTGCACTTAAAGAAACTCCTCGTTTTGCAATCATATAGCCTGCTACGGGACTGTCAATACCACCGGATAACAATAGCATTGCTTTTCCACTGGTTCCAATCGGCATACCACCTAAACCGGGGATTACAATGGAATATACATAAGCCTTCGTACGTATTTCAACTGTAATTCGAACGGATGGCTCATGCACATCTACCTTTAATTCCGGGAAACGTCTTAATAAATATGCACCCATCTCGATACAAATCTCCGGTGATGTATACGGATATTTTTTGTCTGCCCTTTTTGCTTCTACCTTAAAGGTAAAATGACGGTCAGGATAATTTGTTTCTACGAAATCACCCACACCCTTGGTCAAGGACTCCCAGTCATTATTCTCTATCACTGCAACAGGACAGATCGAAGATACACCAAAAACCCTCTTTAATGCTGCCACTGCTTCTTCATAGTCATACACTTCAGGGCATTCAATAAAAATTCTCCCCTGCTCCCTGCTTACATTAAAATCACCAACGCTATCAAGGGATTCCTTTACCCGATCACGTAGCGCGTTCTCAAATACGTATCTGTTCTTTCCTTTTAATCCTATTTCTGCATATTTAATTAAAAATGCTTTAAACATGTTTCCTCCTCCTGTTGCTGCAAGTACGTATTATTTTCTGGAATAACGTCTTAACATAGGCAGCAATTCCTTCATTTGTTGCAATGCATAATCTATTTCTTCTTCTGTGGTATGAAATGACATTGATATTCGTAACGTTGAATCCATTAATTCTGCCGGTAAATGAATCGCTGTCAATGTTACGCTGGGCTGCGGATGGTGGGAACTGCAAGCCGAACCGGATGAAACATAGACACCTTTATCCTCAAGAGCATGGAGAAAAACTTCAGCACGAACACCTTGAAAGCTGACACTAATGATATGAGGGGAGGTTTTTTTTATCTGTTCCATCTCAAATTCACTGGTACATTCTTTTGGAAGTCCATTGATACTTGCACCTTCTAATGCACTTACTTCTTTTATGAATTTTTGCTTTAAATGATATAATTTTTCTACTTTACTGTCATAGTCTGTATACATCTCCAGTACTGCTTGTCCAAGGCCTGCAATAGCAGGTACATTCTCGGTACCGGAACGAATCCCTCTTTGGTGTCCACCACCGAATACAATAGGATTGATCTTAATCTTATCATTGACATAAAGTGCACCGCTGCCTTTTGGACCATGGATCTTATGTCCACTGATCGTAAGTAAATCGATATTCTCTCTCTTTGGATATATGCGATATTTTCCAAAAGCTTGCACTGCATCAACATGTGTGATCAAATCTTTCTTTTTCTGTTTTAATTCAGTACAAAGACTTGTAATTTCCTGAACAGATCCAATTTCGTTATTCACATACATCATCGAAACCAGAATAGTATCCTCTTTGATTAGATCAAAGAGCTTGTCTTTTATAATTCTTCCGGTTTCATCCACCGGAATAAAATCGATCTCAAAACCGTTATCTTCTAAATATAAGAGGGGTTGATGAACGGATGGATGCTCAATTCTTGTGGTTATAATGTGTTTTCCTCTTCTGCGGTGAGCAAGTGCTGTTCCCATTAATGCCAAATTATTGGCTTCTGTACCTCCAGAGGTAAATATTATCTCTTTTGGTTCCACCTTTAAACTATTGGCTAGGATATTTGCAGCTTCTTTCATATACTGTTCCGCTTTTATGCCAATACGGTGCAGAGAAGAAGGATTTCCATAATCCTCACTTAAGACCTTTAACATCTTTTGAACAACTTGATCCGATGTTTTGGTTGTCGCTGCGTTATCTAAATAAACTTCCATATGATGATCTCCTACAATTATCCAAGGTATTTTTATAGAATTGCATATCATACTAACGATTACAATCTTATGATGTGGCATTTTGGGTTAAAATAATACCAGATCATTGATAGAAATAAAATTTTCTATTCAATATTACGTTAGTAGGAGCTCTTCTATATTCTCACTCATTTTGCTTATATTTCGGATTATTTTTATTCATAATTATATTGTAATCTTCTTTTTTCTAACAAAGTTAAAATAGGATAAGGATTTATACTCATCTCCCCAGTTATTGTCTGAACATAGATTCCCAGATGAAGATGAACATCAAATTTACCTACCGTTCCCTCCGGTCCATAACCACTATCGCCCATGAGCCCTAATAGTTGACCTGCAATCACTGTATCTCCTTGTTGTAAATCCGGTGCATAAGTATCCAGATGAGCATAATAAAAATATCCACCTGAAGTGGATCGAATTCCTACTCGATAACCACCTTTTTCTAACCAGCCTATTTTCTCGACAACACCATCTGTAATACTGATGACAGGAAAATATCCGGCAGTATCATTCGAAGCCATAAGATCTGTGCCTTCATGCCTCCGATCTCCTCCATAGCTTCGTTTTACATACCAGGAATCTTCGTAGGAAATATCGGCATCTGTTTTTAAAAGCTTGGGAACCGGAAAATACATTAAATCAGAAAAAATACCGTCATAATAACGATACAATTCCTGAAAGTTTTCGGATTCTGCCATCGTACTAATTCCTCTTAGGAATGTATTTTCATCGATCAACTGCTGATCTAATAAATCATAGTCCCGTGCCAGCATACTAAATGTTATGTAACCAACCGGGTCCATATATATGAGGTTTTGTAATTCCTTATGTTTCTTGCATAAATGTATTATCCTGTTACTTGCTTCCTCGATCAACTCGTCTGTAATTCTCATTTCCCGAAAAGCATCATAGTTAATACCGGCTTTTACTATCTCGCGAATTTTAAGTTCTGATCGAATACGTTCTGTCTCATATTCTGTGATCAATAGTACAATCACATATGTCATGATATAAAATATATTTTTAACTGAAACCTTTTTTATCGTATGGGAATAAATCCTTCCCTTATATTTTACCTTATTCATTCTCACCACTCACATATACCTTATTATTCCGAAAGGATTCTTGTCTTACAGGAACAACTAATTATATGAAACTTCGTGATTGATTATAACGATACAGGTGCTAAATATATATTATAATACAAAACTAATCAGAATGTCTACTTTTTTTCAAATTCGAACATTACTCTTCGAAAAGACTACCTCCTAATGTTATTATGAAGCAAGCCCCACCAAGGTGATATCCATACAAAAGGTACCGAAATATATTCCGGTACCTTGCTGTTTGTTCGTTTCTTATGATTAGTCTAATTTGTATCTCCAAAGATAAAACTATGTAGAGCATCTACATTTTTTTCTAAATCGGGAATTAAGACGTCCATTCCCCGTACGCGTACATTATCTGTAAAGGTATCATTTGCTGGTATTCTTAACTGCTCTATTTCAGTTGTTCCTATCTCCATAAAAGAAGATAGTAAGAATTCAAACTGCTCGCTGCTGATATCTGATGTAATCATAGGTAAAACACTGATCATAATGGAAGCTAACTCTACTTTGCTCTTTGTCTTGTATTTTTCAAAAATTGCGTTCAAGACAATTCTATGGCGGTCTGTTCTTCCGTAATCATTGTTGTTACCAGTAATTGTAGCTCTTTTACGAATACGGCTGTATCCAAGTACTTGATTTCCGTTCATATGTTGAGTTCCTTCAACGACATGACGGTTTTCTGGATTAGAAATGTAATTTGTGGTATTTAAATACTTCGCTTCATTTGCTGTCAATGTAATATCAAGTCCACCAAGCTTATCTATAATTTTTTCGAATTTCTCAAAGTTAACCATGACACAACCATCTAATTTGATATCAAAGTTTTTAGCAATCGTTTTATAAAGTAACTCAACTCCACCCTTTTCATAAGCAGAGTTAAGCTTATTATCTTGATAACCCGGAATTTGAACTAAGGTATCTCTCATTAAAGAGGTCAATCCTAATTTCTTTGTCTTTGTATTTAAGGTTGCTATGACGATTACATCAGTACGTCCTCTGGCGCCACCGGAGGCAATCGCTTCTTCACCCAATAACAAGATATTATAAACACCGTCTTCATGTCTACCTTCGCCGCTATGTTCTGCCCAGACAATTTCTTCCGGTTTCACTTCTGTTAGGTCTTCTACATCTTCATCTGGGACGTCGACATCCGGTGTTTTTACCGTATCCGTTTCAAAATCCTTAGTTGACATAGCCCATATCTTACCTCCCATAGCCTTTAATATCTTATGACCCGGAGATGTTAATCCTAAGAACATACCAAAGCTAACCAGTAATACTAAAACTACTAATATGGAGCTCTGTATTTTCACCCATCTTGGAATTTTCTTTTGCTTTTCTAAACCTGCTGCTTCCATGGCTTCCAATTCGTTACTGATTTGCTTTGCTAAGGCAGCGTTAATATCATTTAATTGATCATCTGCTTCTTCCAGATTATCATCAAAAGAAGCATTTTGGGGTAATGCAATTGTTTCCTCAGTGTTTTTTTTGAGTTCATCTGACTTAATATTATCTTGACTTTCTTCATCTTTTTCTTGTTTCTTTGTGTTTTCCTCAGTAGTAGAATTATCTGCATTAGTATCGATATTACTTAATACCCGTTCAATATTCTTATAAAACTCTTCACTGAAATCAGTATCAAATTCCATCTCAGATGAAGAGTTTTTCTCATCCTTACCCATTTTTTTCACTCCTATTAAAAAGTTTTAAACATCTGAATGCTATCTAACCATGTCGCATCCTAAGTTAGAGTAAATATCGCTATCTAATTTTTTCGGTAATTACCTTTTCTAGGAATTGATACACACGAAGGGTAGATGAAATACTGAGTCTTTCCTCAATCGTATGAACATCAAACATATCAGGACCAATGGAAACAATATCAATATCGTTCATTTTTTCAAAAATCAAACCACATTCTAAGCCGGCATGAATTGCTTGAACAATCATATCTTTTCCATAATTGCTTCGATATAATTTCTGAAAATGCTCTCTTAAGGGTGATTCTTTCTTAAACTCCCAAGCTGGATATTCTGCTCGAACAATATAATCACCACCCACAAAGCTTGCCAAATATTCTAATCGGTTACTTAGGTAATGCTTGTAGCTGCTCTTAGAACTACGTACAGAATTGCAGAACACTGCCTGATCCTCTTCTGTTCTAAAAATACCAAGATTTAATGAGCTTTCTACGAGTCCCTCAATATCAGAGCTCATCACTTGTACTCCGTACGGAGCATTCACTAATAAAAACAACACCTTCTCAAAGGATACCGGATGAATTGCTTCAAAGGTTCCTTCTCCAAGGTCTTCGACTCCATAATTTAAGTCAGGTTCACTACTGGATAGTTCCTGCTGATAAACCTTAACAATACGATCAATCGCTTCTTTTACTTCTATATACTCTTGATTTAAATCAATACTTTCTTCAGTTTTATTGTCATTAGTAATCAATAGTTCAGCGGATGCTTCTCTAGGAATAACATTATCTTTAAAACCACCCATCATATCGATTAATTCAAAAGAATGGCTTTCTCTTAAGTCAAATAGTAGACGGCCCAGAAGCTTTGTTGCATTACTTCTGTTTTTTACAATGTCAATACCGGAGTGGCCACCTTTTAAACCTCCGATGTTAACTTTTATTTTCTTACCGGATTCAGTTATTCTTTTCAAAGGTACTGTTCCTGTTCCGGTTAATCCTCCGGCACAGCTACACAGCAAATAACCCTCCTCTTCGGAGTCCAAATTAATCATATACTTGCCTCTCAAAGATGAAGTATCCAGCGCTTTTGCTCCATGCATTCCTACCTCTTCGTCAGAAGTAAAGATTGCTTCTAATCTTGGATGTTCCAAGGTTTCATCTGCCAATAAAGACATCATATAAGCAACTGCAATGCCGTTATCAGCTCCCAAAGTAGTATCCACTGCATGTAAGAAGTCACCTTCTACGACTAGTTTAATCTCGTCTTTTAGAAAGTCATGAGAATAATCTTTCTTTTTCTCACAAACCATGTCAATATGCCCCTGTAAAATGATTGCAGGTTCATTTTCATACCCAGGGGTAGCTTCCTTTATTATAATTACATTTTTCGCTTCATCTTGAGTATACTCCAAATTCTGCGCTATTGCAAATGCCACCAGATAATTACTAATTTCCTGCTCATTGCCGGATCCCCTCGGTATCTTTGATATTTCACTAAAATATCTAAAAATTCCCTTATAATCAATTTGTTCCAGGTTCTTATTCATATTAACACAAGCCTTTCTGAATTAGATTTTATTTTTTATCTAAAGACAACTATTTGCTTTCAAATAGAATAAATATATTCTAGAATATGCTTATTCTCGAATATTACTCATTTGTATCATTTTTAAATATAAAAATATTAATTCTTAAAACTGTGGATCGGCGCAGGAATACGTCCACCTCGATTGATAAAATTATCACAGGCAAAGCTGTTCACCGGCATTACCGGAGCATACCCTAATAACCCACCAAAATTTACGGTATCTCCTACCGTTTTTCCGCTGACTGGGATTAATCTTACTGCTGTCGTCTTCTGGTTAATCATACCAATTGCCATCTCATCTGCAATGATACCGGAGATGGTCGTGGCTTTCGTATCTCCAGGAATGGCAATCATATCAAGTCCTACCGAACATACACAAGTCATAGCTTCTAATTTTTCCAAGGTTAAAGCGCCGGCAAGAACTGCATTTATCATACCCTGATCTTCACTCACCGGTATAAATGCTCCACTTAATCCGCCTACGTAGGAAGACGCCATAACTCCACCTTTTTTTACAGAATCATTTAATAATGCCAGAGCTGCGGTAGTACCCGGGGCACCGGCATATTCTAGTCCAATTTCTTCTAATATCTCTGCTACACTATCCCCAACTGCAGGAGTCGGAGCAAGAGATAAATCAACGATACCAAATGGAATATTTAACATTTTGGATGCTTCCTGTGCTACCAATTGACCAACACGGGTAATCTTAAATGCTGTCTTCTTAATAGTCTCACAAAGAGTTTCAAAATCTGCTCCTCTTACTGTCTCAAGAGCCTTCTTAACAACACCAGGTCCGCTAACACCAACATTGATCACTGCATCCCCTTCGGTTACACCGTGGAAGGCACCGGCCATAAATGGATTATCATCCGGAGCATTGCAGAATACCACTAGTTTCGCACATCCAATGGAGTCCTTTTCCTCGGTTAGCCGCGCTGTCTCCAGTATGATTTCGCCGAGTAATTTCACGGCACTCATATCGATACCGGTCTTAGTAGACCCAACGTTAATGGAGCTGCATACTCTCTCTGTCTGGCTCAAAGCCTGTGGGATGGATTTAATTAAGAGTTCATCGCTCTCAGTCATCCCCTTAGATACAAGGGCAGAAAATCCGCCTATAAAATTAACCCCTACCGTATTTGCTGCACGATCAAGAGTTTTTGCAATGGTAACATAATCTTCCGTAGTCTTACAGGCTGCCGCTCCTACAAGAGCAATCGGAGTTACGGAGATTCTCTTATTTACAATGGGTATACCGAATTCTCTTTGAATTTTATTTCCCGTTGCAACCAGATTTTTCGCCACTGTTGTAATCTTATCATAAATTCTACGATTCACTTCGGACAGGTCAGGTCCTGCACAATCCAAGAGACTGATACCCAGTGTTATGGTTCTTACATCAAGATTTTCTTGTTCGATCATCTTGTTGGTTTCAATGACCTCATGTATATTAATCATACTTACCCGTCTCCTATCTATAATCTGTGCATTTTATCAAATATGTCCTCATGCTGTGCTTTTATAATTACGCCGATTTCTGTTCCTATTTGTTCCAGTTCGACAGCCAGTTCATCGAAGCTCTTCGGTGCATCATTGGCATCTACTACCATCATCATATTAAAGTATCCTTGCACTATGGTTTGAGTGATATCAAGGATATTCACTCTGTTATTTGCCAGATAGGTACATACCTTAGCAATAATTCCAACTCTGTCTTTACCTACTACGGTTATAATTGTCTTCTTCATATGACCCTCCCTATACCATCACCATCTGTGAAGGATTCTCTCTGCTTGCCACTGTAACACACAATCTTGAGAAATTACAGCCCCGTTTATCCAGTTCACTGCACACGGTTTCATAGGCCAGCTCTTCGTAATTATTTTCCTTACTTAAGTGTGCTAAAAATATATGTTTTAAATTACTATTAATCAACTTACTAATAAGATCTGCTGAGGTATCATTGGAGAGATGCCCTCGGTCTCCTAAAATTCTCTGCTTTAAATAATATGGATACTTTCCTACCATCAGCATATTAACATCATGATTAGCTTCAATGTACAGTAGCTCAGAACCTTCCAGTTTTGATAATATATAGTTATCATACTTACCTAAGTCCGTAGCTACCCCTATCTTATGCCCACCCGACTGCATTGTATAGCAAACCGGGTTTGAAGCGTCATGGGAGGTAGAAAAAGGCTGTACCTGAATATCCTGAATCATAAAATCTTCGTTTGGCTTTATCGAATGGAACAAGCTCTCAGGAACCTGACCAATACTTTTCACTGCTCTGACAGCTCTAAGTGTCTCTGCTGTTCCATACACCGGGATTTGATATTTTCTTGCTAAAATCCCCAGTCCTGCAATATGGTCTGAATGCTCATGGGTGATAAGAATAGCCTGGACTTTGTCCGGTGAAATATCAATACTGCTAAGGCCACTTTCAATCCGTTTAGCACTGATCCCTACATCGACTAGAAGATTGGTATTCTCATTCCCGACATAGACACAATTTCCGCTGCTTCCGCTTGCAATACTACATAATTTCATATAAATCTTCCTTATCCTCACTTAATATACTAACTGAGTATCCCTCATTCATCGAACTTTGTCAAGAATAATATAATTTCAATACTACAAAATTATTCCATTCATAAAAGCACCAATAACCGTTTTACTTGCTCTTCTACGTACGCCTTATTTCCTGTATTTTCTATTATTTTTGAAAATTTCTTACGAAATTCCTGATCACTTCTTTGACTGAAGAAGATTGCATCAATTTTCTCATCAGAGTAATTACGGTTAACCTTTAAGCGTTCCCTACGATCTTCTTCCGATGCATAGACATACCAAACTTCATCACAGACAATATCATAGCCAGATTCAATCATAAGAGCCGTTTCTATTACCAAATAAGAAACTAGAGTCGAATTTCTGAACCGTTCTATTTCATCCTTTACTACCTCGAGTACATTGGGGTGGGTCAATTCATTGAGAATTTTAAGTTTTTTCTTATCCTCAAACACTATCTTTGCTAAACTCGGTCGATTGATGCTACCATCTTCGTTTAGAATTATCTTCCCAAAATAGGAAACAACTCCTTCATAACTGCTGCCTCCAATCTCCATTTGGTCTCTTGCTATTTGATCAGTATTTAGAATATAAGCACCATGCTGGTCTTCTAAAATATTTGTTACCATGGACTTACCGCTTCCTATTCCCCCTGTAATTCCAATTACCTTCATGACAAATCCCCTGTCTTATCCTATTTTGCTTCGTACCAGTTCTTTCCTTCCTTTACCTCAACCTCCAAAGGAACGGATAACTGCGCTGCTTCCTGCATCTCTTTCATCATAATCTCTGAAACAAGTGCAATTTCATCCTGATGTGCTTCAATCAAAAGCTCATCGTGGATCTGCAGAATCATTCTTGATTTAAGCTTTCTACTCTTTAATTCCTGGTTCACACGAATCATTGCAATTTTTATAATATCAGCAGCTGTTCCCTGAATAGGTGCATTCATCGCAACTCTCTCACCAAAAGAACGTTGCATAAAATTACTGGAGGATAATTCCGGTATCGGTCTCCTACGGCCAAATATCGTCGCAGAAAATCCATCTCGTTTCGCATCTGCTACCAATTCATCCAGGAAGGATTTTACTTTTGGATAGGTTTCAAAATATTTTGCAATATACTTTTCGGCTTCTTTTCTGGTGATATTTAAATCCTGGCCTAATCCAAAGGAACTAATTCCATATACAATACCAAAGTTTACAGCCTTTGCACTGCTTCTCTGGGCTGCAGTTACTTCTTCAAACGGAGTATGGAATACTTCCGAAGCAGTAATGCGATGGATATCCTTTGCTTCCTTATAGGCATTGATCAATCGCTCATCGCCGGACATATGGGCTAATACCCTTAGTTCAATCTGCGAGTAATCCGCATCCAGGAATACAAAACCTTCTTCCGGAATAAATACTTTACGAATTTTACGACCTAGTTCCATACGGATTGGGATATTCTGAAGATTAGGATCTGTACTGCTTATTCTTCCTGTAGCAGCTATCGTTTGATGGAACTTACCATGAATTCGTCCGTCCTCACTAATATAAACAGCAAGGCCGTCGGCATAGGTGGATTTTAACTTTGTCAAGGTACGATATTCTAAAATCTTAGCAACCACAGGTGCTTCGCCGACTAATTTCTCCAACACCTCAGCAGATGTAGAATATCCTGTCTTCGTTTTCTTCCCAAAGGGGAGCCGAAGCTTCTCGAATAAGATGACACCTAATTGTTTTGGTGAATTAATATTAAAGGTTTCACCAGCTAATTCGTAAATCTCCTTTTCCAGCGCTGTAATGCTAATCTCTAAGTGGTTGCCATATTCTTTTAACTCCTCTTTGTTGACTTTAATACCACGGACTTCCATATCATAAAGAGTAAAGATTAATGGCATCTCAATTTCATTAAATAATTGCTCCATTCCAGCATCTTTCAGAAGTTTCGTAAGCTTGTCAACCGAGCGATAAGCTATATATGCACCATAACAAGCACAAGCCTCCAGAGCTTTCCTGTTTTGTTCTATTGCTTCCTTATAAGAAGATTTTCCAAGCAAATCTTCTCTCGATGGAAGTGTTAAATTTAAATAATCTCTGGCAATATCATCATAATGATACGTATCAGTCAATGGATTTAGTAGATAACCTGCAATGGCTGCATCAAATACAGCTAACTCCTCCATCACAGGAAGATAGGGCAATTGTTCCTTCAACCCAATTAAGGATATCTTACATCCAGCTTTTAGAAGTTGTCCGATCTTATCCTTGATATAATCACTTGTAATAAATCCGGTACAGGGTAGGAAAATCACTTTCTGCTCCTGATTACAGATGGATAAACCGATTGTCTCCCGGTTTTCAATGATTAATTGAAGTCCAATACTTCTATCTTTTTCTAATGTATGAAATAATTTTTCAGCATCGTTAAAGTCTTCAACGGTCTCAAAACCATCTTCGATCCCTGCAGTATGGTTTTGATTTACATCAGACTTAAATCTCGATAACAGGTTTTTAAATTCCAGTCTTTTAAACAGCAGATAAACCTCTTCATTGTATAAGTTGTTAAGTTGCGCATCATCAAAGGAAAACTCTAATTCACAATCCACTTTAATGGTAGCTAATTGCTTCGATAGAAATGCTAGTTCTTTATTCTCTAATAATGCAGTAGTGGCTTTACCCGGTTTCATCTCATCCAAATGCTCATACATATTTTCGATGGAAGCATACGTCTCTATTAGCTTTCCTGCCGTCTTCTCACCAATTCCCGGTACGCCGGGTATATTATCGGAGGTATCTCCCATGAGACCTTTTAGATCGATAAACTGGGTTGGTGTTACATGGTATTTTTCTACTACATCCTTTGCATTATAGTCTTCAATTTCGGTACCTGTTCGTTTGGTCTTAGGAATACGAACTTTAATCTTCTCGCTGGCCAGCTGTAATAAATCCCGGTCACCGGATACTAAAGATACCTGGTACCCTTCTTTTTCTGCTTTTGTAGCAAGGGTTCCAAGAATATCATCCGCTTCAAATCCAGGTCGCTCTAATATCGTAATATTCATTGCTTTTAGAACTTCCTTCATTACGGGTACCTGTTCCCTCAGTTCTTCCGGCATGCCCTTTCTGGTTCCTTTATATTCTGTAAACATCTCATGACGGAAGGTTGGATGGCTTGTATCAAAAGCTACCGTTAAATAGTCTGGCTTTTCTTCCTCTAAAATCTTGAACATAATATTAATAAAACCAAGTACCGCATTGGTATGCTCTCCCTTTGCAGTTGTTAAATCCGGAAGACCATAAAATGCTCGGTTTAAGATACTATGTCCATCAATTAAAACTAATTTTTTCTCCATATTCCATTCGTAGAACAAGTCTGATCAAGATGTTCTACGATACCCTCCTTTTCTATCTGACGATTTAATTGCGATCATTGTTTCATTTTCCACTTTGACAGAGGTATTAAATATTATCCACGATTAGTAAATCTTGTCAAGCAGTAACCATGGTACATAAGGTATATTACAATGTTCTACGCTACAATATACACTTAAATAGGATGTTATTTGTCATTTTAATAATATCAGATATTATACCGTTTCTCATAAAACTGTTTATTAAGAAATTATTAATTTAGTGGATACTTTAATCATTTCCATCAATAAATCTGAATATCTACGGTATCTGCGGATCATTTACCTCATCACTCTTGTCCTTATCCCGAATTTCTTCCATCAGCTCTTGTTCTAATAGGTATTGAAGAAGTGCTGCTTCTGCTTGATCAAATCGCTGTTCCATAAATTCTATTCTTAGCTTATGTTTACTTTTAGTTACAACTACCGGATCCTCTTCTACTTGCAACATGTAGCCTATATTGATAAATAAAGCTAAAAGTATAATCATAAGTAATAGAATACCCTTTTTACGGTAATATGAAAACCTTTCATGGATTATTTGTTCTTCAGCATTTTCTAATTTTGCAGTCAGCTCCATGCTAAAGTCATCCGACATATCTTTGTCTTCATCTAGTTGTTTCATGGCGGTAAGCAGAGCATAATAAACCTCTAGCTCCTCCTTGCAATCAGGACAGGAATTTACATGATGAAGAAATTCCTCCAGCTCTTTGCTATTCGTAATCTGATCCTTAATAAACGGAGTAATCAAACTCTGTGCCTTTGTACATGTCATATGAACAGTCCTTCCGAAAAAATGTTTCAAATGTTTATAATATTATACTTGAAATCTATAAATATTTGTGTTAAAATAATCCTCGTCACTAACGCGGATGTGGCGGAATGGCAGACGCAGCAGACTCAAAATCTGCCGGGCTAACACTCGTGGGGGTTCGAGTCCCTTCATCCGCAGTAGATAATCAGTTCTTGAAAGTCTTGATCACAGGATTTCAAGAACTTTTTTATTTGCTGTAAAGAGTGATAAAATTTAAAGATTATTATAACATACTTAAAAATCCTAATTCCCTGACAATAATAAAATTTTTCCTCTTTTAAAAATCGTATATAGATTATAACATATATTTCTTATTTTGTATTTTATAAATAAATTTAATTTTAAGAAATGAATAAAATATATAAAAAGCTCTTTCCACAACGATGTACTATAACTAATCTATTTCATGTTTTATTTTTTAACAAAAAAATAAGTCTCCCAATGGAGACTTACTTTTTGTAAAATCAATTAATTCTTTTCGTTGTTTCTGCTAGAATTTTTTTCGTTGTTTTTGCTAGTGTTTTTTTCGCTGTTTCTGTTAGCATTTTGTTCATTGTTTCTGTTGGTGTTTTGAACATTGTTTTTGCTAGAGTTGTTATTTGAATTGTTCATATTCAGTACCTCCATAATAATATTAATTTTAACACCTATATTATGATCAAATAAATTTACTACTATACAGATAGCAAAACATAAAATATATATTTTTCATAGTCATTCATAAAGGCTGATGTAAAAAACTACCTTAGGAAACTCAAAACATTTTATGCAAGATAGAGCGATAACAGCAATTGATATCCTAATCAATAGTGAGACGTCATATCCATATGATCCAACTTGTATAATGCTTGATAAAAGATCAAAGAAACATCGTTTCATCAAAAACATGAGATCTATAACCTTACGACATAAAATTAGGACTATTCCAAAAGCTATGGAATAGTCCTAATTTATTTACCTTTGTTAAAAATATTTCTTACTTCCCCATAAATTACTCTTCTTCAAGTCAACATACTCATTGTAAGCCCGCTCCAAAATCTGCTTCTCGTTAGCAAACTTTAACATGTGATATGCTTCATGAAATTTGTAATACCCGGAATCCATAAAAAATTCTTCCCTTTGTGGTTTACTGTAATAGCTATCAGACATCATTAGATACCAATGAACATCCTTTAATACTGTATTCTGCGGTGTGCTGAAGGTATATTGGCTTTTGCCGATATATTTAATAATGGAGGCAATCACGCCTGCTTCTTCCTTGACCTCGCGAATAGCTGTCTCCTTATACTCTTCTCCGTCTTCCACAGTTCCTTTCGGTAGCACCCACCCCTCGTACTTGTTCTTATAATTCTTATACAGTAATAAAATCTTCCCTCTGAATATAACTACACCACCACAGCTCGTTGCTTCAACCATCGCAATTCCTCCTGTTTTTTGGTGTGCCATTTAACTAAAGACAAGTATACAACAATATGCATAATATATCAACTTATTTTTATGAAATAATGACAATATGCATAGATGGTAACCAAAAAGCAGCTGAAACTTTTCATCTACTTACCATTAAAATATGCTTCAAATATGTCTCTTGCGATAGGTACCGCATAATCACTAGAAGTTCCTGCATTTTCTACAATTATACTAACTACAAGCTGAGGATCTTCTACCGGAGCAAATCCTATAAACCAAGCATGAGCCTTTTCCCCCGCATTTTCAGCGGTACCTGTTTTTCCTGCTGCCGAAACTTCCAAATCCTTTAATTCCGTAGCGGTTCCATCCAGGACAACTTCTTCCATCATGGTTGTCAGAGTATTCGCTTCTACCGTAGTCATTAACCTCTTATATTCTACCGGATGATAGTTACGCACTACATGATCGTCTGCACTAACGATGCGATCAACAACATAGGGCTTCATCATAATACCTTTATTAGCAACCGTAGCAGCAATCATCGCATTATGAAGCGGTGTAATTAATGTTTTCCCCTGTCCGATGGCGGTTTGCATTGCGTCCTTCACACTGGAGCCTACTTTTTGAAGAGTATAACTACTCTGGCTTGCTCCTATGGATGACGGAAGACTTTTATTAAACACAAATTCCTCACAAAGTTGAAAAAAGGTGTTTAAATTCAATTCTGTACCGATAAAAGCAAAGGAAGAATTGCAGGATTTAGCAAAGGAGGTCTTTAAATCAATATCACCATGGGCTTTATTCTTATAACAATGAATCGTCATCTTATCGTAAGTGATTCTCCCGTCACAATCATACTCATAATCCAGATAATCATTATGTTCTCTCATATATTCCAGTGCAGTCATCACTTTAAAGGTAGAACCCGGTGGATAAAGTCCACTGGTTGCACGGTTTAGCAACGGGGATTCACCCTCCTCATTTTTGACTAATTCATTCCACTGCTCATTAATCTTATTCGGATTATAATCCGGCTTAGAAACCAAAGCAAGAATTTTTCCAGTAGAGGGCTCCATGACAACAACAGCACCACGTTGATCACCTAGGGCATCGTAGGCTACCTGCTGGAGCTTTACATTCAATGTGGTATAAATATTATTACCAGGGTTTTTGATCCCCTGTAATTCATTCATCATATTATCGATTGAATTAATATCGGAAGTCAGTAGTCGGATATTTTCAGTTTCTTCCAACCCCGTCCTACCTCTATCATATCTGCCGATTACATGAACAAACATATCATCGTAAGGATAATCCCTGGTTTCCTTCCCATCTTCATCAACCAAGGTCTGAGCTAACACTTCGCCTGCCGCTCCATAGATATTTCCACGTATTACTCGCTCTGTGAGTACATCATGACGTTTATTATACGTACTATTAATCACCTCACTGCTTCGTACCACCAGAAAATAAGAAAAGTATCCTATGATCAGAACAAATAATCCCAAAAATATATAAGTTACATTCATAATTGGATTTTGACTATTCGTCCGTTTTATATTTGATGCTTTTTGGCTCATTCCAGTATCTTTATTTAACTTTTTCAATTTATTCTTCATGATACCACCGTGTTGGAAGCTTCCTTTCTGGAATCCAACTTTCCTTTCCGATAAACACCCTGAAGTATCATAAACATAAGTATTGTTGCTAATACGGAACTTCCTCCGGAACTTAAGAACGGCAGTGTTACTCCTGTTGAGGGAATGAACTTTGTCACACCTCCAATGGATAAGAACACTTGAAAAGCAAACATAGTAGAATATCCGATGACTACCAGTCGGTAGAAATTGTCCTTTAATTCCAATGCACTGCTAATAAATAATACAAAACAGTTTATATAGATCAAAATGATACATAATGCAAAAAATCCACCAAACTCTTCTGAGATAGCCGAGAAAACAAAATCGCTGTCTACAACCGGAATACTAGTAGGCAATCCTTGATTAATGCCCATCCCAAGCCATCCACCGGTGCCAATGGCAAATAAGGATTGTGAAATCTGATAGCCTTCATTATCAATGAGGCGAAAAGGATCCTGCCAAGCCATTACTCTTACTCTTACATGATAAAAAAGATGGTATGCCACGTAAGCTGCTATACTACCAGCAGATAAGCCAGCAAATAAATACAAAGATTTTGATGTTGCAACATACAACATGATAAAATAAGTGACAAAGAAGATCAAAGCACCACCAAGATCCCGTTCAACTACCAAGATGAGTACATTGGCTGCAGCCATAACCGAAACAGCACAGATACGTGTAAAATTAGTCTCTATATAATACATAGCTGCAACACTAAGTACGAATAAAATCTTAACAAATTCCGATGGCTGTACACTGATTCCAAAGATATTCAACCAGTTCGTAGCTCCATTACTCGTTCTACCTGCAAATAAAACTAAAAGCAATACTATAATACCGATCACACCATAGATCCATCCATAATTTCTTACCCAAGTTACCTTTTCAATCGCGTACGGTACGATCAGGCACAGAAGGCTGGCAAATCCCACGATTAATACTTGCTTTAATGCTTTATCAAAGGATAATCTGGTTTGTATGATAAAGCTAATTGTAAGCAGCATCATCATATTTCGTAAAATCAATTTTGATAACTTTTTATATAATCCTTGATAGATAAGATGAATACTGAATAGAATTATTACTTCTCCTCCATATAGAATTAATAATTTCTTATTTTCTACTTGCAAATAAAGAGCATAATGTCCAATAAAATGTATAATAAAGATAATGAAAGTCATCTGAAGATATAATCTATTTTGTTTTTTCTTATTTTTAAACCTGAAAATGCAAAAGCTAAAATAGGTGTACATCGCCATTAAAATAATCATGCTGTATTTTATTATTTCAATAATTAAATGCTCCATCATCTCACCTGCCTGTTTACTCTACTCCACGTTTAAAATGCCCTGTGGTATACTCTTCCATCTCAAACTTTGTTGTTCTTCCATATAGAAATCTCTCTATATAAGCTTCTAGCACCCCATGCATTTCCTCTTGCTGTTCTACTGTAAAATCGAGTCTGATCTGATATGGATGCATGGATAAAATCTCATCCGCTTGCTTTAATAAAGACAGTCGATCACTGTTATAGATGGTATTATAACAGCTTGTGCAATTCGTTTTTATTAAGAATTTCTTACGAAATCGGTCTGTAAGATAACTATTTCGGTTATCTCTACCTTCACACCGGTTGCAACCACCGGTACTCTCGAACAGGCACTGCGCTGAGACCATCACCGGAAGATATCCATATACTATCATGTCACAATCGGTAATTTGCAAACGTTTTAGTTCTTTATAGTTTAATTCAACCGGTGCAGTAAAGTGATTTATTCCAAGCCCGCGGTAGAAATCTTTTGCTTCCCGGTTAAAGAGATACAGGTTGTGATTAAGAATAATTTCCTTTTGGATCCCCTTCTCTTCTAATAACGAGGTAAGAAACGATATTTCTTCAAAGTTTTTTATTACATATCCATTTATATTATCGTCCAGCAGTGGTAATTTATGCTTCTGTAACAGATTCGTACCTGTTTCTCTTAGAATATGTGGTAGCACAACATAAAATCCCTTATCCGCTTGTTTTGCCTGTTTTGCCATCGTTAGAAGAACTTCTGGAGCAGGAATGAACTCATCCGCATAAATGGCAGTAACCTCCGGAAACTTAAGAGCTACTTGAAATTGTTCTTGTGTTTGGACACAGACACAGATACCGGGGAGTTCTCTTGGCTTCATATCTTGATATACTCTATGAGTTTTCTTATCCATATCCATCAGGGAATCTTTATCGGATATGGTTCTATTATCTTGTAGGGTATTCGTAAATGTATCTTTTTCATTCATAGATTTTACCGGATTTTCTACTGATCTGTGATATTTTCCTGCAACAGCATCACTTAGCTGCAAAAGTGCCTCTCTGCGAACTTCATTTAACCATGCGACGGGAACAAAGATGTTTTGATCCGCTTCTATCGTAAGGTTCTTCATATAATACATGGTATCACCGGTTTTGCTAATTTGACTCGATAGTTTTTCTTCGGTCATCGGTTGTTTCATTGCCATCTGTACAATCTCATGAGTAGCAGTCACTTCACAACCCTGGTATCTAAGGGTCAATGTAAGTGGAGCATCTACTTTAGCGATTAGCACTGCTTCAACGGGTAGTTTTTTATCTGTCTTTCCATACTGTTCCTCTAAGTGATCAAGAAGAAGGTTATTCTTGGTTCTATATACCTTAAGACCAACTGTTATTTTAGCATGACCAACATTAGTTCTAAGTTTGTTCCCTGCCTTGATGGCATCCTTAACCGTAAATTCATAACCTGATTCTTCCGAATTTCTTATCTCAAGAATATCCTGAGCATTGATTCCTTCCCGAAGAGTTATTACAACCTGGGACCCTTTCACCTCCGACACATCACCAATATAAACACCACTATGGTTAGGACGATAGAGTGACATCATATTCTTGCTATTATGGGTTTTTAGGTATCCTCCGGAAAATCCTCCCCTATTATAGATATCCTGCAACATTGTAATGTCCTGAATATATTCGTTCTTCTCATCTTTTATAAACTTCTTAAATCCTTCTTTCCCAACCTCCGTGTAGAGATCAAGATACTTTCGATATACGGAAGATACCGCTGCTGCATATTCCGGCCTCTTCATCCGACCTTCAATTTTAAAGGAATTAATTCCTGCTTCCACCATCTCAGGTATCATTTCAACCGTACAGATATCTTTCGGACTAAGCAGATATTTCTGTTCCGGTGCGGAGATTTTTTTATCTCCGGAATAAAATTCATATGCCATACGGCATGGCTGAGCACATCGGCCACGATTTCCACTACGGCCACCAATGAGACTGCTCATCAGGCATTGACCGGAATAACAATAGCATAACGCTCCGTGAACAAAGGTCTCTATTTCAAGATCTGTTTGCTCACTGATAAGCTTTATCTCAGTTAAGGATAATTCTCTGGCAGTGACAAGTCTGGTTACTCCAAGTTCTGTTAACAGATTCGCTCCCTGGGCCATGGTGATCGTAGTCTGCGTGCTGGCGTGGATCGGTAAAAGCGGAAAATGTCTATGGATAAAGTGCATAACTCCAACATCTTGTACGATAACAGCGTCCAATCCCTGTAGATAAAACTTATCTAAGAATTGATGAAGTTGATCGATCATCTCCTGTTCCTTTACCAAGGTATTTACTGTTAAATATAAATTTTTTCCCCTTATATGGGTCTCATCGATCGCACGAAGTAATATCTCTTCGTCTAAATTATTTGCATAGGCTCTGGCACCAAAACTGCTACCGCCGATATATACCGCATCACACCCTGCGTTGATTGCTGCTTTCATTCCTTCATAGGAACCAGCAGGTGCGAGAATTTCAATTTTTTGCTTCATCTAAACCTTACCTTTCCGGTAATACATGTTACCGATCAACTGTATCTAATTAGTTTACCCAATTGGCATTACACCATAAATTTATCTGAAATATTTATGAAAAAGCTGCTGCAAAATAAATTTGCAACAGCTAATATTACAAAGTAATTGATTATACATTTATTTTGTATCTTTTTGTATCTTAGAATCATTTAGTTCTGTTTCAAGACGTATAATCTTCTTCTGAGCTTCATTAATTTCCTTTTTTAAGTCCTCAATCTCTAATTGATCCTTGTTTAATTTTGTCTGGGCCGAGATCACTTCATGCTTTAAGTCAAAGATTTCATTGCCTCTAAGTTCATTCTCTGCTTCCATTTCCTTGATTTTATCTCTTAACTTAAATAAGTCGTCTGCAATATTGATCTGAATTAAAATATTCTTCAAATCAGAATCAAGAAATTTATACGCATCACGGTTACGAAACTCATTATGTTTACCGTTAATATAAGAAGCAATCTTCTGTAAATATTCTTCACTTTCATATCCGCTTAACGTATATCTTTTGTTATTAATGATAACCTCAATATCATTAAATTTATGCATCCTGTTCGCCCCTTAATTTTCTTTGGAATCAATGGTATCCAAGCTCTAATATCCATATTATAACTGATGTTTTCCTGTTATACAAGTTATCCTTGTAAATAATTTAGGCCAATATGCTGATATGCCAGCTCCGAGGCTACTCTACCTCGAGGTGTTCGAAGGATAAGACCATTTTGTACTAGATAAGGCTCATATACCTCCTCCACAGTACCGGGATCCTCTCCGATGGTGGTAGCTACTGCTTCAATCCCAACTGGACCACCTCCGAATTTTTCAATCATGGTGGTAAGAATTTCACGATCAATGTGATCCAGGCCTAGCTTGTCCACTTCAAGAAGGTCTAAAGCAAAGCATGCTACTTCCCTCGTAATCTTACCGTCATATCTTACCTGGGCAAAATCTCTCACCCTACGTAAAAGTCGATTTGCCAGTCTTGGTGTTCCACGGGATCTTCTTGCCAGTTCAATCGCTCCCTCTTCATCGATCTCTACCTGAAACACTTGTGCCGACCTTAATATAATTACCTTTAACTCTTCAATCGTATAAAACTCCAAACGGCTTACCACACCAAATCGGTCTCTTAAAGGTGGCGTTAACATTCCAGCTCTGGTAGTAGCCCCTACTAAGGTGAATTTCGGTAATTCTAAACGGATGGATTTTGCTGAGGAGCCTTTACCAATGACAATATCGATCGCAAAATCCTCCATTGCAGGATACATTAATTCCTCTACTTGACGGTTAAGGCGATGAATCTCATCCACAAACAAGATATCCCCCTCGGATAGATTATTGAGTATTGCAGCCATTTCTCCGGGCTTCTCAATAGCAGGACCGGAAGTTATTTTTATATTTCCGCCCATCTCGTTGGCTATAATACCTGCCAAAGTTGTCTTCCCAAGGCCCGGAGGCCCGAAGAATAATACATGATCCAAGGGTTCTTTCCTTTGCTTTGCAGCTTCTATGTAAACTTTCAGATTATCCTTTACCTTCGACTGTCCTATATAATCCGTCAGCATCTGCGGACGAAGACTACTTTCTAACTTTTTGTCCTCTTCCATCAGCTCTGTCGTTATAATTCGCTTTGCCATCTTAATTCCCGTGCCTTTCTATTTCAAGCATTTCTGTTTTATGCGGATGCATTGAAACAGGCTGCTATGTAACTTAGATTAAAACATTTTCTTTAAGCATAACTTCAATATTTCTTCTGAGGACATTTCCTCAGTGATTTCTACCTGATTGACTGCCTTTAACGCTTCAGAGCTGGAGTAACCCAAAACGGTTAATGCTTGTATCGCTTCTTCCTTTCTTCCGAAGATTCCACTTGCCTCTCGCTTTTCTGCCTGGTTAATCAGTCTTTGTTCAAATGCGGATTCTAATTTAAATTTATCCTTAAGCTCAAGAATTAATTTACTGGCGGTCTTATTACCGATACCTGGTGCTTTCGCAATTGCTTTGGCATCCTCAGCTAGAACTGCAAAACGAATTTCATCTGCTGAGATTGCTGATAAAATCCCCAAAGCACCTTTCGGACCAATACCATTTACCGTAATCAATAGTTTAAACATTTCAAGATCATCCTTCGTCACGAAGCCAAAGAGTGCCATGGCATCCTCTCTGACGTGAAGATAGGTATATATTTTAACTAAACTTCCCATCGGTGGAAGCTCAAGCAAGGAAGAGGCTGGCAATGCAACCTCATAACCGATATTACCAACCTCGATAACAATATAACTTTCTTTTATTTCCGCTAGTTCCCCTTTTAAATAACTTATCATTCTACACCTCAATTTTTCTTCGGTTTGTAAATATACTTATATTAGAAAGCATCCATTACCAAGAATCAGGAAGTCGTTCAAATTGTCCCTTGGAAATGTGGAGCCTCCCTTCTTTTAAGTAGTTCAGTACTTCAAATGCAGTAATTCCTAAAGCTTCCGAAATCTGCAAAGCATTGGAGTTTGGATATTCCTTCAGGTACGATTCAATTTCATCGAAATGGTCACTATCCAGTTTTCTGCAATCATTACAGGAATACGCTTTCAATCTGGATTGAAATACTTTTTGGCAATGCTTACATATGTTGGTATACAAGAATATCTCCTCCCTTCTTTACTACATCAATGTTGAAAATAGATTTAATACCATTTGATATGCTTTTATATGGAGAGGTCTTGCCTTCCATTCCTCATAGGTAACTTCATGACATTGATCTATCGTTTTCATTAGATCCTCTTTGATGGTATCAATGACATCTTTGTTACAAATCCATACACCACATTCATAGTGTAAGTAGAAACTGCGGTAATCCATATTAATCGTACCTACAATACCACAATCTTCACTAATGATGGTTTTCGCATGGATGAAGCCAGGTGTATATTCAAAAATCCGAACACCCGCTTCCAGAAGTCTACCGTAATTATAATTTGTCAATATCTTCACATTTTTCTTATCCGGAACAAAGGGTGTAATAATACGAACATCAATCCCACTTTTTGCCGCTGTAATTAAAGCATCCCGCATATCATCTTCAATAACCAGATAAGGGGTTGTAATGTAGACCGATTTTTTTGCATAGTTTATGACTTGCTTATAGATGCTTTCAATCGGATTCCTTGGATTATTTGCAGGACCATCTGAGATCACCTGGCAATAAACATCATTTTCGTCAAAGTTCATCGTCGGACGGAAAATCGAATAATCCATTAATTCTTCCACAGAGGAAGCTTCCCACATCTGAAGGAAGACAACGGTGAGTCCCCATACGGCATCTCCAACCACTCTGATCGCATTATCCTTCCAGACACCGAATCGATGCACTAAATTCACATACTCGTCAGCCAGATTCATACCACCGGTAAAACCTATGTTTCCATCGATTACTATAATCTTCTGATGAGTTCTGTAATTCATATAGAGTTTATCGGTATATTTATGAATAGGATTAAATACACGAACTTCAAAGCCTTCTGCTTCTAGTGTTCTCCTAAAATGATTTGGAGTACGAAGCATAGCACCAAAATCATCATACAGGAACATTACCTTTACCCCTAGTTTGATTTTTTCTACAAGAGCGGAATGCATTCTATCCCATAGAACACCTTCACCGACAATAAAGAAATTCATCAGAATGAATGACTTTGCCTGATCAATCTCTTCAAAAATTGCTTCAAATGCATCTTCTCCCATCGGGTAGTAGCTGATCTGGTTATTTTTGAATAACGGGAAACGGTTCGATTCCAGATACTTTGTCATTCTGCTTTTGGTCGGATATCTCCGTGCAAATCCTTCCATAACAGCTTCATCGTATTCTAAGAAGCCTGATCCATGACTTAATTTCGTCAATAACCTGTTGTCTATTCTCTTAGTATTACGTTTTCCCCAGAGCATGAACATAATGTGTCCCGTAATCGGAAAAGCAGCAATAATACAAATCCATCCTATTTTATAGGATGCATTACGATTATCATTCACTAAACCGATTATGATAACAATACTAAGCACCTGTATAAACGAATAAATATATACGGTATATCCTCTAAGACGGAACGATAGATATAGAATTAAGCCAAACTGCAACAATACTAAAAGTCCGACAATGGCTGCACGAAGGAAGCCGCTCATATATCCCTTAATTCTTCCTGTCACTTCTTCTTTCAGATCCTTGCCCAACTTTTGTACTCCCTTCTTAAAGAATTTATCTTTCAAATCACTAAAAGCAATCTCTTTTTTATGAAAACTCATGCTTGGAAAGGCTTTCAACAATCTGATATGTACCTTTCTCATTTTGAGTGATTGATAGCGATAGAAGAAATCCTTCATATGAAGTTCTAAATCATGCTTCATCTCCTTGATCTCGACTACTGCTTCATGTTTGTGTACTATTTTCTTTAACTTAAAATCAAGTGTGTCCCGAAGTTCTGAATAAATCCCGGATAATCGTACTACTGCTAATCTATCTCTTAATTCTTCACCTGTTTCGTATATTTTAGTCGCAGCTATGTATTCGTATACGTCCTGGCGTAGCTTTTGAATTTTGCTGACTAAACGATCCAGTTTTATTGTATAAATTGCTGTAATTGTAATATCTGCAATAAATACACTTAATATAACGTAGCCTATGTATTCCCCTGGTCTTCTTGGAATATTCATCACAAGTGATTGCATTCCGGGTTGAAAAACATGAATCATGAGAACAGAAAGAATTCCCCAAAAAACAGAAACACCCAAACAAATCCTGCCCTGAAGATGAAAATGAAAATTACTGTAGTCCCATAATTTCGCATGAAATATTAACTCCAATAAAAAAGAAGTCAAATATTCAAGCGAGGTAGCAATGATAATTCCACCTAAAAAAACAAAGAGCAAATTGTTCCTGTATTGCCAGAAGATTAGATAGATGACCATGGCACCGCATCCATAGATCGGTATCACCGGACCATTTAAAAACCCCCGATTAACCAAGCTTTTTTTCTGAAAGGAAACTAAACAACTCTCATAAATCCATCCAAAAAAACTATATAGAAAAAACTCATAGAATATCAGAAAGAATTCATTTCCAAATAACTGTAATTCCCACATAAGCATAATCCCATTCTTTTCTTTTTCCTTGTACTATATTTTATCATATAACATTTGGAAATACACCAATTATTTTTTTCATCGGAAAGGCTATTGTCTGTAGAAGAAATGTGATAAAATGTATCACAGGATCCATAAACCCTTTAATTGTACTAGTCCGAAAGGAGAACTATTTTGATTATAAAACAATATGCTATAGATACTCCCCTATATTACCCTTACGAATACGACCTTGAACGTATGATCTTTTTTGATATAGAAACTACAGGCTTTTCACCCGATTCCACTTATCTTTACCTGATCGGCTGTATCTATTATAAAGATGAAAGTTTTCATATTATTCAATGGTTTTCCGAAGATATCCGAGAGGAAGTTCTCATTTTAAAGAACTTCTTTGAATTCATAACTAATTATGATGTTTTGATCCACTACAACGGAACAGGCTTTGATATCCCCTATCTTGAACGAAAGTGTACCATTTTTCATCTGGATTACTCCTTTGACCATATTCTAAGCCTTGATATTTATAAGAAGATTACGCCTTATAAAAAGATACTCAAGCTGGATAATTATAAGCAAAAGACCTTGGAGATTTTTCTTAAGACTGCTCGAACTGATATCTTTGACGGAGGCGACTTAATACAGGTATATGCTGGTTATCTCGGTAAGAAGCGTTATGAAACCCTGGCTCAGGGTAAAGTCCCATCGTATCCCGGACAGGCTCCGACTGCCAAGGATCTACTGCAGCAACTACTACTCCACAATGAAGACGATATCAAAGGTCTTCTTAAAATATCACCTATATTATACTATTGCGATTTGTTTGAAAAGCCTTTTCATAAGTTCTCTTATACCGTAGAAGATAACCAGCTGACACTTCAACTAATCACTGAACATAATCTTCCGATAGAGATTACTTACTCCAATGAATATATTTGCTTTAAAGCATTTCAAAACACTGCTGTGTTTCAGATTACTCTCATTCATGGAGTTTTAAAATTCTTTTTTGACAATTATAAAGATTACTATTATCTTCCAAAGGAAGATACCGCTGTTCATAAAAGTCTAGCTGCTTTCGTTGAAAAGGAATACCGTCAAAAGGCAAAAGCAGCTACCTGTTACACAAAAAAAGAAGGAGTTTTTCTCCCTCAGTTTGAATCACTATTTTCACCTATTTTTAAACAAAACCATAATGATAAGATTACTTATTTTGAATGTACGGAGGATTTTCTTTCTAACCAGGAATTAATGATTTCCTATATCAATCATCTGTTTCGTGCTCTTCAATCCGGAAAATAACAATATAATATGTAATTAAAACTTTGCTCTAAGTATAAAAGAAGCCTATAATCACTTCACGTGTTTATAGGCTTTTTCATCATTATTCAGCAGGAATGATTTCCTTCTTGTTATAAGAACCGCAAGCTTTGCATACTCTATGAGGCATCATAAGTTCGCCACATTTGCTGCACTTTACTAAGTTTGGAGCAGTCATTTTCCAATTAGCTCTGCGACTATCTCTTCTTGCTTTGGAATGTTTGTTCTTTGGACAGATAGACATTGTCACACCTCCTTAAAATTGTTAAAGATATCTCGGATTACTGACATTCTGGGATCATATTCCGCTTTATCGCAGTCACAGGTTGTCTCGTTTAAGTTCGCACCACAATTTTTGCAAAACCCTTTGCAATCATCCTGGCATAGAACTTGTAGAGGAAAACCTATTAAGATCTCATCATAGACTAATATATCTACATCCAGATTGTATCCAATAATATAATTCGTTTCATCCAAATCTTCGGCACGTTCTTCTTCCGTTTTATTAAAATCAATTTCCTTAACGACATGAATATCGATTGGATAATCGATCTCTTTTAAACATCTGCTACAGAATAACACAAGAGAAACGCTGGTAGTAGCCTCAATTAACACGGATTTGTTGCCTAGATTGGTTATTGTAAGATTTACAGGATCCTTCTTAGAAAATCCGTAATGATTTCCTTGATACTGACATGTCTCCATCTCAATGGGAACCTGAAAGTTTCCTACTTTATCCTTAGTGGTCATAATCTCTGATAATGATATTAGCATATTACTTCTCTCCGGTATTCATCGCGTGAAATTTAGAAGATTAATAATTCAAAGTATAGAAATTCGAAGAATAGCTATCCTTTTATTATGATTCTTTACGCACTTCTTGTATTATACCTACTGTGTTATTATTTGTCAATGAAAAAATATTATATTTTACAGTAATGCTACGGTCTCTCTTGCAATGGCAAGCTCTTCATTGGTTGGCATTACACACACCTTTACTTTAGAATCCGGAGTAGAGAGCATCATTTCCTGACCTCTAACAAGATTCTTTTCTTTGTCAATGGTGATTCCAAGGTAACCTAAGTATTCGCATACTTCATCACGAACCTTGCTGTCATTCTCTCCAACACCAGCCGTAAATGCAATGGTATCAACACCGTTCATTGCTGCTACATAACCACCAATGTATTTTGCTACACGATATACGAATACATCGAATGCGATTAAAGCCTTTTGATTTCCTTCAATGATTGCTGCATTAATATCTCTGAAGTCACTGGATACTTCGGACATACCCTGCACACCGGACTCTTTATTTAATAAATTCATAATCTGATCAATGGATTTATTCTCCTTCTTAGCAATGAAGTCGATGATGGAAGGATCGATATCACCACTTCTGGTACCCATGACAAGACCTGCCAGAGGAGTAAAGCCCATGCTGGTATCAATGGATTTACCATTTAATACAGCAGAGATGCTGGCACCATTACCAAGGTGGCATACAATGATTTTTGAATTTTCAATATCAAGTCCTGTGAATGTTGCTGCCTGCTTTGATACATAGCTATGACTGGTTCCGTGGAAACCATACTTTCTGATCTTATAATGATCGTAGTATTCATGAGGCAAGCCGTACAGATAAGCCTTTGGAGGCATAGTTTGATGGAATGCAGTATCAAATACAGCAACCATCGGTACACCCTTCATCAGGTTTGCGCAAGCACGGATACCGATTAAATTAGCCGGATTGTGAAGCGGTGCTAGATCATTACATTCCTCAATAGCATTTACCACTTCTTCCGTGATGATCGTAGAGGATGCGAATTTTTCCCCGCCGTGTACGACTCTGTGGCCAACTGCGCTGATTTCATCTAATGATTTAATAACGCCATGATTTGCATCGGTTAAAGCATCCAGTACCATCTGAATTGCTACCTCATGATTTTTCATTGAAGTCTCAATTACGATTTTTTCTCCGCCAGCCGGAGTGTGCTTTAAATGGCTCACTTCCTGGCCAATTCTTTCGCATATACCCACTGCCAATGCTTTTTCTGTCTCTGAGTCGATTAATTGGTATTTCAAGGATGAACTACCACAATTAATAACTAATACTTTCATATTATGCCCCTTTTCTACATAATTGATATGGATGATCAATTATTCTGTATTGAATGTGATCTATTGTAATAAAGCTTACTAAATAGTTTCAGTTTTCAAAGTCATCATTTTATCATAGTCTAATTTCCTACTTAGATCATAATCAGTGATCCAAGCTATATACTTTTGCAGTCTATTATTTATTTGCAGATGCTTGAACAGCTGTAATAGCGATAACGCCAACGATATCTTCTGCTGTACAGCCTCTGGATAGATCATTGACAGGTTTAGCAATACCCTGGGTGATCGGTCCATAAGCTTCTGCTTTCGCAAGTCTTTGTACTAATTTATATCCTATATTACCGGCATCAAGATCAGGGAATATTAATACATTGGCTTTTCCTGCAATCTCACTGCCAGGAGCCTTAGAAGCTCCTACACTAGGGACAATCGCTGCATCTAACTGGAACTCACCATCAATCTTAACGTCCGGATATAATTCCTTAGCAATCTTGGTAGCTTCTACTACCTTATCAACATCTGCATGTGCAGCACTTCCTTTGGTAGAATGAGAAAGCATAGCAACGATCGGTTCCTCTCCTACTAATACGTCAAAGCTCTTAGCACTGCTTCCTGCAATTGCTGCAAGTTCTTCGGAATTCGGGTTTTGTACGAGACCGGAATCTGAGAAAATAAATGTTCCATTGGCACCAAATTCACAATTAGGTACTACCATCACAAAGAAAGAAGATACTAACTTTGTATTAGGAGCGGTTTTTAATATCTGGAGGGATGGACGAAGAACATTTGCAGTAGAGTTTATTGCTCCTGCAACCATACCGTCTGCATCTCCTGCTTTTACCATGATAACACCATAATACAAATAGTCTGTTGTTAAAATCTTTTTCGCTTCTTCCGGTGTCATACCCTTGCTTTTTCTAAGATCAACTAAAAGATCAATATATGACTGAAGCTTATCATTGTTATTAGGATCAACAATCTTAGCCTTTGAGATATCTAAGCCCTCTGCTCCTTTTTCAACTGCTTCCTTATTACCAACTAAAATGATATTTGCGATACCTTCTGCTAATATCTTAGAAGCTGCCTCCAACGTTCTTCTGTCACTTGTTTCAGGCAATACGATAGTCTTCATATTCTGTTTTGCCCTTTGTTTGATTTGATCAATGAATCCCATGATGTTTCTCCTTCCTACACATCTCATTTTTCTGTAGTTTTTCTATTGAAATATAACAAAAACCATAACTTTTATTATAAAACAAATAACAATCTGATACAAGATATTTTTTCACATTTTCTTGTATAAACTTGCAGATTTAAGTCGTAGCTCATAATACGATATTCTGTTTTACCCTTGTCTTTATTTTCCGCTTTCGATATAATAAAGATATAGAATCCCCGCTATGAAAGGAAAGAAGCTATCATGAAGGTCGTAGGTCTTATAACAGAATATAATCCATTTCATAATGGACACCTTTACCACATAAGAGAAGCAAAGAGAATTACTGAGGCAGATTATGTGATTGTAGTTATGAGCGGAAATTTTGTACAACGAGGTGCACCGGCCATGATCGATAAATACAGTCGGACCGAGATGGCTCTACATAATGGTGCGGATCTCGTATTGGAACTACCGGTGTGTTATGCTACCGGAAGTGCAGAATATTTTGCTCATGGTGCAGTTGCATTGCTTCATCAGCTTAGAGTGGTTGATTACCTTGTTTTTGGTAGCGAAATTGGTGATATTAATTTGCTGACAAAAACGGCTGAATTACTAGTGTCCCAGTCAGAAGCGATAGATGCTTTCATATCCGATGCTATGAAGGAGGGATATACCTATCCTGCTGCCCGGTCACAAGCTGTGATGAGATATCTATCCGTCGATCAGCCGATCAGTCAAAAAGCAATGATAGAAGTTTTATCCTCCCCCAATAATATTCTTGGAATTGAATATATCAAGGCACTTAAGCGTCTTTCTTCCAATATTATTCCCATAACGATACAAAGGCAATCAGCCTCTTACCACGATTCTTCACTTGGGAGTGAAATTAATAGCAACGTACCTCAACATTCTGGCGCATATCACCTTATGGCGGAGGAAACCACCAGTCACGAAAGTTATGTTATCAGTTCAGCCACTGCCATTCGAAATGCGATCTCAAATGTAAACGATTATGAACAGCTGGCACTGATACAAAGTAGTGTACCAAAGGATGTCTATGATATCCTCTTAAATAAATATAATCAGACTTTTCCCATTACGGAAGAGGATTTTTCTAGTATTATCAAATATAAACTTTTGTCAGAAAACAGTAAAACTCTCACCAACTACCTAGATATCACAAGTGATCTGGCAGATCGCTTGAAGAATCTAAAAAACTGGAATGTTACCATCGCACAACTAAACAAAGAAATTAAAACTAAAAATATTACATTAACTCGTATTAGCAGAGCTTTAACCCATTTGCTACTTAATCTTCATAACGATTCTATGAAGGACTATATCGAGCATGGCTACGTTTTTTATGCAAGAGTTCTTGGGATAAGAAACAAATCATCAAAACTGCTTCGTTTGATATCTAATATAAATAACATCCCTGTGATCACTAAAGTCACGAAAGCTGAGACGCAACTGTGTGCATTGGGATTGCAGATGCTTTCTGAAGATCTCTTTGCAGCTCACATTTATAATCAAGCTGTTTATGAGAGATATTCCACGACCATTTTGAACGAATACCGACATGGTATTTGCATTTTATAGTACTTCTAATAACGAATTATTTATCATTTCGTAAATTTGGTACGATAAACAGAGTTCATCCTACAGATACTAAGAATGAAATGGAGGAAATCTGATGGGAAGAAAAACATTATTAAACATATTATTAATTCTTCTGGTTTTATTAATTACATTCTTTGGATTAGGTCCGGTCCTTTTTGCAGATGGAGTATGGTCTGAAAGGTTGAATACACTTCTAGTCGTTGTAGCACTTTATATCATTCTTATCTTTGGTTTTTATTATGTAAATAAAAGAATAAAGTAACATCTATTGAGTAAGCAAAAAGGGAAACGAAAGCAAATCACCTTCGTTTCCCTCTTTTATGATTTATTAATATAATTGATCGTTATGTTTGTCCATATGGTCAATTATTAAACCAAATTACTTTAATAATTCTTCCATCTGATCTAGTAATTCTCCAAACAGCTTCAATGCTTCATTCACAGGCTGTTTCGTACTCATATCCACACCTGCAGCTTTCAAAAGATCGATCGGATAATTGGATCCACCACTACTTAAGAAACGGATATAATCATCCACAGCCGGCTTACCTTCCTTTAAGATCCTACGTGATAATGCAATAGCTGCTGAATAACCGGTGGAATACTGATATACATAAAAAGCATTATAAAAATGCGGTATTCTTGCCCACTCCATATCAATCTCGGAATCAATTACAATATCATCCCCAAAGTAAGCAACATTTAAATCATGATATATCTTGCATAAGGCATCCGCTGTAAGACTCTGACCTTCTTCCACCATTTTATGGGTAATCATCTCAAATTCAGCAAACATAGTCTGGCGATATAAGGTTCCTTTAAACTTCTCGAGGAAATGATTGATTAAGTATGCCTTTTCTTTCTTATCCTCCGTATGATTAATCATATAATCAATTAATAAGGATTCATTGCAGGTTGAGGCTACCTCAGCCACAAAAATTTTATATCCGGCATATACAAAAGGCTGTTCTTTATCAGAATGATAACTGTGGATTGCATGACCCATCTCATGAGCTAAGGTAAATACATTATTTAAGGTATCATTATAATTTAACAATACATAGGGGTGTGTACCAAAGGCACCCCAGGAATACGCACCGCTTCTCTTATTCTCATTCTCATAAACATCGATCCAACGATTTTCAAAACCTTCCTTCAGGATTGCCTGATAAGCATCACCTAGGGGCTTGAGTCCTTCCGCTACTAGTTTCTTTCCTTCCTCAAAAGGAATATTCATATCCACATCTGATATAAGAGGTGCATATAAATCATACATATGAAGTTCATCTAATCCCAGAAGTTTTTTGCGAAGAGATACATAACGATGCATAAGAGACATATTTTCATGCACTGCAGCAATCAGGTTTTTATAAACATCAACGGGAATATTTCCTCCGTCCAATGCTTTTTCAAGACTGGAGTTATATTTTCTTGCTTTTGCAAAGAATGCTTCCTGCTTTACGTTAGAGCTAAATGCTGCTGCCAAGGTATTCTTGTAGGAACGATAAGTATGATAGACTCCCTCAAACGCTTCTTTTCTGACTCTACGATCCCTGCTTTCGAGCAATGACCCATATCTTCCATGGGTAATTCGTACTTTTTCTCCATTTTCATCTTGGATTTCCGGGAACTTTAGGTCTGCATTATCAAACATTGAAAAAATATTCCCAGGGGCATCGGCGATTTCACCGGCATCGGCCAATAATTCTTCCATTTCTGCAGAGAGGATGTGTGGTTTTAATCTTAAGATATCCTTTAAATAAAAATTATATAACCTAAGTTCTTCATTTTCAATTAAGAACTCCTTTAGTGTATCCTCGGACATGGTAAGAATCTCAGGGGTAGCAAAGGACATTGCACTATTTACTTGAACCGAAAGTGCATTCGACTTGTTTGATAAGTCTTGATAGGTTGCATTGGAGGTATCCTCATGATACTTCTGATTGGCATATACATATACCCTCTCCAATAACATTCCGATCTCATCGGATAATTGCAGAAAACTTAAAAGTAAATCACTGGATTTTGTCAGTCTTCCTTGATACTCTGCAACCTTCTTTAATAATTCTTTGATCTTGTCATACTCAACCTGCCAGTCCTCATCTCTTGCATACAGATCCTCAATTGCCCAGGTATTCTGATTCTCCACTTCACTTCTTTTCGGTAAGTTTTTTGTTTCAGCCATACTTTAATCTCCTTTACAATATCTTTTTATTATAAATTTCTGAATAATCCCCCTGTTGGTACAATAAATTATAGTAACCTGTCTTTTTCGCTTAAGGAGCATTGTTATGTTCAAAATTCCAAATATGAAAGGTAAGCTTATTAAAAGCTTCATTGTATTATTTCTTATTACTATGCTGATTTTTCCTTCAGCCTCTTACCAAGGTGCCAGTACTGGTTTGTTATTATGGTTTCATACGATTCTGCCTAATTTGCTACCTTTTATCATTATATCTAATCTGATGATACGAATGAACATTACCAAGCAAATTAGTGTTTTGTTCTATCCCCTATTCAAGCGTATCTTTCAGGTAAGCCCTGATGGATGTTATCCAATCTTAATTGGCTTTTTATCCGGTATTCCGGTTGGTGCAAAAGCAACAGCCGATCTGTTCAATGATAAAAAAATTCACACAGAAGAAGGAAACTTTCTTCTTACTATGTGCAATAATGTAAGTCCTATGTTTATTATGAGCTATATTGCAATCTCACAGTTAAAGCTTCCCCGAATTAAATATACCTTATTCGTGATTATCTATTGCTCCTCCATCATCAGTGCTTTGATCTACCGATTTGTAACTCTTAAAAAAAATAAGGCTGTTGCTTCCTTACCAACGGAGCGTATATCTGCACTTTCCACCGATTCTACTCCTGTCAAACGAGTACCGATACGATTTGAACTTGTAGATAATTCAATCATGAATGGCTTTGAAGTAATTACAAAGATTGGTGGATATGTAATTTTATTTTCTATCTTGGCTCAATTTGTCCATGTGTTATTGCCGGATTCCGGCTACCTAAAACAATTCCTTATGGGAATTCTTGAAATAACGACAGGAATTAATCAAATATGCCTAACTAATATGGACATCAACTTAAAAATAGTCTTGGTCGCCGTACTTACCTCCTTTGGCGGTTTTTCTAGTATAGCGCAAACCAAAAGTGTACTGGGCAACACAAGACTATCTTTGAAATCCTATTGTGCAGTAAAACTTATCAGTGCATTTATAACACTTATCATAACCTACGTTTATGTATACCTGCTTCATGCAATTTAATAATTGAATTAACCCTCTGCAATTTATTATTACAAAGACGATCTTTCATTATTGAACATCGTCCATAAAGGCATTCTCATCAAATTCAAAATCACTGTCATCATATTGTTCTTCTTGTCCACCTTGGATTGATTCACTATTGCCTGAACCATGATAGAGCTGTTCATTCAGCTCTTTCTTATTGTTCACAAGAAGATCCAGACTGCCTTTTAAGGTTCCTATAAAACTGTCATACTTTGATCTGGAATTTTCATAAGCACTGGCAAGCACTCGTTCCACTTCAGTCAGTACTTCATTGGAATATACCAAAGATCCGGTCCTGATCTGATCTGCTTCTGCCTGTGCTTCCCTACGGATACGGTCTGCTTCTTCCGAAGCTTGCATAATCATCTCATTTGCCTGATAATATGCCTGCTGCATAATTTCATGTTCGTTTAATAGCTCATTTGCTTTTTCTCTTGTTTGATTTAAAATAGCCTCTGATTTTTCTTCTGCGTCAGCAATGATGGCATCGCGATTCGCAATAATTTTTTGGTATCTCTTAATCTCATCCGGAGTTCTCAATCTTAATTCGTCTAGCAAATCATACAATTCATCTTTTGGAACAATCACCTTAGTGCTTGAAAGTGGTTGCATTCTACAACTCTCAACAAATTCATAAATATCTTCAATTAATTGTTCTATTCTGCTTGCTCCCATATCAAACACTCCTTATAGACTTATATTTGTCATAAACCGATTGTAAAATACTCTCTGGTATAAACTGCGATATATCTCCGCCGTAACATGCAATTTCTCTTACTACACTAGAACTTACGTAGGAATATTCAACACTAGTTGTAAAAAAAACGGTATCCAGACTTGGACATAATTTATGGTTTGTCTGAGCAATCTGCAATTCATACTCAAAATCTGTAATAGCACGAAGTCCTCTCACAATAATGGTGGCATTTTGCTTTTTTGCAAAGTCAACCAACAATCCGTCAAAGGATGCAATCTCTATATTATTCGTACCGGGTACATTCTTTGTAACTCGCTCAATTAATTCAACCCGCTCTTCTACCGTAAATAGCGGTTTTTTCGAACTATTCTTTAATACACCAATAATTAACTTGTCCACTAATTTGGATGCTCTGATAATAATATCTAAATGTCCAAGGGTAATTGGGTCAAAGCTGCCGGGATAAATACCTATTTTCATGTATGCCCTCCCCTTAGGTTATCCTTAAATTAACCTATGTAACTTTTTATTTTATCTCTATAAATACATGTTGATTTGTTTTATATTCTTTCTTTCTGTAAATGCGAAATTTGGTATCCTCCAAATAATCAAAATCGGTTGCAAGAGAAGCTTCTACGACAATAATCGTATCGCAATAGATAATATTAGAATTCTGTAAAGCGAGTAAGACTTCCTTCTCTAATAGCTTATTATATGGCGGATCCATAAAAACAACATCAAAAACCTTACCTTTGATCTCAAGGGCTCTGATACCCTCCAAAGCATTTAAGGATAAGATTTCTGCGTTTTCTGCTAATTTTGTGGTATTTAAATTTGATTTAATACATTCCCTTGCTTGCTTATTATCCTCAACAAATGCAGTATATTTTGCACCACGTGATAAAGCTTCTATTCCAATGGCTCCGCTTCCAGCAAATAAATCCAAAAAATCACAATCAGCCAAATACGGATTTAATATATTAAATAATGTTTCTTTTGTCTTATCCGTTGTAGGTCTGGTATCAAAACCTTCCGGTGCTTTCAGTTGTAATCTTCGTGCTTTACCAGCGATCACTCTCATATTCCATCTCCGTCTTAGTCTCGGTTATGGTTATAATTCATATTGTATAGAATTATAAGCATTTGTCAACTGTTATAGTTAGTTTATCCTATCCTGTAATAGATTTCAAGGATTTTTTGAAAAAACGGTTGCTTTATCAGCAACCGTCTCTGTAAGTTTTATTCGATTAATTTTTAGTTATTGCTATTTGCCTGCCATTCTTTTTTCTTGTTCTTGGATCATTTTCTTTACCATGTAACCACCAACAGAACCATTCTGATAGGAAGTTAAGTCACCATTATAACCTTGTTTTAAAGGAACACCTAATTCATTGGCAACTTCAAACTTAAAACGATTTAATGCTTCTTTTGCTTCAGGTACTTCTACTCTGTTTCTACTTGGCATATAAACTCCTCCATTTCATACTTTGAACTTTAACATTTGGTTCAAAATAATTTTTGTTGTTGTTTAAGATGTTACGAGAATAGTATATGCATTTGAATCATGAATACACAAGAAGTTTTTTCTAATTAATTTGTTAAATATAGTTATCAGATGTTTATGCTCACCATCATGATAAAGATAGTATTATGAAATTTTCAAAGTATTATAAGTAACACGGTTATGATAAAAAAGGCAGTTTTATTAATTTTCTCTATCTGTTAATTTCGTATATGCTTTGTGTTTTGCTACACTCTTATAAGCAGGACGAATAATCTTACCTGCATTATTTAACTCTTCTAATCGATGTGCACTCCAACCTGCAATTCTAGCGATTGCAAAGATCGGTGTATACAATTCCATAGGAAGATCTAGCATGTGGTATACAAATCCACTGTAAAAATCAACGTTAGCGCTAACACCTTTATAAATTTTACGTTCTTGTGCAATTACTTCCGGTGCCAAGCGTTCTACTTTTTCATATAGGGCAAATTCTTTATGAAGTCCCTTTTCATCCGATAAGCTCTTTACATACTCTTTAAAAACAGTTGCTCTTGGATCCGATATAGAATATACTGCATGTCCCATTCCATAGATCAATCCGGCACGATCAAATGCCTTTTTATTTAGAAGATCCATTAAATACTGGCGGACTTCATCTTCATTCTCTTGATCGTGCAAGTTCTTTTTCATATCTTCAAACATTTGTATTACTTTTATGTTAGCGCCACCATGTTTCGGACCTTTAAGGGATCCTAGTGAAGCTGCAACAGAAGAATACGTATCTGTTCCTGAGGATGTAACTACATGGGTTGTGAACGTGGAATTATTACCACCACCGTGTTCTGCGTGTAATACCAAAGCAATATCTAAGATTCGTGCTTCTAATTCCGTAAACTTCATGTCCGGCCGAAGCATATATAAAATATTCTCCGCTGTTGATAAACCTGCTTTGGGAGGATGTATAACCAAACTATTTCCGTCATAGTAATGACTGTAAGCTTGGTATCCATATACAGACAAGAGTGGAAATACTGCAATTAATTGAATACTCTGACGAAGTACATTCTCTATGGAGATGTCTTCTGCTTTTTCATCATAGGAATATAAAGTTAAAACACTACGGGCCAAGGTATTCATCATATCTTTGCTGGGTGCCTTCATAATAATATCTCTTACAAAGCTGGGAGGCAGTTCTCGATAACTTTCCAGTAACTTGGTAAATTCCTGTAGTTTTTGTTCTGTAGGAAGTTCACCAAATAGTAGTAGATAAGTTGCTTCTTCAAATCCAAAACGTTTTTCCTTAATAAATCCATGAATAAAATCTTCGACGTTTACGCCCCTATAAAACAACTTACCTTCGCAAGGGACATAATCATTATCAACTATGGTATAGGAAAGTATCTCACATATTTCGGTAAGACCGGTCAACACACCTTTTCCGCTGACATCTCTTAATCCTCTTTTGACCTCATACTTATCATAAAGATCATGGTCAATGACGTTGTTTTTTTTACATAACTCAGCTAGTTTCATAAGTTCCGGTGTAATTTCAGAGTATTTGTTCATAATGGAATGCTCCTTTCTTATACGTAATTTGATTATATCATAGTTATTGTTATCTGAAAATAAAAATGGATAACAATTTATATATATGTAAAAATATACAAAATCGATAAGGTACTTCATTCCTAATCTATCATATGGACATTTTAAATGAAATATAAATGTCAAAAACGAATAAAAATGTAATTACTTTTAAAATTAATTTAAATTGACGATCGGATATGTTCTGCATCGCAAACCTTACAATGGCAGGATGAATATATCGTGTTATTAAGACTCCGCAAATGCCAAAGAGTATTGAGGCAAAGATACATACACGGCCGTTAATATTTAAAAACATGTCCGAGTAATTCCACCATCTTCTATGAAAAATAAGTTCCATACTGTAAGAGACAAAATACTCTATCATAGTTGCGATGAGTGCGCAGTATAAAAATACATAATACTTTTTTCTTATTTTATCCGTAAGTAATATCATTGCGACAATGGTACAGCCATAGATAGGGCATAATGGTCCATAGAGAAAACCTCTACTAGCAAATTTTAAAGTAGTAACCGAGCAATAAGTTGTCTCATATACCCAACCAATAAAACTATAAATAATAAACCATGCGAACAGCTTCTGTAGGTCAATCACTTTCTGCTGCTCTCTTGCAGCGATCATAAGTATCCCCACCATTTCCCATTATTTTCATTCCTATCAGATTGTAATTATTGCAAATACAACGTATCGCATCTTTTACATATGCTAATAACTAAAATGTACTTGTTGCTTTACTTTATTTCCCACATCGTCGACAACTTCATAGGTAACTAAATAGTTATGATTCGTATCTTCCTCAATGATTACCGTAATGTCATCAGCAGTAAGTTTTGTAAAATTATCAGTAACGGCAACTCCAGATAATGCCAATTCTTTATCAACAACTTGGTTGATTGTCAGTATTTTGTCCTCTATCCCAGATAAAACCGGAGCTTCATTGTCTACATAGAACGTTGCCTGTGCAGTTACCGGTTCTCCTTTTTTGGAGTATGCGGTGTATGTAATCTCATATTCAACAGCACTGACTTCTTTTATATCAACGTCAATTTCTGTTTTATTTATTTTCTTTCCATTATTATATGCAACAACCCCATCCAGTGCATAAGCTCTTGTAATTTTTCTTCCTTCGAAGATGGTTCGGTCGCTTATTCCGGTAAATTCCGGAAGACCTGCATATTCTTCCACTGTTACAGTGATTTGCTTTGTTGTGGTTCTACCCAACAAATCCGTAACGGTATATTCAATTGGGTAGGTTCCTGCTACTTCGGTATTTACTCTACCATTCATCGTAAGGTTTTTTGTGATATTTTCACCAGTGGATGATTTGGCAGTAATACCTTTTAACAAATTAACCTCTTCGCCCCATTCCACCGTAATATTTTTGGCACCAGAAATTACAGGCATTTTATTTTTATAAGGATTATTTTCGTCGGGATCTGTTGGATCCCATCGAGGGGTGGAAGGAATTTTCATTGCTTTTGGTTTTCCTAAGGGACCGGGTGAGGTTTTATCATCGTAGATTTCCACGGTTGTGCCTAATGGACAATTATCATAAATCCATTTTGCATCCGCTACCGTTAACCTAACACATCCATGAGAGGCTGCGCTGCCAAGCTTGTTATACTCTCTCGTTGATAGAGATGCAGGATTTGCTTCATCATAATAATACACTGAGTGGAATAATATACCTCCAAAAATTCTGGTAGAATACTGTCCCCACACATCACCCATTAATAATTTCCAACGGTATTTAGCCGAAGTTTTATAAGTTCCTAGTATCGTTTCATTTGCATTTGTTCCTACAGAGCATACCATTGCTTTGTAGGGAATTGTATATTTCCCGTTTTCATCTTTGGAATAAACTGTAATCGTATTCATGACTCGATTAATCTTTATCAGATAAGGAATGTCTGTAGTTTTTGCAGAGGCTCTCTGTGCAAATCCTCCTGCTGTCATCATAATCATAAGTAACGCACAAATAACCAACGCTTTTTTCTTGTGTAACCTCTGTAACAGTTGCATTTTCTTTCACTCCCTAATTAAATTCTTACCCAAAGATGTCTTATTCACCTATTTTAACGATATAGGTTTCATATGTCTTCTCGTCTGTCGCTGGGCTGTCAAAAACGATTTCACCTAAACTCTTTAGTAATTCATGATTCACTGTACTGTATTTTTCCTGCTCCAATTTACCTACATAGAGATAGGAGACCTTGTACTCAGCGATAAGCTGTTTTACTTCTTGTTCATTCTGTGAAGTATAGATAAGCTCAATATCCGCTGCTCTTTCATCTAAGATTGCCGTATCCGATCTCCACAACCATTCATGGGTTCTCCATCCAAGAAGAGTCGGAAGTCCGGTAATAACAGAAACTCTCTGATAGTCAGTGTAACTGTCGCCATTTGCCTCTAAAACAACTGGCATTCCAGTAACATGCTCATTCAACCAATTGGTCGCTAAATAATCATCCGGCATCTGTGTTTCCATAAAAGCAGCTGCATTAATTCCTTTGTTACCTTCTTGATGAAATATATTACCGAACCAAGCATTTACTGCATTTACTGAGTAAAACAAGGTAAATACGAAGAACAGTAATCCTGCTGCTGCATATTTTTTCTGACGTATGGTATCTCCAAACCTAAGTAATCGAAAGAAAAGATATCCCATGGAGATCCCAAACATAATATAAGCTTGATAAGTCAGCTTAAACATTGTGTTGGCTCTCTTATAATCCCCGGAGTAGATATCTTCCACATAGATAATCTCAGGCATGATGATCAAACCAATGGCACATAGGCCAATCAAAAGAATAAATAAATCAGAGGAAGACAAGCTTCCAATAAAGCGAAATACTGCAATATTTCCTATGCTGCCTTTCACTTTTTTATCTTTTGCTTTGTCTTTGTTATCTCCTTTTACCTTTGTTAATTCTACATTTTTCATAAATGCAGCTATTCGAAACACAACAAAGGAGATTACCATAAAGATCGGAAGTCCCCATAAAACGATTAGTTGGTATAAAGGAGTACGTGCTACCGTCAAATTAATATCAGATGATATTTTATCAAAGGTAAGCGTAAACGGAAGACAAATAAGTTCCGATACTGCAAACACAAAACATCCTTGAATTGCAGTAAGCCAAAGAGCTTTACTTTTAAAATTATATACAATCCCATTCGAAAATAGAATAACAGCACCGGAAACAACATAGTAGATCGGGAAATCCCAAAAATTCGTTGTATGGAATAATCCTATAAAAAATGATATCAAAAGGATAGCAGGATGAAAGATCTCATGCAATAGTGCAGGCTTTTGATCTTTTTTTGTCTCTCTGGAAAGCAGCCAGGCAAATAAAATACCTAAAACAGTAAGAACAAACAGTATATTAATAACATGAGCATGAAGATCCCCCAGGACAAACGAATAGGATGGAAATTCATGAATCGTCTTATCGGTTGTATCTGGTTGGTATCCAATGTATCTTGTGGAATCAGGAAACCAATAAGCTTTGGTTGCTGCTTCTATTCCGAAAAAATATCGTACCGCAGGCTCAACAAAACGAAAAATTGGATAATGCATATTACCGGCAAAGGTAACCGCAGCTCCGGAAGTAATACCGGAAATTGTAGCAAACAAAGAACGTTTTTTACCCTTAAATGCCGATAAGGAGAGTGCAATCTGATAACCCAGAGAAAACGTAAGTGCAAAGCAAAATGCTCCAGTCATCATCAACATTAAATTATAAGCATGGGTTACCTTAACAAAAGATAACTTAGCTAGGAAACATGCCATATACTGTCCTACATAATAATAATTGATCGTATTCCCGGAAAACCAAAGATCCTCAGAAGGCATGTAATCACTACGCATCATACTGGTCATAAAGCCGTAATCCATGAACTTTTCCGTACCATAGGCTTCCGGCTTAAACCCTCTGATATAAGTAAATAAAAGAAAAAGGCCAAAAAATATTAATTCTCTTGTAAAGAATTTCTCTAATGCACCATCTTTCGTGATGGCATACATAAGACTTCTCCTACCACAATTCTTTTCTCCATAATATCTTTGAATTAGCAATACTATGATATTGATGAGAACCCCAAGAAAAGCTGATATGATACAGGAGGTTGAGTTAAATTTTAGTATATGTAGCGATGATAACAACCACATAAAATACCCTGTTACAGCAAGACCAATCGTTTTTGAAAATAAATAGCCACGATCATCAAATGTATGAAATATGGTATTGGTTAACGGCATAAATACGATGCCTAGACAAAATATTGTGATCCACCATTGCAGGAAGGGTATATAATCTGCTTTTAATAAGGTTTTACCCATTACTGCCAAAATGATAGCGATCACTGGCAGTAAAATTTTTTTTATCATAAAATTTCCCCCATATAATAGAAACGCTTTCAATCATAATTTTGTTTCAACTTTTTTACATTTTTTCAAATTTTTTTAATTTATATAATGATTTATCTTTTTAAAGTCCTTCCAAGCTTGCTTACCGATCTTGATGATCTTTTTCATATTAATCGAATTAACACCACCCTGTCTTGGACGGAACGTTACCGGCAGATATTTCACTGCTCGTTTTTTCTTTGCATATATTACGGAGATGAGTACGTTGGATAAATTATAATTTTCCGGAATGAGTTTAATATGCTCCTTTAAGGTATTCGCTTTCATTAATCGAAATGGAGTATTCGCATCTTTGATATTGACGTGAAAACATATCCAAAGTACAAACTTTAACGTTTTTGTAACAAAAACTCTCGATAAACCATCCTGTCGTCCTCTACGATGACCAATGATCATATCGTATGCTTTTCTTTGTTCCCAAAAAGGCCAAAATTCCTTTGGCAGGGTTTGTCCATCAGAATCCGTCTGAAATACATAGTCTGCACCAGCATTAATTGCATAGTGATACCCATAAAGTAACGTTGCCCCATGTCCCCCATTGGGCTTCGTGATTGGCTCAAAAGCTTCCTTTGTTTCTGCATACTTCTTCATAATATGATAAGTGGAATCCTTACTACCATCATCAATGATTACTAATTTACTTCCATTACCGATTTTCTCAACTATCGGATACCAGTCCTTAATCACATTTTCGATATTAGCCTCTTCATTATATGCCGGAATAACAATATATAACTTATCCATCTTCTCCTCCAATACATTCCTATTCACTTTATCTAATGTGTAATATTACTTATTAGTCCTATCACTTATTTTAAACCAGCAACGATATCACTGAATGTATCCAATGCTCGTCTTACCACCGCATCCATATTATAATATCGGTATTCAGCCAGACGTCCAAGAAAGATTACTTTATTTTCTCTCTTCATCTCTTCTTCATAGTGTTCAAACTGTTCCTTACATTCCTTTGTAGGGAATGGATAATATGGTTCTCCTTCATCGCAGGGGAATTCCTTGCAAATCGTTGTCTTCTTATTTTCCTGCCAGGTTAATTTCTTAAATTCAGTAATTCTGGTATAATCATAATCATTTGGATAATTCACTACCGGAGCTTCCTGATAATCCTCTTTATCAAAGGTTTCAAATGCAAAGTTAATACTACGATAGGACAGTTTTCCATGCTTATGATGATAGAATTCATCTGTTTGCCCGGTATAAATTAGTTTATCATAGGTAAGGTCATTCATAACTTCTTTATAGTCGGTATTTAATAAAATCTTTATATTCTTGTTCGCTACCATCTTCTCACACATCTTAGTATAGCCATGGGTCGGCATTCCTTGATATTTATCACTAAAGTATCTGGTATCACGATTAAGTCGTATCGGTATTCGTGATATTACAGATGTATCAAGATCCGCAGGATCAATTCCCCATTGTTTCTTTGTATAAGACTCAAAGATTTTTTCATAGATGTCTTGACCAACCTTACTTAATGCAACATCCTTACTGGTCTTAATCTCACTAATTTCAACCGATTGATGCCTTAAAAATTCATCTACTCTGGAACAGTCTAAATTAAGATTATATAATTTATTGATGGTTTCAACTGTAATAGGCATAGGTACCAGATTCCCGTCCACATAGGTTAATACTCTATGCCAGAAGTCATTCCACTTGGTAAATTTACTTAAGTATTGATAAACTCCCCTATCATTCGTATGGAAAATATGAGGTCCGTAGTTATGAATTAAAATTCCATCCTCATTATAGGAATCATAAATATTACCGCCGATGTGATTTCTCTTTTCTATCACCAATACCTTTTCGTTTAATTCTGTTGCAATTCGTTCCGCCATGGTGAGTCCGGCTAGTCCGGCACCAACTACTACATACTTAAAATTCATAACATTCTCCTTTTTATCTTTCAGGTTTATACTATCTTTTTTCGTGTTAACTTTTACTATTACTACCATTCGCTCATAGTTTGTACCAAATGGTAGTAAATTATATATTTTATTTCTATTAAACTTAAATCAATATCTATTCATAAACCGGTAACGTAGTATCATAAATCGTAGTGTTCCATTCTCCTTCTCCTAGCGTATATACTACTTGGTAGGTTTCTTTTATATTATCCTCCCGAATGGAATATGCTGTACTCGTACGGCTATCATAATCGACCAGTATATATCGTATATTATTCTCTTTTACCAGTGTATCCAGTTGAATGGGACTGCTGGCTTCATACATGTATTTTACCATTTTATCTCGATATCCTGTGTCATACCCTGCGGACCAAGCAAAATACTGCCAACCATTATATAACATCGCTCCACCTAATACAACTTGGTTCAAAGCGTAATTGGATGTAAGGTAGATATCTCTGGAATTACTATGTTCCATGATCCATGTGGTCAAAGGATCTTGTAGATTTAAGACAACCGCATGATCTGGATTATTTTTACGAATCACAGTAATAAAATCATATATTCCTGTAGCCGTTAAGGCAATGATTAGTCCGATACCGGATAAGAACAGAAGGAATTTTTTTTGATGGAACATTCTTCTTATGAGATCAGCAGCTGCTACTCCAAGAAGAATACAGGAGATCATGATATACTTATGATTTACTGTTACATCTGTAGTCAAGGATATGGTGAAAGCGAGGATAAGAGGAACTGTAAATGCCAGCTGAATATGCTTTTGCTTCTTATTCCCTATATAAAACGCCATAAGAAGTACCAGTGGCAGTATACCCAATAATCGTTCCAGATAGGATGCTGCACCAAATAACGTCTTATTTTCTGCTATAAACCCAAAGAAAAATTTAGTCGTAACTGCTGAACCATTGATAAAATAATAAGATTGCAGAAATGACAAAAACATTGTAATCAAAGCCATGATCAGCAATTCCAGACGTCTGACGGATACCACTGCCATTACAAAAAGAATTGAGACACAGGCAATCAAGGCAGCTCCATGAAAGAAAGCCAACGCCCCCAATAAAATTCCGCTGCCAATCGCAAGCTTAAGATCCTGTATCATCCAACCTTCCCTCGTAAAGAATGTCGTCCTTATCATTAGTCCAAGGTTATGTAGGAAACCTCCAGATTTGCTCTCTTCCCTGTTATTCTTGCTTTCTGCACTGTTCGTACTACCCGCGTACTTTATATTTCTTCTAACCAACTGCATTTCGTCAAATACCTCCCACATTCGTATCAGATGTGGTAAGAACAGGATAAGGATAAAAAATATAACGGACATACCTAATGCGAAATGTCGTTGATTACAATATACATTTAAATTCCATAATCCCCAATCCTCATTGGGTGTACTACTTATGAAATTTGTATTCTCCGTAAGCGCTTTCCATATACTCGTTCCTTCCGGTACATTAGCTAAAAAAGTGAACAAGGTCTTGGAACTGCGAAAGGCAAAGAAAAGGCAGGATAGTACTCCGGTAATTCGCAATCCTGTTATCTTAACAGCCAAGACATAAAGCAGCGAAAAGGCACTGATAAAGCTCAGAATACTGGGAAGATTAAATGCATAGTCCAACCGTAATCCTAGGTATTCCAGATTTCCGGCAAGAAACATGAACATAAAATGATATTTAATATCTTCACCGGCAAAATGTGCATACCAGGTAGGAAAATTATTCCCGTTGGAAAAAGAACGTATCATCCCAATGTGTGGTGAAAAATCGCTAAAGACTGAGACACCTACATAAAGCTCGTTATCCTTAACAAAAAAGGTTCTCCACATTAAAATACAAGCTAATAATGTTACAGCTAATATTAATATGATTTCTACACTTGGTACCCGATCTAAAGCAAAAAACAGCTTCGCTCCTTTGTTCTTTCGTATCTTACTATAAAGGAAATATAGGTATGATAAGAATGCTACAGAAATCGTAATGGCATTGGCAAGAAGCAAAGGCTCTTCCTTCTGATGAAATAAGGAGGCAAGGATATAAACACACCAGGTTAAAACAATAGTCCCGGTAATATACCAGGCAGGCAATAAAAGTATATAGGGACTGAGTAATCGTAATCCTTTCTTATCCGTACCCTCGGTGATTTGTTGTAAGCGGGGGAACCAATAAGAGCATATCATATGACCAACAGCAAAACAAAGAAACAAATAGAAAACACCCATCATTTCTTTTCACCGCCTCGAATGCATTTTGATATCAGATATCTTGGTCTAGCCTTCACTTCTTTATATATTTTTGTCAGATAGATACCAATAATACCCAAACTAATCATAATTGAACTGCCAATCAGCAATTGAAGGAGAATTACTGTAGTAAAACCTGTGGTGGACTTCCCGGAAAGATACATGTATAGGGTCTGGGCTCCCAGAAGGATTGTACCAAAAAACATTAGGATACCCAATATTGTGATACAATGAAGCGGAACGGAAGTATAGGAAGTAATCGCATTCATTGCCAGTCTGATTAACCGTAATAAAGACCACTTTGTTTTGCCATTTACCCGGTCAGCTACATCAAATTTAATTTGCTTACGCTCAAAACCAACCCAAGCAGACATACCACGAAAAAAAGTGGCACGCTCTGGAAGTTCTTTCCACGCCTCAATTACTCTCCGATCCATTAATTTAAAATCAGATGCATTTTCCAGTTCAATATCTGCTGTTTTATATATAAAATAATAAAATAGTTTTGCACAAAAATGATAAAATGGGTTTTCACGTCCTCTGGAATTTTTTATCCCTTCTACAACATCATATCCTTCTTCCCTCCAGGCATCCACCATCGGTGGAATCAAGGTTGGGGGATGTTGTAAATCAGAATCCATCACGAGAACCATTTCACCCTGAGCATACATAAGCCCAGCGCAAAGCGCGGATTCCTTCCCAAAATTTCTGCTTAACCGGATCGCGGTAACTGCACTTTTTTCTTCCGCCATTCCTTCTAATTCTCTCCAGGTATTATCCTGCGAACCATCATCAATCAGTATAAATTCATAATGAATATTATTTTGTAAAAGGATATCCTCAATGAAAGTGATTGAACTTCTTATATGACTCCCCTCTTGATATACAGGAATGACAATGGAAAGAAGTGCATCAAATGATCTTACCCTATTATTTTGTGAGTATATTGTTTCCATATAGTACCTTCTCTTATCTATATTTCATAGTGCAAACCGCTTTAATTGTTTATTATACTATACATGCTAAAAAATAGGAAGCTTTTCCCTTAAGAGTATCAAATATCAATTTTACTTCCGTATCTTTTAAGCTTTTCACAGCTTCACTGGCTTGTTTTAACACCTCTGCATCGTTAAAAACATCACCTAACTTAAAATCCAGATCGCCGCTCTGTCTGATTCCAAACATATCACCGGGTCCTCGTAATTTTAAGTCTTCACTGGCAATATAAAAACCATCATTCGAATGATTTAATATCTCAAGTCGCTCTCTTGCCTCTTTACTATTGCTTCCACATATGAAGATGCAAAAGGATTGATGTGCTCCTCTTCCTACACGACCCCGTAGCTGATGCAGCTGGGCAAGACCAAAGCGCTCCGCATTTTCAATCACCATGACTGTTGCATTGGGAACATTAACTCCTACCTCAACAACCGTCGTAGAGACTAGGACATGAATTTCGCCTTTTGAAAATCGTTCCATGATGTCATTCTTTTCCTTCGGTTTCATCTTACCATGAAGATATTCCACGGTCACGCTGCCTGCCAGAGCTTCCTTTAAACGTTCCGTATAATCGATTACGTTCTCTGCTTCCAGATTTTCGCTTTCTTCTACCATAGGACAGATTACATAAGCCTGCCGCCCTTCCGCCACTTGTTTATCAATAAAACGATACGCATTAGGTCGATAATTCGTATCTACAACACAATTTTTAATCGGTAATCTTTGTGCTGGCAGCTCATCCACAATAGAAATGTCTAAATCACCATATAGAATAATGGCCAGAGTTCTTGGGATTGGAGTCGCACTCATAACCAAAACATGGGGCTGATCCCCTTTCGTCTGAAGTGCTTCCCTCTGCTTTACACCAAATCGGTGTTGCTCGTCGGTAATAACCAGCGCTAGTTTATGATATTCAACTTTTTCTTGTATTAAAGCATGAGTCCCTACGATGATATCAACCTCATGGGTACGGATTTTCTCATAGGCTTCTCTTTTTTCCTTTGCCGTCATGGATCCAACCAGTAAACATACCCGACAACCATATTGAGCTAATAATGAAATCAGAGACTCATAATGCTGTTTTGCCAGAACTTCCGTCGGAACCATTAGAGAAGCCTGATATCCGTTCTTAACAGTCATTAATATAGCTATCACTGCCAGTATTGTTTTACCGGATCCTACATCACCTTGAATCAGCCGGTTCATGGCATTATCTCCTTGTAAGTCCTGAAGTACTTCTTCCCAGACCTTTTTTTGTGCACCGGTCAGATCGTAAGGAAGCTGTTCTATTAACTCATTACATTCCGTCACCTTCTTCATTGGAAATTGATTTTTTATCTGAGCTTTGGATTCCTTTAGTCTTCTTAATGATAGTGCGTATAAGAAAAATTCATCAAACACCAAACGCTTTCTCGCTTTTATCATTCTTTCCCTATCCTTAGGAAAATGAACCTCTTTGATTGCTTTGGTTAAATCTAAAAGATCATATTGTTTAACTACACCTTTGGGGATGTAATCCTTAGCAAACTCCAACTGAGTTAAAGCCTGATTAATTGCTTTTGAAATAGAATTGTTGGTAATTCCCTCCGTTAAAGGATAAATCGGTTGCATTATCTTCAATAATTTATAATAATTTTCCTTCTCATAAATACCCGGTTGCTCCATCACCAGTACACCGTTCTTACGAATTACCTTACCTCGAAATATATAGTGGTATCCCATACGTAAAGTTTTCTGCAAAAAAGGCATATTAAACCAAGTTAGATGCATAGATCCATAGGAATCCTTCACTTGAACCGTTACAATCTGAAGATTACGGATTTTCTTAATCTTTGGTGTCATTGCAATACCCGCGTCAATGGCAATAGTAGCACCTTCGGTTATCTCTGTTATCGGAACCGGCCTGTCAAAAACTTCATATCCTCTAGGATAATGCTCCAAAAGATCCTGTACAGTCTCAATTCCAAGCTTCTCAAACATCTTCGCTGTCTTCTCTCCAATGCCCTTTATCACTAATATTGGATCATCATAATTCATTCTTTTTTACCTCTATTTCTATCTACCTAGTTTTGTCCATTCTACTTATCTTTTCGCTTATCTTTTTTTACTTGTCCTACCTAGCTTTGTTAAAACTAAGTCCTAATAAGCGGATAAATCTTATCATAGTTTAGGGACCTATGACCTGTGAAGGACTAACATTGATTTATGCTGACTTATATAAGATATCATTATGCTTTACTTATAGTATGATTGTTGTATAACTCAGAAAGTTTATCACTAGTCATACAGATACACGACTGCCTATCTCTGTTTATAATGAAGAATTATAGCATTTTTATCTCTTCACTACTATCTAGTTTTGTCAATGAATTTATTATAAACCATATTCAGGAAATGGGAAAGCGTAAACTAATTTAAAAATTTATAAAATAATTATTGACAACTGATTTTTCACGTTGTATTATTGTATTAACCACTTAATACAGTAGTACAAAGAAAACGATAGCACATGCTTATGAAAGGAGAATATGAGGATGCAATGGGAATTAAATACAGAACGACCTGTTTATCTTCAGTTGATTGAACAGATTCAAGCAGGAATTATATCAGGTTTTTATACACCCGGAGATAAACTTCCTTCTGTGAGAGATCTTGCAGCGGAAGCGAAGGTAAATCCCAATACGATGCAAAAAGCTTTATCCGAATTAGAGCGTATCGGATTAGTTTATACCAATCGCACCAGTGGCAGATATATCACCTCGGATGAAACAATGATTAAGATGTTAAAAGGGCAAGCTGCAAAAAGTCAAATCTTAGAATTTCTTGATAAGATGAAACAATTAGGATTCAATACGGATGAAATTTTAGTATTAATTAAAGAAGCAGCAGAAATGAATGAATAATACGCGTAGTTACGCGGATGGGAGGAAATATGAGTACTATATTAGAATGTAAAGCAATAACAAAAAGATTTTCCGGTTATCCAGCTCTATCCGAGGCTAACCTGACCATAGAGCGAGGTCGAATTGTTGGATTATTAGGGCCGAATGGTAGCGGTAAAACCACTCTCCTAAAAATGATTAACGGTTTATTGGTGCCTGACTCCGGAACTATAACTATTGCAGGTAATAAACCCGGAGTAGAAACAAAAAAAATCGTATCTTATTTACCGGAACGGACTTATTTGGCTGATTGGATGAAAGTATCACAACTCATTGACTTTTTTGCCGATTTTTATCTGGACTTTGACAAGAAAAAAGCTTATGAAATGTTAGAACGTCTCCATCTAGATCCGAATAAGCGTTTAAAGACCTTATCCAAAGGAACCAAGGAAAAAGTACAATTAATTCTCGTGATGAGCCGTAAAGCAGATCTCTACTGCTTAGATGAACCAATTGGAGGAGTGGATCCTGCTTCCAGAGATTATATTCTCAATACAATCATTACGAATTATAACGAAAATGCTACTGTACTGATCTCTACTCATCTAATAGCTGAAATTGAGATGGTCTTAGACGATGTTATTTTCCTTAAGGATGGCAAGATAACTTTACAATCCAGTGTAGATGATTTACGAACCAAAGAAGGTAAATCGATCGATACATTATTCAGGGAGGTATTCAAATGTTAAGTAAATTATTAAAGCATGAATTTAATGCAACCGCTAGATACTTTTTACCAATCTATTTGATATTATTATTAGTTTCAATCATCAATCGTTTCACCTTTCACCTAGACATTTTTGAAGGTTCCCTGGGCGTTATCTCTGGTTTGCTCTTTATGACTTTTATCATAATTGTGATTGGAGTAATCGTCGTTACGGTAGTTGCGTCTATCATGAGATTTTATAAAAACTTTCTATCAGAAGAAGGATACCTTATGTTTACTCTTCCCGTAAGAACTCATGAACTTATTACATCAAAGCTACTAATTACCATGGTTTGGAGTATTATAAGTATCGTACTGGTTCTTAGTTCCTTATTTATTGTCTTTGTTACTCCGGAGAATTATGATGGCTTCAAATCGGGATTAACAGAATTCTTCAATGCGTTCCATAGAGAATTCGGCAAAAATACAACTCTATTTATAGTTGAATTAATCGTCTTAATTCTATTTGCAACCATTGCTTGGATCTTGTTAATCTATGTATCCATTGCTGTAGGCCAATTATTCAACCGTCATAAACTCCTTGGTTCCTTTATTGCTTATTTTGCTATCTACACGGCATTACAGATTATCATATCCTTGTTAGTTGCATTTGTTGGATTATATATACACTTCGATACGAGCGAGATCACCACCGTGATCAAGTACATTTTCCCAATCAGTTGCGTAGTAGAAATTATGATAAGTATCCTCTTCTATGGAGTAACCAACTTCTTATTTCAAAGAAAACTTAATTTGGAATAACAAGGGTAGAAGCTATAAAAAAGTTCGAAACCGGATGAGATTCCTTTACGGCTTCGAACTTCTTTTTTTATTATTTTATCTACTATTCTTTACCTACTACTCTTTACCTACTGCTCTTTAACTACTACTCTTTGCCTACTGCTCTTTTCCAATTATTCTTTGCCTATTACTCTTTGCCTACTATTTCAAAGCCTACGTATTCGATCTCCAAAGCCTTTGTTCTCTATGTTTCTTATTTATTGCTTCTTATAACGTCTTTTTACCTAAGTCTTTTATTCTCAAATCTTGACATAGCCTGAAGACAATACATAAGACCTTGATAACGCTCTTCCAAATCCCCTTCTTCAATCGAACAATCTAAGGATACAGCCATATCATTAATCAATCTATCTGTAATATGTTTTCTGTTTATACTCAGAACCTCCAATTTTTTCTGGTAGGAAGCTGCATCTAAAAAGTCTAATAATATGGAATTTACCTCCCCTTCTGCTTCCTTGGGTTGGTATACTTCTTCATTGATAGGATTATTGTGATTAAAGCGACTCACATTAGTATCATTCTTAATACAATCTTGGTAAGAAGGAATACTTCGATGCGTTTTCGACAAGGATGCCTGTAGGTCCTGACGAATTTTTCTTCTAATCTCTGAATCCGTTTCTTTCTGATCAGGTACTTCACTTTTCTGTTCTTCGATCTGATACAACTCGAAACGGTATTTCTGTGTTGCCTCTGGATATTTCGTATGATCCACTTCACTGAGAAACATTTCCAGTGGTCTAGCATAGCTTTGAAATGTTCCATATAAAGCCTGATATACTACCAGCTGCTCTCCGGTCTCTGAATGAGTTGCAATCGTTATAATCTGATACAGATTATTCTTAAAATGGCGATAGATTTCGCCGGGTTTTGGTAGTCTTTGTCTCTCCAATTGATCTTCCTCCTTTCCGGTCTAAGGTCACTTCTGATAAATCACCCGTTTATTTCCATTTCTATTTATTTGTAATAAAAAGTGGTTCCCTCTTGTACCTCCAAGCAAATGTTGGTCGAACACAAAATTGAACCACTCGTGTCGCATTATATTCTATGCGCTTCCTTATAAAATCACTTATTCAACTGATAATACATAGTAATAAATCGGCTGTCCTCCGTAATGAACCTCCACATCCAAGTCCGGATACAATTCCATTACTTCCTCTGCTAATTCATTGGCTGCAGCTTCATTGATTTCATCTCCATAATATAGACTGATCAGCTCAGAAGCATCGTCAGCCAGACAGTTAATCAATTCCACCGTAGTTTCCTTAATATTATCTCCAACGGAAAGAATGGTTTTATCACCAATCCCCATAATATTACCTTGTTTGATCTCTTTACCATCCAGACTGGTATCTCGTACTGCGTAAGTTACCTGGCCTGATTTTACTTTATGCATTTCTTCTGTCATTCTAACTGCATTCTCATCCGGAGATTTGTCATAAACATAATTAATCACTGCAGTAATACCTTGAGGAACTGTCTTAGAAGGAATTACATAAATGTTCTTATCTTCGGTTAATTGTTTTGCTTGCTCCGCAGCTAGAATGATATTACTGTTATTCGGGAGAATGAAAATGGTGTCTGCATTCACCTGATTGATTGCATTTAACATATCTTCCGTGCTAGGGTTCATCGTCTGGCCACCTTCAATTAAGTAGTCAACGCCAAGACCAGTGAAGATTTCTCCTAAGCCTTTTCCCATAGATACTGCAATAAATCCAGCTTTTTTACGTGGTTTATTCTCTTTTACAGGAGTATCTGTTATAACAGCTGATGTTTTATCTACTTCTTTGATTACTCTCTCATTATGCTCTTCCCGCATATTATCAATCTTCATACTTGTTAACGAACCATACGTCAACGCCTTTTGGATTGCCAATCCAGGGTCATTCGTATGTACGTGTACCTTGACAATATCATCATCTGACACGACTACAAGAGAATCACCGATTGATTCAAGATAAGCTTTAAAATTAGCTTCAATCTCAGGATTATATTCTTTCTCAACCATGATAATGAATTCAGTACAATAACCAAATTTAATATCAGCAGCGGCTACACGTTCTATATTAATTCCTGTATTACTTACTTCCTTAACCGGTATATTCGATAATACAATTTCTTTTCCAAGCAATGCATCATAGGCACCTTTTACGATCTCTACCAATCCCTGACCGCCGGAATCTACTACTCCAGCTTCTTTTAGAACAGGAAGAAGTTCTGGTGTCTGTGATAATACGATTTCCATATGTTTTATTACTTCACGTCCAAAAACCACCAAATCATCTGTTTCTGAAACAAGCTGAGCAGCTTTATCAGCACCACCTCTTGCAACTGTAAGAATAGTACCTTCCTTCGGCTTCATAACCGCGCGGTAAGCCGTTTCAACCGCCTTCTGGAATGCATTTGCTAATATAGTCACATTAATCTCTTTAAAATCTTTTATTTCCTTGGTAAAGCCCCGGAATAACTGTGATAAAATTACACCGGAATTACCTCTCGCTCCACGAAGTGAACCACCTGAAATTGCTTTTGCTAATTCTTCTATGGTAGGATTATTTAAACTGTTTACTTCCTTTACCGCAGACATTATAGTTAATGTCATATTCGTTCCAGTATCTCCATCCGGAACAGGAAATACATTCAAGTCATTGATATATTCCTTTTTCGCTTCAATACTCGCAGCTCCTGCAAGAAACATCTTCTTCAACATTCCTGCATCTATCGTTTTAACAACCACTGGTTTTTTCCTCCTTAAACGTTGTGCTTCTCAGGCTTAATCAATAACCCGTACGCCCTCTACATAAATATTGATTTTTTTAACCTCTAATCCTGAGAATTCTTCAACATTGTATTTCACATTACTAATAAGATTATCAGCAACTGCAGATATACTCACACCATAGGAAACGATAATATGCAAGTCAATGGTCAGCTTATTTTCTTCAATCGTTACATTAACACCATGGCTGATACTGTCTCGTTTTAAAAGTTTGACAATACCCTCCTTCACATTTAACGATGCCATTCCGACTACACCAAAGCATTCCACTGCTGAAGCTCCCGCATATTTAGCAAGAACATCATTATCAATCATTATATCACCAATCTGTGTACTCATATGTCCCTTCATATTAACCCTCCTATCTATTCTTGTTTCATTCTAATCTATAATATTATACCCACATTTTTAACACATTACCGAAACCTTTTTCTCATATTGGAGATAACCTATCAATATTCTGCATAATATATACTACTATGATTACTGAACGGAAGTGACAAATATGAAAAGAATGCTAGGCTTTATCTTGTTTTGGATTGCCATAGGTATGACGATAATGCTTTTCATAACTAACGGTATCCTTGCTATATGTATTATTATTTTATGCTTACTGCTTGGTTATAATTTATTTTGTTGTTAAATTACATTTTTATACTTAAAATACAAACTGTGAATAATCATTCGTATCTACTTTACGTTTCATATACTAATTCCTATTCACCCTCGGAGACATCTTAGAAAAAAAAGCGGGTGTCAAGACCCCCTGACACCCATCGTTTTTCCTTATGCGCGTTCTACTTTACCGGATCTAAGACAGGAAGTACAAACATACATTTTTCTTGCTGCACCGTTAACATTTACCTTAACAGACTTCACATTAGATTTCCACATCTTATTAGATCTTCTATGAGAATGACTCACAGCGATTCCAAAGTGAGCACCTTTATCACATATTGCACATTTAGCCATCAAAAGCACCTCCTTAGGTAGAATATAGACCAAAAATGGCCTTACAAACACATTTATTCTATCAGAATATGTTACATATTGCAAGAAGTTTTTTGTACGACTTCCCTATTCTTCATCAATAATGGTTGTTTCAGGTTGAGAATTCAACACTTCTTCTACTTTATCGGATAAATCATCGGTCTTTTTTGCCCCTTTTGAAAACTTATTAATAAAGTCAGGAACCATATCCAATATCTTACCTACACTATCCTGATTCTTCACATTCACAAGCTTTGAAGAACCATTTTGAATGACGAGTACAGAGCTTGGACTAATTTTACCACCTAATCCACCACCTGCATTATTCTTATTCTCTCCAGCGAAAGCACCTGCACCAACACCAAAACTCACTTCAACCAGTGGTAATACGATGGTTCCATCTTCAAATTTTACTGCGTCACCAACTACTGTTTTCGTGGTAAAAAAACTATCCATTCCTTTAAACAAAGATTCTACTGTTGAATTAAAATTGTTCTCTGCCATTATAACGCCTCCTTTAAGGTACTTATATTCTTCCTGAACTGTTTAATACGTTTGTCTAAAATAAGCTTTATAGCTATTATTAGTAAAGTAAGTAATCTTATTCTTCCCTTTGCATAATGCTTTCCTTCAAAACGTTCATTTATAAAATCCGGTGTGATCTGAATATTATTTCCATATAAAGCATATAGAATTCCTAATACTCCTAATACTTGTCCAGTTGAGCATGGATCTCCGGTGCCAAATACAAATTGAGAACGCAATTTCGTAGGAGCAATATGTTTTAAGAACTTTCGAAGACTACGGAATAATAATCTGATACTTTCACGATTAAGCTCATCATCCAGAAAATCTTTAATTAAATTTTTTATTCTCTTTATATTCGTTAAGATAGCAACAAAATTCCTAAGTTTTTCTATTATATTTTTCCAGATTTCTTTTATTCTTCGAAAGAAGTCATATACTTTATTCTTTATCTTTTGATAGAATGAACTACTCTCTTCTTTTAGACTTTCATTGTTTTCTTCCACTCCATCGGTGCTATCTATCTCTTTATAAATAGAATCCTTTTCATCTATCATCTGCTTTTCTTTTGATAAATCTTTACTTTCTTGAACTAAAGTTTTTCCAACTGATGAAGTTTTCTCATAGGATAATTCCCTATGTTTTAAGGTTATTTCATCCAAATTTAACTTCGTATCTTCCTTGGTTTTTATCTCATGAGGGATATTTGTGTTTTGAATTTCTCTTATCGTATCCTCTAATTTATTTTCTACTTCTAAATCCAAATTATGTTCCCTTTTATCCAATGGTTTGGATTTATCGTTTTGTTTATTCTCCGTAATCGTTTCAGTTTTTTTTGATTGTTTTTCTTTCTCAGTTCGTATATTTTTTTCTTTTAGATTATTTTTTTCTTTTTGTTCCGATTTCTTTTTTGAAACGATCTCTTTCCCATGCTTATGTCTTCTTTCATTCACTGTTTTTTTCTTAGAACGAATATTTTTAACCCTTGTTTTCTTCACTTTGATTACTGAATTATCAAAGATTGTCTTGCCAAAGATCCTTATTTTTATCTTTAGCTTCCCGTCTATGAAGGAGATATTGGCATGAATAATATGAAGAAGCCAGCTTAACGTACCTTTAAAAAGTAGATCCTCACCATGTTCGATGGCAACCTGGTACCTGATAGGCACCAGAAGGACAACTAATATAAGGAACAGAAGGATACCCAGTAATATTAGAATAATTGAAAATAATATCTTAAATATAAGACCGATTATATGAAGCATCTATCCACACCCTACCGCCTGTCCTGCTCATTTTTATTACATTGATAAAATAGTCGTTACATTTCTTATGTAAAATAGGTTCTTACATCAAAACCACCTGTATTGGTATATACATCCATTAACATGTCCTTCACAAGAAGAATCGCTTCCGCTTTCCCTTTTGCCAATCCTACGATACACACATCGATGCTTCTATAATGAGGAAAAAGCAATTCATTGGCATCTATGATATCAAACAAATTACATTGCGAAGATGCATAGGTGATACAATAAATATTAAATGTCGCCTTTCTCTTATTAATGGCGGCAATTGTTTTCTTTTTCCTCTTTATATTATCACTATAGACTACATTTTCCGCCCAACGAACCATAGAATACCCTTACCTTTATTAAATAATTTCGATTGCCTTTTTATTCGTATCGTAGTTCTGTACTGTAAAATCAAACCTATTTTTACCATAATAAAAATTTATGTTTACATTATACCACAAATTACCATGTTTCATACATCTTTATTTAATCATCATATCCTTAATTATCTCAATACAGGCCATTTTTTCTCTAGGATCAGTACATCGATCGAAAGAATAACGGACATAATCCATCACTTCTTTATGACTGTGAAAAAAAACCGGAAGTTTGTTCAAGGTATTTGCCATAACTGCTCTTCCAATGATCTTATCATGACCGGTCAATAAGAAAGCCAACTCCTCAATCAGCTTATTTCTTTCTTGCATTAACAATTCTTCAGTAACTTTTTGGTTTTCCAGGTCTACATTGAAATCAATAAAAATACTATTCGAAAGTAGATCTCTGGAACGCAGAAGTACGTTCAGTAATTTCTCAAGCATTAAGCCTTCAATGAGTGTTCTTCTATTTTGATCCAGTTCATACAATACTTCTTCCAAGCTGGACAAATCAAAAAGCAGGCTTTCTTGAACACCTTCCATCTTCATTAACTGCTCCTGCAGCTGTTCCGGTAACTCCTTCTTTTCCGAAGATAGAAAATATTGATTAACTTCTACTAAAATCTTGGATGCTGCTTTTTCTTGATCTTCCCATTCAGAGCATACCATTCCTGCATAAGGATTACATAATAATAAAGTATAGATTTCATTTACGATCTCTTGCATACTATAGCAGGCAGTAACTTCAGTCTCCAAAAATTTCGAGACTCTTTTTAAGACTTCAATTGCTTCCTCAAATTCGTTTTTAGTCAATTCTTTGTATTTTAAACGAGCAAAGAATTCCTTTTGTTCCCACAGATCTGTATAAAAGCTTCCCATACCCTCCGGCTCATAAAGCATTGCGGATGTTCTTAGCATATATAAAAATGTATCCAATGCAGACTTTTCACCATCTGTATATAACTTAAAACTATCGCTTATGATCTCCAGATATTTCTGCTTCGTCATACGAACCGGTAATTGTCCTATCATATCCTTAATCTTCTCGTTAATAATCACATTATCTTGAGAATCGAAAATATAACGTAGAATTTCTTTTGCAAATTCCTCTTCATTTACTGTTACATGTTCTTCACGAAATTGATATTCTAATCGATTCAGTATATATTCATAGATTTGAAATATATCAGTATAAGAAGATAATACATTCATTCTTTTCATTACTTCATTACGCATGGTATCAATCTTGCGGACTGCTTCTTCCATTTGACTTGGATTATTCTTTTGAAGGAGATTTTCCAATATAAATTTATTTATATTACCTGCTATCTTATTAAGATGTTCGCTCCAATTATCCTCTTCACAATAAAACTCGTAGAAAGAATAATAATGCATCGCTAGTCTTACACTTGCATGGGTAGAATAACTACTTGCCATATAATTAAATAAATAAGGAAGTAATTCCTCTTGTCTTTTTCCACTTAAAATCTCCAGTTTGATGTTCTTCATCTGCTTGTCCATAACGATTACCATCCTATTTTTATATATTTCATTAAACCATCTTATATTCTTAACAAAAATCAAATTAATACTACCAATGTATACCATTATAACAGTAATCCTTGGAATTAACCAGAGATAGATTTTGAATGATATAAAATACTAAATAAACCCTATATTACAACAAGTGCTTATTATAATTATAATAAGCACTGTAAGTTACCTTATGTTTTATAGCTTTCCATTCTGATACAACTCAACCACAGGAATGATCAGAATGGAAAGCATTTATATTTATTAGTCAACGTATATTTATTTTTTTACATGTTCATGGGTAAACAAATGATCCATGCAATATTCATAATTACCTTCACATTTGGAACAAAAACGAAATTCCCGGGAAATGGTCTTACATTATTATATCCTGCACCTTCCCTCATCTGCTTGCGAAATTTTGCTTTCCTCTGAAACTCTCTCGGAGATACACTACGATAATTTCTTGTAGAGAAGAAGAAAATTAAAAAGTTTGCCATTGCTACGATGATGGATATTCCTATGGAAGATTGCAATAAGCTTCCCGAAAACAAATAAGTAAACACCTGAAATGCAATATACGCACCATAAAAATATGCCAAGTATTTTACCTTGACCGGAACGATAAAGAACATTAAAAATTGCATATTAGGATACAATGCTGCAAAAGCAAAAAACATTGATCGATTAATATACGTCAGTCCTATATTCATGCTAGTTGCCGGTACACCTGGCATTGCTGCCGTAATAGCATAAACAATAACCACCGCCAGAATATTAAAGATAATACCCGATATAAAATATAAATTAAAACGGAAGGCACCCCAAGCTTGCTCTAACGCATTACCGATCATAAAATATAAGTATAATTCGATTGCTAAAAATAATACATTAGTCAAAGAAACCGGCTGTATTAAAAATGTTACAACTCTCCAGATCTGACCTTTTAACAGCATATCGATATCAAGACTTAAAAATCTATGATATACTTCCGGTTTAACGACTAAACCAAGAGCATACAAGGCCACAATATATCGCATTAAATTATGAATTGCATATCTTCCCAATTTTCTTTCTAATTGATTCAGTAATTTCATAGTAAAAGCACCTATGCCTTTCTATTTTGTAATTATTCAGTCATATGAATAATTTGTATTTCATATATTGATCAACTAAACGAATACTATATCATCTGAACTTGTATATTATTCATTGCATCCAAATAAGCAAAATAATCTGACCAGAAGAGCTGTTCCCGTAACTACATAAAATCCATAAGGACTATCTCCTCCGGGAATATGGACGAAATTCATACCATAAAAGCTTGCAATCATTGTAGGAATGGATAATACAATCGTTACGACAGCTAAGAATTTCATTACAATGTTAAGATTATTTGATATCACCGATGCGAATGCATCCATAGTACCGCTTAAAATTCCACTGTATATATTCGCCATCTCAATCGCCTGTTTGTTTTCAATGATTACGTCCTCAAGAAGTTCTTCATCCTCTTGATAATGCTTGATACTGTCTATCTTTAACATCTTCTCTAGTACTACCTCATTGGATCGTAAGGAAGTGGTAAAATACACCAGACTTTTCTCTAGCTCTAAGAGTTCGATTAACTCTCTGTTCTTTGTTGAAATATGAAGCTTTCGCTCCACTTCTTCACTTTTACGATCTATCGTTCGTAGGTTCTGTAAGAAGGTCGTAGCATTCTTATATAATATCTGTAAAATAAACCTTGTCTTCTTAAAGGTATAAAAATCTCTTACTCTCCCATCCATAAAACATTTTAAAATAGGAGTTTCTACTAAGCATACCGTAATCAAAAAATCTTTTGCTACAATGATACCAAGAGGAATGGTTACATAACGGTCCTTATCATTCCGATTCTCTAGCGCAGGGATATCTACTAAAATTAAATTATAATTATCCTCCACTTCAATTCTTGCTCGCTCCTCTTCATCGAGCGGTGCTCTTAGGTGATTGATATCAATTCCTTTTGCTTCAGCAATTTCTAACAACTCTGTCGCAGAAGGATTGGTCATGGCAACCCAGCATCCCTCCGTAATTTCGGTCATTCTGTGCAGAGTTCCCTCTGATGTCTTAAAAATTTCTATCATAAATGCTCCCTTCCACTGCGTATAACAACAGTGAAATTTGCATTTTAAATAACCGTATCAATTCGGCTATATAAATCAAAACCTGCTGTTAATGCAGTAAGTATTATTTGATTTTGTATCTTTATCCGACTACTACTGGGCCCGGCTTCCATCCTTACCACATCCTTTTTAAAATAGTATTTTCCATTATTATATGTTTTTCGGATACCTTTGTCAAATACCAATATCCTATCCTCACCGAACCATATTTATTAGTTATTATCTTTCGAATGGACATTTATTATTAAATATCGTAAAAGTATTATTCTGACTTGTCAAAGTTCCTTACTACTTGACGCTTCACAAGGTACTTTCCTTATGAAAAAAGACATACAAATTCTATTAACGAATCGTATGTCCCCTTACCTCTTTATGAAATCTATGTTTGGTCTTATGGCGTAGAATTCTCTATGTCTTGAATAGGAATATGCAATGTCATTCCCGGTTCAAGATAGATCGAGTATAAATCATTATATAGTAACATATCATCCAACATGATACCATTCTTATCCAATACGGTTCCAATGGTATCTCCATCTTCTATTAAATACGTAGTAAAGTGAAATTGTTCTTGCATCTGCTTGGTGGGAATACATAATACATCTCCGATTTGAAGGTTATATACGTTAGTAAATGGGTTCTCTCTCATGATAAGTTCCAGCGGCACATTATAGTTTCTGCTGATGCTATATAATGTATCACCTTTTTGTATTATATGATTTATACCGTTGCACATACCTTAAACTCCTTCCGGAATCACTGCGGATATTTGCTAATTATAAATATTATATTCAAAATATTATTTTTAGATACTGTAGCATATATTTTTGAAGAAATAACAGAAAAAAATCGTTATAGTAAAAGAAACCTAAACATTTTTCTAAACATATCATATATTATATCATTACTACGTCCGTTATGACGCCAGTAATTTTATAGAATTGATGAAATTTTTGTAACAATTAAGTTGTTGAACTTCCAACCTTAGTATCGTATAATATAGAAAGCTTATTTTACGGATGCTTTTATTTGAGGAGACTTTAGAAATGATAAATAAAAAAACACTAGGCATTGATATAGGATCAACCACTGTGAAAATTGTCGTTATGGATGAAAATGGGCAATTGCTCTTTTCTGATTATGAACGCCATTTTGCAAATATACAGGAAACCTTAGCCGGATTAATGAAGAAAGCAGAGGATACCCTCGGTAATCTGTCTGTTTCTCCTGTTATCACCGGTTCCGGTGGTTTGACAATCTCCAAGCATTTAGAAGTTCCTTTTGTGCAAGAGGTAATTGCCGTATCCACCGCATTACAAGATTATGCCCCCCAGACAGATGTTGCCATCGAGCTGGGCGGAGAGGATGCGAAAATCATCTATTTTACAAATGGAATAGAGCAAAGAATGAACGGAATCTGCGCAGGCGGAACCGGTTCCTTTATAGATCAGATGGCAAGCCTCCTGAAGACGGATGCTGCTGGATTAAATGAATATGCAAAAAGCTACCAGGCAATCTATCCAATCGCGGCTAGATGTGGTGTATTTGCTAAGTCTGATATTCAACCTCTCATCAATGAAGGTGCTACAAAGCCTGACTTATCTGCATCCATTTTTCAGGCTGTTGTTAATCAAACCATCAGCGGACTTGCTTGTGGTAAGCCAATCCGGGGAAATGTTGCATTTTTAGGAGGTCCTTTACATTTCTTAACTGAGTTAAAGACTGCTTTTATTCGAACATTAAATTTAGATACAGATCAAATTATTGCCCCTGAACATTCTCATTTATTTGCAGCCATCGGCTGTGCAATGAATGCGAAGATTGACGTACAAACGGAGTTTTCAGTCCTATATCAAAAGTTATCCCAGGGTATTAAAATGGACTTTGAAGTCAACCGCCTGGAACCACTGTTTGAGAGTGACGAAGAATACGAACAATTTAGAAAAAAACATTCTGTACATACTGTGAAAAAAGCAAATATAATAGAATACGAAGGAAATTGCTATTTAGGAATTGACGCTGGTTCCACAACGACGAAAGTTGCTGTTGTCAGTGAAGATGGATCTCTGCTCTATTCATTTTATAGTAACAATAATGGTAGTCCCTTAAAAACTGCAATAAAAGCCATTAAAGAAATATATGAACTTCTGCCTGCCAATACCAAAATAGTACGTTCCTGTTCCACCGGATATGGAGAAGCTTTGATTAAAGCAGCTCTTTTACTGGATGAAGGTGAGGTAGAGACTGTTGCACATTATCATGCAGCTGCTTTCTTTGAACCTTCCGTTGATTGTATCTTAGACATCGGCGGTCAGGATATGAAATGCATTAAAATTAAAAACAATACCGTTGACAGTGTTCAGTTAAATGAAGCCTGCTCCTCCGGTTGCGGTTCCTTTATAGAAACCTTTGCGAAATCTTTAAATTATGAAGTGCAAGAATTTGCCAAAGTTGCACTGTTTGCTAAGAATCCCATTGACTTAGGTACCCGTTGTACCGTGTTTATGAACTCAAAGGTAAAGCAGGCACAGAAGGAAGGAGCAACCGTAGCAGATATTTCTTCCGGCTTAGCTTATTCCGTTATAAAAAATGCATTATATAAAGTTATCAAGATAACCAATCCAAAAGACCTTGGCGAAAAAATGGTTGTTCAGGGTGGTACCTTCTATAACGATGCTGTTTTAAGAAGCTTTGAGAAAATCTCAGGTTGTGAAGCAGTAAGACCGGATATAGCCGGTATCATGGGTGCTTTTGGTGCTGCATTGATTGCAAGAGAACATTATAATGGCGAAGTAAGTACGATGCTTACGATTGAACAAATCAATGAGTTAAAATTTGAAACCTCAATGGCTCGCTGTAAGAGATGTACCAATAGTTGCCTCTTAACGATCAACCGTTTTACCGGTAATAGACAATATATCACAGGAAATCGTTGTGAACGAGGATTAGGGAAAGAAAAAAATGTTGAAAACATCCCGAATCTGTTTGAATATAAATTAAGCCGCTATTTTGATTATAAAGCACCAAAAGAAGCACCAAGAGGTGTCATCGGAATCCCTCGTGTTCTTAATATGTATGAGAATTATCCATTCTGGCATACCTTCTTTACTCAGCTGGGATATCAGGTAATATTATCTCCTACTACCAGTAGAAAGATATATGAATTAGGAATTGAATCCATTCCCAGTGAATCAGAATGTTATCCTGCTAAGATCGTTCACGGGCATATTATGTGGCTGCTTGGGCAAGGAATTAAGACTATCTTCTATCCTAGTATTCCTTATGAAAGAAAAGAAGTGGATGGTGCAAATAATCATTATAATTGTCCGATTGTTACCTCCTATGCGGAAAATATTAAAAACAACGTGGAAGAATTAAAAGATAAAAGTATCACTTTCTTAAATCCTTTCATGTCCTTTGAAAGTCAAGAAATTCTCGGCAACCGTTTGGTAGAGATTTTTACAGAAGAAGCAAAAATTCCTTCTGAGGAAATCAAAAAAGCTTGTGAACTTGGTTGGAAAGAACTTTCTGCTGCCAGAGATGACATGCGTAAAAAAGGTGAGGAAACCTTACAATACCTTAAAGAAACCGGCAAAAAGGGTATCGTGCTTGCCGGTAGACCCTATCATATCGATCCTGAGATCCATCACGGTATTCCTGAACTTATTAATTCCTATGGCGTAGCCGTGCTAACTGAAGATTCTGTCTCCCACCTTGCAAGCGTAGATCGTCCTACCATTGTAGTTGACCAATGGATGTATCATTCCAGACTTTATGCTGCTGCTTCCTTTGTACGTACACAGCCAAATCTGGAGTTAATTCAATTAAATTCCTTCGGGTGCGGGTTGGATGCGGTAACAACGGATCAGGTAAGTGATATTTTGATTAAATCCGGTAAGATTTATACCGTATTAAAGATAGATGAAGTAAATAATCTTGGTGCTGCCAGAATTCGTATCCGCTCCCTGCTCTCCGCAATCAGAGAACGGGAAACCAAGCATATTGAAGCCCATACAACCAATACCGCACATCATAGAGTGATATTCACTGAGGATATGAAAAGTGAATATACAATTCTAGCTCCTCAGATGTCACCGATTCACTTTGATTTATTAGAGCCGGCATTACGGAGCGGTGGATATAAAGTTGTTGTATTACCAAATGATAACCGTAGAGCTGTCGATACCGGTTTACAATTTGTGAATAATGATGCCTGCTACCCTTCTTTAATCGTAGTAGGTCAAATCATGGATGCGCTGTTGTCCGGAAAGTATGACCTAAATAAAGTTGCCGTTATGATTACTCAAACTGGTGGAGGATGTCGTGCAACGAATTACATCGGTTTTATCCGAAGAGCTCTTGAGAAAGCAGGTATGTCACAAATCCCAGTAGTATCTTTGAGTGCTTCGGGACTTGAAAAAAATCCTGGTCTTAAGATCACACCTAAACTTTTAATTTCTGCAATGCAAGCCTTAGTTTACGGCGATGTCTTCATGAGGGTATTATACCGTACCAGACCTTATGAAAAAGTGGCAGGATCCGCCAATGCTCTTCACCAAAAATGGAAAGCCATCTGTATTAAGAGCCTGGAGACCGGTAAATGGGGTGATTATAAGAAAAATCTTCGTAATATGATTCATGAGTTTGATACGCTTCCCTTATTGGAAGGTGTAAAGAAGCCAAGAGTTGGTATTGTAGGAGAAATACTTGTTAAATTCCTTCCTTCTGCAAATAACTTCCTAGTAGAAACCCTAGAAGCAGAAGGTGCTGAAGCAGTCGTTCCTGATTTACTTGATTTCTTTATGTATAGTGCTTATAATTCCAACTTTAAAGCACGGTACCTTGGTAAGAGTAAAAACAGTGCACGAGTTAGTAACTTAACGATCTGGGCGCTGGAAAAACTTCGTAAAGAAGCTAGTAAGGCCCTTGCAAAAAGCTCCCGGTTTACTCCTCCGGTTTCAATAAAGAAACTGGCAGAATACGCAGAACCGGTGGTGTCCATTGGAAACCAGACAGGGGAAGGATGGTTTTTAACCGGAGAAATGCTTGAGCTAATCCATTCCGGAGTCAATAATATCGTATGTACGCAGCCTTTTGCTTGTTTACCAAACCACATCGTTGGTAAGGGAGTTATTAAAGAACTTCGTAGGCAGCATCCAGAAGCTAATATCGTTGCAATTGACTATGATCCCGGTGCCAGTGAAGTAAATCAGTTAAACCGTATTAAATTGATGCTCTCTACCGCAGTAAAGAATTTAAAATAAACCGGCTATTCATAATCCTCGAGTTAAAGATTAACTTTAGTATATTCATAATTTCACTAAAGCTATGAACTTTCTTTCACTCGAGGATTTCTATAAGCAAGATATTTTATAAGAGACGATTGGAGGATATTATGTTTAAGAACAAAGAAGGTAAGGTAAGATCCGGCTGGAAAATTGCAGCCGTAACTGCAGTAATGTTTTCTCTGGTTATGATTTTTTCCATAATCATTGGAATTGCAGTTCTATTTATATCCATTTCTAAAGGTGATATCGATTTAGCTAATTTTAATATGAAATCTTATCAAGAAATACTGGGAAATTGGGAAACTGTTCTCATGTTTATACAAGAGATATTCATTATACTCGTGCCCCTCATAACCTGGAGATTCATTATGAAGCAGTCCTTACATAAAATGGGCCTTATCTCCTTACAGAAGGGATCAAAAGAATTGATTACCGGCCTTATCGTTGGTATTTTGTCCATCACCTTTGTATTTATAACAATCGTTCTTTTAGGACATGCATCGGTTACTTCCTGGAAACCTCATTTTTCTGCTGATACACTTGTTTATCTTATTCTATTTATCATGGTAGGTTTCGCTGAAGAAATCTATGGAAGAGGTTTCATTATGTCGGTATTAAGACAAACCAAAAGTATACCTCTGATCTTTATTATTTCCTCCGTAATATTCGCTATCATGCATTCCGGTAATTCTGGAATAGGACTCATTCCATATATTAATTTATTTCTGGTAGGTGTTTTATTTGCTTATATGTATATGAAATCAGGTAATCTATGGATGTGCATCGGTTATCATATTACATGGAACTATTTCCAGGGTAATATTTATGGTTTTCCGGTCAGTGGTACAAATACAAACGGCTTACTAACTACGATTTATGAACGAAATACGATCCTAAACGGCGGTGATTTTGGTCCAGAAGGCGGTTTGATCGTAACTTTTGTAATTTTGCTCGGACTTTTCTTTGTGAAAATTTATTATAGAAACTCCTCTTATTATTTTTTAGAAAAAGAAAGTGCACCTAATATCTAACTTCCTGTATCGGATCTTAATACATCAAAAACAGAATAAATATCGATTGTGCCATATCCCCAGTCTCTGTTGGGGTATGGCACATTTAAGTTACGTTTTGCTCCCCGAATTAAAAAATTTTTAATTTCAACAGAATCCAAACTAGGATAATTTCCTCTAACAACCCCCCACTCAAGGATCATAGCAACAATCCCTGCCGTATGAGCACTGGCAACTCCGGTTCCAGTATATCTTACAAATTCCTTGTTTTGATTTGGAGCTATATAATTTACACCAGGTGCTGCCAATTCCGGTTTCACTATATTATTTCTTGTATAACCTCTGCTGGCATTGATATAGAGACTATTGTTGATGGGATTGTATGCCGTAATAGTAATAGGCACTACAGCAGTTCCCGGACTTAATACTGTTGTATAATTATCAGGTTGTATGAAATAAGTGGATGTTAATATCATATCACCCATGGGAAGCCAAATATGAAAGTCATTGGAGATATTTCCCTGTCCATATACATTAATTCTCCATAACCCTTCTGTAGCATCCCGAAAGCGCATTAAGATCAACTGATCTCCAGTCTCTGTTTCGGTTGTCATATAATCAATAAAGATCACTGTTCGTTCAAAAACAAATGATATTTCACGGTTTAATTGAAGCCTTGCTGGAATTCTTGAGATAAATTCTCCATTCGGTGAGAGGATATCCACCGAAAAAATACCTGGTGAAGTTCCCCATAATTCCATAGAGAAACCTCCTTCATTCGATCCGACATTGAGCTCCACGGTGCTATAACCCACCGTGTGATCAATTCGACCAAAAAAATGTCTTCCAAGATTACCTTCATTCCCTGCTGGAGTAACGACAACAACTCTCGGAGCATCACCAACAATTGATAAAAATCTTGCTAATGGCGATCTTCCATCATGAGCACCTTGGGAAGTACCAATCCCTAAACATATCACAATTGGTCTGTTCAGTTCCTGCGCGACTTGATAGCAGTATTGTACTCCCCACATAATATCGTTTTCCTGATAACAGGTCACATCCTCTGGTACAAAATAGAAATTCTTTAAATAACTTTTTGCTTGCCTTAATTTGACGACTATTAATTCCGAATCCGGTGCTACTCCATCAAAATCAACGCTAGAATCAGTATTTCCGACAGCCACAGCTGCCATCATCGTACCATGACCATTGTTATCAACACTTGGTACAATCTCCAAAGGGTTGGTACTATTTAATGCTAGATTAATTTGATCCGCTCTATACTCCGTACCATAATAGGTATTGAATGGATGGTTCTCAGTTTCAATGGATTGATCCCATAAAGCCACTATTTTCGTGGTTCCATCACTTTTTAAGAATACAGGATTTGTGTAATCAATTCCTGTATCAATGATTCCAATTAAAACTCCAGTTCCCTTTAAGTTAAGATTTGATATCTGTCGAACACGTCCTACTCCGGAGGCAGCTGTACTAAGTTCACTGGTAAGTCCAAATAGCTTTGGCATAGCTGAGTATCCAAAAGTATTCACAGTTTTTATATTGATTTGAGTTACCGGAACATGAACCACTGCAAAAGATTCGTTCATATAATGTATGATTGCATCTTTAAACCTATCCAGACGAGCTGGGTTATTAAGGTAAAACAAAATCAAATCAGCAAAGTCCTCTCCTAACATTTGTTACCTCCTATACGACAATTTCTGTTCGTAGACTATCAAAAACGTTGAATATATCTACGATACCATATCCCCAGTCTCTATTTGGATATTCCATATTTTCATCTCTTCTGGCACCTCGGATCATTAACTTTTTCATTTCAATTGTACTCATGGTTGGAATATTATTTTTCACAATTCCCCACTCTAGTAAGATTGCTGCCAGACCTGTTGTATGTGCAGCTGAAACACTAGTTCCTGTATATAAGGAAAAGGTTTGATTTGGTGCAGGTCCAATCATATTAACTCCCGGCGCTGCAAAATCTGGTTTTATCTCACCTGATCTTGTATACCCTCGACTCGCATTTTGATATAGGCTATCATCCACAATATTATAAGCACTTACCGTAATTGGAGTTGTGGTACAACCCAAAGTTAATATAGTGGTATAGGGATCCGAACGGATAAAATAGGTTGTATTTGAGATAAACCCCTCCATAGGCAACCAAATATTATATCCTAGATTTAAATCGCCTCTTTCATATACGCGAATTGTCCATATACCGGCAGTTGGTTGATCAAAACGGAAAAGAATTAATTGGTCACCACTTTGAGATTCCACCATTTGAAAATCAATATAAATCCTTGTTCTCTCAAAAATAAATGAAATCTCTCGGAACTCATCCAAACCTACTGAAATTCTAGGTACATATTCGCCTGAGGGAGATAGGATATCTATAGAATATATACTTGGCCTTTGACCCCATAACTCCATGGAAAAGCCCGTTTCATTTTCTCCTACATTTAATTCGACTGAATCAAATCCAACTGTTTTATTTACGATACCATAATAATGTCTTCGGGCATTCCCTTCATTACCGGCAGCAATCACAACAGCAATTCCATAAGTGGTAGCCAAAATTGACAAATAACTACTTAAGGTTCCACGGCCGTCATGAGAGCTTTGAGAGGTATCTACAGCGATACAGATCGCCATCGGCTTAGCTAATCGTGCATAGACGTCTATCAAATATTCTAACGCAAATGAAATGTCATTCTCTTGATAACATAATGCATCCTCTTTAATAAAAAAGAAATCCTTTAAATATTTCTTAGCTGGCTTTAATTTTACAACAATAAATTCAACATTGGGTGCAACTCCGGAAAAATCTTCATCCGGGACATCATTTCCTCCGGCGATCCCAGCGACCATAGTACCATGGCCATTCTCATCCGTTGTTGGTACAATTTCCAAAGGATTTTCACTTTGTAATGCTTGATTTATTTGCTCTCTCGTATATTCTGTTCCATAAAAAAAACCTTCCGGCATTTGATCACTGACGATGGTTTGATCCCAAATCGCTGCAATTCTTGTAGTTCCATCTGCATTTCTAAATATTGGATTTGTATAATCTATTCCAGAATCTAATATACCAATCAATACACCTTGACCTCTTAAATTAAAATTAGGTATACTTCTAAGCCGGAATACTCCAGAGGCTTCCAGACTCCCATGGCTTACCGGTCCCAAGCAAGAAGGCATGACACTATAACCAAACTCTCTTATTGTATCATTGGTTATATTACCGATTGGAACATGCGCAACAGAAAGTGAAAAGTTGATAGGAACGATGGTCGCATCCGGAAAGGCTTTTATCACCTTGTCATCACTATTATATTCTATTAATAAATCAGCATAGTCCTCGCTTATAATACGGCTTCTTTCTTCTGCTGTCATATATTCTCACTTAGATATACTTATTCCATATAATATTATGATAAATATGCATGTATCATCACAAAATAACCTTCGATTAATATAAAATTAATGTTTCAGTTTGTACAAAGAAAAGCAGAGAATTAAATACATCCTCTGCTCAAATATATTATTGTTTCGACTCATCTTTCGACTCATTACTTTTATCACATTGTTTAAAATCATTCTTCTTTTTAGTTTTATCCGTTAATTCCTCAGAAAATTCTTCCGATAATCTCGCGTGAAAAACCTTTGGTGATGAGTGATTCATGTTTTTCATTACCACTTTATTTTGTAATCGATTCATCACAAAATATATCAACCAATATAATGCTGTCATTATGATACCTGCGATAAGACCGGAGGACTGACCGGAGATAAATGGCATACTAATGATAATAACAACGATACTAACCAATGCAAACCATGAAGTATACGGATATCCAGGCATCTGACACTTTCCTTCTGGAGGACATCCATTACATTTACGAAACTTTATATGGGTCGCTAGGATTGCTGCATAGGTTACGAGTGAAGCGAAACCACCGGAGCTTAATAAAAATAAATAAACTCTTGGAAAGAATAAGCCTACCCATAATCCCACGAGCATTGCTATTCCGGAAAATATAATACCTCGGTAAGGAACATCCGTTTTCTCCTTTAACCATTTAGGAGCATGTCCTTCATCTGCTACCGAACGCATCATTCTGCCAAGACCAAACATCGCTGCCATCATAGTAGAAAGAATTGCTGTTACTAAGATAATATTTATTACTGTTCCGGCCCATCCCATACCCCATCGATTTAAAGCGGCAACCATTGGACTAACATCTTCTGACAATTCTGCTGTTGGAATAAGCGGAAGTAAGGCAACCACTGACAAAATATAAAAACCAACTAAAGTCAAGACTGTATAAGCGATTGCTCTTGGGATTGTTTTACTTGGATTATCTGCCTCTGACGCTGCAAGACCGATAATCTCAAAACCAGCATACGAGAATATGACAATCAACATACTTCCTGCAATACTTTTAATTCCTCCGGGCATTAATGGTTCTCTGTTCAGTTCTCCTATTCCTACGGCTGGAGTACCTGGAATTGCTCCTATCACCAGCAACAATGCAATAATAATAAAAGATATAATCGCAAATACTTTTACAATTGCAAGGCTACTCTCTAACTTACTCAGTTTATCTGCACCTAATAAGTTTACTAATGTAACTGCTACAATGATGATACTCCCCATCAGAGGTATCGATAGATTTGGTATCCATTCTTTTAGTAAAATAGATACTGCTGTTGCTTCACTTGACATTGCTAATACCATGCCGGTCCAATAGATCCATCCAACTACAAAACCGGTTCCAGGACCAAAAACTTGTGCTGTAAATGTATAAAACGAACCAGAATCTGGATTAGCAACTGTCATCTCAGATAAGGCATACAGGATAAAATACACCAATAAACCTCCGAATATAAAAGATAACAAAATGGCTGGTCCAGCAGCCTGAATTGCTACTGATGATCCAAGGAAAAAAGAACCTCCGATGACTGAGCCTAAAGCCATCATTGTTAGCTGCCAAGCTGAAAGTCCTTTATCTTTTTTCTTCATGCTATAATCCTCCGTATCTATTTCATCTTTTGATTATTATTTCTTAATAGAGATAGAATCATACTTATGATTTTAATTAATCATCAATCGATCAAAGATATGATAATGACCAAACTAAAGATCCACCACTAATCAAATGCGTTTCTTATGATGAATAATAAAACAAGTGAAAATAATACAGGACGTTATTAACTATGAAAAAATTTATTTATAAGCTATCATTATGACGGTTTTATATTGCCAAACTTTCTCCACATTACGAAAGCCGTTTTTTCATAAATAATCTGGTTCTCTATCATATATAGTGTATCATAGTGGTAAATCCCTTATTAATTCCATGCTCCTGTCGAATTCGTTTATTTTCAGCAAAATAGTAATCTAATGATGAGGTTAAAGCAAGCAATCCTATCTCACGATTAGCTTTGAATCCGAATAAAAAAACGTATTACAGAGAATTAGATATTCTGTAATACGTCTTAATTATTTTCTATAGTCCAATCAATAGGAGAAATACTATTATTTTGAAGAAAATGATTTGCTTTACTAAAAGGCTTACTTCCAAAAAATCCTCGATATGCAGACAATGGACTAGGGTGTGGAGCTTCTAAAATCAGATGTTTTGGATTTGTCAACATCTGTCTCTTTAACTGTGCTGGTCTTCCCCAAAGAATAAAAACAATCGGGCGATCTTGTTGGTTCACTGCCTGTATTACAGCATCCGTAAAACGTTCCCATCCTTTACCCTGATGGGAATTCGCTTGATGAGCCCTTACCGTTAATACAGTGTTAAGTAATAAAACCCCCTGCTTTGACCACTTTTCAAGATGTCCATGATTGGGGATTAAACACCCTATATCATCCTGTAATTCCTTATAAATATTAACTAAGGATGGTGGGATCTCCACTTCAGGCTTCACCGAAAAGCATAACCCATGAGCCTGTCCCTCATTGTGATAAGGATCCTGCCCAAGGATCACAACTTTCACTTCACTTAGCGGAGTAAAATGAAATGCATTAAATATATCGTCCGAACTCGGATAAACCACATAATTCATATATTCAGATTTGATAAATTGATATAGTTCTTTGTAATATGGTTGGCGGAATTCATTTCCGATTGCCTCCAACCAATCATTGTTAATTGTTCCCAAATTAAACTTCCTTCTATCTACTGTATTATGATAAAAATTATAATCTTACACTGATACCTTTATCCTGTAGATATCTTTTCAGATCCGTAATCTCCATTTCTTTATAATGGAATAGTGATGCAGCTAAAGCGGCATCTGCTTTCCCTGTTGTTAATGCATCATAAAAATGATCCATGGAGCCAGCACCACCAGATGCAATGACCGGAATAGACACGTTCTCTGAAATTGAACGGGTTAGCTCCAAATCATATCCGTCTTTTGTACCATCACAGTCCATACTGGTAAGTAAAATTTCACCTGCTCCTAAACGGTTCGCCTTCATAGCCCATTCAATGGCATCTATGCCCATATCAACTCGACCGCCGTTCTTATAAATATTCCACCCAGAGCCATCCCGTCTTCGTTTTGCATCAATTGCGACAACTACACACTGACTACCGAATTTATCTGCTGCTTCACTAATCAACTCAGGATTTAGTATGGCTGCAGTATTCACTGCTATCTTATCTGCACCTTCCCTTAGGATCATTTTAAAATCCTCAACGGTCCGAATTCCACCTCCCACTGTAAATGGGATAAATACGGTCTCAGCAACCCTACGGACCATATCGATTTTAATTGTACGTGCATCAGAAGATGCTGTTATGTCCAGAAACACTAATTCATCTGCTCCTGCCTTATCATAAGCGGAACCTACTAATACAGGATCACCGGCATCTTTCAGATTAACAAAATTAACACCTTTTACTACTCGGCCATTATGCACATCCAAACAGGGGATTATTCTTTTTGTAAACATATGATCACTCCTATTTCATCGTATTTAAACAAGCATCTTTCCTCTCGGATCAGTTACTTCAGTTCCGCAAAATTTTTCAGAATTTTAAGTCCAACGTCTCCACTTTTTTCAGGATGGAACTGACAAGCAAATACATTCTCCTTCTCAACAGAAGCGTGAATTGTAGTGCTATAATGGGTTGTTGCGGCAACTTCAGTCTCGTTCTTAGCGTTTAAATAATAGGAATGAACAAAATAAACATAAGAATTATTCTCTATCCCTCGATATAATTTCGTTCCAGGTTTGATGTCCAATGAGTTCCAACCCATGTGAGGGATTTTAAGCCCATTACTATCCGGGATTTTTATAATTTCACCTTTTAGAATTGATAAACCTTCTACTCCATCGGACTCGTCGCTTCGTTCATAAAGAAGTTGTAATCCAAGGCAGATACCTAATAATGGAGTTCGTTTAGCAACTACTTCTTTTATAACATCAACTAATTGAAAATGATGCAGTTTATTCATTGCATCTCCAAATGCACCTACTCCTGGTAGAATTACTTTTTCTGCATCTAGTATACGATCTCTTTCTCTGGTGATAACAGTCTCTTCTCCAAGAAATTCCAGAGCCTTTTGAACACTCTTTAAATTACCTGCATCATAATCTATAATTGCGATCATAATCGTTATCCTTCCTGACTTACTCTATTACATTCATTTTTTCCAATACAACATTATATACATTCATGCTATATTCACCTTGATTATCGCTTGATATAATTTTAATAGCCTCTTCTTCTGTTAGACTATATACATTATTGATTTCCGCAATGATTTGGTTTCTGACATAATCAAGATCTGAATTAATACCCAGTATAGTTGCTAATTCAATATATTTATCATAACGCTCTAAACCTTTTAACAAAGAATCTAACGCTTTCGGGTAATCCCCCATTGCATAATAATTATTATAGGAATTTAACTGTTTATTTACATACATTACTGTCATAATTTTATCGTAGATCTCGATGTCCTCATCTTTGATATCGATACCATAAACCTCATTATATGCTTGGGTGTACTTATGTCTACTAAAGTAATTAGTTGCACTAGATATGCTTAATGAATAAGAAAATATGTTTGTGCCTATTAATAACAGTGTTACTATCATACCAAAAAATAAAAATACGATGGAAGCTCCTACACGATTTATTCTTCCTGAATCCTCTTCAATTTCATCGATGGATTCCATAAGAACTTTATCTCTTATTTTCTTTTCTTTCTTTTGCTTTCTTTGTTCTTTTTTATCTTTTACCTTTGATTTCTCTTCTGAAGAATCATCGATTTCTATATTTTCATTGGAGGATTGCTTTTTGTTATCTTTCTTCTTTTCTTTCTTATTATTCTTTTTTACTTTTGTCTCTGCTGTAACTGCAGCTTCTTCATCATCTTCACTTATTTTCTTACTATTTTTATCTGTCCCTATCGACTCATTTTTCACATTTCCAAAAAGTCTTTGAAACAAGTTTTTCTTATTCGAAGATTTTTTTATTTTTTCTATCTTTTTATCTTTTACCTTTTTCGATTTCTTCTTTTTCGAACTCTTTTCTCCCGAATTCTGATCTGGAACTAAATCAAGTAATTCCATCTCAAATAAGGGATCATCTAAAGAAGATACTGCTGTCAGTGCATCAGAAAAAACATCACCAACGTTATTGGGAACATTTTTGATGTCACTTACTCCATTCAATAAATCATTAATTGCATGTACATCTTCTGATACAGGATCATCTGAATTAATTTGATTTAAAAGACTCAAAAATTCGTCGTCTTGTCCAACCTCTTCAAATCCTTCAAATTCATCAATCAAATTATCTGATATAGAATCCTGAGTTTCTTCATTTTTTGATATAGTTGTTTGATTATAGTCGTTATCAACTTCACCTTCCGCTGAATTGTCAGCAAGTTCTTCAAGTTCCATTGACTTTATTAGGTCTTCAAAATAAGGATCGATATCATCTTCCTCATACTCCTGCATCTCATTAGGTAGTATATTATGTTGAAGCATCTCAATATCAGATTCATGGGAGCTTGGTTCATCATTTATCTCAGAAAGCTTCTCATGATGATCTGTATGTAAATCTTTTAAATAATCATCATCATTTAATGATACATTATTTATTTGAATCAAATCAGTATCAACTGTTTGATTAATCGAATCCTCTTGAAAAAGATTTGCAAAGTCTGCACCGAAGAGATCTTCATCCTGTACTTGAATAAGATCCTCCGATTCACTTAATGAAAATTGATCATAATCATTTACATCATCCAAATCAATATCGGCAAATTCAATGTCGTCATCTAAATCAAATGTATCGACATCATCTAGTTCAGAAAAATCATCATGATGTAAATCAGATTGTTCTGTCTTGTTTTGTAATTTATTGTTTTGTTTATTTTTTTGCTGATCGCCCACCGTATTATGTGATACCATATTTACGTTTTTGGAGGTCATATCTTTTTTATCTTTGTTTTGAATACTGATATCCTCCTCACTCTTATTTTGTGTCATATGTTTGCTTATGTTTTTCTTTGTGTATAAATTATTTAAGTCTGATGTTGTATTTTTAACTGAATTTAATAAGCTATCCAAATAAGATTCATTTGATTTAATAAGATCTTTTTCAATACATGATTTGCAATATTCGGTTTCATCAGGTATTACTGTATTACAAGCTTTGCATTTAGCCATACAAACACCATCCACTTATCAATGATATTATGAATTTTAGCATATATCATTGTATCCTACAACTATAATTTATGTGTATTGCTGACTTATAAGCTCACAATTTCTGGATTAATGTCGAGAAACATTTTATTAAAATCTAGTATCACTATTATATTTTCATTCTTTCTAATAATCCCACTAGCATATTTATTAGTAGTCATTTCAACTTTTACTTCAGTTATATTAGCATGTACATCCTCATAATCTTTGTTATCTGAAATTATTGAAGCTTCTTGGTCATCTACTATGTCACTTTCACTTGTAGTGTCAGAATCATCATAGTTTTCTTCCTCATCCACTAGCTCATCATTTTTTTGTGTAATTATTTCTATCTCTGCAAACTCTCCTGGATATAAACTAGCATCATTCAAATACTCAGACATTTCTTCTTCTGTGACAATTTTTACTTCTTCAATAATTGCATTATGAATTCCAGCAACTCTATCAACATGAATCCCAATATTGTTGTTATATAATGACGTTACGATCAGCATATCTGATTTTATATCGTTATTTGGATCTATATTTAAACTTTTGTACATGTCAATAACAGTAATAAGGAAATCTCTTGGCATTGTCAGTCCTTCAATGCATGGATTTGAATTGGGTACAGGTGTTGTTTTTTGATATGGCAGTATCTCTCGGATCTCACTCACCGTAATTCCGTAAGAATTGCCACCTACTATAAATTCTAATATCTCCGCTTCTTTGGTGTTTACATGTTTTACATTACTGTTATCCATATACGTTCCTCCATCTTAATTGTATCTATCTTTCTTTATCCTTGAGGTCTTATTATATTTATTCCTATCTTTATTATAGTATATTCGAAGTAATTTGACAAATAAAAAAACCCAAAGCAATCATTTTGCTTTGAGCTCCTATCATCTTAGCTGTTTATCATTGATTACAATGACTATTGACTACACACGAAAATGTTGTTACATCCAAAGAGATTATCTCCATGAGATAGTCTTCTTACGAGGATCTGTTCCTCGATTTTACTGTAAAACCTGTTTAGGTCAAGCCCTCGACCGATTAGTAACAGTCAGCTCCATGCGTTACCGCACTTCCACCTCTGTCCTATCTACCTTGTCGTCTTCAAGGG
>JAQZBN010000068.1 GCA_029238935.1 Herbinix sp.
AATGAATTTACAGGTAATGCAACCATAAAAGCGAAATGTACCGGTAATCTGGGGATTTATAATAATAAAGCAGAGGGAAGATTTCAGGTTGAGCTTGAGGACTGCAGTAATGCCTTCATCGGAATAAATCAGAATAATGAAAGCTCGTAGTCTACAAACCAAAACAGGTGCTACAAGCTTTATAACGAATGTATTTCTTATGATAAAGCCTATGAGTGTACTATGATTAAGATGTGGAAAAGGAATTAAGAAGATACGGATGAACTGGTTTTGGTTTAGGAATCTTTTTCGATAAAAGTAGAGTATCATTTGACCAATCTGAATGAAATAAAGAGGAATAAGTATGAGTAAAGTAGAAGTATGCCAATATCATGGCTGGGATGATTGTATTAAGATTAGTAATGATAGAATTGAGGTAATTGCAGCAACAAAAATCGGACCGAGAATTCTGCGGCTGGCTTTTTGTGGAGAGGATAATGTCTTTTATGAAGCGAAGGAGCAGCAGGGATTAACCGGAGGAGAGGAATGGCGCATCTACGGAGGTCATCGGTTATGGCATGGACCTCAGATTGGATATCGTCCCAATGAACCGGATAACGAAGTTATCTCTTATGAATTATTAGCAGATGGAGTTATTCTAACCGGGAAGAAAGAACTAAAATCAGGGATGCAAAAGCAAATAACTCTACGGATTCTCTCGGATAAACCGGAGGTGGAAATAACACACCGCATTACCAACCATTCTGTTTGGCCGGTAGAGTTAACCGCTTGGGCTCTTTCTGTTATGGCTCCGGGGGGACTTGCCCTGTGGCCAAATACGAAACTGGATACGGGTTTTCTTCCAAACAATGCTCTCATTACCTGGCCTTATACGAAATTGGAGGATAAAAGATTTCAGATAAGGAACGATTATATGACTTTGCAACAGGATAGCAGTCAGAAGGATTGGTTTAAAATAGGCACCTCCAATGTGGAAGGTTGGGCTGCATACCTTCTAAATTATACCCTGTTCGTAAAGCAGTATGAGCATATTCTGGGAGCAAACTATTCCGATATTTGTTCCTCCTTTGAAATATATACCGATGCCGATATCATAGAACTGGAGAGTTTAAGCCCCCTAACGAAACTGGAGGCAGGTGAAACGATAACCCATAAGGAAACCTGGAGCTTGCTTACTATGAAGGAGTTAGGGCTTGAGACGGTAGAAGGTCAGATGGACATAGCCGGATCAATTGTAGATAAAATTAGAATACGAAATTTTTAACGGCGGTAATGTATAAAAAGCAGGTTATCTTCTTTCGTAGCTATAACGATGCTTTAACTTTCATGGAACAGAGTACGTAGAATTACTTACCCTGTTCCTTTTTTGTTATTTTTGTAATGTGTGGAATTAGAACTGGTACGGAAATTCTGTCAGAGAGATATTTATTTCATATCATTTCCTTTATTGTTTATAGGTAGAAATATATGTTAATATGATAACAGAAGTATTTACGAAGGTTTCATGGGTTATGTAAACTTGATTTATGATGGAGGTCAGAACTCGATGAAAATGCCGTACCTGTACCACCCTTCGGGATCTAAGAAGGAATATAAGAAGATGCATTCTTTTAATGATAAAATAACAGGAAAGGTTAAGGTGATAAAGTGGGAAGTGATCAATTATTGGAGGTAAAATGTCTGGATTCCCTGGAAAAGGTATTTCCGGATGAAAAACCAAGGGAACAACAGGAGAGGATTACTGTTTTATGGGGAGAAACAGCATCCTTTCAAGTTGGTTATAAGTTTCATTCCGATGGCTATTATCTGGGAAAAGTAGTAGTGGAAACAGAACTTCCTTATCGAATCAGAAAGGTTAGCCATGTCCCCGTTAACTATCCTAGCCCAAGAGATAGAGATGTAAATTATCTTCGAACCACATCAGGGTTATATCCGGATTTATTAGAAGATATCTCTGAAGGTGAGATTATACTCGTTCGTGATCAGTGGCACAGCATATGGATTGATCTTGAAATTAATAACAAAGTGACAAAAGGGAATTATCTTGTCAGAGTATTCATCTACGATGAAACAGAAAAATTGCTTGGACAGACTTCAACAAATGTTGAGATTATTGCGGCAGAGTTACCAGAGCTCTCTATTAAACATACGGAATGGTTTTATGCAGATTGCCTTGCCGATTATTATAATGTGGAGGTTTTTTCTGCTGAGCATTGGATGATCATCGAGGAATTTATGAAAGCTGCCACACAAAGAAAATGTAATACAATTTTAACCCCAATTTTTACTCCACCTTTAGATACCTATATTCCGGGAGAGAGAACCACGGTTCAACTGGTAAAGGTAATTGTCAGAAGTGGGAAATACTTCTTCCGGTTTGAAGACTTGGAAAAGTGGGTAAACCTAGCACATCAGTGTGGGTTTGAATTCTTTGAGATATCACATTTGTTTACGCAATGGGGGATAAAGGCTGCACCAAAGATTATGGCTGATGTAGACGGTACCTATAAAAGAATATTCGGATGGGATACACCTGCCACCGGAGGAATTTATGAGGATTTTTTAAAAGCATTTTTACCGGAACTAACAAAAGAGCTAAAGAGACTGGGCATTGCAGAAAACTGCTATTTTCATATCTCAGATGAGCCAGGGGAACATATGCTTCATGATTATATGAAAGCCAAAGAAGTGGTTGCTCCATACTTAGAGGGATTTCATATGCTGGATGCCTTATCGGAATATTCCTTTTATGAAGATGGACTGGTGGAAGTTCCTGCTTGTGCGATTGACCGTATGGAACCATTCTTAGAGAAAAAGGTTCCAAACCTATGGGGTTACTATTGCTGTGCCCAAGGGAAAAAGGTATCGAACCGTTTTATGGCTATGCCTTCATATCGAAATCGTATTTTGGGTATACAGATATATTTGCATGAGTTAAAGGGATTTCTCCATTGGGGATATAATTTTTATAATAGTATTCTATCGAGACGACATATTGATCCTTACCGAGTTACGGATTGTGACTTCGCGATGCCATCCGGTGATAGTTTTTTGGTATATCCGGGAAAAGATAAAAACCCGAAGAATCGATTCGTATTATGGTACTATATGAAGCGATGTCAGATATATGTGCAATGTATTTGCTTGAAGCATTGGCAGATCGTGAAACAGTAGTTAAGGTCATAGAAGAAGAAGCGGGCATGAAGATTACTTTTTCAGAGTATCCCCAGGATCCGACCTACTGTATCAGGGTACGTAACAGAGTGAATATGAAAATTAACGAATTATCATAGAATAATCTGAACTAATATTTAAAACTACTTTTAGGAAGACTTCGTTATCATAGAGTGAGATTTGATAAATAGTAGGCATAAATCAATTTCGCTATTGATAAAAGTCCTGCTCTCTACTATAATTGTTGATTATATCAACGAATGGAGGTGATTAGTATTAATAGAGCGGAGAGAGTTAGGAAAGAACTACGGTTAATCATAAGGGAACTTGGATTGTTGAACTATAATTGTCTTAATTCCGGGTTAACCTTGGCGCAAGCTCATGTCCTAAGTTATTTGAAAATGAATGGCAGCACATCCTTTCAAGAGCTGGCATTGCAATTAGGTGTAGATAAAGCCTCCATAAGCAGAATTCTTAGTAATCTGGAAGAAAAAAGATTTATTAAGATAGAGAAGTCCTTAATGGATAAGAGACTAAAATACATAAGTATCGATGTGCTGGGTATGGAAGCAATCACCAAAGGGGATGAGCTATCGAATCAGCGGATGGAGCAAATCCTTAATCTGGGAGAGGAAGATACTATAGTACAAATTGCATATTCCTTACGAGCATTTCGAATTCTTGCCCTAAAGGATAATCTAATGAAGCAAAATAACCGTATACAGTTCGAGCGGGTCTCAGAGAATTATCTGGAGCAGGCATTAGCCTTAGCCACTGAAGTTTTTTTCGGTGAACAAAACATACCCAAACCACTAATCCCGGTGAACGATGAATATCATCCTCTGTGGTGGTGTGCCAGAGTAGGAGAAGATATCATAGGAGTAGTAGCTGCATGGAAAGAAGATGAACAGTGGCATTGGGGACGATTTGCAGTGGATCATAGACTTCGAGGAGTGGGGATTGGTAAGAAGTTAGCTGTATGCTCTTTGACAGAACTTTTTTCAATGGATGTAAATAAAATATTGATTGAAGCAAGAGATATAACGGTATGCTTATTAAAACAGCTTGGTTGCAAGGTGATGGGAGAACCGGAAGAGTTCTACGGAGAACCTGTCACTCCCATCACCATAAGTAAGAGTGATTTTATTTCAGCCTGTCCGTGATTTTTAAGGGCGTCATAACCTATATAAGGATGCTGGTTGATGAAGATGAAAATAACCTCATTGCATTGCATGATACAATGAGGTTATTTCAATTTTTATCAGTATTATCATCATAGAAATCTATGCTTGTTCCTTTACCTTATGAAGTAGATATCTTTTTTTGTATTTTATCCCTGCATACTTCCCGATCCTGCTAATAATGGAGTGGTTAACAACTCCGCCAATCACACCGACAAAAGGAATTCCTTGAATGAATTTTGCTGTTAAGAGGGCATCGGATAAGACATTGGAAGTCTCTTTGATATAAGAATCCAAATCGATATCCCATACAAGACCTGAATCGATCTGAGCACCCAAGGCTTCCGCTTTTTCATTCCATTCTTGCTGTCTATCCCCTTGGGTTATAGCACCACAAATCAAAGTGAGAATATACGCTTTTTCCTCATCGGTATCATAGGAATAGCCGTACCGAAGGGTTATCTCATTCACGGTTCGTAATATTACGGAGATAAACAATGGAATGTCCGGTAGACCTATGCCTAAGAATCCAAGTACACCACCCTCAACCACAGCAATGGAGGAGTTAATCGTCTTCGATAAATTCGATTGCTGGTCTAATTTTTTAATATGCCTTACACTCTTGTATTTCTCCACAGCATAATTGTTCAGATCATGCTCCAACTTGATTTTATCTTTATTATAGGTCTTCTCAATGTAAGCATTCCCTTTCTTAAATACCAGCTGAAAACCTTTATAGAATGCTGTATCTAATGTGAGCTTTAATTTATCCGGTATTTTATCTTGTATCATATCAACCACCGGAGTAATTTTTGTTTTGATAAAAGTATTCTCTTTCGGGTTAAATAGTTTCTTTTCCTGCTTTTCTATATTTTTTAATTGTTTTGCTAAAGCCTGTTTCATTGTATTTTCCGCTTTGTTTTGCATGCTCATGCTATTTCTCCCTGACTTGATATTTTTCAAAATTATAAAGGAAGGTAAATTAAATGATTCAATGGTATTATATGCGTTTTTCTATTATTGTTGTACAACTTTTCATATAGAATTGTCAATGAAGAATTTTAATAGTGAATTACCCGATTATAATTCTTTCTGGTTGTTTCATACAAAATATTTTAGTACGTAATGTGTAATGTATAATAAAAGCAATCTGTTGTAATACCTGTAAGTTTGAAGTAAAATTATCTATATAAAAAGATTATGTTGGGGAACTGAGAGGAGTTACTTATGAAAATTCAATTTCAAAAAGAAATACCGTTAAATAACTCATTTGATATCATCGTTGCAGGAGGAGGACCAGCGGGATGTTCTGCAGCAATAGCTGCTGCCAGAGGAGGAGCACGGGTTCTTCTGGTTGAAGCAAGCGGAGCCCTTGGAGGGATGGGAACCATAGGGCTGGTTCCCGCATGGTGTCCCTTTTCAGATAAATTAAATGTAATATACAGAGGGATTGCTCTTGAAGTATTTGATAAGATGAAAGCATGTATGAAGCATGTAAAAAATGATCATGTTGACTGGGTGCCTATCGATCCTGAAGTTCTAAAGAGAGTGTATGATGAGTTAGTGAGTGATGCAGGAGTAACGGTATTATTTCATACACAGGTAATTTCAGCTACCTGTGAGGACAATGCGATATCCTATCTTGTGGCATCAAATAAAAGCGGGCTTACGGCATTGGAAGGGAAGATCTTTATTGATTGTACCGGAGATGCAGATATCGTTGCAATGGCAGACCTTCCTTTTGCATTTGGTGACGGTAACAGTAAAGATCTGCAGCCGGATACCCATTGCTTTACGTTGTCCAATGTCGATGAATATAATTATATGAATGCACCGGTGCTGTTACATATGAAAAATCCTGATTGTGCAGCTTATGATATCGCTCGGTCTGATCAATATCCTTTGGTTACGGATGCACACTGCTGTCATTCCCTAATCGGCCCTAGAACAGTCGGTTTTAATGCGGGACATCTGTGGAATATTGATCCGCTAGATCCGTTTAGCGTATCCGAAGCTATGATGAAGGGACGTCAATTAGCTTACCAATACCATCAAGGGCTGAAGGAGTTTTTACCTGAGATTTTTGGGGCTTCTTTCTTGACGGCAACGGCATCGGCGATGGGAATTAGGGAGTCGAGGCGCATTGTAGGAGAATATACCATCACGGTGGAGGATTACTTAAGTCGCAGGTCTTTTCCGGACGAAATAGGCCGCAACAGTTATTTCTTGGATGTTCATATATCCCAAAAGGAACGGGATAAAGTAATGACTGGAGAGAGCGACGGGGAAGAAGGTTTTAAGAGATATGCCCCAGGGGAATCTCATGGTATTCCTTACCGTTGTTTAATACCGAAAGGGTTTAAGAATCTATTGGTAGCAGGTAAGACTATTTCCAGCGATCGTCAGATACAGGGTAGTGTTCGTGTTATGCCGGTATGCCTAGTTACTGGTCAGGCAGCAGGAACTGCGGCAGTATTAGCTCTTCGTATTGGTGATGTAAAAAATGTAGAGGTAGAAGAACTTCGTAATATACTACGAGAAAATGGTGCTTATTTTGAGTAAAGGAATAAGAGTGCCTTACCTATCGGGTACAATAGCATATCAGTTATCGTATAAATAACAGGATTAAGTATGTATGAGGGCGTGTCGCATTGTGACACGTCTTTTTGCTATAGATAAGTTGAAATAGAAAACGGTTTGTTAATTTATTTGACATGAGATGAAAAAACTGGTTGACAACAATGGTATTACAGATGTAATATAAAAGCGTAGTACATATGTAATACGGGAGGAACAATAAGGAATGAATAATATATCCGATTCAGAATGGAAAGTAATGAAGGAAATATGGAAGAAGTCACCCCTACAAGCCAGTGAGATTGTAGAGAAATTAGAAGCCAAAACCGATTGGAATCCTAAGACGATTCATACGTTAATCCGAAGGTTAGTTGCAAAGGGTGCAATTATAGCGAAAAAGGAAGGAACCTTCTATTCCTATTATGCGGCTGTATCCGAGGATGAATGTGTAAAAGAAGAGACAAAAACCTTTTTGGAGAAATGTTTTAATGGTTCCTTAAATACACTGATTAGTAATTTCATTCAGGATGAAAAGTTATCAGAACAGGAAATTGATGAACTTAGGGCCTTATTAAATCAAAAGAATAAAAGAGGGTAACGGTTATGAATTTATTGGTGAAACTATTTCAACAAAATCTATCGATCGGAGCCACTGCAGGGTTCTTAATCGTTATTATTTTACTAGTGAAGAAGGTCTTTGGTAAAACCATAAGCCCCAGATGGCAATATATAATCTGGAGTTTATTAATTGTAAGACTACTGCTTCCAATCATTCCAGAAAGCTCCTTTAGTATATACAATGTGTTCTATACCGTTGCTCGGGAACTACATTTACCGGTCAGTGTATTTGAAAATTCGGTAGCAAGAACGCACCCCCAGAAAGAACCGGCCAATTCTGCTGGGACAATAACCAAGGAACCACCTGTAACTACAGTCACGAACAGCACAAGTCCAAATCAAACGGGAAGCAGTCATGGGGCAGTGAATACTTCGGTAGGAAGGAAAGCCTTCGATGTTTCTCCCATTACCATAGCAACATTCCTCTGGATTGTGGGGATAGTTCTATTTAGCGCATATATCCTTTGGATTAATATTGTATTTGTATGGAAGGTACATACAAGATATACTCCCCTAGAGGATAAAAGAATTAATGATATCTTAAACAGTTGTATAAAACTCATGAAGATGAAACACCGGGTACCGGTATACGCTACGAAAAAGCGCAGAGCACCCTCTCTCTATGTATCCTTGAGAGCAAAAATCTTAGTATCAGAGGCGTATATGAAGCAATTAAGCGATGAAGAAATCAAATATATCTTTCTTCATGAATTAACCCATTATAAGAGAAGAGATATCGTTATTAACTGGATATTAACCTTGCTTCAGATTGTAAATTTCTATAATCCGCTGATCTGGTACGCTTTTACAAAGATCAGAGAGGATAATGAGATATCCTGTGATGCAGTAGCATTGCAATATCTAGAAGAGAAAGATTACAAGAATTACGGAAATACAATTATTAAATTGATTTCATTACTATCAGAATCAAATTTCATTCCAGCAACCGCAGGTATATCAAAGAACAAGACTAGTTATAAAAGGAGAATTATTATGATAAGTAAATTTAAACAAAATAAACGATGGACCAGTAACTTGATAGCCGTCCTACTAATAGTAACCCTCGGACTTGTCGGCTTGACCGGCTGTAAACTTAAAAACAATGAGGAAACAGGAAGTAATACAGTCAATACCGAAAATCAAACGGACGGATCAGATAGCAATACAGAAAATTCTGATGCGAAAGACAATGAGAGCACCGATACTCAAACATCGGATGAGAACAGTAGCCAAGAAACAACAGAAGATGGAAATAATGAGCAAGAGAATGCAGATATAGATAATAGTTCGGATGATGCCGAGCAAAGTAACCCGGATCAAAGCAATGAAGCAGTAGAAGACCAAAATCAAGATCAACCTGTTTTAACCAGTGATGATACGAGTACTGAAAATGAAAATACGTTAGAGAGATATTCCTTTTATGGAGACTGGAAGATAAACAAAGTATTAGCCTATGGATCTGCAGGAACCTTTAGTTCGGAAGATGCAGAAAGCTTGGTTGGTAAGACAGTAAGCTTATCCGAGGACAGCGCAACCGGCTTTGGTGATCAGGCTTCTTATCTTGAGGATGTAATTGACAAACCAACTTATGCGGAAGCAGTAATCACTGCCGAAGATTTTGTAATCAATTACCGAATGAGTTTCGAATTGCTGGGAATTAGTGCAGAGTCTGTGACTGAGATTACTGTATCTGATGCGAACAATGTTGGATATTCCTTCTTGATCAAGGATGAAAATACACTGGTACTGATCGGAGGAGGAACTTACTTCGAACTTATTAGATAATTGTAGAAACCTTTATCGTTGTCAAATAAATATGAAATTGGGATAATGATGTGGACATTATGATTTAGACCATAATGTAATATAGATGAAAAAAATTGATGACGGATAAAAAGTATCCCAGGTTATAACAAGATTAATAAACTGTTATAATCTGGGACATTTTTATACAGTGAAATTCGTTCTTTCTTAAGAAGGTACAGTAAAACGTAGTACATGAAATATTTATCTCAATGCTTTACCTAGTTACATAGGTAATAACACTATTTATGCAAACCGTAGTAATAAACCATTTTATAATATATCATTTGCAGAGGGTAAAAAATCATGTGTAAATTAATTATTTAATGTATTAGCAGGGTATAAATAATCTCTAGCATCCTCTATCATCTTTAGGAGGGGAGGAAGGCAGATCCCGCCAACAGGAGTCCTGGTAGTGAGGTCGGTAACGATAATGCCATATTCAGGTGAAAGAACATATTCTAACTCGGTGGACGCAACCACTTGGTCCGCATCAAAAATCAACTTCGGACATTTGCAGATGATTTTACCGGTACTGAGTTGATAGACGACACCTGCGACATTTGCAGCACTATTGAAACCTGCGGTTGGGAAATACACACAGTATAAGCGGTCATTCTTAACATCTACAATACTTTCATCCATGTAGTAGGAGCCCAAATAATAAAACAATGCTTTTCCAAGAGCTGTCCCTTCATTTAAATTAGGCTCTTCTAAGGGTATTTTCTTTATTATGCTTTCGGTTGCAAGGTCTACTACAACAATCTCATCGGTAGTCACAAAATATAAGGAGGCTTCATCTTCGGAAAGCTGCATCGCTTCAAAAGGTTTATCGTAGGGAATAGCGAATTCGTTGATCGTCTCGTTCGTATTAAAATTCCATATCGTAAGACCAATGGACCAGTTTTGACTACTATCTGCCCAGGGATTATAAGCGATAAGCCAATGATTGTTTGGAGCTAAAGCTGTAAGAGTGATACTTTCGGAATGATCAAATTCATGCCGAGCAAGTTCTGCACTATCCTGTGTCCGATAAATTACCTGTTCCAGTCGGACATCCTTTTCGTGAGAGACTGTTTCAACACGGTAGGGAGGTTGTTCTATAATTAATTTCTCAGGCAGATTTATTTCCCTGTTCATATAATAATTTGTACCACTAAATATACGTAAGTTATCAGTAAAGTAAGTACCATCCGAGCGAAAGCGTATGATTTCATCAGGATCGTTCATATAAGGAAGAAGACGCCCTATTTGATTTGTAATATAGAATATAAAACTATTATATTCCGTTGATACAATCATTCGCTTAGAGTCCTTTGAAACTGCCTCCAAATCTGCATTTCCGGTTAAGGTAAATTGCCATTGAAGGCTTTCGCTTGCTTCTTTTTCAATATCATAAATAGAAAAAGTGGTTTCATATACTCCTAGACGTGATATAACGATTAATTCCTTTTCATCAGGAGTCAGGTAAAGCTGTTGTATATCTTGATACATCTCGAGCTCTACATGATAGCTATATAATAAATTGTCATGCAAATCCGCTATAAATAATACAGCTTTTGTTTCATCATCCACATGATAGCCGGCAGTAATCAAATATCTGGAATAGAAAACACTTCCACAGTCATATAGATAGCTTATGTTGTATTCCGAAGCATTTTCTAAGAGAAAGGCTTCAAATTTATCCAACTGCTGTTGTTCTGATGGAGGTAGTTCTGTGTATGCATTAATATGAGTAAGTTGATCCTCCTCCTGGAAGTAAGTCTTAAGCAAATCCTTGTTCTCTGAGGATATCTTCGTTAGGATACTATTTTCTGGAACATAGGCTGCTGCTTGTAGAACTCTCTCTGCCATTAACTGAGCCTGATCATATCCACCCCAGTCAGAAGAATAGCCGTCAATGACATTTATGGCACTTTGAAGAGCACTCTCTCTGTCATAGTTAACTGACAGCATACTTTCTGCTTCTGTAAGATTTTGAAATAGTTCATTCGCCGTCTGTAAATTCGAAAGCCTGGCAACCTCCTGTTTCTTTTCATCAATGGTATTAAGTCCAATACCAATGATAAATGCCAAAATGGAAGCCGCTGCGATCGAAAGGGAGATGGTTGTTTGCAATCTTTGATGCTTACGTTCTTTCTCGCGATCCTTTAAGGTATCATAGCTAACCCCCAGTATTGGTGCCAGAAGCCGAAGAATTTCATATCTTTTTAGCTTCTTCTTCATCATAGAGAGTTTCTCAGCCCGAATATCCGCAGCCAGCGGTTCAATATCCTCAGTAAAGGTCTTCTCTACACCCAGTTCATCGATCAGTTTGATCGTAGAATAGCGAAGTTCCTGTGGAAATGCATTGTCAGGTTCGCCATCAATTAATAGGGTCAGTATATTAGAAGAACCGTGCATTTCCTTAAATTCCGCGATCTCCTTCGCACAATATTTTGAGGCAGGCGTATTCTTTGAACAGATTACAATAAGAAAATGAGAATTACTGAGGGCCGTATGAATATCTCCCGTTAGATTTTCCGATACCGGTAATTCTTCACGGTCGCGAAAAACTTTTCCGATACGATCTTTCCCAAGCTTCTTCGCTAGCTTGGTAGGAATTCGGTAGGTTTCGAGCATAGTAAGTAAGGATTTTGCAATACTTTTGTCCGGTTCCACATGGCGATAGCTGATAAAGGCTTCATAGGTATAAGTTTTCTTATAATCCATGGATTTGTCCATATGAGTGTTACCTCCTGATAAATTACAATCCAATATAATGAAGGAGTGGGAAAATATGTTATATTTTATTTAGTATTACATAGAAAGTAATGTCTGTAAATACTTCTCAGATAAGTTTAATTAAGATTAATCGTTTTATAATTTTTATTAAGTATGCCATATAGTGGAGCTTATGAAATAACAACGATATCCGTAACTACCTACTCAAACCGAAAGACAGATGAAAAAAATGCACTATGTCATCGTATTGTGGCGATATCATAGTACATTTTCATAGGGTGAAATTAAGTTTTTTGGTATTAACAAGTCATGTTTGATAGGGGCTTTAACGCTCTCAATTGCTTCGTAGACATGATAATTTGAGGCATCCTATCTGCATATTAGATCTATTCATTTTGCGATTTCACATATTACATTTTCGTAACTGGCACATAAGCATAAAAAATATTTGTCTTATAATTATGATATTCAATCTCTTGTGCACCATTTTCATTAAATTTATAACCAAAACTCGGCATAATCGTATTTTTCATTAAGCCGAACAGTTCCCAATTTTCGCACTGTTCTTTCCCCAAAAGCTTTGCTGCGTCTTCGTTGTTTAATATTCGCATAAACAATGAGCCAGGCATTTTGTAGATATCATAACAGTCAGCCTGTTTTTCATCACTGGTTTCCTGTGCAAACATCATTCCGCGAGGTGCATGACCATCACGCCAATAATCAATACTGATAGCAGCATCCCAATCAGGGGCTATGCGTGCAAGTTTTGGCGTTGGTACAAGCTCCTGATATACTCTGAGTAAATTACCGATATCTGGCTCATCGGTGAGGTTTGTCGCATACGCAATTTTGCCCACCCATAGAATTTCCGGTCTTTCAACAACTTCGAATGTTGCACCATTATAGTGAATGGTTTCCATTAGCTTCTCGTATTCCATATCATTGTCTCCTGTTCAAAATATAAATTTTGTTATAGCAAAATGATACATGGTAACCAAGTGTAATATAAAAGCTTTATGAGTGTTAATGGCTTTATTACTGCTTATGAAGTAAGTCAGTAAAGTAATTTTAATAACAAACCCTTTTATTATTGCAATATTGATATTTTTGGAGCCGTAAGACGATTACACACCATGTATATGGTAATATTATACATTAACTATGCACTCGACACAAGATCAATTAGAACCGACATTAGGAATGCTTCGAAATAGTATAGCACCTTTATAAACCGATATTATGATGATCCTACGAGTCTCGCTACTATATCAAAATTAAGAATTAGCTTTGGATTATTTTATAAAACATGGTATAATATTCATATTGTTTGTGGTTATATCTTGGATCATGAATACCGTTTTATTTCAGTTGTGAATGGATTATTAGTAGGTAATAATCCAACAACTAGCCTTAAGGTGATAGAGAAAGGAGAATACAAACTTGAATCATGTCATTGAAACCATAAAGAATAGAAGAAGTACAAGAAAATTTTTAGAGGAACCAATCCGGGAGGACGAGCTTTCGGCGATATTAGAAGCAGGGATATATGCTCCTAGCGGAGGTAATAATCAGACAAGTCATTTGCTCGTTTTTCAAAATCAAATCGTTTTAAATGAGTTAAAGCAACTTGTGGAGCAGGAATTTAGTAAAATAGAGATCTATGAAGGCATGTATAAAAGTCTTCAGGGGTCGATTTCTGCATCCAAAAAGGGAGGTTATGATTTCAGTTATCATGCTCCTACTCTGGTGGTGATAGCCAACAAAAAAGGATATGGAAATGCTATGGCAGACAGTGTTTGCATCCTGGAGAATATGATGATTGCTGCTGAATCACTTTCTGTGGGTTCCTGCTATATTAATCAGCTTCACTGGTTGGACGAGAATCCGGTAATACACGAATTCTTAAAACAGCAAGGTCTTGAGGAGGATGAGACTGTCTGTTGCAGCCTGGCCTTAGGGTATTCGGATATGAAAAAGCAATCGCCCCTAAAACGCACGGGAAATCGAATTACCTATATCAGATAATATGGAATAGGGTTTGTTGCATTTATATATAAGGAAACTTTTTATCATTATTAATTATAGAAGGAGAAGTATTATGTTAAAAATTTTAGCAATCGGAAATAGCTTTTCAGAGGACGCCACGAAATATCTTTATGATTTGGCAAAAAGCGATGGTATTCCTTTGAAAGTAGTAAATTTATATATTGGAGGATGTTCCTTAGAACGTCATTGGAATAATATCCTGCAAAATGCAGCTGAATATGATTATCAACTAAATGGTGTGAGTACCGGTAAACAGGTTACCATACAGGAAGTATTAGAAGAGGATGCCTGGGATGTGATTACTTTACAACAATGCAGCGGATACAGTGGTGTCATAGATTCTTATTATCCATATCATAAACTTCTCTCTGATTATGTAAAGCAAGTTGTTCCGAATGCGAAGCAGTTGGTACATAAAACCTGGGCTTATGAGATCGATTCAGATCATTCCCAGTTCTGTTATTATCATAATAATCAAGAGGAAATGTATCGTTCCCTAACTGAATGCTATGATAAAATGGCACAGGAGCTGGGCTTACAGATAATACCTTGCGGCGATGTAATACAAAAGCTTCGAACACTTCCTGCTTTTGATTATGCCCATGGAGGTAAGAGCCTTTGCAGAGATGGTTTCCATATGCATTTTGTTTATGGTAGATACGCCTTGGCTGCTACCTGGTATGAAGCTGTGGTTAAGGGAAATATTTTGCTGAACCAATATCAGCCACCGGTGATTGATGGGGTTGAAGCGACCAAGGAAGAGTTGGAACTGATTAAGCAGTGCGTTCATCAGGTGATTCATTCAAATTAATTAAAAGAAGTGGGTAGTTAGTCGGGATATAAGTATGTTAAAGCATATAAATCAATATGGAAAACAGTATAAACGATAGAGAAACCAATATAAAACCAATATAAAATCAATACAGATTAACCAATATATTAATTAATAGTTATATAAATGTATTTAAATATATAACGGAATAAACTAATCAGTAAGTAAAGATAATCGGTCAAATTTAAGCTATTGAAAAATAGAAATGAGCTCCTAGATAATAAGAAGTATTATTATAGGGGCTCATTTTTTAGATAGATTTATAAATCAATCTATAGGTTGATCCTTATATGAAATTATATATTGGTGCTAGTATATAAATCAAAGTCGTATTTATAAGTTTACTTCCTTAAAAAGCTGAGTCATTAATTCGGGATGATCAATGTAATTTCCACCTTCATATTTACCGTTACAGGTGATGAAATAATTGCTTCTTTTTAAGGATACACCGATTTTACGTAGGGTTTGATGGGTAATCGTACCATACCGTCTGGCCTTAAGTATTTTTTGAGCGTAAGTAAGACCAATTCCCGGTATACGTAATAGTAACTCGTAATCTGCCCGATTAACTTCGATGGGGAACAGATGAATATTACGGATTGCCCAAGCGATCTTTGGGTCAATATCTTCGGTTAAATTTGGCGACTGCTCCGGTGTAATATCATCGGATGTGAAACCGTACAATTGCATTAGACGGTCAGCTTGATAGAGTCGTCTTACTCGCCAGAGTGGGGTTTGTACAAAGGGAAGCTCATAACCCTTTGCTTCGTGAAGATAATGAAATGCAGTATAATATACCCGGCTAAGCTGAAACTTTTTATATAATGCTTTCGATAATATCATGATCGTTCGGTCTGTCTCATCGGTGCTACCAGCCATCAGCTGAGTAGTCTGAGATTTCGCCATCATCGGATTATTGGAGCTTTTATATTGTCTTGTATTTTGGACTAGATTACTGATTTGCTGCATTGGAACTAAGATATTTTGTTTATTCTTTTGTTTGGCAATCCGCTCATAGCCACAGTTTTGGGCTACTTCTATATTGACACTGAGACGATTGGCGTAACGTCCGGCTTTTTCAATCAATAAAGGATCCGTTCCAGGCATTACTTTCGCATGAATATAACCGGGATAGCGAAGTTCTTCCCGCATGATTCGTAAGGTCTCTATAATTAATTCTTCCGTATAATTTGCATTTTGATAAATTGCTGAAGTGATAAAGACCCCGTGACCGTTTTTTCTTGCTTCATTGACTGATATCTCTGCCATCTCCTTAGGCGTATTACAATACCGGCTATTGGTCTCATGACTGGCTCTGCAGCCACAATAGGCACAATTAAAGATGCATTTGTTCGATAAAAAGACCTTGGGTACCTTCGGAGGGGCCTGTTTCGAACGAATGTCATGAAATAGGGAAGGGTCAGGAATACTAACTTCTTCGATTTGGTCCGGTCCATAGGATAGCTGTGCATCCGCAACATCATACCTGG